>CAMTZM010000001.1 GCA_947086655.1 uncultured Eubacteriaceae bacterium
ATATTATAATATAAAGTCTTTATTAATTTAAAAAATTTAATATTGTTTTGTTTTAAAACATTATTAGAAAATTTTAAATATTTTATTTTTGTTGGTTTTTCATTTGCATCCAATCGTATTTAACGCTTTCTACAACTTCATTCCAGTTTTTATATCCAAGTGAGTATTCAAATAAAGAATCTCCAAAATTATTTTTAAAGTCATCTCCCGGAAATACGTTAAAAACCCATGGTATGTTAATTTTTTCGTTATCGGATATATATTTAAGAACTTGTTTTGCAAGAGGGTCTTCAGGCATTTCATTATCGCTAAATGAAGAAAACGGAGTAATAAATCCTAATTCATTAACAGCGTATTTTTTACCATCGGGAGAATTAAACAGCCAATTCAAAAATTCAAGAGATGCCTTTTGGTCATCAGGAGTTGCTTTTTTATTAACGCATATATAATTTTCAGTACCTACACATAGCCCACTTTTTTCTTCTCCCGAAAAACCCATATAAATAGGCATGATACCTACTTCGTCAGCGTCAACTGTTCTTTTATCAAAACTTAAAATTTCAGGCCATGCCCAATTACCGTTTTGAACCATAGCGCATTTTTCAAGTGCAAATTCCTCCATTGAGTCTTTAACTGTTTTTGTGGCAATTTTATTTGATGGAGTTACGGAGTTATTAAGATATAAATCAAAAATATTTTTGAAATTATTGTTATACTTAAAATCTATGGCGTCTAAATCTTCCGTATTTTTATTATTAAATTCATAATAAATCGGAATATTAGCTAAATGTGTCTGCCATCTCCATTGGTTTCCGGCAGCCATTGACGTTGATGCGAAAACACCTTCAATCCCTAATTCATCAATATGATTGTTCATGTCTTCAACTACCAATTTTAATTTACTGAAATTATTTATTTCATCAACTGAATTTATTTCAGAATTTCTATTTTCAAGTGCAAAATATTTATTCAGTATTGTTTTATTATATATAATACCATATCCTTCAATTGTATATGGTATTGCGCATATTTTATTGTCACATGAAAGAGCAAGTGATTTATCAGAAAGTAAATTATAAATTTCTGTATCAGATAAATCTGCACAATATTCTTTCCAAAACTCAAGATTGTCTTTTCCGTTTACTTGAAATAAAGTAGGAACGTCATTTTTACCAGCCATTGACATAAGCGTTTTTTCATATGTACCTGTTTCGGCTGTAACGATTCTTATTTCAATTCCTGTTTTATCAGTAAACACTTTTCCAACATTTTTAAATTGTGCTTTAATTTCTGGTTTAAAACTCAAAAAATATACTGAGCCATTTTCTGCTATTCCGCCTTCTCCAGCTTTATCATTTTCAGTGTCTTCTGTACAGCCTATAAAAATTACAATAACAAATAATATAAATATAAATAATTTAAATGTTTTTATAATGTTGGACATTAAATCCCTCCAAATAAGTTTATAATATACCCATTTTATCAGTAACTTCAATTATTTTTTCTTTAATATTTAAAAATATATCAACTATATATGGGTCAAAATGCGTACCTCTTGATTTTTCTATAATGCTGAAAGCTTCTTCATACGACATAGGTTCTTTATATATTCTTTTTGATATAAGTGCATCAAAAACATCAGCAACAGCCATTATTCTTGCGCTTAAAGGTATATCTTTTTCTTTAAGACCTAATGGATAACCGGTTCCATTCCATTTCTCATGGTGACACTTTGCCATTTCTTTAGCTACATCCATGTATAATTCACTTTCAATTCCTCTAAGACATTGTTCAATTATATCACATCCGGCAATAGTATGTTTTTTTATTATTTCAAATTCGTCATCTGTAAGGTTTCCGGGTTTGCAAAGTATAGAATCAGGTATTACTATTTTACCTATATCATGTAATGGGGCAGCTTTTGATAATATTTCTGCTTTTTCAATATCTATTTCATCTTCAAACAATTTTTTTTCTATTATAATATCAGAAATTATTCCAACATAAGTGCTTGTTCTTTTAACATGCTGCCCTGTAAGGGTATCTCTGTTTTCAATAAGGTTTGCAAAACCTTCTATAACTTGCTGCTGCATACTTAAAATTTTACATGTTTTTTCCTCAACGCTTTTTTCAAGATCATGTTTATAATTATTAAGTATTCTGTTAGCTTCTTCGGTTGCTTCGTTTGCGATTTGCAAAAGCTGATTTTCTCTTACAATTATTTCTTTTTCTTTTTTATACATTTCAGCTTGTTTTTTTATACTTAAATTAAACACATTTCCAATATTATAAATAACAACACAGGCTGAAAAAATAGCGAAAGTTAAAACTCCGATTCTTGTATATGTCATTTTGTCTATTGAATAGCTATAATAATTTATAAAAGCATCTGTACAACTTAATATGAAAAATATTGTGTATCCAATAAAAATTGCCAGAAACTCAAAATAATTCTCAATTTTATTTTTTAGTATTAAAGCACATATAACAAAAATATAAATACATGTTCCATAAAATGCTAAGTTTATAATTGTTGAGATTTCTACAAAGTCCATTAAATTAGTTATTTGCATAAATAAACATGTTAATATTGCAGCGATTTGTATATATAACGCTATGTTGTATACATAATTTTTCTTTTTTATACCATTGTTTAAAAATCGTTTTCCAAAAAATAAAAGCAGAAATATAGGTGCAAGTATAAACGACATATAATATATTATTAAATATATCGATTGGTTTCCGTAAAAAAACTGAGGTATATTTGTTTCTATAAAAGAATTTAAAAACATTAAAAAGAAAAAAATACATAAGTTACCTAAACCAATAGATTTTATCTTTGCTTTTTTTATCCACATTGATACAATTAAAAACATTACAATTATTATAAATAATGCAAAACATATAAGAACTTTTAAAATGTTAGCTTTGAAAACTTTCCATATACATGAATCTCTTGTTCCTATCATAAGATAATTTATTCTTGCACTTTGATTATTATATGGAGAAATGAAAACCATTTTCATTTTGCCTATGTTCATATCTTTGGGAATATCAATAAAGTGCCATAAACTTCCCGGATTTCTGCTAAAGAGTCTTCTGTCTTTTACTCCAAAACGATATGTAAGTTCGTCTTCAAAATAAACTTTTATATTCATATCTTTTGTATAAACAGCAATTGTTTGTCCCCAATATGCTCGTGGAATATTTTTAATAATGGAGATTTCCTGACCTTTTACGGTTTTAAACTCATAAGGAAGATTAATCTCTGAAGAATAATTGTCGTCTATATATAATTCATATCTTTTATCAATATCGACAACATAAGAATAATCAACTCTCATATCGTCAACGCTGAAATTGTAAACAGACCATATAACAACAGCAATGCAGAATAAAAATAATATCAAAGCTATATTTGAGACTTTTAACAGTTTCGACAATTTTATTTTCAACTATTATTTACCTCCTTTCTGCCGTCAAAGACTATTTGCAAAGTGCTTATAACCGATGGTTTTTAACGAAGCATATGTATCTAAAAGGGAGTTTACACTCTCATTAAATATATACCTTTTAAAGCGGGAGACCTATTTATATCGGTTAAATTAATTATAACATATATAAAATTTATTTTCAAAAAATAATATACATAAACTTGTACTAATAAAATAAAATTTATATAGGAGGAATAAAAAATTAAATGTAAGGAAGTGATTAAAATTAAAATCAATTATATATGCAATGATTATAAATACATAAAGTCTGTATTAATAAATTTAATTGTAAAAAAAATAATAACAAAACAAGAGTGATTATATGTATAAAAATGATAAAATTCCAATAGCGGCATACTGCCGTGTATCAACAGAAAAAGAAGAACAGCTTTTAAGTCTTTTGTCACAGAAAAAATTTTTTGAGGATTATTCAAAACTAAATAATTATGAACTTGTACAGCTTTATGCAGATGAGGGAATAAGCGGTACTAAGCTAAAAAATAGAAAAGCGTTTAACAAAATGATGATTGATGCTGATAAAGGTCTTTTTAAAAAAGTATTTGTAAAAGATATATCACGGTTTGCAAGAAATGCTGTTGATTTTTTAAACAGTATAAGAATGCTTAAAGAAAAAGGTATAAAGTGTGAATTTATAAATTCAAATTTATCGACAGAAGACGGAGAATTTACATTGGGAATACTTGCGTTGGTTGCTCAGGAAGAAAGTGCTAACATATCTAAAAGAGTTAAGTTTGGAAAGGCAAAAAACGCTGAAAAGGGAAAAGTTCCCAATTTAGTTTATGGATATAATAAAATATGCGGAGAATTATTTGATTTAAAAATAAATAATTATGAAGCAGAAGTAGTAAAAAAAATATTTTCAATGTATACAACAGAAGGGATGGGAGCAAATAAAATAGCTAAATATTTAAACGATAACGGTATAAAAACAAAGAGGAATTGCAAATGGACTCAAACGTCTGTAACTCGCATTTTAAAAAATCCTATTTACATTGGTGTAATAATAAACAGAAAAGAAGAAATATTAGATTTTTTAACCGGAAAAAGAATAAAAAACAAAAAAGATAAATGGCTTATAAAAAATAATCCATCAATATCAATTATTGATGAATATATGTTTAAAAAAGCTCAAGATATATTAAGCAAACGATTTGAAAGTTTTAAGTCTGAAAATAGAAGAAATATAAGTAATTATCCTATGTCAACGCTTATAAAATGTGATTGCTGCAATCATTTTTTTATACGTGTGAAAAAGAAACTTAAAACTAAGGAATATGTAAAGTGGTGCTGCGGCGGAAGAAAAAGTTATGGAGCTAAGTATTGCCAAAATAAAACATATATAGATGAAAAAGACTTTATTAATAAATTAAAGGATTTTATATTTCAAATAATAATTAATGATAAAACGGTAAAATCAAGAGTTTATAAGCTTTTAGAAGAATCAATTAATAATCAGGGTGAAAGTTTGGAATTATATAATTTTAAAAAAGAATTAAATAAACTTTCTAAAATAAAGCAAAAACAAATAAAAATGTATGAAACAGATACAATAAGTATTGAAGAATTAAAAGAACGTACCGATGAATTAAATAATAAAATTAATTTTTATAAAAACTCAATTAAAAGTATAGAACTTAAAAATAAAAGTACTAATGTAAAGTATTTATTGGATAATTTATTTTTAAATTCCGAAAATTTATTTTTTGAAGGGTTTATAGATAATATATTTTTAAAAAATATTATAAGCAGCATAATTGTAACAAAAAACGGTGAAATAAATATTTATTTCAAAGAAATATCAAAAAATTTTAATGATTTAAAATAAAAATTGTAATTATGATTTTCAATTCAAAAACTATTCACATTTTTGCTTTGCAAAAAATACTCATAACAAACGGTTTTCAACGAAACCTTTGTATTTAATAGGAACTTATACTCCTACTTACTTATACTGGTTAAAAAAACGGGTAAAAATATTTGTTTTTACCCGCCATTTTTTATATTTTTTTCTCTCCTAATGCCCTTGTATATTTTATCATATAATAAATGACAATAACAGAAACAAGCAATTCTGTAACAGGCATTGCAAGCCATAATCCAATATCTTCTGCAATAACAGGCAGAAGAAGTATCATTATGCCGCTTACAACCAATCCTCTGCAAACAGAAATAACAAAAGCAATTTTAGGTTTTGAAATAGCTTGAAAATAATACATTGAATATACATTAAGCGGCAATAATAAAAATGATATGCAATAAAGCCGTATAATCTTTGGTGCAATGCTTATTATTTTTGGTGTAGCAGATATAAAAATTTTGATAATGGGTACAGGAAAAAACATAGTTGCACAAGTCCAAAAAGCCGAAAAGAAAGAGGCAGTTATAAGCGAATATTTTAAAATTTGTTTTATTCTTATCCACTTTTCAGAGCCGAAATTGATAGAAATGATTGGCTGTGCTGCCTGCCCTATACTATACACACACACTTGTGCGCAAGTGCTGATATTTACAATAACTCCATAAACAGCTAATGCGTCTGTACCTGCATATTTCATGATTTGATTATTTAAAAGAACAGTTATAATTCCCATTGCTATATCAACAAAGAATGTAGAAAAACCTGCTGTAATAATCAGTTTAAATTTTGAAAAAATATTTTGTACTTTTACAATTTTCATGCTGTTTTTATTTGATATAAAATGCGTTGCCATAATACCTAATGAAATAACACTTCCAATTGCAGTAGCAAGTCCGGCACCAAATATTCCCATATGTAAAACAAATACAAAAAAGCAATCGCCGAAAATATTGAATATACCTCCTGCCACAACAGCGACGGTTGCAAGTTCAGGGTTTTTATCATTTCTTAAAAATGCGGCTAATAATTGTCCAAACAGATATGTTGGAAATACAACCTTAATCGGAAGTAAATATTTTTTTGCTAATGGTAATAAATTATTGTCTGCTCCAAAAAAACTTAGTATTTGACTGTCTAACAGTATAATCAAAATCCAGCAAATTAATGCGGCAATGCTTCCGAAAATAATAGAGACAGTAAAATATTCGTTTTCGTTTTCTCCTTGCTTTTCTTTCTTTCCCCGTATTATACTAAAAAAAACAGCCCCTCCAATGCCAAATAACAATCCTAATCCATATATAATATTCCAGACAGGAGCAACGACAGCAAGAGCTGCAATTCCGTTTGAACCTTGATTTTGTCCGACAACAATGGTGTCTGCAAAACTATAAATTGTACCAATAAGCGAACTTCCAAAGGCTGCTGATAAATATTTAAAATACAGCCTTTTTATATTTCCCTGTAATAAGTCCATATATTTTTCCTCCTCACAAAAAAAGTGCGCTCGGATAATTATTTAACTATCCGAGCGCACTCGACATCATTCTCGACTTTGCAATTACGATTGCAAGTCCTCCGATGAACCACAATTATTTAATTGTGTACATGAAATAATATGAAAAGATATATATTATAGCTAACAATACTTATTATATATATAAAAAATGCTATTGTCAATATGTTTTAAAAAAAATCTGTTTTATTTTGTTACTAAATATAACTGCATTTTTTCATATAGACATATAAAACAATTACAATGTATATTTACTATTTTCTAACAAAACTGATTGGAATAAAGTGGAATTAAATCCCACTTACTCCGTCGGTTAAACTGCCTGAAATGTTTGTTTTTATTAATTAATGTATAATGAATAATTCTAAAATAAATACAACTGTACATGATACAAAAGCGACTTTAAACAAACTTCCTCCTCTATATGCAAGTATGAGAGCGACAATAAAACCGGCTATTCTTGGAAATTTATTTCCTTCGACATTTAAAATTTCTGGAAATGTCATTACAGCAAGGCTTACATATGGAACATAGTGTAAAAATGATTTTATGTAAATATTTTTTATTTCTTTTCTTATAAGAGTAAAAGGCAAAAGTCTTATTGTATATGTTACAAGAGCCATTACTAAAATATAAATATATATGTTTCCTTTCATTTTTATTCCTCCTTTATAGGAAATAATACAGCGGCTCCTCCGGCGATTACTGCGGTAAGAATAATAATTTTAAATCCTTGCGACAAATTATTTAAAACAGGTATATAATAAAAAATAAAGCTTAAAAGCATGGACAGTATAACAATACCTTTTAAAATTTTATTCTTTCTTGTGGGAGGAATAATAACAGCTATAAACATGCTGTAAAGTGCTATGCTTAAAGAGCTCATTATTCTGTCAGGAAGTATGTTTCCGGATGCTATTCCTAAAATTGTTCCTAAAACCCAGCCGGGTACAGCCGCCGTCATTAATCCATATGTATAAAATGGATTTAAGTGACCTTCTGCACTATATGAGATTCCAAATATTTCATCAGATATACCGGCAGCCATTATAAATCTATGAAAAAAAGCTGTACTTTCCGATAATTTTTGTGAAAGTGCACATGACATTAAACAATATCTAAGGTTAATAACAAATTGTGTAACAGCCATTTCAAAATATGATGATGCTGCCGATATTAAGCCTAATGAGGCAAACTGTCCTGCGGAGGTTAAATTTGATGCCGACATAAATGCTCCTTGAAAGACAGATAAACCAATGTTTTTTGCAGCTATTCCAAAAGAAAATGAAACAGCTAAATAACCTATAAAAATAGGAATTCCGTTTTTAACACCATTTTTAAAACTTATAAAATTAGTTTCCATAACATTATATAAAAATCCTCCAATTAATAATTTCATTCGTATATATGTTCGCAGCTATCTCGTCCAAAATCCCAAGCAGAATTAGAACCAATTTTACTATCTTCATAATTTTCTTCTGTAAAATATTCTTTTTTTACCCATTTGCCGTTTGAAAATTCTTCTATCGTCCAGCTCCATTTTGTTTCTTCTTCGTCCGAATAAGTTTCAATAGGTTCTTCTGTAAGTCTTTCTTTTTCAATAAATTTCCCGTCTATAAAATAATACTTTCCAATGCTGTGTGATGCAGCCCAATTTCTCCAGTAA
This sequence comes from uncultured Eubacteriaceae bacterium, assembly GCA_947086655.1. Lineage (GTDB taxonomy): Bacteria > Bacillota > Clostridia > Lachnospirales > CAG-274 > CAMTZM01. Next base: position 8,553 of record CAMTZM010000001.1, read on the forward strand.
CATAAAATTACTTTATTTTCCTTATCAATAACTGGATTTGGTATTTCGGAAAAACTTTCGCACAATTCAAATTTGTTTTCAGTTTGTAAGTAACATGAGTAGCTAACAAACCCTTGATTTCCGTAATGTCCTCGAAACAGTAAAATGTCGTTTTTTCCATCAAAGTTTACATCTTTTTCAACTAACCTATTTTTTATTTCATTTTCACTATCGAATATATCTGCATAATCATCTTTATAATCTCTTAAAACGGTTACAATAGAGTTATTTTTTAAAACAACAATTTCCCAATACAAAATTTTGTTATAACTAAATTCTTCGTCTTCATCAAAATTTTTATTTTCATTATATGAAATTCCAAAAATTGCATAGTCATATTCTTCGCCTTTAAATTCCATATAAGCATATATTTTGCATTCATCATCAATTTTTATATGAGAAAGGTAAGATTCATTATAATATAATTGTGTTGTTTGTTCTGAAATAGTATTTGAAGAAGTTATTTCCGTTGTCTGTTCTGAAACAACTATAACTGATGATTCTTCTAAATTTATGTCATTTATTTTTTTATCTGAATAGGAATTTAATGTTTTATAATAAATAAAAAAAACGAAAAAAATAAATAAAATTATAAAAAACAAAGCTATAATTTTTTTATTTTTCAGCATATTTCAATCATCCTTATCTATATATTAAATATTTATTTTTAAACTTAAAAACATAAAAAAGCGACTTAACAACAACATTAAGCCGCCTTTAGCAGTCTTCTTTTATTTACGTCTGTATGTACGGTTGATTTGCTTATTCCAAATTTTTTTGCTGTTTCCCTGACAGTAGCGTTACTTTTAATAATAAATTCTGCAACCTCTATCGCTCTTTCTTCAATATAAGCTTTCAAGAAATTGCCCTCCTTAAAAAAATCATTTATAAAAATATATGACAAATATATAATAATATAACCATGTTTAGATTATTTAGCTGTTAAAACTCCAACCTTGATATTAGAAACAAAATAATCAGGTCTTGTAGAATTTATTGTAATAAAATGAAAAGCAAGACGTTCTCTTATATCAAGTAAATCAACATTAGTTCTTCCATAATTTCTTTCGCTTACAATTTCATTTCTTCTATTTGATATTACAGAAGCAATATTATTTTGATAATTATAATTAAATGAACTTTTTCTTGTATTCAAATTTCTAATTGCGAGCCTTATGCTGTTTTCAATACATCTATATTCTTCATTATTACTTGAAGACATATTAAATGTATTATCGACAATATTTAAGTCATTAGTTTTATTAACACTGTTTTTTATTTCGTTTTCATAATGTTTATAGCTTTTGTGGTTATTTTTTTTGTTCATCTTGTCATTAACTTTAGTATTTCTTTTAGATGATACATTTTCAAAATAACCAAACCCAGAATCATTATTGTTAATAACCGTAGACATAAAACCACCTCTTTTTTAATAAATGTTCAAAAAAATTATGAAAAACAAAATCAACACGTTTTACTTTATAATATAAATTTAATTCTTTTACTATAAAATGTCAAGTATTATAATAAAAAAACAGCATATTTTAACCAACTAAGTTGTTTGCCATGCGTTATAAATATAGTAAATGGGATAATACCACTTACTGCAAGAGTAGAAACCCCCTTAAAAAACGTGAGACTTCCTATGTCGGTTAAATAACTATTGTCAATTTATGTCAAACGAATCATATCAAATGTCGAATGAATTGTGTTGTATTATGAATATATAGTAGGTATAATTTATATATAAAAAACAACAAAATATAACAAAAAAATACTATAAGGAGTTAATTAAATGATAACTATAAATTATACGATTAATACAACTGTTCATGATGGATTTAGCAAAGAAGAATGTTCATATACTTTTTTTGGCATTTCTGCTTTAGATGAAAATAATAATGAAATAGTTTCAATAAATGATATATCTTCTTCACGTAATGACATAGAATTACTTATTAATAAATTTAATGAAAATAAGCTTTCTCTTATACATTTTTATGATGCTGTTGAAGATTTTATGGCTGAAAACAATTAAGGCGCATAAGGAAATAATTTATTTACAGTTTAAATGGTGTTTGGCATCATAAATTTTAGTTTATATTTTATACTATTATATTACATAAATAAAGCTGATGTGAAGTGTTAATTACTTTACATCAGCTTTATTGTTTTACTGGTTTTTAGTGTTGATTTTAATGAGAAAATAAATTTTTAAGTACAGAAATTTTGTTTTTTAATAGGTTATTAAATTGGTTTAAAACCTCAAATGTAGCACAGTATTTATCAGCTATTGTAATAATAACAGATTCTTTATATCGAGGAATACCGAAACATAAAGGCCACATATGTTTTAATATAGCATCTTCCTCAATTTTATTAAGGTTTGTTATTTTATGCGAGTTTTTCAAAGCTTCCTTTGGATGATAAAAAGCATGATTTTGCCCAAGGTCAGCCGTTCTCCAATCATATAAAAATAAATCATGCAGCATTCCGGCACGTGCAGCAGACCTATAATCAAAGTGAAGTACTTTGCAAATTAAATAGCTGTAATAAGCTACGTTTAATGAATGCTGGAATCTTGAAGTATTGCAGTGTTGGAAATAATTTTTTAATTCCTGTATTTCATCTTTTTCAAGTAATTCATCTATACAGTCCATAAATTCAATAGCAAAAAAACTTTCATAATCATTAAAATCAACTTTAGAACCTAAAACCTTATTCATTTAAAACAGCACTCCTATTCTTTTATAATTGACAAACAGCCTCTTACTAATTGTTTAAATATAAAGAATTAGTAAGAGAAAATTCATAATTAAAAAAAGTTTGTAAATTTCAGTAAGATTTTATATAGTTATTTATAATATTATAAAAAATATTATATCATTATACATGTAATCATTATAACATACAATAGTTAATTAATCATTAAAATTTTTAATTTTATTATAAGAAATATTTTCATTATTTTTATTAAAAAAAATGAACTTATTTTGTCAACTGTACATAAAGATGTAACGGAGAGATTAACAAAAATAAATCCTAAACTTGCCGGTGAAGCACGAAAGGTTTTAGAAATAAACAAATCAGAAAGACATATAAGGGGAGGGCTTGCTACGAGAGAAAAATATCTGCATAGACTTATAAAGTAATATTTAATGTAAATAATAAAATTTTTAAAAAGGTCAAAGACTATTCGCATTTTTGCTTTGCAAAAATACTCATAACCGACGGTTTCTAACGAAACTAATGTAGTAGGATAATACCACTTACTAAAAGAATAAGCGCCCCGCTTAAAGGGCGTGGGACTTCATTTGTCAATTAAATCCCGTGTTTAAACAACATGGGGTTTTTGTTTTATAAAAATAAAGAATATTTTTTGAAAATTTTTAAAGAGTTTTTATGCAAATTTTATTGATTTGTAGAAAAATGTCGTTTTTTATATGTTTTTTATTTATAATAGTATAAGGTTTTATTGACAAGCATTTGTTGAATTTGGTATTATTAACTTAAATATTGTACAAAGGAGGAAGAAGATTGGATTTTTTTAAGTTAAAAGAAAATAATACAACAGTAAGAACAGAAGTCTTTGCCGGAATTACTACATTTATGACTATGGCTTATATTCTTATTGTTAATCCTAATATTATGCAAAATGCCGGTATGAGTCGTGAATCTGTTTTTACGGCAACTGCTCTTGCGGCTTTTATAGGCACTATGGCAATGGCTCTTTTGGCTAACTATCCTTTTGCACTTGCGCCATGTATGGGACTTAACGCATATTTTGCCTTTACTGTTGCAAGTGAAAACGGTTGGGAAATTGCGTTAATAGCAGTATTTATTGAAGGTTTAATTTTTATTTTATTTTCCATAGTAAATGTACGTGAAATTATTTTTAATTCAATACCTAAAACATTAAAACAGGCAACAAGTGTAGGAATAGGTTTTTTTATCGCTTTTATAGGACTTCAAAATGCCGGAATAGTTGTTTTTAATGAAAGTACATGTGTTTCTTTGGGGGATATAAGTAACATAGGCACTATACTTGCTTTTTTTGGTTTAATTCTTACGGCATATTTGTCATATAAAAAAGTTAAAGGCGCTTTATTTTGGGGCATATTTGTTACATATTTATTAGGTATTGCGTGTGAACTTATAGGTTTATATATTCCAGAGCCTGAAAATGGGGTTTATTCTCTTATACCAGAGGGTATAGTTTCTTTTCCGCATTCTGTTTCGGGATATAATATATTTTCGGCTTTTAAAAATGTAGACTTTAGCGTTATAGGTGTATTTGATATAGCTGTTGTTGTTTTTTCATTTCTTTTTGTTGATATGTTTGACACAATAGGAACTCTTGTAGGCGTTTCCGAAAAGGCAGGGTATTTAGACAAAGAAGGAAAACTTCCAAAGCTTAAAAATGCGCTTTTAGCCGATGCAATTGCTACAACCTTTGGCGCTTGTGTAGGTACATCGACTACATCAACTTTTGTTGAAAGTGCATCAGGTGTAGCGGAGGGAGGAAGAACTGGGCTTACATCAATAGTTACAGCAGGACTTTTTTTAATTGCCCTTTTTTTTTCACCGGTCTTTACTTCCATACCAACATTTGCCACTGCTCCGGCTCTTATTATTGTAGGATTATTTATGATTGATGGTATAGTAAATATAGATTTTAAGGATTATACAGAAGGATTTCCGGCATTTGTAACAATAATTATGATGCCTCTTGCTTATAGTATAGCTGACGGGCTTGCTTTTGGATTTTTAAGTTATATTATATTAAAGGTGTTGACAGGAAAGACTAAAGATGTTAGTATCATAATGTATATTATTGGAGTAATATTTTTAATTAAATTTATAGTTCAATTTTAATGTTTTGCATTACTGACGGATTTACGCGGATTTAACCGCATTGGAGTGCAGAATTTGTTTATTAGCCGGCCGTCTGGGCAGTTTTGTGCCCGGAAGTCGGTTTTTTTATTATAAAAGATAGGGAGGATAATCAAATGAAAAAGAAAAGAGTTTTGATAAGTGTATCTGACAAAACAGGTATTGTTGAGTTTGCAAAAAAAATAAGTGCTCTTGATTTTGAAATTGTTTCGACAGGCGGTACTTATAATGTTTTAAAAGATTCGGGAATTTCTGTAATAAATATTTCTGATGTAACAGGATTTCCGGAGTGTTTGGACGGACGTGTAAAAACGCTTCATCCTAAAATACATGCTGGTTTGCTTGCTGTAAGAGACAGTAATGAGCATATGAAACAAATTGAAGAGCTTGATGTTGAACTTATAGATTTAGTTGTTGTAAATTTATATCCTTTTAAGCAGACAATATTAAAAGAAAATGTTAAACTTGAAGAAGCTATTGAAAATATTGATATAGGCGGGCCTACTATGTTAAGAGCGGCGGCTAAAAATTATAAATATGTTTCTGTTGTTATAGATCCGTCAGATTATGATAAGGTTATTGAAGAAATAAAATCTAACGGCAAAGTATCGGAAAAAACAAATTTTTATCTTGCTGCAAAAGTATTTAATCATACAGCGCATTATGATACATTGATTGCGAATTATTTAAGAGATAAAGCTAATATTGAAAAGTATCCTTATACAATAAGTATGACTTTTGAAAAGATACAAGATATGCGTTATGGAGAAAATCCTCATCAGAAAGCGGCATTTTATAAAGAAGTTTCAAATAATGAAGGTATGCTGACAGGAATCGAGCAGCTTCATGGAAAAGAATTATCATTTAATAATATAAATGATACTCATGGAGCGCTTGAACTTTTAAAGGAGTATACAGAACCGACAGTTGTTGCATGCAAGCATTCAAATCCTTGCGGAGTAGCAAGTGCTGATAATATTTATGACGCATATATGAAAGCATATAATTCAGACCCGGTTTCTATTTTTGGAGGAATAGTTACAGCAAACAGAACTATTGACAAGGCTACGGCAGAAGAAATAAACAAAATATTTCTTGAAATTGTTTTAGCTCCTGATTTTACAGACGATGCGCTTGAAATTTTGAAAAAGAAAAAGAATATAAGACTTTTAAAACTTAAAAATATAGAAAGAAAACAAGATGAAAAATGTTATGATATTAAAAAAGTTTCGGGCGGAATACTTATTCAGGATATTGATAATCTTACTTTAAATGAGTCTGAATTAAAAGTTGTTACAGAGAGAAAACCTACTGATAAAGAAATGAAAGACCTTTTATTTACATGGAATATTGTTAAATTTACAAAATCAAATGGAATTGCAATAGGAAAAGATAAACAGTCTGTTGGTATAGGCCCCGGACAGGTAAACAGAATATGGGCTGCAAAACAGGCTATTGAACATGGTATAAATCAGCTTGGAGAGGATTTTGTAAAAGGCGCTGTACTTGCTTCCGATGCGTTTTTCCCATTTTCAGATTGTGTAGAAGAGGCAGCAAAGGCAGGTATTACCGCTATAATCCAGCCGGGTGGTTCAATAAGGGATGAAGATTCTATAAAAGAATGTAATAAGCATGGAATTGCTATGGTATTTACAGGTATAAGGCATTTTAGACATTAATACCAAAAACGTCTGAAATGTATATAAAAATTTACTATTTATAGCAAATTTTTTAACCGACGGAGAAATTCCCCCGTTTTTAAAACGGGGGTACTTAATTTATGTTTTATTAAAAAATATTACTTAAAGGGAATGATTTTATGCTTGATGTGGCTTTACTTGGTACAGGCGGCATGATGCCGCTTAGAGACCGTTTTTTAACTTCATTAATGCTTAGATATAATGGAAAATTTTTAATGGTTGATTGTGGAGAAGGAACACAAATAAGTTTAAAGATATTAGGCTGGGGTTTTAAGAATATAGATGTTATATGTTTTACACATTACCATGCCGACCATATTTCGGGACTGCCCGGAATATTATTGACTGTGGGAAACTCAGGACGAACAAAACCTATGACTTTAATTGGACCAGAAGGTTTAAAAAAAGTGTACGAAGGCTTATCCGTTATATTTCCAGAACTTCCTTTTGAAGTAAATTGTATTGAGGTAACAGATGCTGAAAAATTTAGTTTTATGTTAGATGATATGGAAATAACTGTAAATGAAGCTGACCATATAATAAGATGTTTGTCATATGGATTTTACTTAAAGAGAAAAGGAAAGTTTGATGCTGAAAAGGCAAGCAGTTTAAATATTCCTAAAAATTTATGGGCATCGCTTCAAAATAATAAAAGCGTTGTTTTTAATGGAGTTAAATATGATTCTGAAATGGTTATGGGAAAGGAAAGAAGAGGTATAAAAGTTTGCTATTGTACCGATTCCCGCCCTGTAAAAACTCTTCCGGATTTTATAAAAAATGCTGATTTATTTATATGTGAAGGTATGTATGGAGAAGAAGAAAAATTTGAAAAAGCTCTCAAATATAAGCATATGATTTTTAGTGAGGCGGCTACGCTTGCTAAAGAGGGAAATGTGAAAAAGCTTTGGCTTACTCATTACTCGCCGGCGCTGCCTGAGCCGGAAATTTTTTATGAGTGCGCTGCTAAAATTTTTGAGAATACAGTTGTGGCTTATGACAGAATTACAGATAAACTATTATTTGAAAATGAATAGGATTTATATTTATTTAATTTAAGAAGTTTGAGTAAACTTTTTTTTGTTTTTTTCGTTTAATTTTTTAAGAAAAAAGAAAAGTATAATTATAATAAATACTAAAAAGGTATTTATTATAAATTGGCTTTTGTAAAAAAATACATCAGAAAAAGGCTTTTATAAAAATTGGTGGTGCTTTATGTACGATAATTTAGATGAATTAAATGATTATGATATTATAAAAAGATGTTTGTCGGGAGATAAGGATATTTTTTCTGTACTTGTTTCAAGATATAAAAATCTTGTTTACTCAATTATACTTCGTATGATTACTAACAGTGAGGAAGCAAACGATTTAGCACAGGAAGTTTTTATAAAAATATATAAAAATCTTGAAAAATATTATCCTCAGTATAAGTTTTCAACATGGGTTATACGTATTACTACAAATCACGTAATAGATTATAGAAGAATGAAAAAGCAAGATAATGTTCCTATTGACGATGTTTCTTATGATTTGTCTTCAGATGAGTCGCCGGAGAGCCTTTATTTGAAAAAGGAAAGAAAGATTAGTATTGAAAAACTTGTAAGCGAACTGCCGGAAATGTACAAAATACCTATTGTTCTTTATCATCAACAAGGTTTGTCATATCAGGAAATAGCGCAGGTTACTGACGAGTCTCTTTCAAAGGTTAAAAATAGAATATTCAGAGGTCGAAGAATGCTTAAAGAAAGTCTGCTTAAAATGAAAGAAGGTGGAAATATTGAATTGCAATAAAGCTGATTTGCTTATAATGAAATATATGGATGGTTTAATTAGCGATGAGGAAATAATTAAGCTTAAAGAGCATATTTCTGTATGTGATAAATGCAAAGAGGATTTTATGGTTTATAATAAAATTCTTGATGAATTTTCTGATAATTCCAATATTATAAATGCCCCTTCTGATTTTGAAGAACAGGTAATGGCTAAAATTGATTTTGTTTATTCAGGAAATACAGAAAGGTCAATAAATATACTATGTTTTATTTGGGGATTGTTTTCTGTTTTTGCCGGATTAGGAACGATTTTAATAATAAATAAAGAAAAGATAATAGAATTTATTTCTAATGTACCTAATCTGAGCGGATATTTAGAATTGATAAGTAAGGCTGAAATTTATGCAGAGGAGTTTAAAAATAGTTTTATAAGCGTAGTTGAAACAACGTTTAATACGTGCACGCATTATATAGATTCTTTAAAATATGTAAGTCTTATTATTTTTGTAATATTGATTGCGGCACAATATTTAATTTACAAAAAAGGTAAGGTAGAAGTATAATGAATAAGAGAAAATGGTTTTGTCTGATATTATTGATTACAGCGGTTGGGTTTTATATTTACAAACCGGTTTATGCTGTATTTTTGGATTTTTTTATATCAGAAAAGCCATTTTTTATTGTTTTTCAAGATAAATTTAAAGAAATTATGACTTATATAAGTAAATTTTTATTTATTGATTTTATTCCTATATCTGCAAATGATAAAAGTATAATTCTCTCAGCGGTTTATTTTGTAATAGGCATTGTATTTTTTAGTTTTAATACAGCTCTTTTTGAACAAGGGGCAATGGCTATTGTAAATGAGCAAAAAAGTATAATTAAATATGGTATATTGGGTTATGGTATTATTTTATGCATAATTGTTGTTTTTTTGTTTTCTATTGTAGGGGCAGGCATTTCTATTGTTCTTGTATATGTTGTTTTTGTGCTTACGGCTTTGGGAAAAGTTTCTCTTGCCTTATTAATAGGTTTTTATACAATGAGATTCAAATATAGGTATATGAATATATTAATAGGATATGCAGTTGTTTTTTTACTTGAAAATATGCCTTTTTTCGGCTGGTTTGTTTCGGCTGTATATATTCCGATTATTACTATTGGTGCGGTTTATGTTAGTATAATGAATTACATAAATAAAAAGTTTTATGAGCCTATGTTTTATGAAAATAAAAGAAATGAGTTTGACCGCCAAAAGATTTATGATAAAATAATATCAAATGATATTCAGGAGGAAGAAAATGAAAAATAAAGATTTGATTTTGCTTGCGATAGAGAGTTCATGTGATGAAACATCGGCGGCGGTAGTTAAAAATGGAAGAGAAATATTATCAAATGTTATTTCATCTCAAATTGAAATTCATAAAAAATATGGAGGGGTTGTGCCGGAAATAGCCTCAAGAAAACATTTAGAGGCTATTGATTTTGTAATAGATGAAGCTCTTAATAAGGCTTGTAAAAATTTTAGCGATATAGATGGGGTTGCGGTAACATATGGACCGGGGCTGGTAGGCGCTTTGCTTGTAGGACTCTCGGAAGCCAAAGCAATAGCTTTTGCTTTAAAAAAACCTCTTATAGGTGTTCATCATATAGAAGGGCATATTGCGGCTAATTATATAGAAAATAAAAATTGGGAGCCGCCTTTTATATGTCTTGTAGTATCAGGAGGACATACTTATCTTGTAAAGGTTATGGATTACAGCAAATATGAGATAAAAGCTATGACAAGAGACGATGCAGCCGGAGAAGCATATGATAAAGTCGCAAGGGCAATAGGTCTTAATTATCCGGGAGGCCCTGAAATTGACAAACTTGCTAAAAAAGGAAATGAAAATGCAATAGAATTTCCACGGGCTTTAATGAATGAATTTGACTTTAGTTTCAGCGGTTTGAAATCAGCGGTTCTTAATTACTTAAATTCTTCAAAGATGGCAGGAAAAGAGATTAATAATGCCGATGTTGCGGCTTCTTTTCAAAAAGCTGTTGTAGATGTGCTTGTTTCAAAAGCAATAAGGCTTTGCCATAATGAAGGAATAAATAAATTGGCAATGGCTGGAGGTGTTTCAGCAAACTCTTATTTAAGAAAGAGAATAAAAGAAGAATGCGATATGGAAAATATTATACTTAATATACCAAGTCCGGTTTATTGTACAGATAATGCAGCTATGATTGGAGTTGCGGGATATTATGAATTTATAAAGGGAAATGTATCAAATTTTGATTTAAACGCATATCCGGGATTGAAATTGGGGAATAACTGAAAATTTGTTTAATTTGTATAATTAAATTTGTTTTTTATATAAGTTATATGAGAAAAATTATAAATTGGCACTTGATAAATTTTAATAAAGACTGTAATATTAAATATATATTAATATATATATATTTAAAATATTTCTTTTTAAGTATATTATTAAATGAAAGGAGAAGGTAAGATGAAAAGAACTTTATCATTGCTGCTTGCAGCGGTAATGACTGTAAGCACACTTTTTTCAAGTCTTGTTTTAGCCGAAAATAACGAGAATGTAAATGAAACGGTTATAAATAAGGTTATAGCGTTTCCGGGAGCTGAAGGCGGAGGTATGTACTCCCCCGGTGCAAGAGGAGCACTTGAAAAAGGAGAGAAAATTGAAGTTTATCACGTAACAAATCTTGAAGACGGCGGTGCAGGAAGTTTTCGTGATGCTGTATCTAAAGGCAATAGAATAGTTGTTTTTGATGTTTCCGGAAATATTGATTTAAAATCAAATGTAAATGTTGGCGGTTCAAATATGACAATTTTGGGACAGACTGCGCCTGGTAATGGTATTTGTTTTAGAGGAAACAATGTTAAAATATCAGGAGAAAATGTAATTGTAAGATATTTAAGATTTAGAGTCGGCGCTCACGATGCTGACGGAAACAGTACAAGAGCGCAGGACGGACTTGAGATTACAGATAATTCAAAAAATATAATTGTAGACCATTGCAGTGTAAGCTGGGGTACAGATGAAAACCTTTCAAGCTATGCTGTTAAAGATGTAACAATACAATGGAGTATTGTAGCTGAAGCTTTAAACAAGTCTGTTCACGATAAAGGCGAACATAGTTACGCTGCTATTTGGGGAGGAGTAAATTTAACTGTTCATCATAACTTAATTGCAACGCATAAAAGCCGTAATCCTAAAATCGGAACATCTGAAACTGTTGCTATGACAGAAGGATACAGCGATGACCAAAGTCTTATAGATATAAGAAACAATGTTTTCTATAATTGGGGCGATAAAGCAGGTTATGGTGCTGAAAACGGAGCAGAGGTTAATATTATAAATAACTACTATAAGCCCGGGCCTTCTACTCCTGTAAACAAAAGAGCAAGAATTTTTGAATTAAGTCCGGGAAACAAATATGTTAAAAATCAATCAGGTAAAATATATGCATCTGGAAATGTAATAGATGATGACAGTACGGAGCCAGAAGCTGTTGAAAATGCGGCTTTGGTAAATAATGATAACTGGCAAATAGAGAAAAAGACAGGTGTTTATCTTGATGTAAGAAATCCAAGTTATGAAAAGCTTGAAAAAGCAAACGAAGAATATATAAAAGATTATCCAGTTAAAACTGATACAGCACAGGAAGCCTATGATAAAGTAATGGCAGATGCCGGAGCAAGACTTCCTAAAATGGATATAGTTGATGAAAGAATAATAAACGATTGTTTAAACAGAACAGCTCCAAGCGGCAAAAAACCGGCAAGCGATGGAACGCCCGGAAGTGTAGGTCTTGTTGATGACCCAACAGACGCTGTACCTGATGGAGAGGCAGCTTTGCTTTATGACGATAGAGGTTATCCTAAGTGGGATAAAATTGAAAGTGAGCTTTTAGACACTGATAAGGATGGAATACCTGATGATTGGGAAGACAAAATGGGACTTGACAAAAACAATCCTTATGATGGAACAAGTATTGGACCTAACGGTTATACATGGCTTGAAATTTATGTTGAGGATATTACGAAAAAAGAAAGCGGAGATGTTGTTCCAACTGTTTCATTAAGTGTTGACAATGACACAGCTAAGCAGAATGAGAATATTAATATAACAGCTAATATAACAGGAAGTGACTTAGGAAATATTGAAATTTACTGCGATGATTTACTTAAAGTTAATGAACAGGCAAAAGAAGGAGACAATGTATTTACTCTTAATAATTTAAAAACAGGTGAAAATTATATTACAGCAAAAGTATACAACTCAAAGGGCGATTATTCATACAGCAAGGTTATTACTGTTATTATATTGGCTGATAAAGACCCAGCCCCATGGATTCAAAATGATGCAGATAAAGTGGGTTTTGATGGTGAGTCTTATGTACTTCTTGCTGCAAAAGACGGCGATGGAACTTTGTCTCAAAATTTAAACGGTGATTTTCAAGTTATAGCGCAAATAGATGAAATATCAAAAAATGTTAAAGATTCTTATACAGGATTATTTTATGGAGATAGGATAATAGCAAAGGATTATACAAATGTGTTTGCGGCAACAGGTGTTTTAAACGGAGAAATAACTGTTTTAGGAGACAATTATGAAGGATATAATCTTTTAAAGATAGAGAAAAAAGATGGAACAGTAAATATGTATGTAGGTTCAGGTTTTGCTGATTGGAAACTTGTCGATACATTTAGCGATACTTCTGAAAGTCCGTCAGTAGGTGCATTTGTTAAAGCTGGAAAATCTTTTGATTCCGAAAATTCGGAAATTAAAAATACAGTATCAAAATTTAGTTTGTTAAAGGTTATAACAAGCAATGAGCAAACTGCTCCGGAAGTAAAAATTACTAATATTCAAGACAACAGTGTAATTGGATTTTCAGAAAAATTAACAATAAATATTAAGCCGGACAGTAAAGCTAAAGTTGTTGAGGCTTTAGTTTATTTTAAAAACAGTTTAAATGGAAAAGAAGATTTAGTAAATAGAGTTGAGTTTGAAAATGGTATTTCTTCAGAAAAAGAAGAAAGTATACCTATAAGTTTTCCGGCAGTAGCACAGGGAGATTTAAGAGTTGTTTGTATAGATGAAAATCTTGGAACGGCTGAAGATAAGGTTAAAGTTTCAATATCTGCTGATATATCGCCATGGAAAGTTATAAATATAGGCGGTGATGAAAATACTTTTAAATCTTATTCTTACGCTACACAGGATTATACATACAAAATTTATGCACCTGATGGAAATATAAGCGGAAACTCGGATACTTATGGATTTATGTATCAGCAGTTTAACGAGGATATGAGACTTTATTTTAGAATGAGACCAACAGGGGCTAAAAATTTTGGTTTAATGCTTAAAAATGATTTAGAGGCAGACGGAGTTTCTTATTTCTTTGGAGTTGAGCCGGCTGAAGGCGGAAATACACATTATGTGCTTAAAGCAAGACAGGAAAAGGGCGGAGAATTTAAAACTATTGAAGAATTTAATTCAATGGTTGTTGATAAATATTTTATCATTACTGAAAAAATAGGTTCAAAGCTTTATATTTATGAGACAAGCGATAATGGAGCAGATTTTTATAAAACTAAAAATTTAATAACAAGCGTTGATACAGGACTTACAGACAGCAGTTATTATATGGGATTTGCAGCAACAGACGGAGGAAGCGGAGTTCCGGATACAGGTTGGCTGGCTGTTGAAAGTATAGAAAAAGGAAAGTCAAATTCTTATGTTTGGAATATGAATTATGGAGCTGACTGGTATTGGCAGATGCAGGAAGCTAACGTACTTGATTTTAAGTGGAACAATTCCGATATTTCAGGAAATAATACAGGAAAGATTGTTATTAAGCCAGATGATAAATACACAAGTGAGAGATATATATACAGAGCTTATAATATTCCGGAAAATTCTACTGTTGAAAATGGTTACGATATTTTGCTGACAGGTGAGAAAACAGCAGTTAATGTATATTTTCAAACTGAGTATGTAGCATCTTCGGCAGGATATCAAAAAGGTTATAAAGTTACATTTGATAAAGACGGATATATTTATGCCGGAGGCAACGAGGAAACAAATAAAATAGGAGAGTATAATACATCAAATTGGTATAGTGTGAAAATTAAGGCTAAAACCGGAGATAAAGAAGGTACAGCCAAAATTACAATTACAGACGGAAATGGAGTTGTAGCTGAGGTTACAGATATACCTAAGGTTGATTTTAGAACACAGAAAAATGTAAAGAAAGTTGAAATTGAGCAAGGATTTTATATAGAACCTGTTTCTTCAATAACCGGAGCAGAATATTACTTTGATAATATGTATGTAAACGAAGTTAAATCAGATACTCTTAAAAGCCTTATTGCCTCTGTAAAAGAAATGGATAAAAGCCTTTATACTAAAAAATCATGGCTTGATGTTGAGAGCGCTTTAAGCAAAGCCAGCGAAGTAGCCGCTAATGATAATGCTGATGAAAATGATATTGAAACGGCAATAGTTTCTCTTAGAAAAGCAGTTGATTCACTTGTTTTAAGTAAAGTTGAACAATTAGTTGAAAGCAAAGAATGGCGTTTTGATTCGGCTGATTTTAACGCATTAGGTGAATTTTCAGATGTAAAGGAAATTGACGGTTTAACATTAAACCCTGGTTCAACTCCTTTTAAAGTTAATTCAAGCAGCGGAAATTTCAGCGATGGAAACAAATATAAATTCAGACTTCAAAATAACGGAAGCGGAAGCAAAGACAGCAAGTATTTGAAATTCAGTGTTAAAGGAAAAACTAAAGTTTGGTTTTATGCTACTTCTACAAGCAGTACAGCCGACAGAAGCGTTAGCATGTTTGACGGAAAAAATGAAAGTACTGTTAGCTTGCCGGCAGGACAAAAGGTAATTGCCGAATTTGTATATGACGGAACAGAGCCTAATGATTTATATTTATACTCAAAGGACGGAGCTAACTTTTACGCTATAAAATATGAAACATATGAAATTGTAAATAATGAAGAACCAGACCCAATTCCAGATAATGTATTGGGGGATGCTGACGGAAATGGAAAAGTTGAATTTAACGATGCATCTATTGTACTTCAATATGTATTGAATTTAGATAACAAAGAAGGGTTCTCAGAAACCGGACAATCACTTGTTGATGTAGATAACGATGGAGAGATAACTGCTTTAGATGCGTCACTTATACTTCAAAAGGCAATTAATGAAAACTTTGAATTTAAAGAAAAGAAATAATAAAAAATTTTAGAAAGATGTTGACATTTTAATTGTGTTTTGTTACAATGTTTTTAATTTAATATTATGTATAAATGCAGTGATTGAGACTATTGAAAACATTGGCTTTTTAAATGAATAAAGTTATTGTTTTCTAAGGGTATGATTGTTAAATTTTACAGAGAGCCGTTGTTTGGTGGAAAACGGTAAATTTATTATCTTATCTATCACTCAGGAGCAGTTCTCTGAATTTTTAGTAAGAGTAAAACGGTAAGCCCCG
This sequence comes from uncultured Eubacteriaceae bacterium, assembly GCA_947086655.1. Taxonomy (GTDB): domain Bacteria; phylum Bacillota; class Clostridia; order Lachnospirales; family CAG-274; genus CAMTZM01. The sequence goes on from CAMTZM010000001.1 coordinate 24,487, forward strand.
TTATAGGCGAAGGTTTGTTTGAACCTCATGAGTTTTCTGCTTATGTTTTATACATAATTGGAAATAAAATAGGGTGGTAACACGTGGATTTTCCTCGTCCCTAGCTTTAATGCTGGGGACGGGGTTTTTTTATAGATACCGCCTATATTAAAAGAAAGAAGGAATGCTATGAACAGACATATTTTATCTATACTTGTTGAGAATCAGGCAGGAGTATTAAGCAGAATAACAGGATTATTTTCAAGAAGAGGATATAACATTGACAGTTTAAGCGTTGGTGTGACTGAAAAGGTTAATTTATCTCGTATAACGGCTGTTGTTAATTGTGATGATATGGCTATTGAGCAAATAATAAAACAAGTTCAAAAGCTTGTAGACGTTATACGTGTTGTTGAACTTGATTCAAATAGGGCGGTTTTTAGGGAACTTGCGCTTATAAAAGTAGAATGCAACAATACTACACGTTCAGATATTGTAAGTATTACCGATATATTCAGAGCAAATATAATAGATGTTGCTACTGAATCATTGACAATAGAAATTACAGGCGATCAAGAAAAGATTCGAGCTTTTACAGACCTTATGGCTCCTTTTGGGGTTAAAGAAATTGTAAGAACAGGTCTTACGGCGCTTTGCAGAGGTAATAACACTATGAAAAAGAACATTAAGAAAATTGAATTTAATGAAAGCTGCATATAATTAAAAACTTATATGATTTTGAAAATAAAAAACGCTGATTTTTAAAAAATCTGTGTTAATAAAATTAATTTTTTAGGAGGATTTTTAAATGGCAAAGTTATTTTATCAAGAAGATTGTAATTTAGGATTGTTAAAGGGAAAGACAGTAGCTATAATAGGCTATGGAAGTCAGGGACATGCACATGCTCTGAATTTACATGAATCAGGCGTTGATGTTGTTGTAGGTTTATATAATGGCAGTAAATCATGGGCAAAAGCTGAAGAAGCTGGATTGAAAGTTGCTACTGCTGCTGACGCTGCTAAAATGGCTGATGTAATTATGATTTTAATTAATGATGAAAAACAAGCTCAGTTATATAAAGAAAGTATTGAGCCTAATTTAACAGCCGGAAAATATCTTGCGTTTGCTCATGGATTTAATATTCACTTTGGACAGATTATTCCTCCGGAAGATGTAAACGTATTTATGATAGCTCCAAAAGGACCGGGACATACTGTAAGAAGTCAGTTTACAGAGGGCAAAGGTGTTCCTTGCTTAATAGCAGTTTATCAAGACCCTTCTGGTGATACTAAGGACATTGGATTGGCTTATGCAGCCGGTATTGGAGGAGCAAGAGCCGGAGTATTGCAAACAACATTTAGAGAGGAGACTGAAACTGACTTATTTGGAGAACAGGCTGTTTTATGCGGTGGCGTTTCAGAACTTATGAAGTGCGGTTTTGAAGTTTTAGTTGAGGCAGGATATGAGCCGGAGAGCGCTTATTTTGAATGTTTCCATGAAATGAAACTTATTGTTGATTTATGCAATCAAGGCGGTTTATCTTATATGAGATATTCTATATCAGATACTGCTGAATATGGAGATTATCAAGTAGGAAAGAGAATAATAACAGAAGATACAAAGAAAGAAATGAAAAAAGTTCTTAAAGAAATACAAGACGGTACTTTTGCAAGAAATTGGATACTTGAAAATAAAATAGGAAGAACTAATTTTAACGCTGTAAGAAGAATGGAAAGTCAGCATCCTATGGAAGTTGTAGGAAAAGAACTTAGAAAAATGATGAGCTGGACAAGTAAATAATAAATAACATAATGAGGATGTCTTTTGACTTTAAAGACACCCTCAAGTTTTATAATAAAATGTAAAGGGGCATATAAGTGGGAAAGAAGATTTATTTATTGGATTCTACTCTCAGAGACGGCGCTCAAGCCGAAGGTATTTCTTTTTCAGTAGAGGATAAGCTTAAAATTGTAAAAGCACTTGATGCGCTTGGAGTTAGCTATGTTGAGGCTGGTAATCCGGGCTCAAACCCAAAAGATTTGGAGTTTTTTAAAAAAGTAAAAGATATGAAGCTTGAAAATACAAAGCTTACGGCTTTTGGAAGTACAAGAAGATGCAAAATAAAAGCAGAAGAAGATAAAAATATTCAATCTCTTGTAAGTTCGGGAGCTGATACAGTTACAATTTTTGGAAAGACATGGGATTTTCATGTTACAGATATTATAAATACGACTCTTGAAGAAAATCTTAATATGATTAGAGATACAGTTGAGTATTTAAAGTCTCTTGGAAAAGAAGTTATTTTTGACGCTGAGCATTTTTTTGATGGATATAAAAATAATCCAAATTACGCTATTTCAGCTTTGCAGGCGGCAAATGATGCCGGAGCATCATGTATTGTGCTTTGTGACACAAACGGAGGATGTTTTCCTGATGAGGTTTATAAAATAACTAAAGAGGTATGCGAAAAATTTGATACTAATATTGGTATTCACTGTCATGACGATTGCTCTATGGCAGCGGCAAACACTTTTATGGCTGTTAAAGCAGGAGCAGTGCATATACAAGGAACTTTTACAGGGTTTGGAGAAAGATGCGGAAATACTTCTCTTGTCAGCGTTATAGGATGTTTGCAGGCAAAGAAGGGTTATGAGTGCATACCTCAAGAAAATGTTAAAAACCTTACCCGTTATGCAAGAAAAATTTCAGAAATTGCTAATTTTACATTAAGTTCACGTGAACCTTTTGTAGGTTCAAGCGCTTTTGCACACAAAGGAGGCATGCACATAGACGGCGTATGCAAGTCGCCTAAAAGTTTTGAGCATATAGAACCTTCTTTAGTTGGAAATGAAAGACGTTTTCTTACAAGCGAAGTTTCCGGAAGAAGTACAATTTTGTCTATGATTCATAAAATAGAGCCTTCTATTGAGAAAAAATCACCGGAAACAGATATGGTTATTTCAAAACTTAAAGAACTTGAGTATAACGGATATCAGTTTGAAGGAGCAGACGGAAGTTTTGAACTTCTGGTTAGAAAAACTCTCGGAAAGTATAAACCGTTTTTTGAGCTTGTTAATTTTAAAATAATAGGAGAACAGCCTTATAATGACGGACAAAGTGCATCAGCACTTATTAAAATAATTGTTGACGGAAAAACAGAAATTACAGCAGCAGAAGGAAAAGGTCCTGTAAATGCACTTGATAAAGCACTTAGAAAAGCATTGGAGGTTTTTTATCCTTCTTTATCTTCAGTTCATCTTATGGATTATAAGGTTAGAGTTCTTGACGGCAAAACAGCCACAGCCTCAATGGTGCGTGTTCTTATAGAATCGGGAGATGGTTCTGATTCATGGACTACGGTAGGAGTGTCTGCCGATATTATAGAGGCAAGCTGGATTGCCCTTGTAGATTCAATGGAGTATAAGTTAATAAAAGATATTGAGAATAAATTTAGAGCTTATTTATAGGAGGAATACTAAAAATGGGTATGACAATGACTCAAAAAATTCTTGCGGCTCACGCAAAAGTTGAAAGCGTTAAGGCAGGACAGCTTATAGAAGCTAAACTTGACCTTGTGCTTGGAAACGACGTTACAACGCCGGTTGCCGTAAAGGAATTTAATAAAATAGGTGTTAAGGAAGTTTTTGATAAGGATAAAATTGCTATTGTTCCAGACCATTTTACGCCGAATAAAGATATTAAGTCGGCTGAACACTGTAAAATAATAAGGGAATTTGCCCACGAAAAAAATATTACAAATTATTTTGAGGTAGGGCAAATGGGTATTGAACATTGCCTTATACCGGAGAAAGGACTTGCTGTTCCGGGAGATGCTATAATAGGAGCAGATTCGCATACATGTACTTACGGAGCGCTTGGAGCTTTTTCAACAGGAGTCGGAAGTACAGATATGGCAGTAGGTATGGCAAGAGGTATGGCATGGTTTAAAGTTCCGGCTGCTTTAAAGTTTGTGCTTAAAAACAAACCGGCTAAATGGATAAGCGGAAAGGATATAATTCTTCATATAATTGGAATGATTGGAGTTGACGGAGCGCTTTATAAATCTATGGAGTTTTCGGGAGACGGATTAAAATACCTTTCTATGGATGATAGATTTACAATTGCAAATATGGCTATTGAAGCCGGAGGAAAAAATGGTATTTTCCCTGTTGACGAAAAAACAATTGAATATGTAAAGGCTCATTCAAATAAAGAATATACAGTTTATGAAGCTGATGAAGATGCTGAGTATGACGCTGTATATGAGATTGATTTGTCAGAGTTAAAGCCTACGGTTGCTTTTCCTCATCTTCCGGAAAATACAAAGATTGTAGATGATGCTAAAGATATTGAAATAGATCAAGTTGTAATAGGTTCATGTACAAACGGAAGAATGGAGGACCTTAGAATTGCTGCTAACATATTAAAGGGCAGAAAAGTTAATCCTAAACTTAGAGTTATTATACTTCCGGGTACACAAAGCATTTATTTACAGTGTATTGAGGAAGGTCTTGCTAAAATATTTGTTGAGGCTGGAGCAGCTTTTAGCACTCCAACATGCGGTCCATGCTTAGGCGGACATATGGGTATACTTGCAAAAGGCGAAAGAGCGCTCTCAACTACAAACAGAAACTTTATAGGGCGTATGGGACATCCGGAATCAGAGGTTTATCTTGCAAGTCCGGCTGTTGCTGCCGCTTCTGCCATAACTGGTAAAATTACTAATCCTGAGGATATTAAATAGGAGGTTTTTTATAAATGAAAGCTTGCGGAACTGTTTTTAAATATGGAGATAATATTGATACAGATGTAATTATTCCGGCTCGTTACTTAAACTCGTCAGACCCTAAGGAACTTGCTAAACATTGTATGGAAGATGCTATTCATAGTACGGTTAAATTTGCTGAAAATGTTAAAGAGGGAGATATAATTGTAGCTAAGAAAAATTTCGGCTGCGGTTCTTCAAGAGAACATGCGCCGATAGCTATAAAGGCATCAGGAATTTCATGTGTAATAGCTAAAACATTTGCAAGAATTTTTTACAGAAATTCTATTAATATAGGACTTCCTATTCTTGAATGTGACGAGGCGGCAGATTCCATAGAAATGGGAGACAAAATAGAGGTTGATTTTACAACAGGAGAAATTAAAAATTTAACTAAAAATGAAATTTATAAAGCAGAGCCATTTCCGGAGTTTATGCAGGAAATGATGAACGTTGGAGGACTTATTGAGCAAACAAAAGTTAAATTAGGTTGTTAAGGAGGAAATTTTAAAATGAATCTTAATATAGCGTTAGTTCCGGGAGATGGAATTGGACCGGAAGTTTTAGACCAAAATGTACTTGTGCTTAATAAAATAGGTGAGAAGTTTGGACATAGCTTTAAATATACAGAGGTTGACGCCGGAGGTATAGCTATTGATAAATGGGGCGAGCCTTTGCCTAAAAAAACAATTGATATATGCAAGGCAAGCGATTCTGTTTTTCTTGCTGCCGTAGGCGGTTGGAAATGGGATACTTTGCCGGGAGATATGAGACCGGAAAGAGCGCTTTTGGGACTTAGAGGAGAACTTGGATTGTATGCTAATCTGCGTCCGGCAACACTTCATAAATCATTAGCCGACGCTTGCCCTTTAAAACCGGAACTTGTAAAAGACGGCGTTGATATAATGGTTGTAAGAGAACTTACAGGAGGAATGTATTTCGGAGAAAAGGGAAGAAAACAAACAGACATGGGCGAAGCGGCATGGGATACTGAGATGTATAGTGTTGAGGAAGTTAAAAGAATAGCAAGAAGCGCATTTGATATAGCTATGAAAAGGAAAAAGAAACTTACAAATGTTGATAAGCAAAATGTTCTTGAATCATCAAGACTTTGGAGAAGTGTTGTTCTTGAGGTTGCTAAAGAATATCCTGAAGTAGAACTTGACCATTTATATGTTGATAATGCGTCAATGCAGCTTATTATGCGTCCTTCTACATTTGATGTAATTGTTACATCAAATATTTTCGGAGATATTTTGTCAGATGAGGCAAGTCAAATGACGGGTTCAATAGGCATGCTGCCTTCAGCAAGTTTAGGAAAAGGCAGTCTTGGAATGTACGAGCCTGTTCATGGTTCAGCTCCTGATATAGCCGGAAAAGATATAGCAAATCCTATTGCTACAATTCTTTCAGGCGCTATGATGCTTAAATATTCATTCGGACTTGCTGAAGAAGCTAACGCAATTGAAAATTCAGTTACAAAGGTTCTTGACGAAGGATACAGAACGGCTGATATTATGAGTGAAGGCATGAAAAAAGTCGGAACAAAAGAAATGGGTCGTTTGATTATAGATAGAATTTAATATTTTTATATGTCAAGCTGATGAATTTATTTCAGAAGCTTGACATTAAATATCGTTTTAAGTTACAGATAAAAATTTAATAAAATCAATTATAGAGTAAATTTTTATCTATTCTTTAAAAGGAGGAATTTACTGTGATAAGCGACAGAGTAAAAAAGGGAGCAGATAAAACTCCTCACCGCTCATTATTTAAAGCAATGGGATATACTGATGAGGAATTAAACAGACCTCTTATTGGTGTTGTAAATGCAAAAAGCGAGATTATTCCAGGGCATATTCACCTTGATAATATTGCTAAAGCAGTAAAAGCCGGTGTTCTTGCTGCCGGAGGAACACCTATTGAAGTTCCGGCAATTGGTGTTTGTGATGGAATTGCAATGGGGCATATAGGTATGCATTATTCCCTTGCAAGCAGGGAACTTATTGCAGATTCGACTGAAACCCTTGCCATGGCTCATGGATTTGACGGACTTGTTTTAATTCCAAACTGTGATAAAATTGTACCAGGTATGTTAATGGCTGCCGCAAGGCTTAATATACCGGCTATTGTAGTAAGCGGAGGACCTATGCTTGCCGGAGAGAAAGACTGTGAAAAGTTAAGTCTTTCAAAAACATTTGAGGCAGTAGGCGCTTATGAGGCCGGAAAAATAGACGATAGAGAACTTCTTGAATATGAAAATAAATCATGTCCGGGATGTGGTTCATGTTCTGGTATGTATACGGCTAACTCTATGAATTGTTTATGTGAGGTAATTGGAATGGCATTGCCCGGAAATGGAACTATTCCAGCGGTATACGGTGATAGAATACGTCTTGCTAAAAAAGCCGGAATGCAGATAATGGAACTTGTTAAAAAAGACATTAAGCCTAAGGATATTATGACAGAAAAAGCTTTTATAAACGCTTTAACTATTGATATGGCGCTTGGGTGCAGTACAAACAGTATGCTTCACCTTCCGGCAATTGCTCATGAGGCCGGAGTTGAACTTAATCTTGAAATAGCAAATAAAATAAGTGCTAAAACTCCTAATTTATGCCGTCTTGCACCGGCGGGACCTCATTATATAGAAGAACTTAACGAGGCCGGAGGAATTCCGGCGGTTATGAAAGAAATAAGCAAGCTTGGGCTTATAACTCTTGATAATTTAACTGTTACTACAAAAACGACAGGGGAAAACATTGAAAATGCTTTAAATAAAAATAATGAGATAATTCGTCCGGCAGAAAACCCATATTCAAAGACAGGCGGAATTGCGGTATTAAAGGGGAATTTTGCACAAAATGGCTGTGTTGTAAAGCGTTCAGCCGTAGCGCCTGAAATGCTTAAACATTCAGGTCCGGCAAGAGTTTATAATTCCGAAGAAGAAGCTATTAAAGCTATTTTCGGAGGGGATATAAAAAGCGGAGACGTTGTAATTATAAGATATGAAGGACCTAAAGGCGGTCCCGGTATGAGAGAAATGCTCTCACCTACATCGGCGCTTGCCGGTATGGGACTTGATAAAGAAGTTGCTTTGATTACAGACGGACGTTTCAGCGGTGCATCAAGAGGAGCAAGTATAGGGCATGTTTCTCCGGAGGCTATGGCCGGCGGAAATATCGCTTTAATTCAAGAAGGCGATATAATTGAAATTGATATAAATGAGGGAATTATTAACGTAAAAGTTTCTGATGAAGAATTAAATAATAGGAGAAATAATTGGGTCGCTCCGGAACCTAAAATAAAAAGAGGTTATCTCGCAAGATACGCTAAAATGGTTTCAGGCGCAGATAAAGGTGCAGTATTAATTGATTAAAGAAGGAAGTGATGTAATGCAGTTAACTGGCTCAGAGATATTAGTTGAATGTTTAAAAGAACAGGGCGTAGATATTATTTTTGGTTATCCGGGGGGTTCTGTACTTAATATATATGACGCTTTGTATAAACACCAAAATGAGATAAAACATTATTTGACTTCACATGAACAGGGAGCAGCTCATGCTGCCGACGGATATGCAAGAGCTACGGGAAAGGTTGGAGTATGCCTTGCTACAAGCGGTCCGGGGGCTACAAATCTTGTAACGGGTATTGCAACAGCTTATATGGATAGCATACCTGTTGTAGCTATTACAGGAAATGTATCGCTGCCTTTGCTTGGAAAAGACAGTTTTCAGGAAGTTGATATTGCCGGAATTACTATGCCTATAACAAAACATAATTTTATTGTTAAAGATGTAAATAAGCTTGCTGATACTGTAAGAAAAGCTTTTTATATTGCTAAAGAAGGTCGTCCGGGACCTGTTTTAATTGATATTACAAAAGATGTTACGGCAAATAAAGCGGAGTATGAAAAGCATGTTCCTATTGAAGTTAAACCTATAACGGACACTATTACAGACGATGATATTAAATCAGCAATAGAACTTATTAATAATTCTAAAAAACCTTTTGTTTATGCCGGCGGCGGTGTTATAAGCGCTAACGCATCAGAGGAACTTTCTAAATTTTTGGATATAATAGACGCTCCTATTTGTGTTACAGCTATGGGATTAGGCGGAATTGCTTCAAGCAGTCCTCGTTTTACAGGTATGATAGGCATGCATGGTACAAAAACTTCAAACCTTATAGCAAATGAATGCGACCTTTTAATTGCTATTGGGGCAAGATTTAGTGACAGAGTTGCTACAAATGTAAACAAATTTGCTCCTAACGCTAAGGTGCTTCATATTGATGTGGATGCCGCTGAAATAAATAAAAACATACATGTTTATAATTCTGTTATAGGAGATTGTAAAGAAGTACTTGCAAGATTAAATACTGAACTTGAAAATACTGAAAGAAAACAATGGAATGAGCAAGTAAAAGAATATAAGGAAAAATATCCTTTAAAATATATAAACGACGGTACTTTAAAACCTCAATATATTATGGAGCGAATAAATGAGATAACAAAAGGAAATGCGATTATAGCTACTGAAGTAGGACAGCATCAAATGTGGGCATGTCAGTTCCTTAATTTTGAGTCTCCACGCTCAATGCTTACATCAGGCGGTCTCGGTACAATGGGTTTTGGTCTTGGCGCTTCAATAGGGGCTAAAGCTGGATGTCCTGATAAAGTCGTATTTAATATATCAGGAGACGGGTGCTTTTTTATGAACAATAATGAGTTAGCTACTTCTGTTGCTAATGATTTGCCTGTTATTGTTATTTTAATTAATAACCATGTTTTAGGAATGGTTAGACAATGGCAAGATATGTTTTATGATGCAAGATATTCAAATACTGTATTGGAAAAGTCGACAGACTTCGTTAAACTTGCAAAAGCATATAAAGCTGAGGCATTTAATGTTACAAAACCTGAAGAAGTTGACGACGCTATTAAAAAGGCTATTGAACTTAACAAAACATGTGTTATAAATTTTGAGATAGATAAGGATGAAAAGGTATTTCCTATGATTCCGGCTGGCTCATCTATTGATGAGATGGTTACGCTTGATGATTTTGAAAATACACGTTAGTATTATAAAAAAAGCCGCAAAGTAAATAAAAATTTACTTTGCGGCTTTTTTAAAAAAATCTAATATATGCTTTTGTAAATATTGTATATATCTTCAACAGTTGGGTCTTTAGGATTTCCCGGAGTACAAGCGTCAGCCATTGCAGACTTGCTTAAATCCATTAAATCTTCTTCTTTAACTCCTATTTCTTTTAATGATTTTGGGATTCCCACATCTTCAGATAATTTTTTGACAGCGTCAATTGCGGCTTTTCTGTATTCATCTTGAGACATTTTATCGGTATCTTTAACTCCCATAGCTCTTGCTATTTCTCTGTATTTCTCTCCTGTGGCGTCGGCATTATATTCCATTACGTAAGGAAGTATAACAGCGTTGGCTACTCCGTGAGGGGTATCATAAAAAGCTCCTAAAGGATGAGCCATTGAATGTACTATTCCAAGTCCTACATTGCTAAATCCCATACCGGCCATATATTGTCCCAAAGCCATGTCTTCACGTCCTTTAGCGTCGTTGTTTACAGCTTTTCTTAATGAACGTGATATTATTTCAATAGCCTTTAAATGAAGTGTATCTGTTAATTCCCATGCACCTTTTGTTATATATCCCTCTATGGCATGTGTAAGAGCGTCCATTCCAGTGGCGGCTGTAAGTCCCTTAGGCATAGAAGACATCATATTTGAGTCAACAAATGATACTATTGGTATGTCATGCGGGTCGACACATACAAATTTGCGTTTTTTCTCTTCATCAGTAATAACATAATTAATTGTAACTTCTGCCGCTGTTCCGGCCGTAGTAGGAATGGCGAAAATAGGCACGGATTTGTTTTTTGTATCAACAGCGCCTTCAAGGCTTACTACATCTTTATGTTCAGGATTATTTGATATAATGCCTATTGCTTTTGCTGTATCAGTTGGAGAACCTCCGCCAATAGCAATTATATAATCGGCATTTGAATTTTTAAATTTTTCAACTCCTGATTTTACTATATTTACAGTAGGATTTGCTTTTACCTCGTCAAATATTTCATATTCTAAATTATTTTTATCAAGCAAATCAGTTACCTTTTGAGCAACATTAAATTTGATTAGGTCTTTGTCTGTAACAATAAAGGCTTTTTTAAATTTTCTTCTTCTTGTTTCTTCTGGTATTGAAAATATAGCGTCTGCTCCAATATAACTTGTTTCGTTTAATATCATTCTGTTACTCATTAAAAAAACCCCCTTAAATTAAGTATTTTTTAATAATTATACAATTTTATTATAATAAAATCAACTTAATTTATGTATAATTAATAGTAAGTGACTTTTATTTTTACGGAGGTTTTTTATGGGAATTATATCAACATTTTTAATTGCCGTTGGTCTTGCTATGGACGCTTTTGCAGTAGCTATAACAAATGGGTTGGCATTAAAAAAAGTAAAAATAATACATGCTTTTAAATTTGGAGCTTTTTTTGGTTTCTTTCAATTTATTATGCCTGTAATAGGGTGGTTCTGTTCAAAAAATTTTAGTCATGCAATAGAAAAATTTGACCACTGGATAGCTTTTATACTGCTTTTTATAATTGGCGGAAATATGTTTATTGAAACATTTAAAAAAAGTAAAAATAATATATTTGATGAAAATATTCTTTCTTTTAAAAATATGGTAATGCTTTCTGTTGCTACAAGTATAGACGCTCTTGCAGTTGGCGTAAGTTTTGCTTTTATTCAGTCAGATAAAGGGCTTAATATATGGAATGCAAGCCTTATAATAGGTATAGTGGCTTTTATAATGTCTTATATAGGTCTTATAATTGGCAAAAAGATAGGAAATATGTTTCAGAAAAATGCTGAGCGTATAGGAGGTTTAATTTTAATTGGAATAGGAATTAAGATATTAGTTGAACATTTATATTTATAATAAACACTTTTTAATAATGTTGTTTGGTATTATGTGACATTTTGAAGATTTATATATTTTTATAAAGGAAATTATTAAAAAATATAGAATAAATAATATTAAAGCAAAAATTAAAATAACAGTATCTTTTTAAGGATGTGGTTATTTGGATATTCGTGAATACACTGAAAAAATGGAAATAGAAAATTTAAGCACATTTGCTGTAAAAAGTGCTTTTTCAAAAGGGCGGAAAATTTATGAGGAGCAAGATGATATAAGAACATGTTTTAAGCGTGACAGAGACAGAATTATACACAGCAAGGCGTTTAGGCGTCTTATGTATAAAACACAGGCTTTTATTGCCCCAGAGGGAGACCATTACAGAACAAGACTTACTCATACTATTGAAGTTTCTCAAATTGCCCGTACAATTGCTATGGCTTTAAGACTTAATGAGGATTTAACTGAAGCTATTGCGTTAGGGCATGATTTAGGGCATACACCTTTTGGACATCTTGGAGAAAGAGACCTTAATTGTGTAATGCCTGAAGGTTTTCACCATAATAAGCAAAGTATACGTGTTGTAGAAAAAGTTGAGAAGGATGGAAAAGGATTAAATCTTACATTAGAAGTTTTGGATGGAATACTTAATCATAGAGGAAATGGAAACCCTAAAACACTTGAAGGAAAAATTGTTCAAATTTCAGATAAAATTGCATATATTAACCATGATATAGACGATTCTTTAAGAGCCGGAATACTAACTGTTGATTCATTGCCTAAAGATTGTATTAATATATTGGGCAAAACATCAAAAGAAAGAATAAACTTTTTAATTAGAAATATAATTAATAACAGCGCTGGAATAAATGATATTGTTATGGAAAGTAAAGTAAAAAATGCACTGTATGTTTTAAGAGAATTTATGTTTGAATTTGTTTACGAAAGTGAGCTGCTTGAAAATGGGAAACAAAAAGTCGAAAATATTTTAAGCCGTTTGTTTTATTATTATATAAATAATCCTGATAAGCTGCCTGAAGAATTTATAAATCATTATAATATGAGTGAAGATAAAAATTTAGCTGTATGCGATTATATTGCCGGAATGACGGATAGGTTTGCAGTTAAAATTTATTCGGAGATTTTTAAAAAATGAATTGATAAATAAAGAGGAATTATTGATTTTGTGTCGAATTGTATTTATAGATTTATTTTTAAGCCTTTTTAGGCAGTCAGTAATATTAAAAACATTTTAGCGTAAAGTTGTGTGCTGATTATTTCAGCGGATATTTTTTCTATGGAGTCAATCAAAATGTATTATCCTGATAATGTAATTGAAGATATTAGAATTGGAAACGATATTGTAAATGTTATAGGAGAATATGTTAACCTCAAAAAAAAGGGAAATTCGTATTTTGGACTTTGCCCGTTTCATAGGGAAAGTACGCCTTCTTTTTCGGTAAGTCCTGATGCGCAGCTTTTTCATTGTTTTGGGTGTCATGTCGGAGGCAATGTATACAGTTTTATTATGCAGATTGAAAATTTTGATTTTATGGAAGCTGTTAAATTTCTTGCCGACAGAATAAATTATACTCTTCCAAAAGAGGATTATTCATTAGAAGCTCGTAAAAAAGCTGCTGAAAAGGATTTGATATATGAAATTAATAAAAAGACTGCACGCCATTTTTATGAAAATTTAAACAGCAAAGAAGGAATACAAGCGAGAAACTATCTTGATGAGAGAAAAATTGGATTAAAAACAAGAGCAAGGTTTGGATTGGGATATTCTTTTTATAAAAGAAACGATGTTTATAATTTTCTTAAAAATGAAGGATATGATACGGAGATTATTTTAAAAAGCGGACTTGTTATAAAAAATGGAAACGATTTTAAAGATAGATTTTTTAATAGAGTTATGTTTCCGATTATAGATGCCGGAGGAAGAATTGTAGGCTTTGGAGGACGTGTAATTGGAAAAGGAGAACCTAAATACTTAAATTCTTCAGACAGTCCGGTTTTTTTAAAAAGTAAAAATTTATTTGGAATAAATCTTGCAAGACAGTCAAGAATGAAAGAATTTATATTAGTTGAAGGATATATGGATGTTATAAGCCTTCACCAATGTGGATTTAGAAATACAGTTGCTGCTTTGGGTACAGCTTTTAATAATGAACACGCTAAAGTTTTAAAAAAATATGCAAATAGCGTTATTATTCTTTTTGACAGCGATGAGGCAGGTACTAATGCAGCGTTAAGAGCTATACCTGTTTTAGATGAAAACGGTATTAATACAAAGGTTTTACAGGTTGAGGGAGCAAAAGACCCTGATGAATATATAAAGAAGTTTGGAAAAGACGCATTTTTAAAACAGCTTGAGGGAGCGAAAAGCCATATTTTATTTCTTATACAAAAGGAAAAAGAAAAGTACAATTTAAATAAAGTTGAACAGAAAGTTTTATTTACTAAAAAAATAGCGGAAATTTTGTCAAAGCTTGATAATGAAATAGAAAGAGATGCTTATTTAACTGAAGTTTCTGTATTAACAAGCATAGGAAAAAGCGCAATTTTAAATGAAATAAAAAAACTTTCTGATAATAATTTTATAGATATAAATAAAACGAAATATAATAAGCCAAAATATGAAATAAACAAAAACGGAATAAATGAAGCAAGATTAGGTATGCTTAGAATTATGGCTGATGATTATAGTATATTTTTAAAGATAAATAGTATTTTAAAAGCTTTTGAATTTGAAGTTCCTGTTTATGTAAAGCTTGCAGAAATAATAGAAAAGACATATAAAGAAGAACGCTCGGTTTATCCGGCGGAAATAATTTCATATTTTGAAGATATTGAAGAACAAAAGGTTATTTCTCAAGTGTTTTTAAATGATAAAAAAATAAAAACAGAAAATACATTTGAAAAGGAAAAACTTATAAACGATTGGATTAGAAAGATAAAACTTGAATATGTCGAAGAAGAAATAAAAAAGGAACTTGAAAAGGATAATAATTCAGGAATCAGGCTTTCGGAGCTTGTTAATATAAAAAAGAATATAAACAGTCTGAATATTACTTTGACTGATGGTTAAAATAGTAAACACATATGAAAGGAAGGATTGTTTTGAAATCCATAGATGAGAACTTATTTGCCACAAGGATGAAAGAACTTTTGGCAATAGGAAAAAAGAAAAAAGGCATTCTTGAATATAAGGAAATAATGGATTATCTTGCCGATATTGAGCTTGAGCCTGAACAAATAGATAAAATATACGAGTATTTGGAGGCACAAGGCATTGATGTTTTGGGAGCGGTTGAACTTGAGGATGATTCAGATAAAGACCTTGACTTGTCAATTTCAGAAGGAAGTATAAATATAGACGACCACGTTCGTATGTATTTAAAGGAAATTGGAAAAGTACAGTTATTATCGGCAGATGAGGAAACAGAGCTTGCTAAGCGTATGGAGCAAGGAGATGAATATGCTAAAAAACGTCTTGCTGAAGCAAATTTGCGTCTTGTTGTAAGTATTGCAAAAAGATATGTTGGCAGAGGAATGCTGTTTCTTGATTTAATTCAAGAGGGAAATTTAGGACTTATAAAAGCAGTTGAAAAATTTGATTACAGAAAAGGTTATAAATTCAGCACTTATGCTACATGGTGGATTAGACAAGCCATTACAAGAGCAATAGCAGACCAGGCAAGGACGATTCGTATTCCTGTTCATATGGTGGAAACTATTAATAAGCTCATACGTGTGTCAAGACAGCTTTTACAGGAACTTGGAAGGGAGCCGAGTGATGACGAGCTTGCTAAAGAAATGCAAATGCCTGTTGATAAAGTACGAGAGATAAGAAAAATTGCTCAAGAACCTGTTTCCCTTGAAACTCCTATTGGAGAGGAAGAAGACAGTCATTTAGGAGATTTTATACCTGATGAGGATATTCCGGCGCCGGCTGATGCAGCAGCATTTACTCTTTTGAAAGAACAGCTTATAGATGTTTTGGATACGCTTACAGACAGAGAGGAGAAAGTATTAAGACTAAGGTTTGGACTTGATGATGGTCGGGCAAGAACTCTTGAGGAGGTTGGCAAAGAATTTAATGTTACAAGAGAAAGAATACGTCAGATAGAGGCAAAGGCACTTCGTAAATTACGTCATCCAAGCAGAAGTAAAAAGCTTAAAGACTACCTTGAATAATTTTTAATTAAGGAAAGCATTATAAAAGCCTTGCGGAATAGTTGTTTTGAAACCGCAAGGCTTTTATTTTACAATAGGTTTTTTAAATGTTATAGGAGAATTTTCATGATTTCAAATAGATTAAAAATGGTTGCAGATTATGTGGAAAATTGTGATTTTCTTGCGGATATTGGCTCAGACCACGGCTATATACCTATATATCTTTTTAAAAAGGGTATAATAAAAAGAGGAGCAGCCTGTGATATAAGCGAAGGTTCTGTTTTAAAGGCAAAGCTTAATATAATTGAAACCGGTTGTCAAGATTATATAGAAGCAAGGTGTAAAGCCGGCTTAAAGGCTGTTTATGACAATGAAAATCCGGATACAATTATAATGTCAGGAATGGGTGGAATGCTTATGATAGATATTATGAAAGACGATATTGAAGTTTTATATCGCAGTAAAAGGATAATATTACAGCCGCAGCGTGATATAGAAACTGTAAGAAGATATATTCATTCTATTGGATTTAAAATAATTGAGGAAAATATGATATTTGAATATGGAAAATATTATAATGTAATTGTATGTGAAAAAGGTATTGATGTAAAATATACAAAAACAGAGTATATGTTTGGAAAGATATTAATTTCAAGAAAAAATAAATATTTAAAGCAATATATACATATTGAGGTTAATAAAATATATAATATAATTTCAAGGCTTAATAGTAAAGATAACCATATTGCAAAAAGAAGAAAACATTTTGAAGATATGTCAGAGTTGTATGAGGAGGTTTTAGAATGTCTGTAAAATGTTATGATATAATTAAAATAATGGAGGAGTATGCACCTTTAAAAATGGCTGAAAGCTGGGATAACGTAGGACTTATGTTAGGAGATGAGAACGCTGATTTAAAAATGGTTCTTACAGCGCTTGATATAAACGATAATGTAATTGATGAAGCTATAAATATTGGTGCAGATATGATAATTACTCATCACCCTTTTATTTTTAAGCCTATTAAAAATATAAAATATTCTGATGCTCAAGGAAGACGCATTATTAAGCTTATAAAAAACAATATAAGTGTATATTCAAGTCATACCAATCTTGATATTGCAAAAGGAGGTACAAATGACACAATATGTAATATATTGGGTTTAAATAATGTATCAGGGCTTATTGAATGTGAGGACAAAATTAATTATTTAGGAAGAGTTGGTTTTTTAAAAAAAGATATGACTTTAACTGAGTTTTCAGAATATGTAAAACTGAAGCTTAAATTAAATGTTGTTTCAGTTTCAGGAAATGGAAATACAATTGTAAAAAAAGTCGGTGTATGCACCGGAAAGGCGTCTGGCTCTGTATATATGAATGCAGCAAAACTTTTAGGCTGTGATGTTTACTTAACAGGCGATGTTGGATATCACGATGCACAATATGCACTTGATATAGGTTTATGTGTAGTTGACGCTACACATTATGCTCTTGAAGTTTGTATAACTAATGTTTTATGCAGCTATATGAATGAATACGCAAATAAAAATGGATTGAATTTTAAATGCAAGGCGTCTGAACTTAACATAGAGACTTTTAATTATATTTAAGGAGGACTTTATAAATGGTATTAGTTAATATATTAAATACAGGCGATACGGTTGAGGTTGAAAGCGGAACTACTCTTTTGGAACTAAGCAAAGGTTATGAAAAGTTTTTTAAAGGAGATATATTATTTGCTTATGTAGACGAGGAAATAAACGAATTATCATTTAAAATAAAAAAAATGTGCAGCGTTCATTTTATTGATATTACAAGTAACAGAGGATATGATGCATATAAGAGAAGCGTTTTTTTTCTTATGGTTTACGCTATTAAAGATTTATTTGGAAATAAAACAAGAGTTACTGTTAAACATTCAATAAATAAAAACCATTATTGTGTGTCTGATGATTTTCCAATAACAAGCGAAAATCTTAAAAAAATTAAAGACAATATGAAAAAGCTTGTAAAACTTAATATTCCGATAGAAACAATATCTGTTCCTGTTACAGACGGGATTGAACTTTACAGTAAGTTTACAGATGTTGATATGTCAAGGGAACTTAAATATATAAAAGGGCGTAATATAACACTTCATAAATTAAATGATTTTTATGATTATATGTACGGAATGCTTGTAAAGAGTACAGGTTATTTAAGATTATTTAATATAAAAAAACAAGATAAAGGTTTTATTTTACAGTTTCCCGACCGAAAAAATCCTTCAGAACTTTCTGAAATAAAAAGAATAAAAAAACTTGCAAATATATTTGATGAAAGCTCAGAATGGGCTAAAATTTTAAATGTAAATTCTGTAAGCGCTTTAAATGATACTATTTGTGAAGGTGAAATAGATAACATAATAAGAATATCAGAAGCTTTGCATGAGAAAAAGATTGCACATATAGCAGATATGATAACAAACAGCAAAAAAAGAATTGTTTTAATAGCTGGACCGTCATCTTCCGGAAAAACAACATTTGCTAAAAGACTTTGTATACAGCTTAGGGTAAATGGTATTAAACCTTATGTTATTTCACTTGATGATTATTATTTAAACCGTGAAAATACACCTCTTGACGAAGATGGAAACTATGATTTTGAGTGTGTAGAAGCTTTGGATACAGAACTTTTGAACAATGATTTGAATTTGCTTTTAAATAAAGAAGTTGTACAAATACCATCGTTTAATTTTTCTAAAGGAATAAGGGAATATAAAGGAAAATATTTAAGGCTTGAGTCAGACGAAGTACTTATATTAGAGGGTATTCACGGTTTAAATGAAAGGCTTACATCTTCCATAGAACGTAAAGATAAATTTAAGATTTATATAAGCGCTTTAACTCAGCTTAATATAAACAGACATAACAGAATTGCAACAACAGATGCAAGAATGATTAGAAGAATTGTGCGTGATAATCAATTTAGAGGTTTTTCGGCAATTAAAACTATTGAGATATGGCCTTCTGTTGTAAGGGGAGAGCATAAATATATATTTCCTTTTCAAGAGGAAGCTGATGTTATGTTTAATTCGGCTCTTGTTTATGAGTTAGGTGTTTTAAAACAATTTGCAGAGCCGCTTTTATTTGGAATAGATAAAAATGTAAAAGGACATTCGGAAGCTGAAAGATTAATTAGATTTTTAAATAGTTTTTTAACTATTAATTGTGAAAATATACCAAGCAATTCCATTATAAGAGAGTTTATAGGCGGAAGTTGTTTTAACGATGTATAAAAATACAGCATAATATAAATCTTTTGCCGGCTTTGATTTTTTAAGTCGTCAGAAGATAAAAGGGAGATTTAAGTATGAATGTAAGTGAGTTTTTGGATAAAAATGTGCTTATTTTTGACGGAGCTATGGGAACGCTTTATGGCGAATTGTCAAATGAAAAATGTGAGTTAGCCAATTTAAATGATAATGACAGAATTATTAAAATACATAAAAGATATATAAAAGCTGGCTGCAATGCTATTAAATCAAACACTTTTGGCGCTAATACAATAGGATTAAGCGAAGATTTTAATATGGTTGAAAAATGTATACGTTATGGATTTAAAACGGCGCTTAACGCCGTTTTAAATACAAATGTATTTGTGTTTGCAGATATTGGTCCGATAATGAAAAATGATGAAAATACTTTTGATGAATACTGCCGTATAATAGATGTGTTTTTAGACGAGGGAGCAGAAAATTTTTTATTTGAGACTTTTGGAAGTGACGAGTATTTAGATAAACTTGCGCAAAAAATAAAAAACGTAAATCCAAACGCATTTATATTAACTCAATTTGCAGTTGCTCCTGATGGTTTTACAAGACAAGGATTGTCGGGAGAGTTAATGTTTTCAAGGATTTTATCTTCAGATTTTATTGATGCGTTAGGGTTTAACTGTGTTTCTGGAGCAAAACATTTATGTGATTATATAAAAAAATTTGAATTAAATAAAAAACCTGTTTCAATAATGCCTAATGCCGGTTATCCTACAATAGTAAGAAATAAAATATATTTTGAGGATAATTCGGAGTATTTTTCGGACGCATTGGCAAAGGCGGTTAAATACGGTGTTAAAATTGTAGGAGGATGCTGCGGAAGTACACCAGAGTATATAAGAAAAACGGCTCTTAAACTTGAAAATATTTCAACCGAGAGTAAAGAAAATCATAAAATTATAAGTATTCCTTCAGTAGAAAAGTCTCATAAAAATAACGCCTTTTTAAATATGATAAAAGATGGAATAAAGCCGATAGCAGTTGAACTTGACACACCTATAAACGCTAATATAGAAAAGTTTATGGAAGGTGCAAGAAGACTTAAAATTGCCGGAGCTGACGCAATAACTATTGCTGATTGTCCTCTTGCACGTGCAAGGGCTGACAGCAGTTTAATTGCTTGTAAAATAAAACGTGAACTTGGAATAACACCTATTGTGCATATGACGTGTCGTGACAGAAATATAAACGCAACAAAGGCGCTTCTTTTAGGATTAAATATAGAGGGTATAGACAATGTATTAACTGTTACAGGCGACCCTGTTCCATCTCCTTTAAGAGACGAGATAAAGGCATTTTTTAGTTTTAATTCTTCGGTTTTGGCAAGACTTATTACAGAAATGAATGAAACAGTTATGAAGACACCTTTTCATATATCGGGGGCTTTAAATGTAAACGCTGTTAATTTTGAAAGTCAGTTAAAAAAAGCCGAAAACAAAATAAAAAATGGAGTAAAAACATTTTTTACACAGCCTATATTAACAGAATCAGCATTTAATAATTTAAAGACTGCGAAAAAGAGCCTTGATGCAAATATTTTTGGAGGTATAATTCCTGTTGTAAGTTATAGAAACGCTTGTTTTATGAAAAATGAAATTTCAGGAATTGATGTTGATGATTACATAATTGAACTTTATAAAGACAAAACAAGAGAAGAATCAACAGAACTTGCTGTTAAAATATCGAAAAGCATAGTTAATAAAATAGAAAAATATGTAGATGGTTTTTATATTCTTACTCCTTTTAATAGAGTTGATATAATTGAAAAAATAATAAATGAAATATTAAATAATTACAGAGACGGCATTTAAACCGTCTCTCAGCGTGTCGACAAAGTCGACAACGCTGTCATCGAAAAAAAAGTTTTCGATGATTTTAAGCAGAAGAATAAAGAGACGTTTCTTCGTGCAAGGCTTGAAAGCCCTTGAAACGTCTCTTTTCCTCAAACGGGCAAAGCCCGTTTTGCGGATTAAAGTCTGCGACGCTTTTTCCATAAATTGAAGTTTTAAAAAAATTTTGACTTTTTTTACAGTCTGAGAGACGGCATTTAAACCGTCTCTATTTTTTTCATGTATTAAAACATATAATTAAATATCAAACTCAAGTGTTTTTATAAAATCATATGTTTTTAAATTTAAGTCAAAATGGTGTTTTATAAAAAACTCTGATGCTTTTTTTAGTTTTATAGCTGAATTGTCTTCAATTTTGAAATTGAATAAATTTTTTATTTCTGATGATAGTATGTATTTTATGGTATAAATAGATGTTTTATCAGCTAAAACGGAATTTATGGGATTTTTATTTAAACACTTTTCGCAAATAATCCCTTCATTTATAAAATAGTATTTTTCTGAATTTGTAATCCCACAGTGTATACAGCCATCTATATGAGGTGAGTAACCGTTAAGCTGTAAAAATTTTATTTCAAATATTCTAACAATGAGAGATGAAGGGATTGTTTGTTTCGATAAGGCATTTAATGCTTTTAAAAGAAGCAAAAGTATATTATTGCATGGAATATTTTCATATATTGTCTTATTAATTAACTCCAAAAAATAGGAGGCGTAGGCTAAGTCATATAAATTATTTCTTAATGAATAAAATGTTTTTATAGAATCAGCCTGCGATAAAAAATAATTTTTTCTGCCCATATTTATAACAAAATCTGAATAGCAGAAAAGTGAAGTAGCAGCCATAAGCGGACTTTTTGCCCTTCTTGCGTCTTTAACTGATACGGTTAATTTTCCGTAATCCTTTAATAAAAGTATTAATATTTTATCAGCTTCTCCAACTTGTATCTCTTTTATTACTATACCTCTTGCGTTAAATATGTTCATTTTCTTCGTTTCCTGTTTTTTCTATTTTATTATTTTCTCCGATATTAAGGATAGAATATTCTTTATAAGCCATAAATGCATCAATATTTCCGCTTTTTTTAAATAACTCCCAAAAAAATTCTGTCATAATATTAACCCCCTTTAATGAGTATAATATTATAATTTCCTCATAAAGTTTTTATATACTGGTGAAAATTGCTGTTAAAAATATAAAATAAACTATTGCAAAATAAATAAAAGCTGTTCAATGGCTGTTAAAGGGGTCTTTAAAAAAATAAAAAAAAGAAGATTAAATATTTTTTGAGTCATATCCAAAATTTTTCAATAAAAAATTGCTGTTGCGCCAGTCTTTTTTTACTTTTACCCATATTTGAAGGTTTATAGGTGAGCCTAACAGTCTTTCTATATCAACTCTTGCATTTGTACCTATTTTTTTTAACATACTTCCGCTTTTTCCTATTATAATTCTTTTGTGGGATTCACGTTCGCAATATAAAGTAGCGTCTATATCCACAAGTTCTTTATTTTCTCTTTTCTTCATTGCTGTTATTTCAACAGCTATGCCGTGAGGTATTTCATCTTGTAATAAATAAAGAGCTTTTTCTCTTATTAATTCTGAAACAATCTGTCTTTCAGGCTGGTCTGTTACCATATCGTCTGGAAAAAAACGAGGACCCTCGGGAAGATAATTTTTTACTGTATTTAAAAGTTCTTCTGTATTTTTGCCTTTAGCGGCTGATATAGGTATAATTTCTTTAAAATCAAAAAGCTGCCTGTATTTATCAATTATTTTTAAAATATTGCTTTTTTCTATTGTATCTATTTTATTGATTATTAAGAAAACGGGTGTTTTTACTTTGCTAAGTTTTTTTATTATTTCAATATCCATATCATTTATTTTATCATAAGGCTCAACAAGATAAAGTAATATGTCTACTTCGTTTAGTGTTGTTTCAGCGCTTTTTACCATATAGTTTCCTAATTTGGATTTTGGATTGTGTATTCCGGGAGTGTCAATAAAAATCACTTGAAAATCATCTCTTGTTATTATAGCTTGTATTTTATTGCGTGTTGTTTGAGGTTTATTTGAAATTATAGCTATTTTTTCTCCTGTTATACAGTTTATAAGCGTTGATTTTCCTACGTTTGGGCGTCCTATTAAAGATACAAAACCCGAATAAAATTTATTGTTCATTTGTTTGCTCCAATTCGTTATATTTTTGTTGTATAGACTGAAAGTCTATATGTGCAGGATGCATTTTTGATTCATCCCTTAAAAGTGCAGAAGGATGATATGTAGCTATTATATCGCAGTTTTTTCTGTTATACCATATTCCACGGCTTTTTGTTATTCTAAAATCCGGTGATATAATTGCCTGTGCAGCTATACGTCCGAGACAGACAAGTATTTTCGGTCTGATAAGCAAAAATTGATATCGAAGAAAATTAATGCAAGCTTCTTGTTCTGTCTTTTCTGGGTCTCTGTTATAAGGCGGACGGCATTTAACTATATTTGCTATATAAACTTTTGAACGGTCTAATCCTATGGATGAAAGCATTTTATCAAGAAGCTGCCCGGCAGGGCCTACAAATGGTTTTCCCTGCAAGTCCTCTTGCTGCCCGGGACCTTCTCCTATAAACATTATTTTACTTTTTCTGTTTCCATCTCCTATTACAACGTTTGTACGTGTTTGTGCTAAAGGGCATTTATAGCAATTCATACAAGCGTTTTCAAGTTCTTCCCATGAACGCATTTTGTTATCACTCCTAATAATTGAGAAAGTATCAGTATTTTTTTAGTTTTTCGTTAAATTGGTATGGCATTAAATCTTTTATTTTATATTTTTCTATTTTTCCATCGTTATTTGATACAATTAATTCTCCTTCAGGCATAAACTCAAATAAAACTTGAATACATATTCCACATGGATATGTGAAATTTTTTCCAGATGACATTACGGCTATTTTTTTGAAATTTTTTTCGCCTTCGGAAACAGCTTTTAAAATAGCGGTTCTTTCGGCGCATATTGATGCGCCAAAAGATATATTTTCCACATTGCAGCCTGTAAATACATTCCCTTTTTCAGTCAAAACACATGCTCCCACTTTAAAGCCGGAATAAGGAGAATATGAATTTTCTTTCGCTTTGTCAGCAATTTTAATAAGTTCAGAGTCTTCCATTAAAATCACCTCGTAATATTTAAACTTTTTAATATATTTTCCTGTTTTTCAAACATAATTTTTTCTTCATTTTCTGTCATGTGGTCATATCCTAAAAGGTGCAGCATACTATGAGTAGTTAAAAACGCTATTTCACGAGTAATACTGTGCCCATATTCTTTTGCCTGTGAAATTGCTTTTTCAATGCTTATAATAATATCTCCGAGAATTATTGTGCCTTTATTTGGAATTTCCTCATTTTCAAAATCAATTAAAGGAAATGAAAGTACATCTGTTTCTTTGTCTATGTTCCTATATTTTTTATTTATTTGTCTTATTTCTTTATTTGATACAATAGAAAAACTTATTTCTGTATTTAAAGAAAAGTTTTCACTTTCTAATACAGCTTTTGCTACATTTTCAATAAGATTTTCTTTCTCACAATCAAAATCATATTCGGTTCTGTTATCAAAAAGTATTTTCATTTTTTATTTTCGCTTTCTTTGTTTTCTTTATTCATTTCAGGATAGGAAACTCTGCCATGATACATTCCTTTAAATACGTCCATAAATGAGTACGCCATAGTTTCTAAATCTTTAATTTTAAGCATACTGTCGTTTAATTGGTTATCATTAAATTTATCTATTATAAGAGAATGCACAAAGTTTGTAAGTTCAGATACGTTATTTACCGAATGTATTTTACTTCTGACAGCAGCTTCAACTGTATCAGCAATCATTATTATAGCTGCTTCTTTGCTTTTTGGAGTTGTATGAGAATATCTAAACTCATTTTCATCAACTTCATCTTCAGGATATTTCTGAAGAGCTTTATAATAAAAAAATTTAATAAGAGTACTTCCGTGATGCTGTTCAATTATATCTCTTATTGTTTTTGGAAGTTTATATTCATCGGCAAACTCTATTCCGGCTTTTACATGGCTTTTTATAATCTGAATACTGTTATATGGGTCCATATAGTCATGGAGGTTTTTACCCATTACATTTTCGCTGAAATATTGAGGATACTTTAATTTTCCTATGTCATGATAATACGCTCCTACTCTTGCTATTATAGGGTTTGCACCTATGTCGCATGCTGCCGACTCAGCTAAATTTGCAACAATTAAGCTATGGTGATATGTACCGGGGGCTTCAATCATAAGACGCCGTATAAGTTTTTTATTTGGATTTAAAAGGTCAAGAAGTTTAAACGATGTAGTTATTCCAAATACATTTTCCCATATAGGCAAACTTCCAACTGCTAATATTATTGCAAATATTCCGCTTAAAAACGCATATAGGCAGTAGTTTAATATATTTGTATATAATTTCTCAAAAAAAAGAGTGAGAGAAACGATTACAATTACGTTTATAAATGAATTTAATATACCTACTCTAATTATTTTATTTCTGTCAGTTGTATATTTTGACATTATTCCGGCAAACATTCCTGTAATTAAAAAATAAAGCAAAAATGAGTTTTCACCTTTAAAAATTATAAAACATATAATGCTTGTACTAAAATTAAGCAATATTGACAGCTTATAGCTTGTAAGAAGTGACGTAATAATAGCCAGAGCCGTTATTGGTACAAACATATAAGGTAAATTTGTCATAAGCCTTGCTGATAATATAGTTATAATATATAGGGTACAAATAAGTACAATTAATTTCTTATTTGTACATATGTTTCTTTCAATAGCGTAAATACACATACATGTTAAAGAAAATAAAACCGCTGTAAATGTTGTAACTCCTGTTATAGGTATAATACTTTCAAAAATACTTGAGTTTTCAGTATAACCAAGAGAGTCTAAAATACTATATATTTCCTCTGTTATTATTTCTCCCTCTCCTACTATTTTTTGATTTTTTAAAATCATTACAGGTTCTACGCTATTTAACGCATCTTGTCTTGCTTTTTCAGTAGCGTCATTATCTAATTTAAGGTTTGGTTCTATAACAGAGGATATAATACTGTAACCTACATTTGATAATTCCTGAGAAATATCAAGATTTTGCAGTTCTTCATTTATAAACAAAAGATTTTTTTGTACAGAATCCTCTCGTATTCCTTGTTCAAGTGCCGATTCTGTAATTCGTATTACGCTTTGTTTGAAATTTGTAAGCTGTTCTTTTGGAAGAAAAAGAATATAATTTATCTGAGAATCTGTTAAATAAATTTTTGAGGACGAAAAATACGTTCTTATATCTTTTCCTTCTGCTGTTTCAATATTTGCCGTTATATCGTTTATACATGTATCAAGCTGTATGAAAAATGTGTTAAGTTCGTTTATAACTCTTGCCTGAACCTGCGTATCATGCGAATACAACGGGGATATTTCTTCAAGTGCTTTTTCTTTTAGTTTTTCAGTGGCATATTCATTTATTATAGTTTTATTTGCTGTAAATTTCTGAGTTGAAACACTTCCTATGGATATATGATAATCTTCTTGTATATATATGCTTGTAATAATTAAAAATATTGTTATAATAAAAGCAGAAACTATAATAAACGAATTAAACATAAAAGCTTTATTAAAATATTTATTTTTCATTCGCATCACCCCCGTTTACAGCTTTTAACGACGTTGTTTCTGTGGTTTATTTTCTTTTTTTTGTTCATAAACCTCATATGCTTTAATTATCTTTTGTACAAGAGGATGACGTACAACATCTTTATTTGTAAGTTCAGATATAGCTATATCTTCTATATTGTTAAGTATTTTAGCAGCTTCAATAAGTCCTGAGCGTTTTCCGCCCGGCAAGTCTATTTGAGTTACGTCGCCTGTTATTACGGCTTTTGAGTTAAAGCCAATTCTTGTCAAAAACATTTTCATTTGTTCGGGAGTTGTATTTTGTGCTTCGTCTAATACAATAAACGAGTTGTCAAGAGTCCTTCCTCTCATATAAGCAAGAGGGGCAACTTCTATTGCTCCTTTTTCAACATTTTTCTGAAATTGATCAGCACCCATTATTTCATAAAGTGCATCGTATAACGGTCTAAGATAAGGGTCAACTTTCTGCTGCATATCTCCCGGCAAAAATCCAAGATTTTCTCCGGCCTCAATAGCCGGTCTTGTTAATATGATTCTGTTTATATCATTGTTTTTAAACGCTGTTATAGCCATAGCCATAGCTAAATAAGTTTTTCCTGTTCCGGCTGGACCAATTCCAAATACAATTGTATTTTTTCTAATATTTTCAATATACTTTTTTTGTCCTAATGTTTTTGGTTTAAGCGGTCTTCCTGAAATAGTCATACATATAAAATCATCTGAAAGTTTATTTATTTCATCTAAATTATTGTTATCTACTTCGTTTATAATATAATTTAGTTTTTGCTCATCTATTAATTCACCTTTTCCGGCAGCATCAATAAGACTGTTTAAAACATTTTCAGCCTTTTTAATACTTTCTTCATCACCGGAAATTAATATATCGTCTCCTCTGTTTATTATTTTAATAGAAAATGAGTTTTCTATTTTTTTTATATTTTCATCAAAATTACCGAATACATTTGATATTATGTCATTTTTTATTTGTATTCTTTCTGCCTGCATTAAGTTTTTTTCTCCTTTCAAAATATGTCAGTTAAGAGGTTCGTAAAGCCCTATATTTTGTACGACTGTTATTATTGCAGTAGCTTTTAAAGATTTTTTGTCCTCTTTAAATTCTATTGTTTTATCTATTATATCAGTATCTATTGAAAATGTCTCTAATATTTTATCATTTATAAGTTTTTCAGCCTCCTTTTTAGCTTCTTCAATAGTTCGCTTTTTTTCAACGTATTCATATTCTTTATATATATCCGTTGCTATTATTATAGGCAAAGCGTAGTTTTCACCGGCGCTAAGCTGTTTTCTTGATACGAACTTATCAAAGTTTTTAAATTTTATTTTTGGTTTAATTATATTTATATTTTTACCGGAAACAATAAAAGAATAATCTTTCTTTATATTATCGGTATATTTCTTTTCAGTATACATCAAAGGAACAGATACTTCAAGTTTATGCCAAAGTTTTGCTTTTATATCTGCTTGAGCGTGGGTATATTCTTTAATAACGCCTGTTTCGTCTTCTTTTATAGTAAGTTCTCCAGATACAAGTACATCACCTTTTGAAACTACATCTTTTGCTTTTACTAAAGGAGTTCCCTTTTTTGTTGAAATTTCTGTAATAATACCGTCTGCCGATGCTACTATATTACATGGAGTTTTGTCTTCTGAAACAGTAATGGGCGGAAGTGTTTCAGTAAGCCTTATAACTGCTTTTGTTCCTTTTATGTTTATAGATATCCATGATATGTCTGTAAATGAGTTTTTAAATTCTTTTTCAAGTGCTTTTGTGTCAATTGAAAGTTTAGAACTGCCTATTTTTAAATTTCTTTCTTCACAGAATTTCATTATTTTTTCAGTATCTATTCTGTTATTTCCTTCTATTTCAATTAGCCAGATAAATGATGACATTGTATAAATAGCGAAAATAAAAATTAATATGCCTAAAACAAAGGCTTTTCTTTTTTTATGTTTAAAAAGCCAAAAAGGAACTCCTCTTTTTTCAACTATTTTTATTCGGCAGTTAGTTTTTTTAGCGCATGGTTTAAGCATACGAAAAGCTTTTAATGAAACATTTGCCCGTATAGCATTTTTACTTGGATGTATATTCCAAATATAAATGTTTTTATGTACCGCAAGGTTTAAAAATCTTGCCGAGGAAAATCCTTTTATATCAATAATAACATAACCTCTTATAAAATTCCATAATGTTAAAAACATTTTCACATCACCTGCTTTTTATAATAAAAATTCAAGGCTTTGTATTGTTCCTGTAACGGAAAGATTTTCTGATGTTATCTCTTTTAAAATAAGTCCGCTGCCTTCAATTTTAAGAATGCCGCATGTTGTTGTCAGTTTTACTCTGCCGCTTGAGTATTCAAGTATGCCTTTATGATTTTCTATGGTAAAATCTTCTTTTCCAACTATTGTTATTAAAGGAAGGTTTAATGTTATTTCTTTTGGAAGTTCAAGCATTGAGGAAAAATTTTTTCTTATATTTTGTTTTATGTTGTTCGGTTTCATAATTTTATCACCCGTTATTAGTATATGACATAAAGGTTATGTTTAGAATTTTGGTTGTTTTCAATATATTTTCTTTGTGCTATAATAATCATAATTTTACAAAGGAGGTAGATTTTATGTCTAATTTTTTTTATGAAAAAGATATTAATATGATTACGCTTGCTGAGGGCAAAAATTACAGAAAAATT
The DNA here is from genome assembly GCA_947086655.1 of uncultured Eubacteriaceae bacterium. Classification (GTDB taxonomy): domain Bacteria; phylum Bacillota; class Clostridia; order Lachnospirales; family CAG-274; genus CAMTZM01. Next base: position 53,957 of record CAMTZM010000001.1, read on the forward strand.
AAAGCACATAGTGAAAATATTATGCTTGTGGAGGTATATTTTAAAAATGGAGCGATAGGAGAGCCGCATAGACATATACATGAACAAGCGTGTTATTGTCTTGAGGGGGAGTTTGAATTTACAATAGGAAATGAAATAAAAACTATAAGCGTAGGAGATACTGTTTATATCCCTTCAAATATAGAGCATGGCTGCCGTGTTTTAAGCGAAAAGGGGCGTCTTCTTGATATTTTTACACCTCAAAGGGATGATTTTATAAATAATGATGATAAAAAATATTATGTAATAGACCGTTTTGAGGGGGATATTGCGGTTTTAATTGAGCTTGATGGTGATAAACATATAGATATAGAAAAGGAAAAACTTATTGACGCAAACGAGGGTATGATTGTTTCTGAGAAAGACGGAAAGTTTTATATTGAAAAAGATAAAACTGAAGAAAGAAAAGCGAGAATAAAAAGAAAGTTTGATAATTTATGGAAATAAATGTGAGGCGTTATTTATGAATTCTATTTTTGGAAAACAATTTTTTTTATATATGGGTTCGCTTTTAATTAGTTTTATTTTAATTGGGGCAGGACTTACTCAGGCATTTAGTTCGTATTTTGTAACACAAAGAATTGACGGGCTTACTATTCAAGGTAAAAAAATTTCAAAAGTATTTGAGCAAGCTTATTATTTTGGCGGAATTTATGACCGTGAAAAACTTAATGAGCAAATTACTTTGCTTGATGATTACCTTGAGGCAAGTTTTATTTATATAGATAACAGCGGTAAAATTTTGATGATTTCAAATGATATTGATTCTAAATGGCTTGGACAGGAGATTAATATTGATGATGTAAAAAAGGCAATAAGCGGAGAGATAGTTAGCTTTGAAAATCTTTTCGGAGGTATATTTAATAAGACGGTTATTACGGTAGGCTATCCTATTACGGTTCATGGAAATACGATAGGAGCTGTATTTTTAAGTTCTCCTATGACTGATTTACAAAAGACTACAAATGATGCGCTTAAAATTATTGTTTTTATTGTATTTATAGCCGGAATATTAGGTTTTGTACTAATTTATATGTCATCTAAAAAGCTTGTCAAACCTCTTTTAGAGATGAATGAGGCAGCTAAAGTTATATCAGGGGGAAACTTTGAAAAAAGGCTTACTGTAAAAGGAAAAGACGAAATAGCGCAGCTTGCCGTTAGTTTTAATGAAATGGCAGAAAGTCTTAATGAACAGGAAAACAGAAGAAAAGAGTTTCTTTCAAATATATCTCATGATTTAAGGTCGCCTCTTACTTCAATGAAAGGTTTTTTACAAGCTATTATTGATGGTACAGTTCCTTATGAAAAGCAAAATCATTATCTTAATATAATTTTAGATGAGTCTGACAGACTTGCGAAAATGGCTAATAATATTATTGATATAAATATGCTTGATAATAGTAATTATGTAATTGAAACAAGCCGTTTTGATATAAATGAGCTTATAAGAAAAACCGTTTATAATTTTGAAACTCGTATTGTAAAAAAGAATATAAGCGTGAATGTAGAGTTAGCTGAAAATAAAACGTATGTTAATGCCGATTATGAAAAAATACAAAGGGTAATATATAACCTTATAGACAATGCAGTTAAATTTACTAATGATGACGGAATAATAGATATTGAGACTGATATTGAAAAGGAAAAAGTTTTTGTTAAAATAAGAGATAATGGACGTGGTATATCAAAAGAAGAACAAAAAAGAATTTTTGAGAGATTTTATAAGGCTGATTCTTCAAGAGGAGAAGATAAAATGGGAAGCGGTTTAGGTCTTTCAATTGTAAAAGAATTTATAAAGGCTCATAATGAAACAATAAGCGTAAAAAGTGAACTTGGAAATGGATGTGAATTTGTATTTTCACTTAAAAGAAACATTTAAAATAATATTATAGGTTAATAATATATGATGTATAAGTAAATTTATTTTATAATTTTACTTATACATTATTAAAAGAGGAAATAAAGATGAAAATTCTTATTGTTGAAGATGATAAAGCTTTAAATAACGGAATTAAATTATCATTAAATGAAAATAATGTTTTACAGGCGTTTTGCTTAAAAGAAGCAAGAAGTTTACTTAAAAGTACAAATTTTGATTTAATTATACTTGATATAAATTTGCCGGATGGAAACGGGATTGATTTATGTGTTGAAATAAGAGAAAAAAGTTTTGTTCCTATTATTATTTTAACGGCAAATGATATGGAAATTGATATTGTTACAGGACTTGAGAGCGGAGCTGATGATTATATTACAAAGCCGTTTTCTCTTGCGATTCTTCGTGCAAGAGTAAATGCTGTTTTAAGACGAAAGCAAAATGATATAAATGTATTTAGATTAGGAAAATATAATTTTGATTTTGAACATATGAAATTTTGTATAGATGATATACCTATTGAGTTAAGCAAAACAGAACAAAGACTTTTAAAAATTTTTGTTCATAATATAGGAAATACTATTTCTCGAGATACGCTGCTTGAAAATGTTTGGGATTGTAAAGCGGAATTTGTTGATGAAAACGCTTTATCTGTAACAGTAAAGCGTCTCAGAAAAAAGCTGCCTGATATACCTATAAAAACAGTTTATGGAATAGGTTATGTATGGGAGAAATAAAGATGTGGTATATAGTTTTAATAAGTATAATTGTTATATTGATTTTTATATTATGTGGGATGTATTTTTATGTTAAAAAAATTTTAAATTATATTGATAGAATGATTGAAAGTGCTATAAATAATACATTTTCTGAAAGTTTATTTACTGAAAATAGTTTGTCAAGATTAGAAATGAAAATGTATAAGTATCTTTCAGCCGGAAATACGTCTTTAAAACAGATAAATACTGAAAAAGACAGAATAAAAACTTTAATTGCGGATATATCACATCAAACAAAAACATCTATATCAAATATTATGCTTTATTCTCAGCTTTTGGGAGAACAGACTGATTTAAACGACAGTACAAAAACTCTTGTATGGCAAATAGAAAATCAAACAGAAAAGTTATATTTTTTAATTCAATCACTTTTGAAAACATCTCGTCTTGAAAATGGAATAATAAAGGTTAATCCCAAAAAAAATAGTGTAAATAAATTAATTGAGAGTATTGATTATAAAAATTTTGCTTATAAAAAAGGTATAAAACTTATTATTGAAAATATTTCTGAAATTGATGCCATTTTTGATTTTAAATGGACGCTTGAGGCTTTAACAAATATTGTTGACAATGCATTGAAATATACGCCTTTAGGTGGAATTGTAAAAATTGGCGTGAAAGAATATGAAATGTTTGTTTGCATATATGTTTCTGATAGCGGAATAGGTATTTCAGAAAATGAAATATCAAAAATTTTTACAAGATTTTATCGTTCTCAAAATGTCTCTGACATTCAAGGAGTAGGTATAGGTCTTTACTTGTCTCGTGAAATTCTCTCAAAAGAAGGAGGATATATAAAAGTATCTTCAAAAATAAATAAAGGGTCAACATTTTCAGTATTTTTACCTAAGGAATAATTGAATTACATTAGGCTTGACTATATTCAGCACAAATAACGAATGTGTCAAAACTGTAAGATTTCAGAAAGATTTTAGACAGAATTACTTGTTAAAATAACCTATGTAAAAAATTATATGCAATAGAGTATAATTAATTTTATTATATTTCTAATACTTCAAAAGCTTATATAAAATTTTTATGGAGGTTAGCAGTATGGACGTTTTAAAAACTGAAAATTTAAAAAAGTATTATGGAAACAATGATACAACTGTAAAAGCACTTGATGGAGTAAACATATCTGTTTCTGACGGTGAATTTGTATCTATTGTAGGAACTTCGGGCAGTGGAAAGTCTACACTTTTGCATATGTTAGGAGGGCTTGACCGTCCGACAGAAGGAAAGGTAATTGTTACTGATAAGGATATATTTTCATTAAAAGAGGATGCTTTAACTATTTTTAGACGCCGTAAAATTGGTTTTATTTTTCAAAACTATAATCTAATACCAATACTTAATGTTTATGAAAATATTGTATTGCCTGTCGAACTTGATGGAAACAGCGTTGATAATAAGCATATAGATAAAGTAATAAATACTTTGGGATTATCGAAAAAAATAAATAACTTTGTTTCACAGCTTTCAGGAGGTCAGCAGCAAAGAGTAGCAATAGCAAGAGCTTTAGCATCTAAACCGGCTATTATTTTAGCAGATGAGCCTACTGGAAATCTTGATAGTAAAACGAGTCTTGATGTTTTGGGGCTTTTAAAAATCACAAGCGAAAAGTTTAAGCAAACGATAGTTATGATAACACATAATGAGGAAATAGCGCAAATGGCAGATAGAATTATTCATATTGAGGATGGCAGAATTGTAGGTGAGCATAATGTTTAATGTAAATAGTAAAAAAAGTATAGCACTTTTATCCAAACGCTTAATAAAATATAATAAAACAAGAAATATTATTTCTGTTATAGCTATTATGCTTACGACTATTTTGTTTACATCAGTTTTTAGTATAACTATTAGTATTAATGAATCAATTCAAAATTCTACAATGCGTATGGTTGGTACAAAAGCACATGGCGGCTTTAAGTTTATGACACTTTCGCAATATGAGAAGTTAAAGGCAGATACCAAAATAAAAGATATTTCATATAATATTATTGTTGGTTTTGGTGAAAATCCCGAATTAAAAAAAACATATGTTGAGATACGTTTTTCTGAAGAAAAGGCTGCCAAATGGTGTTTTAATATGCCTACAACAGGAACACTTCCTAAAAGCAAAATGGATATAGCAACTACAACAGATGTTTTAGATGCTTTAGGACTTCCTCACGAGATAGGAATACAAGTTCCTATTGAGTTTACATCAAATGGTATAAAACATAAAGATGTATTTACGTTATGTGGATTTTGGGAAAGAGATATTGCATCTTATGCAAATGAGGCGTTTGTTTCCCGTGAGTATTGTGATGAAGTTGCTCCAATAAAAAAAGGAGAGTCTATAATTGATGAGACTGATTTTTCAGGCTCAATAAATCCGCTTATTTGGTTTAAAAGTTCATGGAATATAGAAAAGCAAATGGAAGAACTTAAAAATAGATGCGGCTTTGACAATGAAGTAAATGACGGGATAAATTGGGCTTATACCAGTTCTGAAGTTGATTTGAATACAATTTTTTTATTGCTTTGTGCCATTTTTTTAATAATGTTTTCAGGATATTTAATTATTTATAATATATTCTACATTTCTGTATCAAAAGATATTCGTTTTTATGGTCTTCTTAAAACAATTGGAACAACAAACAAACAATTAAAAAAGATTGTACGCAGACAAGGTTTTTTGCTTTGTTTAATTGGAATACCTATGGGACTTTTTATTGGTTATATTTTATCTTTTGTATTAGTACCAGCAGTTTTAGAAGTTTCTGACATTGCTGAAAATGACTATTGTTTATCTATAAATCCTATAATATTTATAGGAGGAGGATTATTTGCGTTTTTAACTGTATTGATAAGCTGTATAAAGCCATGTTCATTTGTATGCAAAATTTCGCCTGTTGAGTCTGTAAAATATATTGAAAATAATAAAATTAAGTATAAAAGAAATAATAAAGCAAAAAAGAACACAATATTTTATATGGCTTTTCAAAATGTTAAAAGAACTCCTAAAAAAGCGTTATCTGTTATTTTATCTCTTTCTCTTTCTATAATATTATTAAATACTACAATAACATTTGTAAATGGATTTGATATGGATAAATATATTCAAAATACAATTATTTCTGATTTTTATATAACAGATGCTTCTCTTATTAATATAAGTTCGTCTGTTTTAGTATATGATGGTATAAATGAAAATGACAAAAAGACTATAAGTGAACTTGATGGAATAACAGAAATAGGAAATGTATATATGAAAGAATTTCAGCATAAACTTAACGATGTCGGTTTTAATAATGCAAAAGCTATTTATGAGAAATATAAATCTCAGTTTCCGTCAGTATACCTTGAGGAACAGAAAAGAAGACTTGATGATGAACATATTATTGATTCTCATTTGTATGGAATTGATGAATTTGTTATATCAAAAATGGAGATAAAAGAAGGTAATTTTGATTTAGAGAAGTTTAAAACAGGAAATTATATTATTGTGACTGATTATATTTTTGGAGATGAAAAATATTATTCAATAGGTGATAAGGTTACAATAGATTATGGAAACGGAAATAAAAAAGAATATGAGGTAATGGCAATAGGCGATATACCTTTTGTTCTTGGTCCGCAGCATATTCATTATTTTGACGTGTATTTTTCTATGTATAGTGACGAGTTTATAAAACAGACAGGTACAAAAGGTTCAATGAAAATTGCTTTTAATGTTGAAGAAAGTAAGTATGAAACAATAGAAAAATGGGTTGAAAACTATTGTGAGAATATAAATAAAGAACTTGATTATAAGTCACGAACAAGCTGTGAAAATGAATTTAAAGGTATGAAAAATATGTTTTTAATTGTCGGAGGTATTTTAAGTTTTATTCTTGCACTTATAGGAGTATTAAATTTTATAAATTCATCTATAACCTCTGTTCAGACGAGAAGACGTGAATTAGCTATGTTTCAGGCTATTGGAATGACAGGTAAACAATTAAAAGGAATGTTAATAAGTGAAGGGCTTTGTTATACAGGATTATCATTTATTTTTGTTTTAACAATAGGAAATATACTGACATATTTATTAGTAAATTCATTTTCCAATCAAATGTGGTATTTCACATATAGTTTAAATATATTGCCTATTTTAGCAAGCATTCCCGTGTTATTATTTTTTTCAATAGTAATTCCTACTATGTGTTATAATAATATGCAAAAAATAAGCGTTGTAGACAGACTTAAAATAATGGAGTAAATAAAAAACAATGAGTATAATTATTGATATTTATACTCATTGTTTTTTTAAAATTAATTTTTAATGGCTATTTTGTTTCATTGTAATTCTCCAGTCAAGGTCTCCTCTGTCAAGCGCAAGAAGAAGCGCTTCAGCCGTAGCAAGATTACTTGCTGCCGGTATATTGTATATATCACATAATCTTAATAAGCTGTTACTGTCAGGCTCATAATTTTTTGGATTTGGGTCTCGAAGAAATATGACTAAATCAATATCGTTATTTGTAACTTGTGAGCTTAATTGCTGCTCTCCGCCGAGATGTCCGGCAAGATATTTATGAACAGTGAGGTTTGATGTTTCTTCGATTAATAATCCTGTTGTTCCTGTAGCAAATATTGTATGTTTGCTTAATATATGCCTGTAAGCAATACATAGATTTTCCATCAATATTTTTTTATTGTCATGTGCTACTAACGCTATGTTCATTTATTCACCCCTCAAACATGGATTTTGGCTTTCTCATGCCGACGTTTATTACAAGCCCTATCGCAATCATATTTGCCCACATTGAACTGCCGCCATAACTTACAAAAGGAAAAGGCATTCCGGTGTTTGGAAGAAGACCGGTTGCTACCCCTACGTTTACAAAAACTTGAAAGGCTATCATTCCGGCTACACCAGAGGCTATAAGAGTGCCTAAATTATCTGACGCTCTTCCGGCTACAATAATACATCTTAATATTATAACAAGCATTGCGGCTAATACGAATATACATCCAATAAATCCAAGTTCTTCACCTATAACCGAAAATATAAAGTCATTATGAGATTCGGGAAGATAACTTAATTGATTAATTGTGCCATTGTACAGCCCTTTTCCTTTTAATTGTCCTGAACCTATTGCCCAAATTGAGTTTTTTGTTTGATAATATAATGGGTCAGACCAATCGGGGCGTATAGCTGATGTAATTCTGCCAAGCTGATAAGAGTTAAGAAATTTACTTAAAATTATTGGTTCGTCTCTTAGCACATCAATTAAAACAATTACAAAAATGGGTATTGTTATAATTAATAGTATTAAAATATATTTATATTTTATATTGCCTACAAATAGAAGTGTAGCCATAATTGCGAGTGTTACAAGGCTGGCCGAAAGAGACGGCTGCATTTTAATAAGCAAAGTCGGCAGAAGTGTCGCGGCCAAAAATAGCAAAAGTACATTTATATTATTAATCTTTTCCCGATTTTTGTCAATGTATTTTGAAAGATAAATAATCATAAATATTTTTGAGAACTCTGAGGGTTGAATGCCAAAAAGCCATCTATTTACAGAATTTCCACTTCCAATTAAAAGAACAAGCACAAGCAGCACAATATTTAAAATATATATAGGAATATAAAATTTACATAATGTTCTATAATCAATAAACGCTGTGGCAAACATTAATATAAAACCTGTTGTAAACCATAATATTTGACTTTTAAATTCAGCAGACGAGCCATATAAGTTAATACGGCTCGCACTTCCAACAATAAGTATTCCAAAGATTCCTATTATTATAATCATTATCAGTAAAAAAAAATCAAAAGAAAGAAGTTGTTTTTTTGTAATCATTTTTATTTGCCTTTCCGCTTAAAAAAAATAAATATAAGTATTGCAATTAATATAAATATACATAAAATAAATACAAATTTTTCTCCTATAACCGAAAATATAAAATCATTATGAGCTTCAGGAAGATAATTTAATTTATTAATTTCATCATTCATTGTATTAACCTGCTAACCATTTGTTTTTTGCAATAAGTTACATTTGTACTTTACGCATGCTTTTAATTGGTATATTCGCATATAGCATAGGAACATTACCGTTTGAATCTTCTGATTGGGTTTGCGTAATTTGTATATCAAGCTCTTCTTCGTCTATTTCCATATAATTTGATATTACTCTTATAATATCTGTTTTAAGCATTTCCAAAACCTGAGTTGAGCAGTTTACCCTGTCATGGATTAAAACAAGTTTAAGTCTTTCTTTAGCAATGTTTTTTGTAGAAGGTTTTTTGCCAAATAAATTTAATAAATCCATATTAGTAACCTCCATATCTAATTTGCCTTAAATAATCTTTTTAACTTTTTTAAAAATCCATTATCAACATCTAAATCCATTAAAGGAACATTATTTCCCAATATTCTTTGTGTTATATTTCTATATGCTGTTCCGGCTTTTGAATTATCGTCTGTTACCGCTGGTTCTCCTTTATTTGCAGAAACAACTATACTTTCATCGTCAGGTACAATTCCTAATATGTCAATAGCAAGTATTTCCGTAACATCTTCCATTGCCATCATATCGCCTTTTCTAACCATATCAACTCTTATACGATTTAATATAAGTGTTGGACGGCTTAAATTATTTGCTTCTAATAAACCTATTATTCTGTCGGCGTCTCTTACGGCTGAAACTTCTGGAGTTGTAACAACAACAGCTTTATCTGCTCCGGCTATTGCATTTTTAAAACCACGTTCAATTCCGGCTGGACAGTCAATTATTATGTAATCAAAATCCTCTTTTAAAGTTTCGCATAATTTAGTCATTTGTTCAGGACTTATTGAGTCTTTGTCCTTTGTTTGAGCAGCCGGCATAAGAAATAAGTTTTCAAATCTTTTGTCTCTTATTAAAGCTTGTTTAAGTCTGCATTTTCCTTCAACTACATCTATTAAATCATATACTATTCTGTTTTCAAGTCCCATTATAACATCAAGATTTCTAAGTCCTATATCGGCATCTATCATTGCAACTTTTTTGCCCTCCATAGCAAGTCCTGTTCCGAGGTTTGCCGATGTGGTTGTTTTGCCTACGCCGCCTTTTCCTGAGGTAATAACTATAACTTCACTCATTTGTTTTCCTCCCAAAAAATTAATACTGTTATGAATACGGAATAAATTAGGATATTATAGTTTTATATTTTCCGTATTTAAGTCTATATTAACAGAAATATTATTATTTTGCATCATTTTCTTTTAGCAAATACTTACAAAAAAATACTATTTACACTAAGTGTCATTAAAAGAATTTATAAAAATTCATTCGTTCAAATTTTTATATATAGTTTAAATTATATTTAGCATTAATGTATAAGTGACTCTATAAATATTTGTCCATTTTTTATACGAGCAATTTCGGCGCCGTTTGCTTTATTAAAATTCCCGTCAGAAAAGTATGTAATAAAATCAGCAATTCTAAGCTGCATAGGGCATAAATTAAATGCAGCTATAAAACAATCGGCGTTTCCGTCACAGCCGGCATGTGCTATGCCTTTTAATGAACCAAGTATAATAATATTTCCACGGGCGATAATTTCACCGCCCGGATTTACATCTCCTATTATTACAATACTTCCGTTATCTTTTAAAGATTGCCCGTTTCTTATTGAACCTTTGTGAAATACGGTTATATTTTTTAAAGCGTTAAAAACTTTTTCAGAAGTTTTTAACTCATTATTGTTTAAAAATGAAACATTAATACTTGTGTTTTTAGAAATTATGTCAATTAGTTCTTTTTCTTCTAATTCATTTATTTCACGTCCTTTAAAGCTTATAGATAAGTCGGCATCCTTAAAGAAATTTTTTGCCGATTTTATTTTGTTTTCAAAAGCCGTTTTTAACTCGTTAAAGGACATTTTGTTATCTAATATAATTTGTATACCATTATTTTTACCTTTGAATATTATACTATTTTCTTTCATTTCTGCCTCCGGTTCATAAATAAAACAATTTTAAAGAATACTTGCTTATTCAGTTAAAGTGTTTATATGTTTTGTTTCTGGAGTTTTTTCTAATCCGGTATAATAGCCTATTATTTCTTTTGCTATATTAGGAGCTGGTGAAGTAGATGTGTCGTCTCCAAACGGAATTAAAACCGATATAGCAATCTGAGGTTCGTCATAAGGTGCAAATCCTACAAATAAAGTATGGTCGCTTCTGTTTGACGATTCCTGAGCTGTTCCTGATTTTGCCGCTACGGGAATTGGAAAGCCTGAAAATATATTTCTTAATGTACCTCTGTCTCCTGATGTTACAAGATACATTCCATAGTGAATTGCCTTTAAATTTTTAGAACTTATATTTATTTTAGTTTCAACATTTGGAGTATACTCGTTAATTGTCTTTCCGTCATATGATACTACTTTGTTAAGATAGTGTGTTGTATATCTTGTTCCTCCGTTTGCTAAAGTTGCTATATATTTTGTCATTGTAGCGGCGGTATAGTTGTTAAACGACTGTCCAATAGCTGTTCTTATAGTGTCTCCATCATACCATTTAAGAGTACTTTCAGATGCATCAGGATTTCTCATTCCATATATATATCTTTTATAATCAGGCGATGAGATTTTAGACGGATAATTTGACATAGAATCATATAATTCATATATCTCAACACCAGTAGGGTCGTTAAGCCCAAAATACTCCATATATTTATTAAGAGTGCTTATACCTTTAAGAGTTGTACCTCGTTTTGAGTTTCCCATTTTAAAAGATAAGTCATAAAAGAAATAGTTGCACGATACTTCAAGTGCATGTGATACGTTTACACCTCCATGAGAACCCTTTCCGCTTCCAATCCAACAGCGGGCATATGGGAAACCTGCTTCAGTAAATGTACCTTTGTCATATATTATAGAATTTGGAGTAATCAGCCCCTCCTCAAGTCCGGCAGTTGAAGTAATCATTTTAAAAGTAGAACCGGGAGCTCTCGGCTCTGTAAAAGGTCTGTTTACAAGAGGAGTTGTTACTTGGTCGCTTTGTAATTTTAAATAGTATTCATTATTAAAATTATTTACAAATTCATTATTGTCATATGACGGATAGGAAACAGCTGTAAGTATATCACCTGTATGAATATCATTTATTACAACAGAACCTGTACACGGGTCCATAGCTGTCATAGCTGGAGTAATTTCATTTGTATTAAGTTTGTCAAGTAAAACCTGAAGTGCAGATATTGTACCTCTTTTTATTCTAAGTTTATATTCTTCATCAAATTTAACTGTTCCTTGTTCGTCAAGTATTAAAATTAATTGTGTAGAAGAAATATTGCCTTTGTCTATTGCATTTATTAAAATTTGTTTTGCTAAATCGGTATTTTCAGCGGCTGTTTTATCTATGGATAATATATGATTTTTAACGTCAGATTCAACAGAGTTTCCCTCTGATTTCATTATGTTTTCTATTGATATATTATTGCTGTTTACCATTGACATTAAAACTTGTTTTACGGAATATCTAAATCTGCTGTTTTTTCCGGTAAGTCTGTTTATAATTGTTTTTCTAAGTGTATTTTCAAGCGTATTATAGGCTGCTTCTTGTAATCTGCTGTCAACAGTTAAAAATACTTTGTTTCCGGGAATAGGTTCAACAGTTTGTGAATCTATTGTATTTATTCTTCTTCCGACACTGTCAACCTCAACGTATTTAATTCCGTTTTTTCCGTTTAATTCTAATTCAAACGCTTTTTCGATTCCGTCTTTGCCTACAATTGTATTTATATTGTAGTTATCGCTGAATTGCCTGTAATAATTAAGTTCTGCCTCTGTAATTGTTCTTATATATCCTAAAGTATGAGCAAAGTATTTTCCTTCAGGATAATGTCTCAAAGCCTCAACATCAATATATATACCGGGAAAAGCAGATTTTTCTTCTTCAATAGCTGATATTGTCTCTGTTTTAATATCATAAGCTACGGTTACAGGTATATATTTTGAATATCTTTTGCTATAAAGCTCACATCTTAAAGATAATATTTTCCTTGCATCATCGTCACTTAAATTTTTATCTACATCAAATTTTTCCCTAAGCTTTGAAAAACATTCTTCAGCGTTTAGTTTTTCATCAAGATTCATGTCATTTTTCCATCTTTTTTCTTGTTTTTCACTTCCGTTTAAAGTAAATACATAAGGTTTTTCTTTAGATATAGGAAAATTATCAACTATATCCTCATTATTTTTCTCAAGCATATTAATAAGATTTAATAATACTTGATTTTGATTTTCAATATTTATGCTTGCGTCTATATTAATTGTAAAAGATGATTTATTTGTTGCAAGAGGTCTTCCGTATCTGTCATATATCGAGCCGCGGGGAGCAGGTATTATTATATCTTGAACAGTGGTTGTTTTTACTTTTTTGTTATAAAAATCACCGTTTAATATTTGTAATGTAAAAAGCTTAATTACTAAAACGGAGAATAGAAAAATTGTAATTATAGATACAATTGTAAGACGATTTGTTATAAATTTTTTAAAGCTGTTATAAAAATTATTCATTTACAAAACTCCTGAATTTTCAAAATAACTTTCTTGTTAGTCTTTCTCTTTCTTCAAGCTTACAGTTTATTAAGTATATTATTTTATATATTATAACTGAAAATATAGCTGTATATGCTGTTTCCGGAAGTATGACTGCTCTTAAAAAATATAAAACGCTCATATTTCCCCTTATAAGTATATTTAAAATATAAAAACAAAGTTCATAAAATAATGTGCTTATTATCGTCAGAGAAAGGGGAAGGAGAAGACCTTCCTTATAAAAACCAATGTAAAATTTACCGCATAAAAAACCCGTAAGCATACCAAGCATACTATGCATGCCTATATACGAGCCGAAAAATATATCTTGAAGAAGTCCGGCAGCAAACCCTATTATAGCCCCCGGCAATTCACCGCATAAAAATGCAAATGCCACAATTATGGCTATTGTGGTATTTGGTTTAATGTCTATTATTTCTATATATTGAAATAATGTAGATTGTAATATTAAGTTTACTATTAAAATAAGTGAAGTAATAAAATAACGCAATTTTTAAACCCGCCTTTTTAATCATCAGCCTTTGATGTTGTTTCCACATCAAACGGCTTTGATTCGGTATTTTCTTGTTTTACGTCAAAAGAAATATTTTTTTCAAAATTCTGAGTAATAACAAGAACTGTTTCTAAGTTTTTAAAATCGACTATCGGTTCTACAACAGCATATTTTGTCAGTGTGTTTAAATCTGAGTAAATTTCTTTTACATAACCTATTGTCAGTCCCGGAGGATATATATTGCTTAAATGTGAAGTTATTATTTCGTCTCCCTCTATAATTTCAGCTTCATTATCTATATATTCCATAATGCAAATGCCTTTGTTTGTAAGGTCACCTCTTACAAATCCAATGTCTTCGGTACGTGTGTTTTGAGAGCTTACTGAGTCAGTATCATCAATTATAGATACAACTTTTGAATAATTATATCCGGCTTCCGAAATTTTTCCTACAAGTCCGTTTGAAGAAAGTACAACCATATTTCTTTCAATTCCATTCTTTGTGCCTTTGTCTATTATAAATATATCATACCAGTTTCCGGGGTCTTTGGCAATAATTCTTGCTCCCGTAGTTGGATATTGTTTATATTTCTGAGAAATTTCAAGAAGCTCCGTCAATTTTTTGTTCTCTTTTTCCATTTGTTTTAGTCTGTTTGTTTCTTCTTCAAGTGAAAGGACTTTTTTTGCAAGTTTTTCATTTTCATTCTCAACTTCGTCTAAATGCTTTATTATATTTATTTTGCTTCCAATCCATTCTGAAACCGCAGTATTTGCTTTTTGAAATGGAGTTATTAAATAACTTACGCCTGTTTCAACAAATGTAGGAGCGGTTCTCTCCGCCGTTATGAATACAAGGCAAAGACAGAAAAGAGAGGCTATTGCTATAATAGTTTTTTTGTACCTATTAAAAAAATCCAATTAAAAACTCTCCTTAACTTAATCTTTTTGATGAAATTAATACGGTTCTTAAAGTATTTATATGTTCAAGAACCAAGCCGGTTCCTTTTGCTACACAATTTAAAGGCTCTTGAGCTACATGTACCGGCATACCTGTCTCAATAGCTATTAATTTGTCAAGTCCTGTTAAAAGTGCTCCGCCGCCTGTAAGAACAATTCCAGATTCCATTATGTCGGCAGCAAGTTCCGGAGGTGTTTTCTCAAGAGTGTATTTAATAGCGTCTATAACAGAGTTTACAGGTTCATTAAGCGCATCAAGTATTTCTTTTGAAGATATGGTAATTGTTTTAGGAAGTCCTAAAACAAGGTCACGGCCTCTTATTTCCATTGTTTTAATTAAATCATCTTCACTTAAATATGCACAGCCTAACCTTATTTTTATTTCTTCAGCGCTTCTATCGCCTATTGCTAAGTTATATTCTTTCTTTATATAATTTACTATATATGAGTCAAACTCATCTCCGGCAACTCTTATAGATTTACTTGTTACAATTCCTCCAAGTGATATTACAGCAACTTCACTTGTCCCTCCTCCTATGTCTACTACCATATTTCCAATAGGTTCTTCTACGGGAAGTCCGGCGCCAATAGCGGCTGCCATTGGTTCTTCTATTAAATAAGCATTTTTTTCTTTTGCTCCGGCTGATACAGCAGCTTCAATTACGGCTCTTTTCTCAACTTCCGTTACTCCGGAAGGAACACATATTACTATTCTGAGACGGCTCATACCTTTTGAAACAGTTTTTGTTATAAAATATTTAAGCATTGCCTGAGTTACCTCAAAATCAGCAATTACCCCATCTTTCATAGGGCGTGTAGCTATTATTGACGCCGGTGTACGTCCAATCATTTCTTTGGCTTCATTTCCTACGGCTAAAACCTCATGAGTTATTGAATTTATGGCTACAACCGACGGCTCGTTTACTATTATGCCTTTGTTTTTAGCAAAAACCAGTGTATTGGCTGTACCTAAATCTATGCCTATGTCTTTAGTCAACATTATATGTTTCTCCTTCCTTAATAAAAAAGTGAATTTTTAAGCTATAAAAAATTAAGTGTATATATTATGATTCCTGTTGAATCGGCGTTTATTTATATCGCATTTTTTTTATTTTTTAAATACGTTTTATATATTTATACTTTGATAAAAGTTATTCCCATTTATTAGAAATATCATTCAAAGACTTAAATTTGTTTTTTCGCTTTGCCGGCAATTTTATTATTTATTATATTTTTATGTCCTGACATTAATATAAACGATATTGTTTTGATAAATAATGCTCAGAATTAAAAAAAGCGACAAAATTTATCGAAATAAGTCTGAAATAAAATTTTATTAAGCGTTCAAATTATTGCTTTCGCATTTCAAATTTATACAGAAAACTTATTGTAAATCAATTCTTCCTAAAAATTCATAATAAAGACACAAATTTATAATACATCTTTTTTTATTTCATTTCAAGAAAAAATGCATATTTAAAATTAAAACTTATATTAAGAAATGTTACAAAATTAATATAAATTATGTTGAATTATTAACATTGCTATAATATAATGAAACACAAATATTAAATTTATCATATACGGAGGACAATATGCCGGTTTTTTTACTTGATAAAAACAATTATAATTTTCCAGACGGAGAGCTTGCACATGAAAGCGGCTTGCTTGCTTTAGGCGGTGATTTATCTGCCAAAAGGCTTTTAAATGCTTATTCAAAAGGTATATTTCCATGGTATAACGAAGGAGAAATAATTAAGTGGTGGTGTCCTAAAGAAAGATTTTTGATTTTTCCATCTGATATAAAAATTTCAAAGTCCATGAAAAAGGTAATTAAAAGAAATGAATTTGAAATTACTTTCAATAATGATTTTAAAAATGTTATTCATTCATGCCGTAAAATGAGAGAGTTTAAAGAGGGAACATGGATAACAGATTATATGGAGGAGGCTTATAATAATCTTTTTAAATTAGGTTATTGCATAAGTACGGAAGTATACAAAGATGGTGTTTTGTGCGGAGGACTGTATGGAGTTTCAATAGGAAAATGTTTTTTTGGAGAAAGTATGTTTTCAAAAACAGATAATGCATCTAAGGCAGCGCTTATTTTTCTTGCAGATGAGTTGAGAAAAAAGAATTATGTTTTTATTGACTGTCAGTTTTACACAGAACATCTTGAAAGTATGGGAGGAGTATATGTAAACTGGAATGAATATAAAAAAATGCTTAAATACTGTATGGAATAAATAAAAAAAGATTTGAGGTTATAAAAATGTATAAATTACTTAAAACAGAAGGACGAGCAAAAAGAGGAGAGTTTCATACTCCGCATGGAGTTATACAAACACCTGTTTTTATGAATGTAGGTACATCGGCGGCTATTAAGGGAGCTCTTTCAAGTGTTGACCTTAAAAAACTTAAATGTCAAGTTGAGTTATCCAATACGTATCATTTGCATTTAAGACCAGGGGACGAAGTTGTTAAAAAACTAGGGGGGCTTCATAAATTTATGGTATGGGATAAACCTATACTTACTGACTCAGGAGGGTTTCAAGTATTTTCTCTTACTTCTTTAAGAAAAATAAAAGAAGAAGGTGTTTATTTTTCTTCACATATAGACGGAAGAAAAATATTTATGGGACCTGAAGAAAGTATGCGTATACAGTCAAATTTAGCTTCAACAATAGCTATGGCATTTGACGAGTGTACTCCTTATCCGGCAGCAAAAGAATATATTAAAGATTCAGTAGATAGGACTTCAAGGTGGCTTGAAAGATGTATATTAAAATTGAATGAACTTAATGATATGGAAGATACTATTAATAAAAAGCAAATGCTTTTTGGAATTAATCAAGGCGGCACATTTGAAGATATAAGAATAGACCATGCTAAAAGGATATCGGAGTTTGATTTAAGCGGTTACGCTATCGGAGGACTTGCTGTTGGTGAAACTCATGCGGAAATGTATAGGATTTTGGATGCTGTTGTGCCTTATCTTCCGCAAAATAAGCCTACGTATTTAATGGGGGTAGGAACTCCTGAAAATATATTGGAATCGGTAGAAAGAGGAGTTGATTTTTTTGACTGTGTTCTTCCGGCAAGAAACGGGCGTCATGCTCATGTTTATACAAATAAGGGAAAATTAAATCTTCTTAATGCTAAATATGAAATTGATGATACGCCTATTTCAGATGAATGCGGCTGTGAAACGTGCCAAAATTATACAAAAGCGTATATAAGACATCTTTTTAAAGCAAAAGAAATGCTTGCTATGAGACTTTGTGTAATTCATAATCTTTATTTTTTTAATAATTTAATGGAAGAAATAAGACAGTCGCTTGATAATGGCTGTTTTACGGAGTATAAAAGAAAGAGACTTGAAGGTTTTAAAGAAAAGTGATAGAATTATGTTTATTATAATAAACTCGGCGAGGAGAGGAAATTATGGCGCAAATCAGGAGAATATTTGTAGAAAAGAAAAAAGGATATGATATAGAAGCCAAACATTTATATGAGGATATAAGGGAAAATTTAGGCATATCGAATTTAGAGGGCATAAGAATTTTAAACAGATATGATATAGAGAATATTTCAGACGAGTTTTATGAAATGTCTAAAAAGACAATTTTTTCTGAACCACCAGTAGATTCTATTTATGAAGAAAATTTTGTTTTAAAAGACAAAGAGACTGTATTTGCCATGGAATATCTTCCGGGACAGTATGACCAAAGGGCAGATTCGGCTATGCAGTGCATACAGATTGTAACCGGCAGGCATATGTCTCAGATTGCCGTAGCGAAAGTTTTTGTTTTAAAAGGCAATTTGTCCGAGGAAGATATAGAAACTATTAAAAAGTACTGTGTCAACCCGGTAGATTCAAAAATAGCGAATATGGACAAGCCGGAAAGTCTTGAAATGGAATTGTCTATACCTGAAAATGTGGATATTTTAAATGGATTTATAGATAAAACAGATATAGAAATTAAAAATATGAGACAGGAATTTGAATTGGCAATGAGTGATGATGATTTGATTTTCTGCCGTGATTATTTTAAGGAAACTGAAAAAAGAAATCCGACGGTTACTGAAATAAGAGTTATTGATACATATTGGTCTGACCACTGCCGTCATACGACGTTTTCAACCAATATAAATAAAGTTGATTTTGAGGATGGATATTATAAGGCAGTTATAGAAGATGCGTATAATATGTATTTAGATAACAGAAAAGTGTTATATGCTGGAAAAGATAAAAAAATATGTCTTATGGATATAGCTGTTATAGGTATGAAAGCTCTTAAAGCGTCAGGAGAACTTGATAATCTTGATGAGTCGGAAGAAATAAACGCATGCAGTATAGTCGTTCCGGTTGATGTTGACGGAAAAGATGAACAGTGGCTTATTATGTTTAAAAATGAGACACATAATCACCCTACTGAAATAGAGCCTTTTGGAGGTGCTGCAACATGTCTTGGAGGAGCTATAAGAGACCCTCTTTCGGGAAGAGCATATGTTTATCAGGCAATGAGAGTTACTGGAAGCGGAAATCCAAATGTTCCTGTTAATGAAACACTTTTAGGAAAACTTCCTCAAAGAAAAATTACAGTTTCTGCTGCTCATGGATACAGCGCTTATGGAAATCAAATAGGACTTGCAACAGGACATGTAAGTGAAATTTATGACGAAGGTTATGTTGCTAAACGTATGGAGATTGGTGCAGTTGTAGGAGCGGCTAAAAAAAGCAATGTTATAAGAAAAGAACCTCAAAAAGGCGATATTGTAGTACTTGTAGGAGGAAGGACGGGACGTGACGGCTGCGGCGGTGCTACTGGTTCATCTAAAGAGCATACGGAAGAATCTATTTTAACATGCGGCGCTGAAGTTCAAAAAGGAAATGCTCCTACGGAGAGAAAGTTACAAAGGCTTTTTAGAAATCCTAATGTAAGTCTTATGATTAAAAGATGTAATGATTTTGGAGCCGGCGGAGTATCTGTTGCTATTGGTGAACTTGCAAGAGGGCTTGAAATTGAGCTTGATAAAGTTCCTAAAAAATATGAAGGTCTTGACGGAACGGAACTTGCTATATCGGAATCACAAGAAAGAATGGCGGTTGTTATTGATAAAAATGATGTAGATGATTTTATAAAATATTCTTCTGAAGAAAATCTTGAGGCAACGGCTGTTGCTGTAATTACAGACGATGACAGATTGAAAATGCTTTGGAATGGGAAAAATATAGTTAATATATCAAGAAAATTTCTTGATACAAACGGAGCAATACAAAATACTGATGTATTTATTAAAATGCCTGAAAAAAAGAAATTTGAAACAGAAAATACAATAGATTTAAAACAAAAGTTTATTGAAAATCTTAAACAGCTTAATGTAGCATGTCAAAAGGGATTAGTTGAAAGATTTGATTCAACAATAGGAGCAGGTACTGTTTTAATGCCTTTTGGAGGGAAATATCAGCTTACACCTTCAGAGGCTATGGCGGCTAAAGTTCCGGTACTTGAAGGAGAAACTAATACAGCTACAATAATGGCATATGGATATAATCCAGAAGTTTCTAAATGGAGTCCTTTTCACGGAGCTATATATGCGGTTGTTGAATCTATATCAAAAGTAGTTGCTGCCGGAGGAGATTATGAAAAAGTCAGATTGACATTTCAGGAGTATTTTGAGAGACTGGGAAATGACCCGGAAAAGTGGGGACATCCTATGAGTGCGCTTTTAGGAGGTTTTTATGCCCAAATGAAACTTAAAATTGCAGCCATAGGCGGAAAGGACAGCATGAGCGGTACTTTTAAAGATATGAATGTTCCTCCGACACTTGTTTCATTTGCTATTGCTCCGGCAAAAACATATGATATAATATCATCAGAATTTAAACATACAAATAGTTTTATTGTAAAGGTTAAAACTGAATATGATGAAAACGACCTTCCAGATTTTGATAAACTTGTTGATAATTACAAAAAAATAAATAATCTTATAAAAGATAAGAAAATTATTTCCGCATATACCATAGGAGTTGGAGGAGTTGCAGCAGCAGCAGCCAAAATGTGTTTTGGAAATAAAATAGGATTTAAACTTGAAACAGAAGAACTTTTTGATTATTCATATGGTTCGTTTATATTTGAAGTAAATGAAAGTGAAAGTGAAATAGCAGCTTTATTTGAGAATACTTGCTATGAGATTATAGGAAAAACTAATGAAAGTAAAAATATTGAGGTTGGAAACAGTGTTTTATCAATTGATGAGGCGCTTAAAGCATGGATGAAACCTCTTGAAAATATATTCCCTACAAACTTTTATAAAGAAGTAAATAAAGCTGATATAAACGTACCTATATATGAAATGAGTGAAAAAACAACAGAAGGAATAAATATTGCGCATCCGAGGGTTTTTATACCTGTTTTTCCGGGAACAAACTGCGAATACGATACAAAAAGAGCGTTTGAAAAAGCCGGAGCAGTTGCAGAGACACTTGTAATTTGTAATTTAAAAGAAAAGTGGCTTGAGGAATCAATTGACAAAATGGTAAAAATGATTAATAATTCTCAAATTGTTATGATTCCGGGAGGATTTAGCGCTGGAGACGAGCCAGACGGCTCAGGAAAATTTATAGCTGCTGTATTTAGAAATCCACGGGTAAAAGAAGCGGTTATGAATTTGCTTAAAAAAAGAGACGGACTTATGCTTGGCATATGTAACGGTTTTCAGGCACTTATAAAGCTTGGATTAGTTCCTTACGGAGAAATTAGAGATATAGATGATAATAGTCCTACTCTTACTTTTAATACGATAGGAAGACATATATCATGTTTTGCTGATACTAAAATTATTTCAAATAAGTCTCCATGGCTTTGGAATGTTAAAGCCGGTGATGTTTATAAAGTTGCGTTGTCCCATGGAGAAGGACGTTTTGCTGCTAATGAGGAAGTTTTAAAAACGCTTATTGAAAATAATCAAATAGCAACACAATATGTAGACGAGTTTAAAAATGCATCTTATGATATTAGATATAATCCAAATGGCTCTGTATACGCTATTGAGGGTATAACAAGCCCGGACGGAAGGGTTTTTGGAAAAATGGGACATTCTGAAAGAATAGGAAACGGACTTTATAAAAATATTGAAGGCGAAAAAGACCAACAGATTTTTATTTCAGGAGTTAAGTATTTTATGTAGGAGGATTTCATTATGAAATATGTAAGTATTGCTTTAAGCGGGGCAGCCGTGTTTTTAGGTTTAGCTGCTCTTATACTCTCTGTAATATGCGTTGTTAAAAGATAGTAAAATAAAAAATTCTATTTTTTGTTAAAAAAATGTTTAATTATAACTATTTTTGTGTTATACTATATTTGTCAGGCAAGCTTGTTGTTTTTGCCTAAGCTTAAATATTTTTTGTTATATAGGAGGATTTAACAATGGTTAAAGTAGGTATTAATGGTTTTGGACGTATTGGCCGTCTTGTTTTTCGTGCTTCAGTTGAAAGAGATAATTTAGATGTTGTAGCTATAAATGACCCGTTTATCAGTTTGGATTACATGGTTTATATGCTTAAATATGATTCTGTACACGGCAAATTTAAAGGCGAAGTTTCAGCTAAAGACGGAAAGCTTGTTGTAAACGGAAAAGAAATTACTGTTTTTGAGTGCATGAACCCTGAAGAAATTAATTGGGCAAGCGTAGGTGCTGATTATGTAGTCGAATCAACAGGAGTGTTTACAACTACTGAAAAGGCATCGGCTCACTTTAAAGGCGGCGCTAAGAAAGTTGTTATATCAGCTCCTTCAGCTGACGCCCCTATGTTTGTTATGGGTGTAAACAATGAAAAATACACAAGCGATATGAACGTAGTTTCAAATGCTTCTTGTACTACAAACTGTCTTGCTCCTTTAACAAAGGTTATTAATGATAACTTTGGTGTTGTTGAAGGTTTAATGACAACTGTTCACGCTACTACGGCTACTCAGAAAACTGTTGACGGACCTTCTAAAAAGGATTGGAGAGGCGGACGTGCTGCTGCCGCTAACATTATTCCTTCATCAACTGGTGCAGCAAAAGCTGTTGGCAAAGTAATTCCTGAGTTGAACGGAAAATTGACTGGTATGTCTTTCCGTGTTCCTACTCCTGATGTTTCAGTTGTTGACTTAACATGCCGTCTTGAGAAAGCAGCAACATATGAAGATATTAAAGCTGCTGTTAAAAAGGCATCTGAAACTAATCTTAAAGGAATTTTAGGTTATACTGAAGACGATGTTGTTTCTACTGATTTTGTAGGAGAGTATTGTACTTCTGTATTTGACGCAAAGGCTGGTATAGCTTTAAATGATAATTTTGTTAAGCTTGTGGCATGGTATGATAATGAATGGGGTTATTCAAATAAGGTGCTTGATTTAATCAGCCATATGTCAACAGTTGATAAATTTTAATTAGATATATAAAAAAGATTAGGTGCTTTTAATTTAAGTGCCTAATTTTTTTTTGAGTATATATAATTTGTTGTGGTATAATATTTTAATAAGTATTTTTTAAAATAATAAAACAAAGGTGGTATTCTTCTTATGTATGATTTAGTTATAATCGGAGGCGGTCCTGCCGGTCTTTCAGCAAGTGTTTATGCAAAAAGGGCTATGCTTAATACTGTTGTAATTGAAAAACAGCCAATAAACGGCGGACAGGTACTTAATACTTATGAAGTTGACAATTATTTGGGAATACCTGACATTGATGGTTTTAATCTCGCTAAGAAATTTAAAGAACATGCTGAAAAATTGGGGGCTGAATTTTTAAAAGGAGAGGTTAAGGAAATAATAGATAAGAATGATTTTAAAGAGGTGATTTTGAAAAATGACGATAAAATTGATACGAAGGCTGTTATAGTGGCAACGGGAACTTTTTATAGAAAATTAAATATTGACGGTGAGAAAAGATTAAGAGGAATGGGAGTTTCTTACTGTGCCACATGCGACGGCTCTTTTTTTAGAAATAAAATAACGGCTGTTGTAGGAGGCGGAGACGTAGCCCTTGAAGACGCTGTATTTTTATCAAGAATGTGTGAAAAGGTATATATTATTCATAGGAGAGACAAATTTAGAGGAACTAAAATATTAAGGGAAAAAGTTGAGAGTATTAAAAACATAGAAATATTATATAATACTGTTACCGAAGAAATAAAAGGAGAAAATGAAGTTGAAGGACTTTTATTAAAGAATGTTAATACAGGAAAAACTTTTGATATATCTGTAAACGGAGTTTTTATAGCAATTGGTACAATACCAGATACAGGATTTTTAAAAGGTTTAATTGAACTTGACGATAATGGATACGTTATTGCTGAAGAAGACGGAATTACAAGCAGAGAGGGTATTTTTGCTGCCGGTGATATAAGGCTTAAAGCTTTAAGGCAAATTATAACGGCGGCTTCTGATGGGGCAAACTGTGTATATTCGGCAGAAAAATATATAGAAAAAATTTAAGATATTATATAAAAAAACATAGACTGTCTTAAATATAAGTAAAATAAGAGAAATTTTAAGACAGTCTGTAAAGTATATATTATAAATACTGTTTTATATGTATAAAAAAATTATGAAAAACAAAATTTTTATATAATGTTAAGACTACTCGAATTTTTGAAAAGAGGTTTTATAATGATTACAAATATGACAGAAGGGTCTCCGGCAAAAATTTTATGGAAATTTTCTCTTCCAATGCTGTTAAGTGTTATTTTTCAGCAGTTTTATAGCATTATGGACAGTATTATTGCTGGAAAATATATTAGTTCTTCAGCTTTGGCGGCGGTAGGCGCTTCATATCCTATTACAATGATTTTTATTGCCGTAGCCACAGGATTTAGTATAGGAACGTCGGTTATAGTGTCTAATTTATTTGGAGGGCAGAAAAACCGTGAAGTAAGAACAGCTATAAATACAGCAATAATTTCTCAAATAGTTTTAGGAGTGGTTTTAAGTATATGCGGTTTTTTATTTTATAATATTATGATGCGTATGTTGAATACTCCTGAAAATATTTTCTATGATGCAGGTTTGTACCTTAAAATATACATAGCCGGACTTGTTTTTCTTTTTTTGTATAATAGCTGCAACGCTATATTTACGGCGTTAGGAGATTCAAGAACGCCTTTGTATTTTCTTATTATTTCATCCATAGGAAATGTAATATTAGATATTGTTTTTGTTAAAAGTTTTGATTTTGGAATTGCCGGTATTGCATGGGCAACTTTTATTGCTCAGGGATTATCTTCTGTTTTCGCATCTTTTACTTTGTTAAAAAGAATAAAGGTAATAAAATATGAAGGCAAACATGACGTTTTTTCGTTTAAAATGCTTAAAAGAATAAGCAGAATAGCAATTCCAAGCGTTTTGCAGCAAAGTTTTATTTCTATTGGCACTTTGCTTATACAAAGTAAAATAAATAGTTTTGGAGAAAATGTTATAGCCGGATATTCAGCGGCAGTAAAACTTAATAATTTTGCTATTACATGTTTTTCTACTTTATCTAATGGAATATCAAGTTTTATAGCTCAAAATTTAGGAGCCGGCAAATTAGAAAGAGTAAAAAAAGGTGTTAAAATAGCAAATTTTATGATGATAGGAGTAGCTGTTCCAATTATTGCTGTGTTTTTTATATTTGGACGTCAAATTACAGGCATTTTTATTGATGAAATTAATGAGGAGGTTCTTAATACAGGAGAAAATTTTTTGAAAATTGTTTCTCCGTTTTATCTTGCTGTTTCATTTAAAATTGTTACAGACGGAGCTTTAAGAGGAGCAGGGGTAATGCTTGCCTTTACAATTTCAACTTTGTCAGATTATATTGTACGTGTTGCTTTAGCTTATATACTACCGTATTATTTTGGTGAAAACGGTGTTTGGATAGCATGGTCTGTAAGTTGGGTTGTAGGCGCTTTAGTATCATATTGTTTTTATTTAAAGGGGAGTTTAAAAAATTAGAAAAACGAAAAATTCAAAATGGAAGTTTACAAAATAAAATTAATTTTATAATAAATTATTAGCTTTTCTTGCAAGTAATTGGAAAGTGTTGTATACTTAAATTGTACAAGTGAGGAAATTCTGATTTGATAATGGCAAAAATAATCAGTGTTTCTTTATATAAAGAGAAGGGATGTGTTTATCTGTGTTTACAACTGCGGATATATCAGAATTACACAAAATTTTAAAGGCTCAGCACGGTGATCCTCATCATATTTTGGGATTGCATGAAATGAAAGACGAAAATGGAAAAGATTTTCTTGCGCTTAGAGTTTTTATACCTCAGGCAAAAAATATTACGGCTGTTGATGCAAAAGACGTTAGTAAAAAATATGAACTTAAAAGAGTACATGCAGATGGATTTTTTGAGACTACTATTAAAGATAGAGATAAATGGTTTAGATATTATCTTGAAATAGAGGATTATGAGGAAAATAAATGGTCGGCATATGACCCTTATTCGTTTACACCTACTCTTACTGATTTAGACGTTTATTTATTTAATCAGGGTACTCACTATGAGATTTTTGAAAAGTTAGGAGCTCATTTAAGAAATGTTGACGGAATAAGCGGAGTTTCTTTTGCCGTATGGGCACCTAATGCCGTAAGGGTAAGCGTTATAGGAGATTTTAATGCGTGGGACGGAAGAAGAAATCCAATGAGAGTAATAAATAATTCCGGCGTTTGGGAACTTTTTGTTCCGGGACTTAAAGAATGCGACAAATACAAATTTGAAATTAAATCCGTTACAGGAGCATTATTCCAAAAATCAGACCCTTATGCAAATTTTAGTGAGTTAAGACCAAGTACATCTTCTTTAGTTTTTGATTTGAATAAATATAAATGGAAAGATGAAAAATGGGTTAAAGATAGAGACAATAATACAGACCTTAACAGACCAATGAATATTTATGAAGTTCATTTAGGTTCATGGAAAAGAAACGAGGAAGAAGACAGATTTTTAAGCTATCTTGAACTTGCTGACACTCTTATACCATATGTAAAGGAAATGGGGTATAATTATATAGAACTTATGCCAATAGAAGAACATCCTTTTGATGGTTCATGGGGTTATCAAGTTACGGGGTATTATGCTCCTACAAGCAGATATGGCTCGCCGGATGAATTTATGTATTTTATTGATAAATGTCATGAAAATGGTATTGGGGTTTTTCTTGACTGGGTACCGGCGCATTTTCCTAAAGATTCACATGGGCTTGCAAGATTTGACGGAACAGCACTTTATGAACATCAAGACCCTAAACAAGGCGAACACCCTGACTGGGGAACACTTATATTTAATTATGGCAGAAATGAGGTTAAAAACTTCCTTATAGCAAATGCTCTGTTCTGGATTGAAAAGTTTCATATTGACGGTTTAAGAGTTGATGCTGTTGCGTCAATGCTTTATCTTGATTATGGAAAGAAAGACGGGGAATGGATTTCAAATCAGTATGGGGGAAATGAAAACCTTGAGGCTGTTGAATTTATGAAACATATGAACTCTATTATTCATAAGAAACATCCCGGTGCTTTAATGATTGCCGAAGAATCTACTTCATGGGCAAAAGTATCAAGACCTCCTGAAGAAGACGGACTTGGATTTAGTCTTAAATGGAATATGGGATGGATGAATGATTTTCTTGAGTATGTAGCTAAAGAGCCTATTCATAGAAAATATCATCATAATAATTTGACATTTGGAATGGTGTATGCGTATACTGAAAACTTTATACTTGTATTTTCACATGATGAAGTTGTACATGGCAAAAAGTCGATGCTTGATAAAATGCCGGGGGATTTATGGCAGAAATTTGCTAATCTTAGAGTAGCATACGGTTTTATGTTCAGTCATCCGGGAAAGAAACTTCTGTTTATGGGCGGAGAATTTGGACAGTTTATTGAATGGAATGAGAAACAGGCTCTTGATTGGTTCTTGTTAGATTATGATACACATAAGAAAACTCAGCTTTATGTAAATGAACTTAATCATTTATATTTGAAGGAAAAAGCTTTGTGGGCGCATGATTTTGATGATTCGGGTTTTGAGTGGATTGATTGCTGTGACGGAAACAGAAGTATATATTCGTTTATAAGAAAAAGCGGAGAGAAAAATGAAACTCTTGTTATAGTATGTAATTTTACTCCTGTTGTTTATAACAATTTTAGATTGGGAGTGCCTTTTGAAGGCATGTATAAAGAAATATTTAACAGCGATGAGGAAAAATACGGCGGAAGCGGTGTTGTAAACAGAGCCGAGAGACATTCTGAAAAAATTGATTGTAATTATAAACCAGACAGTATTGTTTTAGATGTTCCTCCGCTTGGAATTTCTATTTTTAAGATAATAGGATAATATATAAATATTTTAGAAATGTATGAAATGTAAAAAAAATTTTTATGTCTACTGTGAAAATAGATTTAATATTTGCATATAATGATATTGCGGCATACACTAAATAATTTAATTAAAAAAAATTAATATAAAATTTAAAATATGTAGTTGACGTCAGAGCGAAATTTGTGTATAATTTTGTAGTGCATGTTGCATGGCATTTTATGCAAAACAGTAACTGGAGGGAGGGAAATTCATGTCAGAAGTTAAGGTAAAAGAAAACGAATCTTTAGACAGTGCTCTTCGTCGTTTTAAAAGAAGCTGTGCTAAAGCCGGTATCATGGGCGAGGTTCGTAAAAGAGAGCACTATGATAAACCTAGCGTTAAGCGTAAGAAAAAATCTGAAGCTGCCAGAAAGCGTAAATTCAACTAAATTATAGGTTAAGTTATAAAAGGGATGATGTTTAATGTCATTAAAAGAACAGCTTTTTGCTGATTTGAAGGAAGCCATGAAACAAAAAAACGGTATATTAAAAGATGCTGTTCAGATGGTTCGAGCTGGAGTTCTTAAAATAGAGAAAGATAAAAAAATCGAGCTTGACGATGATGGTGTTATAGAGGTCATAGCAAAAGAACTTAAAAATTGTTATGATGTGCTTCCGGATTATGAAAGAAGCGGCAGACAAGATTTAATTGACGAACTTAATAAAAAAGTAGAAATATTAAAATCTTACCTTCCCGAACAGTTAACAGCAGATAAAATAAAAGAAATAGTGGAAGCAGTTGTTTCTGAAACAGGTGCTAAGACCATGAAAGACATGGGAAAAGTTATGGCAGCCGTTCAGGCGAAAGTTAAAGGACGTGCTGACGGTAAGGCTGTAAGTGATATTGTTAAACAATATTTACAAAATAAATAACGATGTAAAGGCTGTTGCAAATACGCTGTTGTTGCAACAGCCTTTTTGTATATTGAAAAATTATGCATATGTGATATAATAAAAAAATATGAAATTTTTATGGAGGTGCAGCAATGATTGAATTATATAGTACAGGAGCATATGTTATAAATGGAAAAGAGATTATTTCTGATGACAATATGGTTTCTGATAAATTAAAAAAACATGGAATTAACGATGTTTCAAAAGAAAGCGCACGTAAAAACACAATTGCTTATGATATATTATCTAATCATAATGTATCAGGAGATATGGAAAATTTAAAAATCAAATTTGATTGTATGGCGTCTCACGATATAACATATGTTGGAATTATACAAACGGCACGTGCAAGCGGCTTAGAAAAATTTCCTATACCATATGTATTAACAAACTGCCATAATAGTTTATGTGCCGTAGGAGGTACTATAAATGAAGATGACCATATGTTTGGACTTTCAGCGGCTAAAAAGTACGGCGGTATATATGTACCAGCTCATCAGGCTGTTATACATCAGTTTATGCGTGAGATGATGTCAGGATGCGGAAAGATGATTTTAGGTTCAGACAGTCATACACGTTACGGCGCATTGGGAACAATGGCAATAGGCGAAGGCGGCGGAGAACTGGCTAAACAGCTTCTTGAAAAAACATATGATGTAAAATGTCCTGAAGTAATAGGCATATATCTTACAGGAAAACCTATGAAAGGTGTTGGTCCGCAGGACATCGCTCTTTCAATAATAGGGGCTGTTTTTAATAACGGTTATGTTAAAAATAAAGTTATGGAGTTTATAGGAGATGGCATTGATAATCTTGATGTTGAGTATAGAAACGGCATTGATGTTATGACAACAGAGACAACATGTCTTTCTTCTGTATGGAGGACAGACTCTAAAGTAAAGGATTATTATGAGGCTCATGGAAGAATTAATGATTTTAAAGAATTAAATCCTAAAGAAATTGCTTATTATGATGGTATAGTATATGTTGATATGTCAGATATTAAGCCTATGATTGCTATGCCTTTTCACCCAAGCAATGTTTATGAGATAGATGAGTTAAATAAAAATCTTTATGATATACTTGATGAAGTTGAGAAAAAATGTGCTAAACAAATTGAAAATCCAAATATAAAAGTTAATTTAAAAGATAAAGTTATAAATGGAAAGTTGTATATAGACCAAGGAGTTATAGCAGGCTGTGCCGGAGGTACTTTTGATAATATAGCGGATGCGGCTGATATACTTAATGGACAGTCAATAGGAGCAGATGATTTTGCACTTAGCGTTTATCCTTCAAGTCAGCCTACTTTTATGGCACTTGTTGAAAATGGAGCTATTGCTAAGCTTATGGCTGCTGGTGCTACAATTCGTTCAGCGTTTTGCGGACCATGTTTTGGAGCAGGCGATGTTCCTTCAAATAATGGGTTCAGCATAAGGCATTCTACAAGAAACTTCCCTAACAGAGAAGGCTCAAAGCCGGGAAATGGACAAATTGCTTCTGTTGCTTTAATGGATGCACGTTCAATAGCCGCTACTGCTGTAAATAAAGGCTTTTTAACTTCAGCTTTGGATATAGATGTTAATTTTACAAAGCCTAAATACTTCTTTAATAAAACGGTATATGAAAACAGAGTTTATAATGGCTTTGGAAAAGCTGATAATTCTGTTGAACTTAAATTAGGACCTAATATTACGGATTGGCCTAAAATGAGCAGTCTTACAGAAAATTTAATGCTTAGAGCGGCGTCTGTAATTACTGACCCTGTAACTACTACGGACGAACTTATTCCTTCAGGTGAGACAAGTTCTTATCGTTCAAATCCTCTTGGGCTTGCTGAGTTTACTCTTTCAAGAAAAGACCCTATGTATGTGAAAAGAGCAAAAGATATACAGCTTGCAGAAAAGGCAAGAATAAGCGGCAAAAATCCTTTTGAAATAAATGAACAGCTTGAAAAAGCTTTTAAAACTGTAAGTAAATTTAATGCCGATATTACAAATACAGGAATAGGAAGTTTTATTTATGCAATTAAACCGGGAGACGGTTCGGCAAGGGAACAGGCGGCAAGCTGTCAAAAGGTTTTAGGCGGCTGGGCAAATTTTGCCGAAGAATATGCTACAAAACGCTATCGTTCAAATCTTATAAATTGGGGAATGCTTCCTTTTATATATAAAGGAGAGATTATATTTAATGTAGATGATTTTATTTTTATACCTAATGTGGCAGAAGGCATAAGAAATAAAAACAGCGTATTTAAGGCTTATGTTGTGAAAAATGATGATTTAAAAGAATTTGAAATTGAAATGGCTGAATTAACTGATGATGAAAGAAAAATTATTTTATCCGGCTGTCTTATAAATTATTATAGAGATAATAAATAATAAATATATATAAGAAAACACTGATTTAATGAAATTTGAAAATTAATCAGTGTTTTCTTATATATAAATTTAAATAAAGTGTAATAATTTGTCAAATTCATTCCATTGAGGAGTATCCTTTAAATCGCTTAAAGCATATAAAATATTTTTATAATACCAAAGTTGTTTGTCTTTATTTTTTTGATTA
Source organism: uncultured Eubacteriaceae bacterium (assembly GCA_947086655.1). Classification (GTDB taxonomy): domain Bacteria; phylum Bacillota; class Clostridia; order Lachnospirales; family CAG-274; genus CAMTZM01. Next base: position 85,558 of record CAMTZM010000001.1, read on the forward strand.
AATTTCTGCCATATATTATCTTTCATTACAATATAATCTTTATATATGCTTCTCATGTTGGAAAGTTTATCAGCAAGGGCTAAAATCTTTATATCAATGTCATTTGTGTTCTTTAAAAAATCTATGGTATGTTTTTTTCTGTATTCCCAATTTTTTGTTTTGTCTTCAGTTTGACATTGAACAAGGTACGCTATTCTTTCATTAAAGTTTTCTTTTATTGTGTCATAAGTGATTTTTTCACAATCCTCAATAGTATCATGTAAAATAGCTGCCGACATTAATATTTCATCTGGTTTTATTCTTGATACAATTTCACACGCTTCAACAGGGTGGGTTATATATGGTATTTTTGAGCATTTGCGATATATGCCATCGTGTGCTTTTACAGCAAAAATAAACGCTTTTGAAAGAAGTGATTCGTTACTATAATCCATCTTATTTTCTCCTTTGTTTTGATATAAAAAGTCGGTTGTTTTTATATAATATTATATCATAAAATATGTTTATATATATAAAAAATGTTTGTATTTATAAATGGTTTTAAGAATTCTTTGTATAACGCATTTGAATTACAGCTATTGACAATAAGGGTTTTATGGAATATTATAATATAAGTCAGCGTATAAATGTGTGGTAACGCTGATTTGAAATTGTATATTTGTTTAAATTAATTTAGGATGTGCTTTTATAATGGAATGTATAATAGACAAACTTAAAATAAATTATGCTGACGAAGGACAGGGAGATGCTGTTCTTATTCTTCATGGCTGGGGTTCAAATATTGAGGCATTTAATTATATTGCAAATGAGCTTAAAGAAAAAAGAAGAATTATAAGAGTCGATATGCCGGGTTTTGGGAAAAGCGATATTCCTAAAGAGCCATGGAATGTAGATATGTATGTTGATTTTGTTATTAAATTTATTTCAAAAATTGGTTTAGATAAATTAACTTTGATTGGACATTCATTTGGAGGACGTGTAATTATAAAACTGTTTTCAAAGGATAAATTGAGTTTTTATATTGATAAAGTTGTTTTAATTGATAGTGCCGGAATTCTTCCTAAAAAGTCTTTTAAAAGCAAAGTTAGGCTTAAAGTTTTTAAATGCGGAAAAAAAGTGCTTCTTTTAAAACCTATAAAAAATATGTTTCCTAATGCATTGGATAAATTCAGAGGTCTGTTTGGCTCAAGTGATTATAATAATGTTTCAGGAATAATGAGAGACACTCTTGTTAAAGTTGTAAATGAAGATTTAGAAGTTTATTTAAAATATATTAATGTTCCCACACTTCTGATTTGGGGTGATAAAGATACAGCTACACCTCTTTCAGACGGGCAAAAAATGGAGGCTGCTATTAAGGACTCAGGACTTGTTGTTGTGAAAAATGCCGGACATTTTTCATTTATTGATGATTCTTATTTGGTTGTGTCTGTTTTAAAATCATTTTTATTCCCAAAGGAGAATGTATAATGATATTAAATATTATATGGAGTATTTTATTTTTATTGTCATATGAAGCTTTGACGCTTTATTTAATTCATATGTTTCAATTAAACACATATAAGCCGCATGAACAGATTTTATGGATGAAGAAAAATAGTGTAAATGTGTTTTTAAAAGAGATTACTGGTTTAATAGGAGGCATTTTTGTCTTATTTATCTCCGGAAAAATCGGAATTATAATGTCGGGTTTAGTATATTTTATTTCTTTATTTTTTTATTTAAGAAAAGAAAAGGCAAAAAAACCTCTTGTTTATACAATGAGAGTTAAAAGACTTATTTTTACTAATGCTGTTATATTAATAATAGCTGCTTTTATAGGGTATTTTATTAATTTATATTATGAATTATTGAGTTTGGTTTATATTTTATCGTGGTTTTTTGTTATTTTGTCTAATTATATTAATAGTCCGGCGGAATACCTTGTTAAGAGACATTATATAAAAGACGCTGAGAGAATAATAAAAGAATCTGAAAATTTAAAAGTAATAGGTATAACAGGAAGTTATGGAAAAACAAGTGTTAAGTTTTTTTTGACAACATTGCTTTCGGGAAAATATAATGTGTTGTGTACACCGCAAAATTATAATACAACAATGGGAGTTGTTAAAACAATAAGGGAAAATCTTACGGCTACACATGAAATTTTTGTATGTGAAATGGGAGCAAGATATGTAGGTGATATAAAAGAAATATGTAAAATTGTAAATCCTGATGCCGGCATTATTACAAGTATAGGACCACAGCATTTGGAAAGTTTCGGAAGTATTGAAAATGTTGTAAAAACTAAATATGAATTGTATGATTCTATAAAAGATAACAAAATGATATTTTTGAATTTTGACAATGAGTATATAGAAAACGGAAGAAAAGATAAAAACATAATAAGCTACGGAACCAAAAATGGACTTGATTATTTTGCTAAAAACATAAAGGCATCAAGTAAAGGAACAGAATTTGTTGTTGTGCATAATAATATTGAAACTGTATTTACAACAAATTTAATAGGTATTCATAATGTACAAAATATTGTTGGATGTATTGCTGTTGCCAATAAATTTGGGGTTGATATGAAACAGCTTGTTAAAAGAGTAAAAAAATTAAAGCCTGTTTCTCATAGACTTGAGCTTCTTGAGCAAAAAGGCAATATAACAATTATTGATGATGCTTATAACTCAAATCCTAACGGATTTAAAGCGGCAATAGATACACTTTATATGTTTGACGGAGTTAAGGTTGTTATTACTCCCGGTATGATTGAACTTGGAAGTTTAGAGTATGAGGAAAATAAAAAAGCCGGTAAATATGCTGCTGAAAAATGCGATTATATTATAATTGTAGGACATAGCCAATCAAAAGCTCTTTCAGAGGGAGTAAAGGAAACGGATAAATTTAATTTAGATAATTTGATTATGGTAAACAATATTCAAGAAGGTTTTAAAGAGATTAGAAAAATAAACGGGGAAAATATTTTTGTTTTAATTGAAAACGATCTTCCTGATAATTATAATTAATTAAATATTATTTAATTTTTATAAAACATTGTAAAGGAGTATTTTTAAATGAAAATTAAGGTGGGAGTATTCTTTGGAGGAAACAGTGTTGAACATGAAATATCTGTTATTTCAGCGCTTCAGGCAATAAATGCGTTTGATACAGATAAATATGATGTTGTTCCTGTTTATGTAACAAAGGATAATAATTATTATTGCGGGGAATTTATCTCAAAAATAGAGGAATATACAGATATAAAAGGTTTGATTAATAAAAGCCAAAGAGTTATTTTTGTAAAAGGAAATAGAAAAGCTGAAATATATAAATTTCCGTTTAAAACATTTTCAAATAAAATGTATGATTATATTGATATAGCGTTTCCTATTGTTCATGGAACAAATGTTGAGGATGGAACTTTTCAAGGATTTTTAAGTTATTTAGGGGTGCCGGTTGCCGGCTGTGATGTTATTTCATCAGCAGTAGGAATGGATAAGTATGTTATGAAAACTGTTTTAAAGTATAATAAAATTCCTGTTCTTGATTGTATACGTATAAATTCATTTGATTATGAAAATAACAAGAAAGCAGTTGTTGACAAAATAAAAGAAAGTTTATCTTTTCCTATTATAATCAAGCCTGTAAACTTAGGTTCAAGTGTAGGAATAAAAATAGCAAAAGATATTCAATCACTGGAAAATGCTATTGAGTATTCTTTTGAATTTTCAAAAGAGATTGTAGCCGAACATGCCATAGAAAATTTAAAAGAGATAAACTGTTCTGTTCTTGGAGATTATGAGAGTGCAGAAGCTTCAGAATGTGAAGAACCTTTAAGCAAAGATGAGATATTAAGCTATAAAGATAAGTATATGTCATCTTCATCAAATAAAGGTATGGCAAGCGTTAAAAGAAAATGCCCGGCTGAAATAGATGATAATGTAAGAGAAAAAATACGTTTGCTTGCTGTTGATACGTTTAAAGTATTAAGGTGTAATGGTGTTGTTAGAATTGATTTTATGATTGATAATGAAAGTCAAGAAATTTATGTAAATGAGATAAATACTATACCAGGTTCTCTTGCTTTTTATTTATGGAAAGAAAGCGGAATAAACTATAAAGATTTACTTACAAAAATAATTCAGCTTGCTTTGAAAAGACAAAGAGAGCAGGAAGAAATAAATTACAGTTATGATACAGATATACTTAAAGGTTTTTCTTTTGGAGGAAGCAAAGGGGCAAAGGGTTCAAAAGGAGTTAAGTTTTAAAATTAAAAGTTAGAGAATAGATTTAATTAAGAAATAATGTGAGTAAAAAATATCCAAATATTTTTATAAATATTTGGATATTTTTTATATATACAATTAAATAAAATTATGATAAAATTTTAACAAAGTTAAATATAAAAATTTCGTTGGAACATATATGAAAACTGAAATATATATAAAAAATTATGAAAAATAAAACAAAGTTAAAGTGTATTTTTTTATAGTTTTTTTAATATTTAGAATTAGAGAAGGTAAAAATAAAGGTTTTTATATACGCTATATTTTATTATTTTAATGAAATTCTAACGAATTTTAATTAAAAGGGGGATTTATTTTATGATGAGATTTACATTACCACGTGATATGTATTATGGAAAAGGCGCTTTAGAGCAGCTTAAAAATTTAAAGGGTAAAAAAGCTGTTATTGTTTTAGGCGGAGGCTCAATGAAAAGGTTCGGTTTTTTAGATAAAGTGCTTGCTTATTTAAAAGAAGCTTCTATTGAAACAAAGCTTATAGAAAATGTTGAACCTGACCCTTCTGTTGAGACTGTTATGAAAGGCGCACAAATAATGCGTGAGTTTGAGCCTGACTGGATAATTTCCATGGGCGGCGGTTCTCCAATAGACGCTGCTAAGGCAATGTGGGTTTTTTATGAATATCCTGATACAAGTTTTGAAGAAATAATAAAACCTTTTTCTTTTCCGGAGTTAAGACAAAAAGCAAAATTTATAGCAATTCCTTCTACTTCTGGAACAGCGACAGAAGTTACAGCTTTTTCTGTTATAACTGATTATTCTACGGGAGTTAAATATCCTCTTGCTGATTTTAATATTACTCCAGATATTGCCATTGTTGACCCAGAACTTGCGGAAACTATGCCTAAAACTCTTACGGCTCATACAGGTATGGATGCTTTGACTCATGCCATAGAAGCATATGTGTCTACTCTTAATTCTCCTTTTACAGACCCGCTTGCTTTAAAAGCTATTAATATGGTTTTTGAATATCTTATTGATTCATATAATGGAGATATGAATGCAAGAGAGCAAATGCATTATGCTCAATGTCTTGCCGGACAAGCTTTCAGCAATGCTTTGCTTGGTATTGTACATTCTATGGCTCATAAAACAGGCGCTGCTTTTTCAACAGGACATATACCTCATGGATGTGCTAATGCTATATATCTTCCTTATGTTATTAAATATAACGCAAAAAGTGCTCAGAACCGTTATGCTGATATTGCAAGAAGTGTTGGTATTACAGGAAATGATAATGAATGTGTTGATAAATTATGCAGTAAAATTGATGAGTATAATAAAGCTTTGTCAATTCCAAAGACTCTTAAAGAGTTTGGAATACTTGAAGACGAGTTTAAACAAAAAGTTGATAAAATTGCAGAACTTGCAGTTGGAGACGCTTGTACAGGTTCAAATCCACGTGAGATAACTCCGATTGAAATGAAAAAGCTTTTTGAATGTGTATATTATGGAAAAGAAGTTGATTTTTAAATAGATGTTTAATTTAACCGACAGAGTAAGTCCCCCGTTTTTTAAACGGGGGACTTACTCGTGTAGTCTTGACTTGATATTTTATTTGTTAGATTTTATTGCAAAGAAAATATATGTATGATAAAATAATTTAAAAATACTAAAGTTGTTTTTGCCGCCGGGTAATTAGTTTGGACGTTGGAATTTCTATCGTTAGGCCTTTGAAGATAGAAAATTCTGACGTTTTTTATAAGAGGTAATTATGAACTGCAAATCATATTTTATAGAATTTTTAAAATATACTTCATTAAATGTTTTTGGAATGATTGGTCTTTCATGTTATATACTTGCAGATACTTTTTTTGTTTCCAAAGGTTTGGGAGTAAATGGTTTGACGGCACTTAATCTTGCCATACCGGTATATAGTTTTATTCATGGGATTGGATTAATGCTTGGTATGGGAGGTTCTACTAAATATTCTATTTTTAAAGGACAAAATGATTTTGAAAATTCAGATATAGTGTTTACTAATACAATTTATACGGCGATAATATTAAGTTTTTTATTTGTATTTATTGGTTTTTTCTTTTCTTATGAGTTGACTTTGTTTTTAAGAGCAGATGTGTCAGTAGCTAATATGACTAATACTTACATTAAAATAATTTTATTATTTTCACCGGCATTTATAATGAATGATATTTTTATATGTTTTGTAAGAAATGATGGCAGCCCTGATTTATCTATGACGGCTATGTTTATTGGAAGTATTTTCAATATTATTTTTGACTATATTTTTATATTTCCATTAAATATGGGAATATTTGGAGCTGTATTGGCAACAGGAATTGCTCCTATTATAAGTATGCTTATATTGTTAAAACATTATATTAAAAAGCAAAACGGATTCCATTTGAAAAAAACAAGATTTAATCCACATATAATATTTTCAAATATTTCTTTAGGTATTCCATCATTTGTTACAGAGTTATCCTCTGGAATTGTAATTATTGTATTTAACACAATTATTTTAACAATTGCCGGAAATGTTGGAGTTGCCGCTTATGGTATAATTGCTAATATATCTCTTGTGGTTATATCAATTTACACCGGAATAGCACAGGGAATACAGCCTATTATCAGTAAAGCTTATGGAAAAAATGATAAAATAAATATAAACTATATATTAAGATACAGCGTTGTAACAATTATTATTATATCAGCTATTATATATTTGTTAATATTTGTATTTGCTGATTTTATTACAGATATATTTAACAGTGAGGGAAATATAAGTCTGCAAAATATGTCTGTTTTAGGTTTGAAACTGTATTTTATAGCTATGCCTTTTGTTGGGTTTAATATTTTTATTTCATCTTTTTTTACTTCGGTTGAAAAGGCGTTTCCGGCTCATATGATTTCAGTTGCAAGAGGATTTTTTATTATTGTTCCTATGGCTTTTTTATTATCATATTTTATAGGAATTACAGGTATTTGGCTGGCTTTTCCAGTAACTGAATGTATTGTTTTTATAATGGGTATTATAATTTATAATATGAAAAAAGTTTATTTTTATGTTTAGATATGTGATAAGAAAATATTAAAAAGAGAAATTTCTAATATTTTAGCTTTTATGGATATAATGATTATTGTTATTAAATAAATTATAGACTAAAAATAGGAGGTTTAAATAGTGACAGATGATATATTAATAAATGAAAAATATGAGAGATTAAAAGCATACTTAAAAGATTTAGGAAATGTTGCCATAGCTTTTTCGGGCGGTGTTGATTCAACCTTTTTGTTAAAAACAGCACATAACATTTTAAAAGATAAGGCTGTTGCAGTTACAATAAAGGCATGTTTCTTTCCGGAAAGAGAGTTTATTAAAGCATGCGATTTTTGTAAAAAGGAGAAAATAAAACATTTAATATATGAATTAGACGGATTAGAAATAGACGGATTCAGCCAAAATACAAAAGATAGATGTTATATTTGTAAAAAGAAATTTTTAAGCGAAATAAAAGTTTTAGCTTACAATAATAATATTAAATATATAGCTGAAGGCTCAAATACAGACGATGAAAGTGATTACAGACCGGGGCTATGTGCTGTTAAAGAACTTGAAATAAAAAGCCCTTTAAGGTATGCTAAGTTAAATAAAAAAGAAATAAGAAAATTATCTGAAAAATTAGGTCTTGATACATGGAAAAAACAATCTTTAGCTTGTTTGGCATCACGGTTTATGTATGGTGAAACAATTACTATGGAAAAACTTAATATGGTTGATAAAGCAGAACAGTTTTTATTTGATAAAGGATTTCATCAAGTAAGGGTTCGTATACATGATAAAATGGCACGTATTGAGGTTATGCCAAATGAATTTCAAAAGCTTATTGATATAAGAAACATTATATTATATAAATTAAGAGAGTTTGGTTTTACATATATATCGATGGATTTAGAAGGATATAGAACTGGAAGTATGAATGAAACACTTTGAAAATTTATATATGAAACAAATAAGTATAATAAATTTTCTTGAAGATGTATCTAAATGTATTGTTACTGTGAAAGAGATGAAACTTAAATTTAAGTTAAAGATTTTTATATTTGAAAATAAGGAGATGAATTAATGAGAGTTATATATATAGAATGCAATATGGGGGCAGCCGGTGATATGATTATGTCAGCGCTGATTGAATTACATAATGATTCTGATGATTTTATAAAAAGACTGAATAAGCTTAATATTCCAGATGTAAAATTTGAAAAACAAAAATCTGTAAAATGCGGTATACATGGTACACATATAAATGTATATTTAAACGAAATGGTTGAAAATGAGAAAATACATGAGCATGTTCATAGCCATCACCATAATCACCATCACCATAGAAGTATAGCAGATATAAAAAATATTGTAAATAATATTGATTTGCCTGAAAAGGTAAAAAATGATGTTTTATCAGTATACAATATTATTGCTGATGCTGAAAGTAAAGTACATGGAGTTAATATTGAAAATATACATTTTCACGAAGTTGGAACAATGGATGCTTTGGCAGATATAGTAGGCTGCTGTATGCTTATAAATGAACTTTCAGCAGATAAAATAATAGCTTCTCCTGTTAATACAGGAAAGGGAACAGTAAAATGTGCACATGGAATATTACCAGTTCCGGCTCCGGCGACTGCAAATATACTTAAAGATATTCCTATATATAATAATGAAATAAAAGGAGAGCTTTGTACTCCCACAGGAGCAGCTTTATTAAAATATTTTGTTGATGAGTTTAATTCAATGCCTTTAATGAAAGTTAGTAAAATTGGATATGGAATGGGAACAAAAGATTTTGATACAGCTAACTGCGTAAGGGCTATTATCGGAGATACAGAAGAAAAGAAACAAGAGGTTATAGAACTTTGCTGCAATATTGATGATATGAATGGAGAAATGATAGGATTTGCTTTAAATAAAATAAAAGAAACGGGGGTTTTAGATGTATTTACTTCTTCAGTAAGTATGAAAAAAAACAGACCTGGTATATTGCTTACATGTATTTGTGAGAAAGAAAAAAGAGAGGAGGTATTAAAGTCCATATTTAAGCACACATCAACAATAGGTATACGTGAAAGTATTTGCAAAAGATATGTTCTTGACAGAGTTGAGAAAAGTGTGAAAACGAATTATGGAAGTATAAAAATAAAAGAATCTTTTGGATATGGTGTTGTAAAGAAAAAGGCTGAATATGAAGATTTAGCAAGACTTGCGCAAGAGAACAATATATCTATTTCTGAAATAAAAATACTTGATAATTAAAATATAAAATTTGAAAGGAGAAAATTATTATGTATTTAGGTGAAGATATTAAAAAACTTGGATTTGGTTTAATGCGTCTTCCTAAAAAAGGAGAAAATATAGATATAGAACGTGTTAAGAAAATGGTTGATAGATTTTTAGAGGAGGGATTTACTTATTTTGATACAGCATGGGCATATGCTGGAAGTGAAGATGCTATACGTCAAGCATTAGTTGAAAGATATCCACGAGAGAAATTCCAGCTTGCTACGAAAAATGCTGCATGGATAAATTGTAAAACAAGAGAAGAAGCTATAAACCAATTTGAAACATCTTTAAGGCAAACCGGAGCAGGATATTTTGATTTTTATCTTTTACATAATCTTGGAGAAGGACGTACAAAATTTTTTGATGATTTTGATATGTGGAGTTTTGTTCAGGAAAAAAAGAAAGAAGGACTTATAAAACATGTAGGATTTTCTTTTCATTCAACTGCTGATGAATTAGAGGAGATATTAAAAAATCATACTGAAATGGAATTTGTACAGCTTCAAATTAATTATGCCGATTGGGAAAATAATTCAATTCAATCACGTTTATGTTATAATATGGCAAGAAAATATAATAAACCAATAATAGTTATGGAGCCTGTAAAGGGAGGTATGCTTGCAGCACCTCCTAAAACAGTTGCTGAAATATTAAAAGACGCTAATCCAAATGTTTCATATGCTTCATGGGCAATAAGATATGCGGCGAGTTTAGATGGTATAATTACTGTTTTATCTGGTATGAGTAATGAGGAACAAATGGAGGACAATATTTCTTATATGAGAGATTTTAAAAAGTTGTCTTCTGAAGAAATAACAGTTATGGAAAACGCACAAAATGCTTTAAACAATATTCCTTTAATACCATGTACTACATGTAATTACTGTTTAAAAGTATGTCCTAATAATATTGGAATATCTGGTTCATTTTCTGCTATGAATCATTTTACATTATATAATAATAAAGAAGCGGCTAAAGGGCAAGAAAATTGGCTTGTTAGCGGACGTGGCAAAAAAAGTGCAAATGAATGTATTAAATGCGGGAAATGTGAGCAAGTATGTCCGCAGCATATTGCTATAAGAAAGGAACTTGAGAAAGTTAATTCTGTATTATTGAATTGTTAAAAATATATTTAGTAGTTTGAAATTTAAGGTAATACTAATTTAATTAATAATTATATAAATTATATATGCTGTAAAAATATTATGTAATTATGTAATTTATCTAAAACATCAGCAAAAATAAGAGAACAATGAATGAAAATTATTGAACAAAAATCTAAAAAAGCATATTTTATGCTTAAATTAGGAACGAATTAACAGCATTCCACACAAGATTTAACAAGTTTTGTTTATATACATAAAAGTTTAGAGAAACTAAAAAGGCTATTAATGTTATTCCATAATAAACCATTTTTTTATAATAGAAATTGTATATTACTCGTAATTTGTTTGTATATTGCTTATATAATACTTTTATAAATTCTTATAGGTTATAAAGTTCAAAAAGCCAATAAATAAAGCTTTATGACTTTATAACCTTAAATATCTAAATATTTAATATAATTTTGAATTAAACAGTATTACCTATATATTTAATTAATGGCAATAGTATCTATGCTGTCCATGATTTGAATGTCCATAACATGTGTAATTGCAATTATCGCAAATTCCGTCATTATTTGCATCAACGTAGTTATTGCCGCATGAACAGTAATTTACGTTTCTATAATAATTATTGTGATGTCCGCCGCCATGATGAGCAAACGCTGAAACGGAAATAGATGCGATTGAAGTCAATGCAATTAAAATAGCAGCAGCAGTTTTAATTTTTTTCATTTAATCATCTCCTTTCTTAAATAAAGTGCAGTTATTAATAAAAGATTTTAATAAATTATGAAAAACTATTAAAATTTTTTGAAAAAACTAAGATTTATACGGACATGCTTTTTAATTTTATATAGTTTCCAATATTTTAAAAAAACCTTTATATAACTTATATTAATTATAACATGCTTTTTATAATAGTTACATATATTTTCTAAATATTTATATAAAATAATTAATTTTTTAAATTATATTTAAAAATTAAAATAAGTTTTTTATATAACTGAGTTTCAAATTATTTTTAGGAAAAATTTTTTATGTAAAAAAACAAGAGTTAATCTTTAGGACTAACTCTTGTTTTTAAATAAAGAAGAGAAAATTTGTCTTTAGAATAATTTTATAAATATATTAAGATATATTAAGTGTTTAATTAGATTGCGTTGTGAGTAAAGCTTGCTATTTTGCAGATAGGAATTTCTGTAACAGAACCAAGCCAGTTATTTGAACCGCAGTCGTTGTCACAGCCGCAATTATTGTTACAATTATTGTTACAATTGTTATTGCAGTTGTTATTACAATTATTGTTATTCCATCCCCAGTTGTTTCCCCAATTGCCATTATTCCATCCTCCGCAAGTATTACATCCGCAATTACTTCCTACCGGGCATGTAGGGGCTGTGTATGTAAGGAAGTATTTAAAGATTCAGGGTTTTTATATTGTATTTTAACACTTTTGCCGTCATATATTATAAAATCAATTAATGTTTTTATTATTTTTCTTTTTTTATTAATGTCAGCGTTTATAAATAAGTTTTCAAACAATTCTTCAGGCGTAGTATTTTTTTCTTTTTTTATTTTGTTATAAATTTTTTTTGAATATTGTTGATTATTAATTATAAATTCTAAAATTAAGCTATCAAGAGTATTTCCTTTAATTCCTTTTATATTACAGTTATTGTTTTTTGATTTTTCTTTATTTTCACACATATATATAAATTTGTTATCTCCATATTTTTTAGCACGCATTGGACTTGTACATTTACAAAACAATATTCCAGAAAGGAGAGCATAATTATTTAATGTTTTTTTTGTGTGTTTAATTTTTATGCTTTTTAAAATATTTTGAGTTTTAATCCAATTTTCGCTTGATATTATATAAGGATGTTTTCCAGTTGATATAATCCACTCTTTATAGGAAGTATTTATTCTTACGGAACTGGAAGGAGATATATTTTTTGTTTTGCAATAAGACATATATCCTACATTTTTATTTATATCCGATTCATTTGTATATATATTACAGCCTATGGATGAAAAATATTTAAGGGATTTAATATCTAATTGGCAATAAACAGGGTTTGTAAGTATATCTTTTATTTTATCCGAAGTATAATTTTTATTTGAGCGAGTTTTTATTTTATTTAAGTATAAATAGTTTTCAACAGCCGATAACCTTTTTTTTTCTAAAAATATACTATATATTTTTCTTACAATTACGCTTTCTTCCTCAACTAAAGACAGTTTAAATTCATGGCGTGTTTTATCATTTGAAGTTATGGAAATTTTTTCAGCTTTATAACCTATGGGAGTAGTTCCTCCAAGCCATCGACCTGTTTGCGCAAGTTTATACATATTATCTTTTATTCTTTCGGCAATTGTTTCTCTTTCCATTTGAGCGAAAACAGAGGAAATATACATCATAGCTTTGCCCATTGGTGTAGTTGTGTCAAAGCGTTCCCGTATGCTTATAAATGATATTGAATTTTTCTCAAGCATTTCAATTAAAGATGAGAAATCGTTTACATTACGGCTTATTCTATCAAGCCTGTAACATACTATACAGTTTATATTTTTAGTTTTCAGTTCTCTCATCATTTGCAGGAATTGAGGTCTATTTGTGTTTTTTCCCGAAAAACCTTCATCCTTATATATAAAAATTGAGTTTTCATTTATTGCAAAATTTTGTTTTATATATTCATAGCACATGTTTATTTGATTTTCTATTGATTCTCCGGAACTGGTATATTTACTTTTTCTGGAATATATTGCAAAATTCATCTATATCACCTTTTAATATAATTTCATATATTTTATGAGGTGAATAGCCGCAAAATTACTTGTTAATTCTAATTTAAGTATAAGTTTTATTTTACAAAGAATATATGTATTATTAAAATTTTACAAAATTTTAAAATTATATATTTAAAAATTTTTGAAAATATGATATATTATAACTATAATAAAATTTAAAGGAAAAAAAGTTTTTTATCAGTCTTTATGCAGTCATTATGTCGTCACAAAGAATTTGAAGAAAATTAGATTTTTTTGACGATTCATCAAATTGACATATTGACAATAATAAATTTAGTAATATTGACTAATTTTGATTTTTTTTGATAATTAGAGACTAATTTTGGAATATTTATAGGAGGATTTTAATATGGCTAAAATGTCAAGAAAAATTATCATAAAAGAGAATTTAATTTCCATAAAAAGTAAGAAAAAGCTTTACGAAAGTGCACTTATGAAATTGTGCAAAAGTAACGAAACTACTTCCGTAAAATAATAACAGAAGGAGCTGCTCCAAAGTTTGTTATAAGTTTAACAGAGTTTTCATTTACAGCAGCAAGAACGCCTGTAAATCCACAGCCTGATAAACCCCCGCTTGTAGTGAAAATTGTGACTGTTTGGCCTATATATCTACATAAACTTTCCATTAATCCTGATTCATTCATAATTTTTACCTCCTTTACAACTGTTATAGTACATACTATGATAAAGTTTGTGTAAATGTTACAAGCGTACAAAATGATTTATAAGGTAAAAAATGACGAATTTTAAATTATACTTGTAACACGCTCCAATATATGGTAAAATCTATTCATCGTTAGGGGTAAACCTTTGAAAGGGGACGATATTTATTTTGGCGGCTAAAAAACTTAAAAAACTAAGATTATCAAGAAATTTAAGACAGCTTAGACTTGCAACATATTTGAGAATACCTACAAAACAATATCAAAGGTATGAATTGGGTTTATCTGATCTCCCTGAAAGTGTTCTTACAAAACTTGCAGAATTTTTTGATGTTCCAGTTGAATATTTTCTTAATGATTAGGTAAATGTTTGTTTTATAGAAACAAGGAAGTAATTATATAAAATTTTAATATTATTTTTCTTTTAAGTTAATTAGTATGCATGCTTTGGTTAAAATTATTTCTTTTATGAAATTAATCAATCTTTTGGATTTTTAGTATTAGTTTTATTTTAAATTTATATAAAACTTTGAAAATATATAAGTTTGATTATTACACAGAGAAAAATAAAAAATAAAAAACCGATTTCTTTTAATTAAGATATCGGTTTTTTATTTTTTATTTTTCATAAATTTTATATATTTCGTTTTCTAAATCTAAAAATACTTCTGTTATTTCGGGGTCAAAGTCAGTTCCGGATTTTTCAGATATTATTTTTAAAGCTTCCATATGTGAAACAGTTTCAGCATGTGAAATTGGATTACTTTCAGGTCTCTTATTAATTAATGAGTCATACACATCAACAATTGTTATTATTCTTGCTACTAAAGGTATTTCATCACCTTTAAGCCCCTCTGGATATCCTGAACCGTCCCATTTTTCATGATGATATAAACAAGCATCTTTACACATGTTTTTGTAATCGTCTGAAAAGTCTTTCATACAAAGTTCAATTAAATCTTTTCCGTTTATTGTGTGGTCTCTTATTATTTTAAGTTCATCTTCAAATAAATAATCTTCTTTTTTAAATAGAAGACTGTCTGGTACAAATATTTTTCCTATATTGTAAATTGTAGCCGCTTCACTTAATGCATTTTTATCAAGCAGCAAAAATTCGTCTTCAAATTTTTTATGTGTTGAAAGATTATCAACAAGAAGTGATACAACCTTTCTTATTTTTGAGTATTTTTTAACTTTTTTTAATGTTTTAAACTCTACGGCATTTACGATTACACCCATAGTTGTAATCCAATCATGTTCAGCTTTATTTATATTATGTACAAGCAGTGCCTCAAGCTGTTCTCTTGTATTTTTAAGTTCAATATGAGAATTTACCCTTGCTTTTACAATTTTAGGCTCAAAAGGTTTTGTTATAAAATCGACTGCTCCAAGTTGTAAAGCATGTTCTTCATGGGAATCGGCAGCAGTTATTAATATAACTGGTATACTTGATACGATTCCATTTTCTTTAAGAAAACGTAAAACATCTATTCCGTTTAATTCAGGCATCATAATATCAAGAAGAATTAATGATAATGAGGTTGTGTACTTATTAATTATTTTTAACGCTTCAAGTCCATTTTGTGCTTCAATTAAATCGTAGTCGCTTTCAAGAGTATTTACTAAAATTTTACGGTTAAACTCACTGTCGTCGACAACTAATATTTTTTGTTTTTCCATGTGTTAACACCTCTTCTCTATGTATTAAAGGAAATACTTATTAACATATTTTCTATTATAGCTATATTATATCATAAAATATTTATTTAATAAAACCTTTTTTGAAAATTTATAATAATAATATTGTTATTATTTTTTAGAATATGGTTAGAAAAGCCTTTTAGTAAATATTCTCACAAGTTATGTTTTATAAAATTATGTATGTTTTAGTTTTTTTATGCTCTTTAAATATGTAATTTATAAAAAATACCTTATTGACAATATGTTTTAAATATAGTAACTTTATATAAAAAGAACAATTTTTAAAGAGATTATTGTGTTATAAATTTAATGTATTTACATTAAATTATTATGATGTTAAATTAAAGGGGGATATTATGGAACATATTTTAATTGTTGATGATATGGTTGTTAATTTGAAAACAGCTAAATATATATTAGAGGATAAATATAAGATATCTTTAGTAACGTCAGGTTTTCAAGCACTTCAGTTTTTGGAAAAGAATTTTCCGGAACTTCCGGATTTAATTCTTATGGATATATTAATGCCAGGTATGGATGGAATTGCAACTATTCATAAGATAAATAATATTTATGGAGCTGGTACAATACCAGTTATATTTTTTACATCTGTTGCAGATAAGGAAACTATTGTAGAGTGCTATAATGCTGGTCTTAAAGATTATATTGTCAAACCGTTTAATCCAAATGATATGCTTGAAAAAATATCTAAGGTTTTGGAAAGAAAAGACGATGATTAAATTATTCTGCACGTAATCAAAAAGGAGCTTTGATTATGTTATTTAATAAAAAACTGAAAAATATACTGCTTATTTGTTTTGCGGTTAATTATATTATTATAATGTTTTACAGTCTGTTTATTTACAGCAGTCTTTCTGCTGTAAGCTGTTGTATAGTATATACAATTCCATGTGTTGTTTCTGCGCTTATATATTTTTCGGATTTGGCTGAAAATGAAAAAAATATTGGAATTACATATTTAATTGGAGTTATAAATGTTTCTTTTCAGGTTTTTTCAAAATTGTTTTATATAAGTCATTTATTTTCAGTGTTTCTTATTTTATTGATTGCTGTTGATTTGAATCCGGTAGTTTTAGCTGCCACATGGGCAGTTATGAATATATATCAAATATTTATAGGATTGTTTTTTGTAAATAATGTAAATATTGGGATTAAAGAATATATGTTTTGTTTTTTTATGTTTAATTGTATTTCGGCTGTTGCTTATTTTTGGTGCAGAACTGGAAAAAGACAGCTTGAAGAATATAAGGAAAAATGCGATGAAGCAATGCAGGCGAATAAGGCTAAAAGTTCATTTTTGGCTAATATGAGTCATGAAATAAGAACACCTATGAACGCTATAATAGGTATGAGCGAAATTGTACTTAGAGGAAATCTTAACAGTGAACAGAGAAGAAGTATAGAAGATATAAGAAGTTCTGGAGAAAGTTTACTTTCAATTATAAATAATATACTTGATTTATCAAAAATAGAAGAAGGCAAATTTGAGATTATTGAAGACAGATATATGTTGGGCTCGTTAATAAATGATGTTGTAAGTATAATAAATGTAAGACTTATGGGAAAAAACATATTATTTAAGCTTAATATTGACTCAACTACGCCTTTGGAGCTTTGGGGAGACGAAGGCAGAATAAAACAGATTTTAATTAATGTTTTATCAAATGCGGTTAAGTTTACAAAAGAAGGTTATATTAAATTGTCTGTAACATGGCGTAAATGTGATGAACAAACTATAAATTTAATAATGACTGTTGAAGACAGCGGCGTTGGTATAAGAAAAGAAGACATTGATAAGATATTTAAAAATTATGATAGAGTTGATACAAGAAAAAATAGAAATATTGTAGGTACAGGGCTTGGACTTCCTATAAGCAAAAACCTTGCTGAAATGATGAATGGTACTATTATGGTTGAGAGTGAGTATGGAGTTGGTTCTACATTTAAAATTATATTAACTCAAAAACTTGAAGATTATTTGCCTATTGGAAAGTTTGACAGCAATAATTACAGAAAAGAAAATTATGGCGATATGGTAATTGCTAAAAGACCTGAAGCTAATATTCTTATTGTAGATGACAATAAAGTAAATTTGCAAGTTGCGAAAGGTTTGCTTGAACCTTACGATATGAAAATTGATACTGCTGAAAATGGATACGATGCTTTAAGTAAAATAAGAAAGAAAGACTATAATTTAATACTTATGGACCATATGATGCCAGACATTGATGGAATAGACACAACAAAAATAATAAGAAAACTTCCGGGAGAAAAGTATAAAAAGCTTCCTATAATAGCATTAACTGCAAACGCTCTTATACATGCTAAACAAATATTTATTGACGCTGGCATGAATGACTTTTTAGCTAAACCGATAGATATATATAAATTAAATATTATAATAAAAAAATGGATTCCGACACATGAAATTAATACCGAAAATGTTATTTTAGATGAAAAAAATTATAAAGATAACATTGATATAAAAGGGCTTGATATAGAAACAGGTATTAAAAATTTAGGAGGAAACAGAGAAAATTATAATAATGTTCTTAAAACATATTATGAGGAAACAAGTGTTAATATAGATAAAGCTTTTGAACTTTTTAATAATAATGACTTAAAGAATTTCAAGGTAATTGTACATGGAATAAAGGGAAGCAGTCGTATTGTAGGCTTTAGTGAAATATCTGATAAAGCTTTGGCTTTGGAAAACGCCGCAAAAGAGGAAAACATTGATTTTATTTCTGAGAATATAAATGAGTTTGTTTTAGATGTAAAATATTCTTTAAATCAGCTTAAAAAGTATATGTTTTCTGAAATAAATGACGATAAAATAAGTAAGAAACAATTTGACGAAAATGATATAATATTGTTAAAAGAACTTAAATCCGCTTTTGAAGACTACGATATTGATAAATCTGAAAAAATAATTAGTCAGTTTGAAAAATACAGTTATGATGATAAGACACAAAGATTTATAGCGGATTTAAGAAAAGCGGCAGATAACATTAATTATGATATGGGCGTCGATATTATAAGTTATTATATAAATAATGAATTGCGGTAAAATACAAAATAGAATTTAACTGACGGAAAATGTTTTCGTCTGTCGGTTACGAGAATTTTTGTGTAACAAAAATTCTCGTAGTCTTGGATAGATATATAAAAAGCAAAGATATTAGTGTTGTTTTAATAGTTATTTAAAAATGGATGGTAATTTTAATGGATTATATTATTAGTTTTATAAACGGCGTTGAAAGTGAAGTTTGGAATATCGTTGTTTTAATACAGTTTTTTATAAATTTAATTGTTGTAGGTTTATTAATTAGATTTATAGTATTTGGAAACAAAAATAAAACGACAGAAACTAAATCATACGATATGATTGCAAGTAAAAGTTTTTTTACTAATATGAGTCATGTTTTAAGAACTCCTATGAATGTAATAATAGGAATGAGTGAAATAATTTTAAAAAAGAATATTGATGAAGAAACAAGGCAAGATGTAAAAAAGGTGCTTGGTTCGGCAAGGGAGTTATATTCTGTAATAAATAATCTTCTTGATTTGTCAAAGCTTGAAACAGATAGATTTAATCTTGTTAAAGAAGATTATGAGTTAAGTCTTTTGTTGTATGATATTTTAAATATTGCTGATATTTATTTAAAGGGGAGTAATGTTAAATTTAATATAAATCTTGCGGAGGATATTCCTAAAGGATTAAACGGCGACCCTTTAAGAATAAAAGAAATACTTTTAAGCATAATAAAAAATGCGGTGCAAAATACTCATAATGGTGAAATAAGATTAAATGTAAGCTGCAAAAAAAATAAAAGCGATGTTGAGATAATATTTGAAATAATTGATACAGGAGACGGAATACACAAAAGAGATATTGACAAAATATTTGAGCCGTTTAATTGCATTAATAAAAAGAAAGTAAATGGCGCCGGAATGAGTCTTGCTATAAGCCAAAGACTTGCAAAATTAATGTCAGGAGATATAAGTGTAAAAAGCAAATTATCAAAAGGTTCTGTTTTTACGGTTAAAATAAAGCAGAAAGTATATGATAATACGCCTTGCGGAAGTATTGAGTTTGAGAAAAAATCGCCTGAAGAATTTAAACAGAAAAGAAGTTTATTGGGAAATGAGTTTGTTCCGGGAGCAAGGGTACTTGTTGTGGATGATTTGAAAGTAAATTTGAATGTACTTAAAGGTTTGCTTGAGTATTATAATATTATTGTCGATTTAGCATCTAATGGAATTGATGCCATAGAATATATAAAAACTAATACTTATGATATGGTTTTTATGGATTATATGATGCCGGAACTTGACGGCGCAGAAACAACAGATATAATAAGGCGTATGGATAACGGAAGATATAAAGATTTGCCTATTGTGGCGGTAACGGCGGATGATGATGCTGAACATGGAAAAATGTTTTTTATGTGTAATGGATTTAGCGATTATTTGGAAAAGCCAATAGAACTTAACAGTTTAAATATAATAATTAAAAAGTGGCTTCCTATGAGACAAACAGATGATGTTGTTATAAAACCCATTGAAAATAATAATATTGTAATTGAAGGAATAGATACGGCTGAGGGTATTAAAAGAGTTGGAGGAAAAGTTGCGCTGTATCAAAATGTGTTAAAGTCTTATTATAATGAAAATAAAGATTCTTCAGAGGTACTTAAAGAATTTGCTAAAAATGATTTAGAATTATTTAAAATAAGGATACATGGTATAAAAAGTTCAAGCGCATCTATTGGAGCAAACGAAGTATCAGAAAAAGCAAAATATTTAGAAATAGCTGCCGGTAAAAAAAATAAAAGTTATATTGAATTACATTTATATGACTTTATTGGAATATTTGAAAGGCTTTTATTAAACATAGGTACGTATTTAAACAGTATAACAAATGCTATAATAAAAAAAGGTGATGCAAGAAATAAAACAAGTGTAAAACCGGATATTTTTGTTTTAAATGAATTAAAAAACGCATTTACAAATTATGATTTAAGTTTAATGGAAGAATATTCGGATAAATTAAAAAGCTATATATATGACAGCAATACAAATGTTTTTCTTGAAAAAATTTTTGAATGTATAGATAATCTTGATTATGATACAGGTGCAGCTTTAATTGACAGTTATTTAGAAGATCATAAATAGGAGAAATGTTTAATGGTTTTTAAAAATTTATTGGATTTTATTGAAAATAGCCCATGCAGCTATTTTACAGCTGCTAATATTAAAAAAATGCTTATAGAAAATGGATTTAATGAATTAAATGAGGGAGAAAAGTGGAATATAAAAGAAAATAGAAAATATTTTGTTACAAGAAATAATTCTTCTATTATAGCTTTTAAAATTCCAACTTTGAATTTTAAAGGTTTTCAGATAATTGCGGGACATGGTGACAGTCCATGTTTTAAAATAAAGGAAAATCCTGAAATTAAATCCAGTTGTGTTATTTTAAATACTGAAGGTTATGGAGGAATGATTTTAAATTCATGGTTGGACAGACCTCTTTCAATTGCCGGAAGAATAATTGTAAGATTAGGTAATTCTATTAAATCAAAGCTTGTTAATATAGATAGAGATTTAGTTCTAATTCCTAATTTAGCGGTTCATTTTAACAGTAAAATAAACGACGGATATGTATATAAGCCTAATATTGATATGAAACCTATATTTTCTGAAAATTCAAAAAGAAGTTTAAAAAGTCTTTTAGCTGAAAAAGCCGAAGTTAGTGAAAAAGATATATACGCATATGATATGTTTTTATATAACAGAGAGAAGGGACGTATATGGGGTTATGACAATGAGTATATATCAGCTCCAAGACTTGATGATTTACAATGTGTTTTTTCATGTTTTGATGGTTTTTTAAAAGGAGAAAAAAGTGAAAATATATCAGTGTTTTCTGTTTTTGACAATGAGGAAGTTGGAAGTGTAACTAAACAAGGGGCAGCATCTTCTTTTTTAAAAGATGTTCTTATTAGAATAAATGAAGCGGCAAACGGAGATGACAGCGATTTTATAAACAGATTAAGCGGAAGTTTTATGATTTCTGCTGATAATGCTCATGCAGTTCATCCTAATTTCCCTAATATATCTGATTTTACAAATAGACCGCTTTTAAATAAAGGGGTTGTAATTAAATATAGCGCAAATCAAAAATATACTACTGATGCTGTTTCAGACGGAATTATGAGAGTTATTTTAGATAATGCATCAGTGCCTTATCAAACTTACTCAACAAGGTCAGATATTAACGGAGGTTCTACATTAGGCAATATATCGTCTCAGCGTGTTTCTATAAACTGCGTTGATATAGGACTTGCTCAGCTTGCTATGCATTCAGCTTATGAAACAGCAGGAGCTTTTGACAGTCAATATCTTATGAATACAGCAAAACAATTTTATGATTCTACAATTTTATTTGTTAAAGACGGGGATTATAAAATTTATTAGAATATATAAGTTTTGCATAAATGGGGGATTATATGAAAGATAAACTTCAAAGCATTTTATATGATATATCTGTAATTATGGAAGTAGTTGTAGCAATAGCTATTTTAATTGCTATTGCAATAAGTGCGGGTTACTATTTTTTTTCATTAGATTTGATAGCTAAAAATGGCGGTGAGAATTTTACACAATATCTTAATATTGCTTATAATATAGTTATTGGTATTGAGTTTGTTAAAATGCTTTGCCGTCATAATGTGGATTCTGTAATAGAAGTACTTCTTTTTGCTATTGTAAGACAAATGATAGTGGAGCATAATAATTCTTTTGAAACGCTTGTAGGAGTTTTATCTGTTGCATTATTATTTTTAGTAAGAAAATATTTATTTATTTCTGATTTAGATAGAAAAAATTCAATTATGTTAAAATGGTTTGATATTAATAATTTGTTTAGAAAGAAAGAAAATGGACAAGATAAAGAATAATTAAAAAATACGAGTAAATTTGTTTTACAAATTTACTCGTATTTTTTAATTTTTTCTTTTCTGTAATCTTTAGGTGTTTTACCGCATATTGCTTTAAATGTGCGGTAAAATGTTCTTGAACTTGAAAAACCGGCTTCAAAACCTATTTCTGTTACGGATAAATCGGTAGATGAAAGAAGATTTTTTGCATACTCTATTCTTCTGCCGTTTAAATAAGATACAAAGGTTGTGTTTAATTTTTCAGAAAAAATATGTGATATATAAAATTTGTTTATTCCTATTTTTTTAGCTGCTGTATCAAGTGTAATATGCTGTGTAAAATTATTGTCAATATACGTTAGCAGTTTTTGGCTTATATCTGAAGATTCTTTTATTGTTTTTTGATTTAGACTTGATATAACTAAAATATGTCCTATTATAAGATTAATATATGCCTTTAATAATTTTTTATTTTCTTGTATTTTTTTATCGGCTATTGATTCTATTGAGTTTTTTAAATCTTTATGAATATATGAACTTTTAATAAATGGGTTTGCAGTTTTGTTTGTAAGAAGTTCGTTAGAGTAGTCACTTGACATGTCTGTATTAAAGATTATAAATAATATGCGACTTTGTCCTTTTGTTTTAACGCAATGCAATATGTTTGGAAAAGCAATAGCAAGACTTCCGTTTTCGAGAGTTTGCGTTTTATTGTCTATTGTTATATCTGCACTTCCGGAAAGTATGTACATTATTTCAATTTGTTTATGAAGATGAAGAGGGTATATATTGTTTATTGATACATAATATTTAAACTCATTAGAGCGATTTTGATAGAAAAAACTCATTTTATGCCTCCGTATAATTTTTTTAAAAGTGTTTTTTTAAATTTTATCATAAATTAAGTATTTTGTAAAAATATAAAAGAGCAATATATGTCATAAATTTATTTTTTAGTGACACGCAATTATGTTTTTTATGTTGTATCATATAAGTATAAAAGCTTTTAATTTTAAATTTATTGGGGGTTTTATTATGGGAATTGAAAAAATGTGGATTGCTGACCAGGGGGACGGTACGTATAAAAATCCTATTTTATATACGGATTATTCTGACCCTGATGTAATAAGAGTTGAAAATGACTATTTTATGATTGCATCAAGTTTTTGCAATACTCCGGGTCTTCCTGTTCTTCATTCAAAAGACCTTGTTAATTGGAAGGTTATAAGCTATGTTGTTGATACTATTCCATTTCCGGGGTATGACATTCCGGCGCATGGAAGAGGTGTATGGGCTCCGGCTATACGTTTTCATAATGGCAAGTATATGGTTTATATACCATTTCCGGATGAAGGCATATATATGAGTTGGAGTGAAAATCCGTTTGATAAAAATGGCTGGTCGGAACTTATATGTGTTAAAAAGGTTGTAGGCTGGATTGACCCTTGTCCATTTTGGGATGATGACGGAAAGGCATATCTTGTTACAGGATTTGCAAGAAGCCGTATAGGTTTTAAAAGTATACTTCATTTAAGCAGTTTAAGTGAGGATGGAACAACTGTTTTAGATGATGGAAAACATATATTTGACGGAAATGAGACTCAGCCTACAATAGAAGGTCCAAAACTTTATAAAAGAAACGGCTATTATTATATATTTGCTCCGGCTGGAGGAGTAAAACCGGGTTGGCAGACTGTTCTTCGTTCAAAAAATATTTGGGGGCCTTATGAGGAAAAAATAGTAATGCATCAAGGAAATACAGTTATTAACGGACCTCATCAAGGAGGATGGGTTGATACTCCAAGCGGAGAAGATTGGTTTATACATTTTCAAGATGTTGATACTGCCGGAAGGATTGTGCATTTACAGCCTATGAAGTGGGTTAATGATTGGCCTGTTATTGGTATAAATGAAGATGAAAACGGCTGTGGAGAACCTGTTATTACATATAAAAAGCCTAATTCAGGAGCAGTTTGTAAAATTGATGCTCCAGATGATTCGGATTATTTTGATGGTCGTGATTTAGGATTACAATGGCAATGGAATGCTAATTATAAAAAACAATGGTATGATATAGATACAGAAAAAAAACATTTAAAGTTATATTCTCAAATAGCAGAACCAGATGTTCAGCTTTGCGATGTTTCAAACCTTTTAATACAAAAGTGGCCTGCTCCGGAATTTAAAATTTATACAAAGCTTGATATATCAAATATGGCAGAAGGCGATTTAGCAGGGCTTGTATCTTTAGGCGGCATATATACAGCTTTTGCCGTTAGAATGAAAAACGGAATAAAGAGAGTTGTTCAGCTTGATGGAAAATGGCTTGAAGACAATGAAAGCTTTAATGTATTTGATAAAATTAATTCTGATACAATAACAATTAAGCTTAATTTATATAGTGATGAAACAGTTGATTTTGAATATAGTTTAGATGGAAAAGAATTTGTTAAAGCAGGATATAAAGTAAAAATGACTGCCGGACGTTGGGTTGGAGCGAAAGTTGGTTTATTTGCTATTAATAAATCTAAAATAAAAGGTGGATATATAAGCGCAGATAATTTTGTATTTATGAAATAAATTTATAATAATTATTTAGCACAAGTGTTTTTACAAAGAGGTATCGATTAGATTTTTTTTACGATACCTCTTTTTTTATGCAATAAAAATTAATTTTTTTTTAATAAAAAAGTTAAGAAAGTTTTGGTATAATAAAAAAAGAAGTAATTTTTTATCAATTTTTTTAAGGAGGATTTATGGAGAGAGAACTGATTATTTGTGCGGTTGTTTTAATTTTATGTATTTTGTCAAGTAAAACTTCAGGTAAAATTGGTATACCAGCGCTTCTTATTTTTATATTTATTGGAATGATGTTTGGTTCAGATGGAATAATGAAAATACCTTTTGATAATTATTTGCTTGCTGAAAATGTGTGTACTATTGCTTTAGTAATAATTATGTTTTATGGAGGATTTTCAACTAAGTGGACTGCTGCAAAACCAGTGGCAGTGAGAGCCTGTATTATATCATCGGCTGGAGTTGTTATTACTGCTTTATTAACAGGATTGTTCAGCTTTTTTGTATTAAGGATTGATTTAAAAGAAAGTATTCTTTTAGGTGCTGTTATAAGTTCAACTGACGCTGCGTCTGTATTTTCAATACTGCGTTCAAAAAATTTGAATTTAAAGGGTGGTCTTGCTCCTCTTTTGGAAGTTGAGAGCGGAAGCAACGACCCATTTTCATATATGCTTACATTTGCGGCGCTTGTAATACTTAAAGGACAGGAAGTTGGTTTTGTTGCCGGAATGATAGTTTTACAGCTTATTTTTGGAGTTTTATTCGGAGTTCTTTTTGGTTATTTTTCACCTATTATTATGAAAAAGCTTAATTTATTATCTGGAAGTTTTGATTCAATATTTTTATCGGCAATTGTTCTTTTATCATATGCCATACCGTCTGTTTTAGGAGGAAACGGCTATTTAAGCGTTTATATTGCTGGTATTATTATGGGAAATTCAAAAATAAAAAATACTCCGTCTCTTGTGCATTTTTTTAACGGAATTACAGGAATGGCACAAATTATTGTATTTTCTATTTTAGGTCTTTTATCATTTCCATCAAGGTTGCCGTCTATACTTGTTACAGCCTTGCTTGTATTTTTATTTCTTACGTTTGTGGCACGTCCAGTGGCTGTTTTTATACTTATGATTAAGGGTTATGATATAAAAGAAAAAATGTTTGTATCGTGGGCAGGTCTTAGAGGTGCTTCGTCTATTGTATTTGCTATAATGGCGACGGTAAGCGATGCCCCTGTTGAAATAGACATATTTCATATTATATTTTGTGTTTCATTGTTGTCAGTTTCAGTACAAGGCACTTTGCTGCCATTTGTAGCAAAAAAGCTTAATCTTATTGATAATAACTATAATGTATTAAAAACATTTAATGACTACGCTGAAGAAAAAGATGTTGCAATAATGAAAGTACATATTGCAGAGGGGCATGGTTGGGAAAATAAAAAAATAAGCGAAGTAAATATGCCAGACGATTCTCTTGCACTTATGATTAAAAGAGGTGACGGAACAATTATACCAAAAGGCAATACTATAATTATGGCTGGAGATGACGTTATTTTAAATGTGCCTATATACAGCGTTGAAAATGATATAACATTGAAAGAGATAACAGTACATAAAGGGCATGAATGGGAAAATAAGAAAATAGGAGAACTTAAACTTTCAGATAATACTCTTATAACACTTATTAAAAGAAAAAATGAGGCAATTATACCGGATGGAAATACTGTAATAAAAAAGGATGACATTATGGTAATATATCAATAATTAATTTTATTTTTTAAAGAATTTTTGACAAATATTTTAAGGAGAGGATATAATACCTCTCCTCAGACTGTCGAAAAAATCAAAATTTTTTTAAAACTTTAATTTATGGAAAAAGCGTCGCAGACTTTAAAGTGCAAAACGGGCTTTGCCCGTTTGAGGAAAAGAGACGTTTCAAGGGCTTTCAAGCCTTGTACGAAGAAACGTCTCTTTATTCTTCTGCTTAAAATCATCGAAAACTTTTTTTTCGATGACAGCGTTGTCGACTTTGTCGACACGCTGAGGAGAGGATATAATACCTCTCCTCTTTTTAATGTATCATATTTTTCTTTGTATTTTATGTTTTTGAGGTTTAATTGTTATATCAGTTACAGATATTTCTTGTCTTTGATTAATTATAAATTTTACAGCTTTTGCTATTTCACATGGAGTTAAAAATGTATCGTTTTCTTCAGATTGACAAAAGTCAGCATTTCTATAAAAATTACTTTTTGTTATATCAGGATGAATAGATGTAATTTTTACTCCATATTTTCTGACCTCATCAAAGAGACTTTCTGAAAAGCTTGTTAAGGCAGCTTTAGTAGCTCCATATGCACAACCGTAAGTATTGCTTTTTTTTGCTGTAACAGATGATATATTTATTATATGTCCGTTTGTGTTTTTTAGGCAGCGAAGCAAAAGTTGTGTAAGTATCATAGGAATTTCTATATTTATTACAGTCATTTCATGTATTTTTTTTGTATTTAGATGTTCATGCAGTCCAAAATATCCAACACCGGCACAGTTGACAAGGTAATTTATATTATTTTTATTTTCTTTTTTTATTTCATTTATTTTTTGGCATAATATGTTTATGTTTGTTAAATCAATTTTTATAGGTTTAAATAAGTCCGAGGTTATTTCATTTGTAAAATTTCTGCCCAGTCCATATACTTTTATATTTTCTTTTAAAAACATACGGCATATTTCATATCCTATTCCCGAAGATGCTCCGGTTACTATTGCTGTTTTTATTTCACTCATTATTTATACATTCTCTTTCCATACAAATATTTTATCTTTATCTATATATTTTATTATTTTATAATATACAAATGACGTAAGTTCTTTTTCAATTTCAGTATTGTAATGATATATTCCGTTTGTTGTCTCAAATGGATAATTTATTATTAAACTATCTGTTCTGTTACGACGTATTTTTTTTAAATATTCAGCCGACATTCTAAATGCTCCTATGCTTATATCGTTTATTTTATCAGCAGAAATATGTTTAAAAATATTTTCAATTAATTCTGTATAATATGTTTTGTATTTATCTGTATAAATTAAAGGGTCAAGACAAATACGTACTTTCCAGCCTGATTTTATAGCTTTTTTAATATTTTCAATACGTTTGTCTATACAAGGGGTTTTATGTTCATAAGCTTGTCTTAAATTATCCGGAGAAAGAGTCCATGCTAAAATTACGTTAGTACATGGAGTTATGTCTGAAATTAAATTAAAGTTTGTGCTTTTTGTTCTTATTTCAATTTTAAGATTTTTTTCTTCTTTTGCAAATTCAATCCATTCACGGCATGAGCCAAACAAATTTTCTATTGCAAGTAAGTCGGTATCAAAAGATACGCAAAGATATATACTATTTTTTTTAAGCATTTTAAGTATATTTTCTTTATAGTCATAAAAATTTGTAAATAACACTATATTTGAAGATGGATACATTCCCTGTAAAAAACAATATTCACAATCATAAATGCAATTTATAGCAGTTGTTGTGTAATAAAAATCGCTGTTTCCAAAATCTTGACATACAGGCGCTCCCTTATATATTAAACAGCCTTTGTTTTTAGCTATAATTAAATTTTGACTGTTTTTTTGTATAAAGCTGTTTTGACGTTTTCTGCAAAAAATATCTTTATAATGTTCTATTAGTATAATACGGCTGTTTTTAAATTTTTTTATTATTTGCTGAGCCTTTTTTGTGTCATATATTTCTTTTTCACAATAAATATGAGAAAAGGGAGGGTTATATAATTTTTTTTGATATATACTCAAGATACTTCTTCCCTTCTGTTTTACTTTTTATTTCTGTATCTTTTATTTTGTTTTCAATTTCCAAAAGGAGAGTTAAAATATTGTTTCCTTTCAGTTTATAATAATAAAGCAAATTTTTAAATTTATATTTCATTGAGACGGTAAATTTTAAAATGCCGCATATTAGGTTATACATATTTAACTCATCATTTGTTAAATCAAATTTTTTAATTTCCAAAACGCAATTTGATGCGTTTTCAGCTAATTGCATTATTTTATCATAATTTTTTTTAATAAGCAATTTGACTTCAGGTTGTTTTACAGGTATGTTATTAAGGTTATCAGATACAATTTTAACAAATATTATTTGATGTGTGTCAAAAAATAATATAGCACTTTGATATATACCAGATGATTCCATGTCAGCTAAAACTCCGTCTTTTAAATCTTTGCAAATAGTTGGAAATGTTATTATTTCTTTTTCCTCAAAAGAATTTACGTACAATATATCTGGATAATATGATTTATTTGTTGTAATATCGGTAATTTTTCCGCATAAAAACATATCTCCTATTTTGCCTGTTTTAATAGAACAGCCGCATACGCCCACATTTATTAAAATATCGTTTTCTTTTGGAGGATTAAGTGAAAAATAACTTGATATTGAAGCAGCTGCCGATATAATTCCGCAGCCGGTTATTATTACAACAAAATTTTCTCTTTTAAAAACCTGATAATTTTTATAGTGTATATCTTTTTTCAAATTTAATTTTTCAATAAATATATTTGCCTCACAATATAAGGCGCATACAATATAAAACATAAAAGTCCCCTTCTTTGTCTATTATAAAAACCTTGGAAATTTATTTTTCCAAGGTTTTTAATTTTTAATTTATTTAATAATTGCCTTTGCCGGACATTTTTCAGCACAAACGCCGCATTGAGTACATTTTGAGTAATCAATTTTTGCTAAAAAGTTTTCTACTGTTACAGCGTTAAATTCGCAGTTTCTCTCACAAAGTTTACAGCCTATACAGCCTACCGAACAATTTGCTTTAACTGTTTTACCGTTGTCTTTTGAGTTACAGGCAACACGAACCTTATTTTCAAAAGGTACAAGTTCAATTAAATTTTTAGGGCAGGCAGATACACACTGTCCGCATGCTGTACATTTTGTACTATCTACATAAGCAACTCCGTCAACAATGCTAAGAGCGCCGAAATTACATGCTTTTACGCATGTTCCATCTCCAAGGCATCCATATGAACAGCTTTTTGAGCCATTAGCTAAAGCAGATTCCATTTTACAATCATTAATTCCATAGTATTCATATTTTGAATTGCTTACAGTACAGTTTCCTTTGCATTTAACAAATGCTGTCATTTTTACAGATGCTGTATTTTCAATTCCCATAATATTGGCTATTTTTTCAGCAACGGCAGCTCCTCCCACAGGGCAGCCGTTTACTTTTGCTTTTTTTTCGGCAACAGACTGAGCAAAAGCGTCACAGCCGGCAAAGCCGCATCCTCCGCAGTTGGCTCCGGGGAGACATTCTCTTATAAGAGGTATTTTAGGGTCTTGTTTTACTTTGAATTTTTGAGCGGCAAAACCCAATATACCGCCGAAAATAATTCCGAGTCCGCCTATACTTAAAACCGGAGCAATTATACTGTTTATATCCATTTGAGTACCTCCTTTATAATAAGCCGCTAAAGCCTAAAAATGCGATTGACATTAAACCGGCTGAAATTAACGCGATAGGAAAACCTTTTACAGCGGAAAGAATATTGTTTCTCTCTATTCTTTCTCTTATACCGGCAAAAAGTATGATTGCGAGACCAAAACCTAAAGCAGCTCCAACTCCGTTTACAATTGATTCAATAAAATTATAGTTATCCTGCATATTTGAAACAGTAACGCCTAAAACTGCACAGTTTGTTGTAATAAGAGGAAGATAAACGCCAAGTGCCTGATAAAGAGTAGGCGATGATTTTTTTATAAACATTTCAATAAATTGTACAAGAGACGCTATTATAAGTATAAAAGCGATATTATACAAATATGGTATATTAAATTTAACTAATATAAAGTTATATACTAAATATGTAGCTGCCGATGCCATTGCCATTACAAAGGTTACTGCAAGGCTCATTCCGGCTGCTGTCTCAACTTTTTTAGATACACCGAGGAAAGGGCATATACCTAAAAATTTTGATAATACAAAGTTGTTTACAAATATTGCTGCAAAAAATATTACAAGTAAATTCATGTCCTATCCCTCCTTATTTAGATTTAGGTTTTCTTATTATATTAATTATTATCATAAGAAAAGCCAATGTGAAAAACGCTCCGGGAGCAAGAATCATAATTAAAGTTTTTGGTAAAAACTCAAATAAGTCTGCACCAAAACCAAAAACAGTTCCGTTTCCTAAAAATTCACGTACGATTCCTATTGCCGTAAGTGCAACCGTAAAGCCCAAACCCATTCCAATACCGTCAAATATTGAAAGTAAAGGATTGTTTTTTGATGCAAAGGCTTCTGCACGAGCAAGTATAATACAATTTACAACTATAAGCGGAATAAAAAGTCCGAGAGATTTATCAAGGCTTGGAACAAATGCCTTTAAAATCATTTGTACTATTGTTACAAAGCTTGCAATTACAACAATAAATGCCGGTATTCTTATCTGATCAGGCACAAATTTTCTTATAAGAGAAATTACAAAATTTGAGCAAATAAGAACTGCCGTTGTTGATAAACCCATTCCAATACCGTTTATAGCACTTGTAGTAACGGCAAGTGTAGGACACATACCTATTACTTGTACAAACGTAGGGTTATCATCTAATATTCCGTTTTTTAATACTTTAGCAGGATTCATTTTAAGCTCCCTCCTTTATCAATTCAGACTTACAGTAGTAAACCGCTCCGTTTACAGCAGTTGTTACCGCTTTAGAGGTTATTGTGGCAGATGTAATAGCGTCTATATAAGTTACTTCGCTGTTGTTCCCGGAAGCTCCTGACTTTACAACTTCAAAAGGCGCTTTTTTGTCCTTATATTGATTTTTAAAACTGTCATTATCAGCGTTTGCTCCAAGTCCCGGTGTTTCTGAGTGTCCTAATATACTTATTCCTTTTACAGTACCGTCTTTTGAGACTCCTACCATTATACTTATATCTCCTCCGTAACCTTTTGCGGCGGATTTAACTGCATAGCCTGTAATATTTCCTGTTTCATCTTTTCCAACGCTGTAAGCAAGAGATGAAAGTCCGGATAAGTTTTCGGAAGGTACTTCTGTTTCTTCTGAAAATTCTAAATTTTCTCCAGGGAAAACCATATTTTTAGCTTCATTCATAGTTTTAATTTCTTGTTCTTTAATTGGTTTTTCAGTAGCCGAATTAACAACGCCTAAAAGTCCGGCAGCTATGGCGGCTATTACAAATAAAATTATACCGGGTTTTAATATATCATTTATCATTTTTCTTTACCTCCCCGAATATTTTTGGTTTAGTGTATCTATCTATAAGAGGTACAGCAAGATTCATTAAAAGTATTGAATATGAAACGCCTTCAGGATAGCTTCCATACGACCTTATAAGTGCTGTCAAAACTCCGCATCCAAATCCCATTATTAATTGTCCTAAAGGTGTAACAGGAGATGAAGAATAGTCCGTTGCCATAAAAAACGCACCAAGCATAAGACCTCCTATTAATAATTCATATAAAGGAGTACGTCCGAAAAACCATGAGAGTATAAATACAGTTAATATATATGTAACAGGTATTCTCCATGAAATAACACGGCGGACAAGAAGATAAATACCTCCTATAATAAGTGCAATTGCACATGTCTCACCTATACAGCCTCCTATATTTCCAGAAAGAGCATCTATGTAGTCACTTATTTCGGGTATAAAAGCGCCTTCATTTAACCTTGAGAGAGGAGTAGCATTTGATACAGCATCAGCAAGAGAGGTTGCTTTTGCAACAGTATCTGAATTAGCAAATAAACCCGTTGGCGAAGTGAAATTTGTCATAGGAGTTGGGTATGATGCTAAAAGAAAAGCACGTGCTGCTAAAGCTGGATTTATAAAATTTTGACCTAAGCCTCCAAAAAGTTGTTTTGCCACTATTATAGCGAAAAACGCACCTACAATCGGCAGCCAAAAAGGTATTTCAACAGGAAGATTCATAGCAAGCAAAAGTCCTGTAACTGCTGCTGATAAATCTGTTATAGTTATACTTTTCTTTGTTATTTTTTGAAAAGCTGCTTCAAAAAATATGCTTGATGCAATTGATATAGCTATTATAAGCAAAGCTTTTATTCCAAAGTACCAAATTCCCATTAACGCCGCCGGAGTCAATGCTATTAAAACGTCACGCATTATAGATTGTATAGAATCCTTTGAACGTATATGGGGTGTTGATGAAACGATTAATTTTGTATTTTCCATTTTCAGTCCTCCATTTATTTCTTTTTCTTCATAGCCATTACATTACGTTTGGCGGTTCTTATAGACTGGGCAAGGTGACGTTTTGCCGGACATATATACGAACATGAGCCGCATTCTATACAGTCAAGTCCGTGATGTTTCTCAAAGCTTTCCATATCGTCTGCCATAATATCGCTGTTAAGCTCTAAAGGCATTAATCCCATAGGACAATGTTCAACACATTTTCCGCAGCGAATGCAGTTATTTTCGGGAGGAAGTACAGCCGCTTTTTCTGTAAAGCAAAGTATAGCTGATGATGTTTTTATAATAGGTATATCAAGAGAATATACAGCTACACCCATCATAGGCCCTCCGGCTATAACTTTTGCCGGTTCTTCTTTAAAGCCGCCGGTTGCCTCTATAAAATCTTTAAAACTCATTCCAAGGCGTACTTGATAGTTACCAGGGCATTTTACGGCGTCTCCAGATAAAGTGACAATACGGCGCATAAGAGGTCTGTCTTTAGCAACCGCTCTTTCAATAGCAAGTACAGTATCTACATTGTCAACTATACAGCCTACATCTGCCGGAAGTCCGCCGGAAGGCACTTGACGGCCTGTTACTGCATCAATCATCTGTTTTTCAGAGCCTTGAGGATATTTTGTTAATACGCTTACAACTTCAATTTTGCTGTTTCCTTCAGATGATTTTGTAAGTGCAGCTATGGCGTCAGGTTTATTTGTCTCAACAGCTATAATTCCTTTAGCGTTTGGATGCAGAGTTAATAATATTTCAAGACCTTTTATTACTCTGTCAGTTTTTTCTATAAGAACCCTATGGTCTGT
This sequence comes from uncultured Eubacteriaceae bacterium, assembly GCA_947086655.1. Classification (GTDB taxonomy): domain Bacteria; phylum Bacillota; class Clostridia; order Lachnospirales; family CAG-274; genus CAMTZM01. Next base: position 120,049 of record CAMTZM010000001.1, read on the forward strand.
TGTTAAATAAGGCTCACATTCAGCAGCGTTTAAAATTATAGTGTCTATTTTCTTTTCTTTAGGCGGGTTTTGTTTTATATGTGTAGGAAAACCAGCGCCTCCTAATCCTACTATTCCGGCTTCTTTTATTTTTTCAAGTATTTTTTCACGTGAGAAAGATGCATAGCTAGTGTCTTTTCCAAGTGAAGGATGTTCCTCAAATAAACCGTCGTTTTCAATTATAATTGAATTGCACATTGTCCCAGATGGGGTAAGCATTGGCTTTATATCTGTTACAGTGCCGGATACCGATGAATGTATAGGCGCAGAAAACGCTGCCGAAGAATCGGCAATTTTTTGTCCAAGAAGAACTCTGTCCCCTTTTTTAACAAGAGATTCACATGGAGCGCCTATGTGCTGACTTAAAGGTATAGTCATTAATAAGCCTTTATCAGGCATAAGTATTTTGATTGGCGACCAATCCGTATAGGATTTTGAATCTGGGGGATGAATACCTCTTTTAAATGTAAGAGTCCTCATTTTAATACCTCCTATTTTTATTTTTTTTTACAAGGCATTTTTTAAACGGCTTTAACTTTTGTAAGAAAACACAACATTTTTTTTAAAAATTTTAATTATATAGTATTTCCTATAATTTTATGCACAAGCTTTGTAGTGTATACCGTCAAAATTACCTCTGACAGTTTTATAAATTTATAAAACCTCTTATACTATATAATAATATATATAAAAAAAAAGTACAAGTTTTGATATTAATTAGGCAAAATCTACATATTACGCATTTTGGCTTATTTATGGCTTTTTTTGGGGATTTAAAAAAATTTTTAAAAAAAATAATTTTTATTGATTGAATTATGTATGCAGTTTGTTTATAATATAACAAATAGAAACAATGCTTAATATAAAAGCTGAATTGAATTATTGTTTTTTTATAAATTTATTTTTTTTAAGTTAAAATAACATTTATAAATGTATTTTAACCGTTATATCATTGCCGTTAAATGACGATATAAATAAAAATAAATTCTCGCAGTCTTGACACAGGAGGGAGGGCAATAAATGTATAATGTTAATGATTATATAAAGGTAGTTCCAAGCGACCCAAGATTAAAGGATAAAATTCATGTTAATTTTGATAACCCTGAAGATACTTTGTATTGGTATATAAAGTTTAATATAACTTTAGATGAAAAAACGGTTACAGGTAAAACGGCGACTGTTACCGATGTTAATGGATATATACTTGAGACGGATATAAGTTATAATGAAAATACAAATCTTATTGAATTAAGCCCTCTTGAACCGTATGAACAAGACGAGTATTATATATTGACAATTTCAAAAAAAGTTCACTCAAAGTCTGGAAACGGTTTAAAAAAAGATATAAATATTTTGTTTAAATTAAAAAATAATGTTATTTCGGAATATAAAATTCTTCCACCAAATGTAAAAGTTCCAAAGCCGATAAAAAGAAATAAAAGTGCACCGCCGCCGAATACAAGGGTTTATTCATTTGATAAGGAAATAGAAAAATCGGGAAATAGGGCCGAGTTTTTTCCGTCGGCAAGTATTTTGATTAACCCAATTGTAGGTGGAATAGGGCTTATTGCCGTTGTTTTAAGTATGGTTTTTCAAAGTAAAATTTTTCTTTTTATAAGCGGAGTAGTAACTGTTTTGGGAGTAGCTCATATAATAGCTCAAATAGCAAGCAGAAAGTTTAGGTCTAATTATATTTATAATAAAGGTGTGCGTAAATTTAAAAAGGAAAAGTATTTGAAGGCGGAAAGATGTTTTGAAAAGGCGCTTTTGCTTAATCCTGATAATGAATACGCCGAATATGCGAAAAATAAACTTGTATTTTATAAATAGATGAAAAAGTTTTCTTAAAGAAAATATATATAAAATATAGAAAAACGCTTATTAATTAATATAAAAGAGTTGTTGTTTTTATTTTATATGATAAGGGATGATATTATGGAATATCAATATTTATATGATGAGTTAATTGAAAAAATTAAAAAATACCACCCGTCAAATGATTTTTCAATGGTTGAAAAGGCATATCTTTTAGCCGTAAAAGCTCATGGAAATCAAAGGAGAAAATCAGGCGAGCCTTATATTATACATCCTCTTTCTGTGGCTGTTATTTTGGCGGAACTTGAACTTGATATGGAATCGATAGTTGCGGGAGTTCTTCATGATGTTGTTGAGGATACAAAATACTCATGCGATGATATTACAGCTATGTTTAACGAGGAAGTTACATTGCTTGTTGATGGAGTTACAAAGCTTGAAAAAATAGAATATTCCTCAAAAGAGGAAATGCAGGCTGAAAATTATAGAAAAATGTTTTTGGCAATGGCAAAAGATATAAGAGTTATACTTATAAAAATTGCGGACAGACTTCATAATATGAGAACTCTTAAATATATGACACTTGAAAAGCAAAAAGAAAAGGCTCAGGAAACCCTTGATATATATGCTCCTCTTGCTAATAGACTGGGTATTTCTAAAATAAAAACGGAACTTGAGGATTTATCTCTTAGATATCTTGAACCGGAAGCTTATTACGATCTTGCCGATAAAATTAAAAGAAAGCAAAGCGAACGTGAGGCTTATGTTCAAAGTATAATTGATGAATTAAACGAAAAGTGCAGTGACGCCGGAATAGATTGCGAGATAAGCGGAAGGCCAAAGCATTTTTTCAGTATTTATAAAAAAATGCAGAATCAGAATAAAACGCTTGACCAGATATACGACTTATTTGCAGTAAGAGTAATTGTTGACACAGTACGTGACTGTTATGGAGTTTTGGGTATTGTTCATGAAATGTACACACCTATTCCAAATCGTTTTAAGGATTATATAGCTATGCCAAAGGCTAATAGATATCAATCTTTGCATAATACTCTTATAGGGCCGGAGGGTGAGCCGTTTGAAGTGCAGATACGTACATGGGAAATGCATCGTATTGCCGAATATGGTATTGCGGCACATTGGAAGTATAAAGAGGGAAAAACAGGAATAAGCAAAGATGACGCTGAAGAAGCAAAAATGTCATGGCTTAGACAGATTCTTGAATGGCAAAGAGAAATGTCAGACAATAAAGAGTTTATGGACACAATTAAAAATGATTTTGATGCTTTTAGAGATAATGTATACTGTTTCAGCCCGTCAGGAGAGGTAAAATCACTTCCAAGAGGTTCTACACCTATTGACTTTGCGTATTCAATACACAGCGCAGTTGGAAATACTATGATAAGTGCAAGAGCAAATGGAAAAATAGTAACTTTTGATTATGAAATACAAGACGGAGACAGAATTGAAATACTTACCTCTCAAAATTCAAGAGGACCAAGTATGGATTGGCTGAAATTTGTTAAAAGTTCTCAGGCTAAAAGCAAAATAAACCAGTGGTTTAAAAAAGTAAATAAAGAAGAAAACATAGTAAGAGGGAAAGAACTTATTGAAAAAGAAGCAAAGAAAAAAGGAATAAGCCTTTCTGAACTATTAACTGCTGATAGAATGAGAAGTTTGCTTGAAAGATACGGTTTTAGGGACTGGAATTCTATTTGTGCAGCCGTAGGGCATGGAGGATTAAAGGAAGGGCAGATTTTAAACAGGCTTATTGAGGAATATAAAAGCGAAAATAGAAAGAAAAACAGTTTAGAAGATATTTTAAAACAAGTAATGCAAAATTCTGATAATATAAATATTTCAGAAATTAGAGATAATAAAAGCAAAAGTGAAATTATAATAGAGGGAGTAGGAGATATACCTGTAAGGTATTCAAGATGCTGCAATCCTGTTCCGGGAGATGAGGTAGTTGGGTTTATAACAAGAGGCAGAGGAGTTTCTATACATCGTACCGATTGTATAAATATAATAAATCTTAGTGAAGATGAAAGACATCGTATTATGGATGCACGCTGGAATTTAAGCGCTGATAAAAATGACAGAAAATCATTTGCCGCTGAAATACGAGTTAGAGGAAACAATAGAACAGGAATTTTTGCTGATATTTCTCAAGTTGTTTCAAAAGAAGAACTTCCAATTAGAAGTATAAACGGAAGGACGGTTAAAAATGAGGCAATTATTGATATTATAGTAAGTATAAATGATAAAAATGAACTTGAAACGCTTTTTAAAAAATTGTATAATATTTCAGGCGTAAACGATATAGAAAGGGTTACGACTTAATTATGAGAGCAGTGCTGCAAAGAGTTGAGAGCGGATATGTTTCTATAAATAATATTAAAACAGGCTGTATAGAAAAAGGTATTGTCGTTTTAGTTGGTTTTAATGCTGATGACGATGAAACAGCTTTTAATTATATTATTGACAAGATTACCAATTTAAGAATTTTTGGGGACGAAAATGGAAAAATGAATTTGTCTGTAAAAGATATAAACGCAGGTTTGCTTATTATTCCTAATTTTACACTGTATTCAGATGCAAGAAAAGGCAGACGGCCAAATTTTTCTTTAGGCGCATCTCCAGAAAAAGCTGAAAAAATGTTTGATAAATTTATTGATATGCTTAGAAAAAACTTTGAAAATGTTCAAACAGGTGTTTTTAAAGCCGATATGAAAGTTTTTCTTATTAATGACGGACCTGTCACTATTCTTTTGGATAGTGACAGGAATTTTTAAAAAGGGTGAATTATTTTGAGAATAAAAACATTTATTGTTTCTGATATGGATACAAACGGTTATATTGTATTTGATGAAATTACAAAGGATACTGTTATAATAGACCCTGGCGCAGAGGGAAATAAATTTATTGATTTTATTGAAAATGAGGGTTTAAAGCCGCATGCCGTTATTTTAACACATGCGCATTTTGACCATATTGGAGCTGTTAGCGAAATTAAAAAACATTTTAATATTCCTTTAATGGTTTGTTTAGGTGAAGAACAAGTACTTGAAAATAAAAACATAAATATGTCATCTGTTTATTCAGAACCTATTGAACTTAAAGCCGATAGGATTTTTAATGATGGTGAGAATATTTCTTTAGGTTCTCTTTTGTTTAAAGTTATTATAACTCCGGGACATACTCCGGGGGGAGGCTGTTTTTATTTTGAGAAAGAAAAAGTTTTATTTTCGGGAGATACTTTGTTTTATATGTCTGTTGGAAGAAGTGACTTTTTGCTTGGAAGTGAGTCGGATTTAATAAATTCAATTAAAAATAAACTTATGATTCTTCCGGACGATGTGGAGGTTTTCAGCGGACATGGACCTAAAACATCAATAGGCTATGAAAGAAAAAATAATTTTTTTATTAGATAGATTTATTTAAAATAAGATGAAAAGGTTGAAGAATATGTATTATGTTTTGAAAGGGCATATGTTTGAAGATGAAGTACAATCAATGATTCAGCTTTTTTTTATTAATAAAAGTTTTAGTGTTTCAGAATGTATTGTAAATGATGGAATGTGTGTTGTAAGTACTTATAAAGATAACTGCTGTATAGCTGATATATATGATAATGGAGTTTTTTGTTTTAGTGAAAGAGAGAAAACTCATAATGATGATATAAAGGAAATAAAAAGATGTATTAAGATTAGTTTATATAAGGTTTTTAAAAATATTACAGGTTTTGAAATGCCATGGGGTATATTAACAGGAGTAAGGCCATGCAAGAGAGTGCATGATATGCAGAAAGAAGGGCATAAAAGCGATTTTATAAAAAAGACGCTTAAAGAAGGGTATTTTGTTTCAGATAAAAAAATAAGCCTTGTAATGGAAGTTGCTGAAAATGAGAAAAAAGTATTATCTGAAAATAATAAAAATAAAGTCAGTGTTTATATTGGTATTCCATTTTGTGTTTCAAAATGTCTTTATTGTTCTTTTACATCTTATACAGTCGGGCAATATAAAAATAAAATTGATGATTATTTAAAAGCTTTATATAAAGAGATGGAATTTGTTTCCAAATATATAAAAAACAAAGAAATTGAAAGTATTTATGTAGGCGGAGGAACTCCTACATCATTAAGTGAAATTCAGCTTGAAAATCTTATGAAAAATATAAATTTATTTTTTAATAAGCCAAAAGAATTTACAGTAGAAGCCGGAAGACCTGATACTATTACAAAAGACAAGCTTAAAATATTAAAAGAATATGGAGTTTTGCGTATTTCAATTAATCCTCAAACGATGAATGATAAAACGCTTGAGTTAATAGGGCGTAATCATACAGTAAAACAATTTATTGACATATTTGAAATGGCAAGAAGTATAGGACATAAACATATAAATACTGATGTTATATTAGGACTTCCATATGAGGGAGAAAATGAGACTGTTAATACATTTAAACAGCTTGAAAAATTGTCTCCTGAAAGCATAACGGTTCATACGCTTGCTGTTAAAAGAGGGTCAAGACTTAAAGAGGTTTTTAACAATTATAAAATGACAGATTATTCTACAATGGAAAAAATGATTGATATTTCATCAAGATATGCCGAAAAATTAAAAATGAAACCATATTATATGTATAAACAGAAAAATATGGTTGGTAATTTTGAAAATGTTGGATATTGCAAAGATAATTGTCAATGCGCTTATAATATACAGATAATGGAGGAAAGACACAGCGTTTTTGCTGTTGGTGCTGGAGCTTCAACAAAGCTTTGTATACCAGAGGAAAATAGGGTTGAAAGAATTTTTAATGTAAAAAGTGTAGAAGATTATATAAACAGAATAGACGAAATGATAAGCAGAAAGGCAGATGGTTTTAGTGAATTTGAAAGCTCCGAGGGGAACAAAGGATATTTTTGGAGATGAAATATATTTATGGCAATATGTTGAGGAAACTTTAAGGGAAATTTGCCGTTATTTTGGGGTAAATGAAATAAGAACGCCTATTTTTGAAAAGACAGAACTTTTTCAAAGAAGTGTTGGAGAAACAACAGATATTGTTACAAAAGAAATGTATACAATGAATACAAAAGGAAGCGAAAGCGTTACATTAAAACCGGAGGGCACAGCCGGAGCAGCAAGGGCTTTTATTGAAAATGGGATGTATTCTTTAGCTCAGCCTACAAAGCTTTATTATATTACTCCGGCATTTAGATATGAGCGTCCTCAGGCAGGAAGACAAAGACAATTTCATCAGTTTGGAGTTGAAATATTTGGTTCTTATGATGCGTCATGCGATGCTGAAGTTATTTCTTTAGTGCAGGAAGTTTTAAATAGGTTTGGCATAAACGATGTTGAACTTAAAATAAATAGCCTTGGAGGAAACGAGTGCAGAAAAAAATATAATGAGACTTTGAAAAAGTATATAGGAGATAATATTGAATATCTTTGCGAAGACTGCCGTGAACGGTTTGTTAAAAATCCTTTAAGAGTTTTGGACTGTAAAAATGAAAAATGCGCTGATGTAATAAAAGATGCTCCGTCAGTTATAGAAACACTTGGACATGAATGCAGAAACCATTTTGAACAGCTTAAAGAAAATTTAAATAATATGAATATTAAATATACAGTTGATTCAAAAATAGTAAGAGGGCTTGACTATTATACACGTACAGTATTTGAATTTGTTTCAAATAATATAGGGTCACAGTCAACTATATGCGGCGGAGGAAGATATGACAATCTTGTATATGAATGCAAAGGGCCTAAAACGGGAGCAGTCGGTTTTGCTATGGGTCTTGAAAGACTTATAATGCTTTTAAAAGAAAAAAATTTAGTAAAGGAAAAGGTTAGAAATATTGATATTTATTTAGGTTCAATAGGGCAAAAAGGTTTTTTAAAGGCTCAAAAACTTGGATATGAACTTAGAAAAGCCGGAATATGTGCAGAGTATGATACTGTAAAAAGAAGCGTTAAGGCACAGCTTAAATATGCAGATAAAATAAAAGCAAAATATTGTGTTGTAATAGGCGATAGTGAAATAGACGAAGATAAAATTCAAATTAAATTTATGGAAAAAAGCGAACAGCTTAATGTTAAGCTTTCTAATATTAAAGATGAAATTTTAAAATTGTTAAAGGAGAAAGTATAATGGGTGAATTAATGAAAGGCTTAAAAAGAAGCCTTATGTGTGGTGAAGTAAATGAAAGTATGGTAGGAAAAGAAGTTACATTAATGGGATGGGTTAAAAGGCGTCGTGTTTTAAGCCAGCTTACCTTTATACTTTTACGAGACAGAACCGGCGTTGTTCAGGCTGTAATTGATGAAACTACGGCAGATTCAGAAATTGTAAAAAAAGAAAAATCAATAAGAAGTGAATATGTTGTAGCTATAAGAGGACATGTACAGCTTAGAGATGAAATAAATATAAATGAAGATATGAAAACAGGAAAGGTTGAAATATCAGTTGATGAACTTAGAATACTTTCCGAGTCTGAAACAACTCCATTTCCTATTGAAGATACAGTTAATGTAAATACTGAATTGAGACTTAAATATAGATATCTTGATTTAAGAAGAAATGTTGTAGCTAAAAATATTATTGCAAGACATGAAATATGCCGTATTGTAAGGAATTTTTTATCTGATGAGGGTTTTATTGAGATAGAGACTCCTCAATTAACCAAAAGCACTCCTGAAGGTGCAAGAGACTATCTTGTGCCAAGCAGAGTTCATCAAGGGAATTTTTACGCACTTCCTCAGTCTCCTCAGCTTTTTAAACAGTTATTAATGGTATCGGGTTTTGATAAATATTTTCAGATTACAAAATGTTTTAGAGATGAAGATTTAAGAGCAGACAGACAGCCGGAGTTTACACAAATAGATATGGAATTATCTTTTGTTGATACTGAAGATGTAATTGAAGTCAACGAAAGGCTTATAAAAAAAGTATTTAAAGAAATAAAAGGTATTGACATTAAAATACCTTTTGAGAGAATGCCTTATTGTGAAGCAATGGAAAGGTTTGGCTCAGATAAGCCAGATGTAAGGTTTGGACTTGAACTTAAAAATATTACAGATATAGTAAACGGAAGTGATTTTCAAGTATTTCAAAACGCTATTGACGCTGGAGGAAGTGTAAGAGGAATTAATGCTGAAGGGTTAGGCTCACTTCCAAGAAAACAAATAGATTTATTGGTTGAGACAGCTAAAACTTACGGAGCAAAAGGATTAGCATGGATAAGTGTTATTGATGACGGATATAAAACAACTCTTTCTAAGTTTTTTGATAATGACAAGCTTAAAGAAATAGCGGATATGTTTAATGCAAAAACAGGTGATTTAATTTTAATTTGTGCCGATAAAAATCAAATTGTTTTTGATGCTTTGGGAGCGTTAAGAATTGAGGCTGCTAAAAGGCTTGATTTAATTAAATCAGATGATTATAAATTTTTATGGGTTACTGAATTTCCGCTTCTTGAATGGTCGGAGGAGGAAAACCGTTTTACAGCTAAACATCATCCTTTTACTTCTCCTATGGATGAAGATTTGGATATACTTGAAACAAATCCCGAAAAGGTTAGAGCAAAGGCTTATGATATGGTCTTAAACGGCTGCGAGCTTGGCGGCGGAAGTATACGTATTTATGATAGGGATATTCAAGAAAGAATGTTTAAAGCGCTTGGCTTTACTAAAGAAGATGCTCAGGAAAGATTTGGTTTTCTTCTTAATGCATTTAAATATGGTGCTCCTCCTCATGGGGGACTTGCTTTTGGACTTGACAGAATAGTTATGCTTATAACAGGTTCTGAAAGTATAAGAGATGTAATAGCGTTTCCTAAGGTAAAAGATGCATCTTGTCTTTTAACTTTAGCGCCTAATGTTGTAGATAAAAAACAACTTGATGAACTTGGTATTTTTATTAAAAATTAGCATTTATTTTAAAATAAATTTAAAATATGTAAAAAAAAATAGCGTATATAAAATACCCAAAAAACAATAATGCTGTTTTTGGGTATTTTAGTTTTAAAATGTTTATAAATATTTATTGAATGGCGGAATTTATATGGAATATTCAAAAGCTCTGAATTATTTGACAAATAGCTGTAAATTTGGCTCAAAAAGAGGACTTGATAATTTTAAAAAGCTTTTAAAGCTTATGGATAATCCTCATGAAAATTTAAAAGTTATACATGTTGCCGGCACAAATGGGAAAGGCTCATGCTGTGTTATGCTTGCTTCTATTTTAAAAGAACAAGGATATAATGTAGGCTTGTTTATATCTCCTCATTTAATTAGGTATAATGAAAGGATAAGTATAAACGGACAATACATATCAGATGAAGATTTTGCCGATATAATCGGAGTTGTAAAAGATAAAGCAGAGATGCTTTTTAATAACACAAATGATTTTTTTTCTTTTTTTGAAATAATTACAGCGGCTGCTTTTTTATATTTTAAAAAAAAATCAGTAGATTTTGTTATATTGGAAACAGGTATGGGAGGAAGACTTGATTCAACAAATGCTGTTGATAATCCTATTGTAAGTGTTATTACTTCAATTAGTTTTGACCATACCGAATATTTAGGAAATACAATTGAAGAAATAGCTTTTGAAAAAGGAGGCATTATTAAGAAAAATTTGCCTACGGTATTGTATTGTCAAGATAAAAAAGTGTATAATAAGATAAAAGATATTTGTGACGCCAAAAATTCTTCTTTGTTTTATGTTGATGAATATAATGAAAAAATTATTTCAATGAATGTTGAGGAAACAGTATTTTCAGTTAAAAATAAATATGCAGATTATAATTGCATAAAACTTAAAATGTCAGGTAAATATCAAGTTAAAAACGCATGTAATGTTTTAAGTGTTGTTTATGTACTTAAAAAAAGAGGTATTTTAATTGATGATTATGCTGTTTTAAAAGGACTTGAAAAAGCGTCTTTTGCCGGACGGATGGAAATTATAAAAAGAAATCCTCTTTTTATATTGGATGGCGCTCATAATTATGATGGAATAAATCAAATGGCGGATTTTTTGGGATTTATAAGAAATTTAGGTTATAATAATATTATAGCTTTATTTGGAGTATTAAAGGATAAGGATTATTTGAAAATGTTTGAAATGCTTATGGAGGTGTGTGATAAAGTTATTTTGACAAAACCGGTTAATTTAAGGGCTGTTTCTCCTATTGAAATTATGAAAGGATTAAGTTATAATAAAAATAATGTATTTATTGAAGATAATTACAAAAATGCGGTTAAATGCGCTTTAGATATGGCTGAATTAAAAGGTTGTGTCATTTGTGTCGGTTCGCTTTATTTGGTCGGTGATGTAAAAAGATATGTTAAGGAGGTTTTAATGTGATTGATTTTAAAGCTGAGATGGAAAGATTTAAACCAATTATGGAAATTGATGAACTTGAAGATTCAATAAAAACATACGATATGGAAGATATGATTGATATATTAAAATATTTATCAGAAGAAAATGCTAAAAATTAATTTGGATAATATTTTGTCAATTTTTTAATTTGAAAAAATAAAGGTAGGGATAGTATTGTGATAAAATGTCCTAATTGCGGTGAGATATTAGATAATAGCAAGATTTGTATTAAGTGCGGAGCAGATGCCATATTGCTGGGAAAAGCGGTTGAATTATCAAATAAATTATATAACGATGGGCTTAGAATGGCTAAATGTAAAGATATGTCTGGAGCTATGAGCTGTTTAAGCAAAAGTATATTAATTAATAAAAGAAATATTAATGCAAGAAATCTTTTGGGGCTTTTGTATTTTGAGACAGGAAGAATAGGAGATGCATTAAAACAATGGGTTATAAGCACAAATATAAAAGAGACCTCTAATGCAGCCGGAGAATACATTGAAGATTATAGAAAGAATGAAAAGGAATATAAAAAATTAAACGAAGCTCTTAAAATGTATAATCAAGCAGTTAAATTTATGCAGCAAAAAAGTGATGATATGGCTGTTATACAGCTTAGAAAAGCTATTGATATAAATCCAAAATTTGTAGATGCACTTAATATGCTTGCTCTTTGTTATATTTTACAAAATAAAGACAGTAAGGCAGATGAAGTTATTAAAAGCGTTTTAAATATTGATGTGAAAAATACTGCTGCACTAAGGTATTACAGGCATTTGCACCCAGATAAGGGAACACATTTTGAGGAAGCACCAATTAAAAAAATAAGCGACAGAGAACCGACTTTGAAATATAACAGCAATGTTGTTAAAGGAGGAGCTAAAAGCAAAGTTATTGAGCTTGCTATGTTTATAATTGGCTGTGTTTGTACAGCGGTTATAATGTATATTTTAGTTATACCAGGTATATCTGAAGCTAAAGAAGAAGAAATGAAAACAGTCCAAAATGAGTTTGAAGAAATGAAAAAGGACTATGATGAGCAGTCAAATGTTAATGCTGATAAAATCAAAAAACTTGAGGAAGAAAATGCCAGTCTTAAAGTTCAAAATGAGCAGTACACAAAGCAAGCTAATGAACAGGCTATGAGTGATAAAATATCAAATGCGAATAGTTTGTTTTCTGAAGGCAATGTTGAGGAGGCTATTTCTATAATTGGCGGTATAGATGCGGCATTGTTATCAGAAGAAAATAAAAATGCTTATAATGAAATAAAAGATAAAGCATATTCAAGCAGAGCAAAGACAATGTATAATGAAGGTAAAAAGCTTTATGACAGAAAAAAATACGATGAGGCAAAAACTGCTCTTAATGAGGGCATTGTTTATGGAGATGGCAATTTGCAAGCAAAATATTCCTCTATGTATTATTTAGGAAAAATTTATATGGAAGAAGGAGATAACGAAAGGGCAAAGGAGTGTTTTAGTCAGGTAAAAGATAATCATCCTGACAAAAGTATGCGTGGGTATGCATCGGGCTGGCTGAATGGATTGTAATATCTGTTAGGGGGAATGTTTTATGAACGGTGAGTTTTTTGACAGTATTAAGGTTTCGGCTTATTTTTTATGGGAATACACTGAAAGTCAAAATGCGCTTGGACTTTGGTGCTGTGCGGAGGATATTGCAAATTTTTTCGCTATGAATAAAATTATTAGTTTTAGTCAGGCAGAGGATGTTATAAACCTTAATAAAAATGACTCAATGTATATAGAGTTTGTTAGAAATATTTCTTACAGAATTTTTTTGTATACTAACAACAAAGATTTTAAAAGAAATTGGTATATTGCTGAAAGACTTATTTATAACGGGGAATGGCTTTATAATATTGTAAAGGCAGCATCTATACTTTGTAAAAAGAAAAGCGATGATAATGACTTTTTTAAGTTAATAAGGTCTGACGCCGTTAAGGAATATTATAAAATAAAAAAGATATAAATTAAAAAAATAGCTGAATTGTAATATTTTCAGAAAATATAAGCTTGTCATACTTTAAATTTCCTTTTACGTATATATTGTAAATTAATTTAAAAATATGTTTTATTTTAAGGAGGTATAAGTATGGAAAAAACTAAGCTTGGACTTACTGAAAATATTGAGGCTGCTCTTTCCTATGTATTAGGTCCTATTACGGGGATTGTGTTTTTAGTTATTGAAAGAGATAATAAATTTGTTGGATTTCATGCTTTGCAGTCTATTGTTTATTTTGGAATTTTATGGGTTGCTATTACTGTGTTTAGTTTTATACCTTTTGTAGGAACAATAGTTGCTTCAATTTTAGATTTATTGTATTTTATAAGCTGGATATATCTTATTTTTTCAGCTTATAAAGGCAGAACTTTTAAAGTTCCTGTTATAGGAGATGCTGCATGGGCACAGATAAATAAGTAATGCATTTATTGCGAAATATTAATAAAAAAAGCGCTGTTTTTATAAGATTTTAAAAGTTTATGAAACGGCGCTTTTTTTGCCGAAAATTTAATATATTTCAATTAAGTCTGACACATTGGTATTTGTCCAGTGTGTTTTGTTTTTTTAGGAGAATTTATATGAATAATAATTATAAGCTAATAAAAGATGAATATATTTATGATATTAAATCTTATGTGAATATATATGAACATAAAGCAGGCGCTAAAATTATTTGTGTAAAAAATAATGATGTTAACAGAGTTTTTTCAGTGACATTCAAAACACCGCCCGAAAACGATAAAGGAATTGCACACGCTTTGGAGCATTGTGTTTTATGCGGTTCAAAAAACTATAAACTTAACGATACGTTTAATGAACTTGAAAAAGGTACTGTTAATACATATTTAAATGCTATTACATATGATGATATGACAATATTTCCAGCAGCAAGTACGGTTGAGAAACATTTTAGGCTTTTGTTAGATGTTTATATGGATTCAGTTTTTTTTCCTTTAATATATGATTATGATTATAGTTTTATAAAAGAGGGAAAAGGGGTTGTTTATAATGAGATGAAAGGTTTTTTTTCTTCTCCTATTAATATAATAAATTATAATATTATGAAAAAGCTGTATGAAGATACATTTTATAAGTATTGTTCTGCTGGAATACCAGAAGAAATAAAAAAACTTTCATATAATGAGTTTTTAAAATTTCATAAAAAATATTATCATCCATCAAATTGTATAATATATTTATACGGTGATTTAGATTTTGATGAATATTTAAGTATGATTGATTATAAATATTTATCGAAATTTAAAAAAATTGATTTTAAATTAAATTTTATTTCTCAAAAAAATAAAAAATTTAAAAACGGTATTTTTTATTCAAAATATGCTAATGACTGTTATATACAGTTTTCTTCTATATGTGAAAATGTAATTGATGATTTTTCTAATTTTAATATGAAAATACTTTTTAAAATTCTATTAGAAGATGATAATTCCATATTAAAAAGAATTTTATATAATGAGAATATTTGCGGAAATGTTTTAGGAAAATACAATGAAAATTTATTTCAGCCAATGTTTTCTATTATATTGGAAAAAAGTAAATGTAAATTAAAATATTTTGAAAATTTATTATATAAATCATTAAATATTTTTATGAAAAAAGGGGTAGAAAAAAAATATATAAATTATATCATTAATTCAATGAAGTTTTTTTTAAGAGAAGGAGATTTTGGATATAAGCCAAGGGGACTATATTATAATTTATTATTGGTTAGAAGTTTTGTTTACGGAAATGGAAGCATTGATTGTTTGAAATTTGAAAGTTTGTTTAAAAACGCTTATGATACGGATTATTCTGAGTTGGCAAAATCAGTTTTTTTCAAAGATAATTATATGTATGGTATTTTAAAGCCGGAAAAATATGTTTATAAAGCGGAATTTGAAGATAATATAAAACACAAGAAAAAAATTACTTCATTAGGTCTTAGCGGAGTGAAAAAAAATACTGAAATGCTTAAAAGTGAAATATATGATTATAATGGAGTAATTGGAATTTATTCTTCTGATAAGTATAAATGTAATGAAATTAATTATATAGATATATTGTTTAATACTGAAAATGCCGAATATAAATATATAAGCTATATTGGTTTTTTTTGCTATGCAGTTAAAAAAGCGGATAAGTTTAAAGATTATATGAAATATTACTTAGGTGGTTTTGATGTTATATATAAAAGCTATAAAAAAGATAATGATTATTGCACTTTTGTAAATTTTAAATTAAAATTTTTAACAGAAAATAAAAGTAAAATTTTTGAAATTTTTAAAAATATAATTTTTACGGTTAGATTTAATGACAAAAAAGAAATATGGAGACTTTTATGTGAATATAAATTGCTAAAGGAAAACAGTATAAAAGAGAATGGACATTTATTTGCCTTAACAAAGGGGTTATCATATATTTCAGAAAAATATATTTATGATGATTTGGCTTTTGGAATAGAAGAATACTTATTTTTAAATAGTTTGAATATAAATGATTCAGAAAAAATATTAAATTGTATTAATAATTTATATGAATGTATTGTTAAAAAAGGGCATATAACTATATGTGTAACAGGTGAAGAATTTATATACAAAGATTTTATAAATTTATTTAAAACAACAGATAGAAATAAAAAAGAAAAACAAAAATTAATTACAGATAATAAAAACTTTAATGAAGCATTTTATATTGATACAGCGATATGTTTTAATGCTGCTTTATATAAAATTAAAAATTTAGGAGGAGATGGAAAAGTTATTAATAAAATTATTTCTTCTGATTATTTATGGAAAAAAATTAGAGTTGAAAACGGAGCATATGAAACAGGTTCATGTTTTTCGTCAGAAGGATACTTTTATGCTTATTCATGCAGAGATTTAAAAATAAAAAATACATATTATGTTTTTTCAAAAATATTTGACTATTTATATAAATTAAAATTAGACAATGAACAACTTAGACAATATATAATAGGAACTTTAAGTCAAATTGATAAGCCTATTAAAGATTCATGTGTAAATGACATTTTGCTTGAAAATTATTTTAAAAAAATTACATATGAATATTTACAAAAAGAAAGAGACGATATAATGTGTTTTGATAAAAATAAATTTGAAAAAATTACTGATTATTTATATGAATTAGAAAAGACTATGTATATTTGCACTTTAGGAAATTATGAAATTATAAATAAAAATAAAAGTTTGTTTAAAATAACTATAAAACTGTAATTAAAAGTAATTGCAATAGAATAATTTTTAATTTAAAATAGAGAGGGACAACTTATATTTTTACAGCTTTAAGGGGAGTACTTACTCTTATATTCAATGGGATTTTAAGCTCTTACTGAATATAAAGGCAAATGTTTTAAAAAGGCGATTAATCGGATTTTTGTGTAACAAAAATTCGAGCAGTTCTGACAAAAGTTATTTGATTTTTTAAAATTGTTTAAGCGATAAAAATATTTTTCTCATTTATTGACGTTTTACTGGGAATATGATATAAATAGTATATGATTTTTTATGAATTAAACTATAATGTGAAAAAAATGCTAAGGAGGCTGTTAAAAAATGGATTATAAGTCAGCTGGTGTTGATGTTGAGGCAGGTTATGAATCTGTTAAATTAATGAAAAAATATGTAAAAGGCACGTTTAGAAAAGAAGTTTTAGCTGACTTGGGTGGATTTGGGGGATTGTTTTCTATTGCCGCCGCAAAAAATATGGAAGAGCCTGTTCTTGTTTCAGGTACAGATGGAGTTGGAACAAAGCTTAAAATTGCTTTTTTAATGAATAAACATGACACGATTGGTATAGACGCAGTGGCTATGTGTGTTAATGACATTATGTGCAGCGGTGCAGAACCGTTGTTTTTTTTGGATTACATAGCTTGCGGAAAAAATTATCCTGAAAAGATAGCAGAAATAGTTAAAGGCGTATCAGAAGGCTGTAAAATGTCAGGGGCATCTCTTATAGGAGGAGAAACTGCTGAAATGCCGGATTTTTATCCGATTGATGAATATGATTTAGCTGGATTTTGCGTAGGTATACTTGATAAGGCTAAAATTATTGATGGAAGTAAAATAAAAAGCGGTGATATTTTAATTGGAATTGCATCAAGCGGTATACATTCAAATGGATATTCTCTTGTAAGAAAGGTATTTGATATTTCAGAAGAAAATATAAATGAGTACATAGATGAATTGGGCTGCAGTTTAGGAGAGGCATTAATTGAGCCTACAAAAATTTATGTAAACACAATAAACTCTCTTAAAGATAAAGTGAATATTAAAGGAATAAGCCACATTACAGGAGGAGGTTTTATTGAAAATATACCAAGAATGTTTCCTAAAGGTGTAAAAGCTTTGATTGAGGAAAAATCATGGCCTGTTTTACCTATATTTGACGTTATTGAAAAAAGAGGAAATGTAGAAAGAATGTCTATGTATAATACTTTTAATATGGGTATTGGAATGGTTTTAGCTATTGATGCAAATGATGCTGATAAAGCTATTGAAATAATATCTTCTTTAGGTGAAAAAGCCTATAAAATAGGAACGGTTGCATCTGGGGAGGGAATTGAGATATGTTTAAAATAGGCGTACTTGCTTCCGGAGGAGGAACAAATCTTCAGGCTGTAATAGACGCTGTTAAAAGTGGTGTTATAAAAGGTGAGATTGTAAGCGTTTTAAGCAATAATAAAAGCGCTTATGCTTTGGAAAGGGCAAGAGTTAATGGCATAGAAGCAGTTAATATAGGCAGAAAACAATTTTCAGGAATAAGTGAATATAGTAAAGCACTTGCCTCTCATTTTTTAGAAAGAGAAACGGATTTAATTGTACTTGCCGGTTTTATGGTTATTTTAGGAGAAGATTTTATAAAGCCTTTCAGAAATAAGATTATTAATATACATCCTTCTCTTATACCTTCATTTTGCGGTCAGGGTTTTTATGGTCTTAAAGTCCATGAGGCTGTATTAAAAAGCGGAGTTAAAGTAACAGGAGCAACTGTTCATTTTGTAGATGAAAACGCTGATACAGGACCTATTATTTTACAAAAAGCAGTTGATGTAAAAGATTATGATACGCCGGAAATATTACAAAAAAGGGTAATGGAAGAAGCTGAATGGAAGATACTTCCAGAGGCTATTAGGCTTATTTCTCAAAATGAGCTTGTTATAAAAGATAACATAGTAAGGAGAAAAAAATAATGAAAGTATTAATTGTAGGCGGCGGCGGAAGGGAACACGCTATTGCGTGGAAGTTAAGTATGTCATCTAAGGTTGATAAAATATATTGTGCTCCGGGAAATGCTGGTATTGAGAAAATAGCGCAGTGTGTTAATATTAATGCTAACGATATAAAGGGACTTATTGATTTTGCTAAAGAAGAAAAAATAGATATGACTGTTGTAGGTATGGATGACCCTCTTGTTGCTGGAATTGTTGATGAATTTGAAAAAGAAAATTTAAGAATATTTGGTCCAAGAAAAAACGCTGCTATAATTGAAGGCAGTAAGGCGTTTTCAAAGGAATTAATGAAAAAATATAACATACCAACTGCTAAATATAGCACGTTTGATAATTATGACGATGCATATACATATGTAAAAAAAGGTGATTTTCCGGTTGTTGTAAAAGCAGACGGACTTGCATTAGGCAAAGGCGTTCTTATATGTAATACATTAGAAGAGGCAGAGGCAGCACTTAAACAGATTATGATTGATAAAAAATTTGGGGAATCTGGAAATAAAGTTGTTATTGAAGAATTTTTAACTGGTCCAGAAGTTTCAGTTCTGTCTTTTTGCGATGGAAAAACAATTGTGCCTATGGTTTCGGCTCAAGACCATAAAAGAGCCTTTGATAATGATAAAGGACTTAATACAGGCGGTATGGGGGCGTTTTCTCCAAGTCGCTTTTATACAAAAGAAGTTGCTTGCGAATGTATGGAAAAAATATTTAAACCTACTGTTTCAGCATTGGCAAATGAGGGAAGGGAATTTAAAGGCATAATATTTTTTGGTCTTATGATTACAAAGGATGGACCAAAAGTAATAGAATATAATGCAAGATTTGGAGACCCTGAAACACAAGCAGTTTTGCCTATACTTGAAACAGATATTTTTGATATATTTAACGCTTGTATTGACCAAAAATTAGAAACTCTTGATATTAAATGGTCTGATAATGCATCTTGTTGTGTTATAATGGCTTCGGGAGGATATCCTGAAAGTTATAAAAAAGGATACGAAATTACAGGGCTCGAAGTTTGTGAAAATAAAGAAGATTTATTTGTTTTCCATGCAGGAACTAAAATTGAAAATGGGAAAATTGTCACAAATGGCGGAAGGGTCATTGGAGTTACAGCTTTAGGGGAAAATCTTGAGGAAGCTGTTAAAAAAGCATATGATACAATAGATACAATAAATTTTAAAGATAGACATTTTAGGAAAGATATAGGAATTAAGTAAATATGGTATTTTTTGATAAATGGCATTTGGTAAAAGGTATACAAAATTCATTTGTTTTAACACGAAAAAATAGTGAATATTTATAAATTTAATAAAAAAAACTTTAAACTGTGTTTACTTTTTTCGTTTTTTTTGATAAAATTATACGAAGAGGTGATTATAAATGATTTTGGATTCTATCACTACTCAAAGCACAATATTGGAATCAGCTTTGCAAGCCGCAGAATATAAAAATCAAGTTATTTTAAATAATCTCGCAAATGCTGATACGCCTGGCTTTAAGGGAAAACATGTGGAATTTGAATCTGTTTTAAATGATGCGCTGGAAACTTCAAGGCGTACAGGTAAACTTGATATGAGCGGCGTGATGCCTAAATTAATGTCAAAACATTCAGGGTACAGCGTGCGTATAGATGAAAATAATATAGACGCTGAAACTGAACTGACTGAGTTTTATAAAAATTCAGCTAAGTATGATGTAATTACAAACAGCATTTTAAATAACACATCAAGAATTAATTTTGTTATTGCAAATGCTAAATAATTTAAGAAGGTGATTTTGTGTCTTTTTTTACATCTTTGGATACAAGCGCATCGGCGCTTACAGCACAGCGTTTGAGAATGGATATAATTAGTCAGAATATGGCTAATTCAGATACAACAAGAACAGAAGATGGAACGCCGTATAAAAGAAAAACTGTTATATTTGAGGAAATAAGTAACAGACCTGTATTTGCCGATTATCTTGACAAGGCAATGTATTCAAAGGCAGGATACGGAGTTCGTGTCTCACGAATTGTTGATGATAATACACCAGGTTCAATAACATATGACCCAACACATCCTGACGCAGACGAAAACGGTTACATAACTAATTCCAATGTAAATATTGTAGAGGAAATGGTAAACATGATTTCAGCAAGCCGTTCATATGAAGCAAATTTAACAGCTATTTCGACTACAAAAGCAATGATTAACAAAACTCTTGAAATTGGCAAATAGAAGTTAAATATTTCTGTCTTAGCCGTTAAATTTTATAATGGTATTAATGGCGTGTCTGAAATTTATTTGATTTTTAGATATTTTTATGTTTTTTAGAAGAATTTTGTAATATGTTTAAAAATGTTTTTGGTTATACAAATTGAACAAATTTTAGTTTGTATAGCATAATGATTTTAGAAAACCTCTTTAGAGATTTTCTAAAATCATTATGCAAATTCATTTAACTAACATAAAACCGTGGGGCACACGGAGTTAGCTCGTTTAAACACTAATTAATTGTTTGAACGAGAAACATTGCCTTTATTAAATATAGGCGGCAGTAGTATGCCGTAAGTTGAATGTCTTTTAGTTGAATACATGAACGTATGTATTCTAAAAATATTTGAGTTAGCATATAAAGGAAATACTGATTTAAACCGGAGGAAAAATAAATGAACACTATTACAGATTCCATACAGGTTCAGCCGCTAAAGCTTGATAATGGAGATAAAGCGGCTTTTAAGAGTTATTCTACTAATTCGTTTGAGTCTTTTTTTAAAAAGGCTATGGAATTATATAATGAAACAAATATATATCAAAATGAAGCCGAACAAATGCAGCGTGATTTTGTAACTGGTAAAAGCGATGATATTATTGCGCTTAATATGGCACAGGCAAAGGCAAGCTCCTCAATTCAGTTTACTACTAATATTACTTCAAAGGTTTTAGCCGCGTATCAGGAAATTATGCGTATGTCAATATAGAGTTGTTTTTGAATATGCATAAGAGAGGTGAAATAATTGCAAGAAACTATTAGTAAATACAAAGAAAAAATTGTGGATAAATGGAACAGTGTAGACAAAGGTGTGCGTATAAAAGCTATATGTGTGTTGATTGCTCTTATTGCCGCACTTGCATTGACTATTTATCTTGCCGTAAGGCCTAAATGGGTTGTTATAGAAGGAAACGCTGACATACAGACAATTGGTGTTATTCAAAATGCTTTTGATGACGCCGGAATTTCAAATAAAATAACAAGAAACGGAACTTCAATTTCTGTTGAGGAAAAAGATGTAAATCAGGCAAAGCTTTTAATTGCTGAAAAAAATATAACAAAGTCTGGTTTTACTTTTGAAGATGCTTTAGATGCGAATGGAAATGGTATAGGACTTTCAGAATCAGATAAAGACCAATTGTATTTAAGAGCTTATGAGACTGAAATTGCTGAGCAGATAAAAACTATTGATGGAGTTGATTCAGCAAAAGTCAGGCTTGTGCTTCCAGACGATACTGTATTTTTTGAAAAGGAAAACAATGAGGCAAGCGCCGGAATAACTATATTTGGAAGTAAGGAAATTACAAAAGAACAAGCGCTTACTATTGCAAGACTTGTTTCAATGAGTGTTAAAGGTCTTTCAATGAGCAATATTGAAATTGTAGACCAAAATGCAAATAGCTTGTATTCAGGTTCAAGTAATGATACTTCAAGCTATTCATCAAAGGAAGATATAGAAAATCAAAAGAAAAAAGAAATTGAATTAAAGATAAGAGCTGCTTTAGCTAATTTATATGATGATGTTAATATTATTTCAAATTTGAAAATTGACTGGAATCAGAGACAACAAAAAACAATTACTTATACTCCGCCTGTCAACGATATGACAGTAGGTGTTCCTAAAATTAGAACAAGAGAAGATGAGGAAGTTCTAAACGGCACAGAAGGAAACGCACCAGGTACAGATACAAACGATGTTGCTGCTCCTAATTACGCCACAGGTGATGAAACAGGTTCATCTTATAACGGAACGAAAGAAACAAATGAGTATATTTATAATCAAGATGAAGTAGTTGTCGATTATAAGGGAGGAGAAGTCGTTCCAGACCAGTCATCTATTTCAATTGTAGTTTATAATAACAGGGAATATGATGAAGCTTTGCTTAGAGAAACAGGGGCACTTGATAATGTTACATGGGATGAATTTAAAGAGCAAAACAGTGCCGTGCAAAATCTTGATATTGATCAGGCTTTACTTAATTCTATCATAGTAGGAACAGGAATTGAAAATGTTTCAATAGTTGGATATGAAAAACCTGTATTTATAGATGAGGTTGTAGAGCCGCTTAAAATTGAGCAGATTGTTATACTTGCTATACTTGCGTTATTGCTTGTTCTTCTTGCTTTTGGACTTATTAAGAAAACTCATCCAGATGAGGTTGAGGAAATTGAACCAGAATTATCAGTTGAAGATTTACTTGTAAGTACAAAAATTGAAGATGAAAAAGAGGCAGAGCGTATTGCTGATATTGATACCAATGTTGAGTCTGAATATAAAAAGCAGATTGAGAAATTTATTTCTGAAAAGCCTGACGCAGTTGCGCAGTTGCTTAGGAATTGGCTTAGTGATGATTGGGAGTGATTAAGTTATGACGTTTGATGAATATACAGGGAAGGAAAAAGCTGCTATACTTCTTATAACATTAGGACCGGAAAAATCGGCGGAGGTTTTTAAATATTTAAAAGAAGATGAAATTGAAAGCCTTACTCTTGAGATTGCTAATATAGCCACTGTACTTCCGGATATAAAAGATAAAGTGTTAGAAGAATTTTATCAGATTTGCGTAGCTCAGCAGTATATTACAGAAGGCGGAATTACTTATGCTAAGCAGATTCTTGAAAAAGCGCTTGGCGAATCAAAAGCTTATGAGATTATTAATAAGCTTACAGTATCACTTCAAGTTCGTCCGTTTGATTTTATACGTAAAGATGACGTAAGTCAGGTAATTAACTTTATACAAAATGAGCATCCTCAGACAATTGCTCTTATACTTTCTTATTTAAAGCCACAGCAGTCGGCTCAGATTCTTTCTTCTTTAAGTCCGGATAAACAAGCCGATGTAGCAAGAAGAATTGCTTTAATGGATAGAACAAGTCCGGATGTAATTAAAGAGGTTGAGGCTGCTTTGGAGAAGAAACTTTCATCGCTTATGACAGCAGATTTTGCTGATGTAGGCGGAGTTGATGCAATTGTTGAAATACTTAATTCTGTTGATAGAACAACTGAAAAGAATATTATGGAAAATCTTGAAACAGAGTATCTTGAATTGTCAGAAGAAATCAAAAAGAAAATGTTTGTTTTCGAAGATATTCTTTCAATGGATAACAGGTCGATACAGACTGTACTTAGACAGGATATAGACAATAAAGAACTTGCCATAGCACTTAAAGGCTCAAGTGAGGAAGTTCAGGAAGTTATATTCCAAAACCTTTCAAAGCGTCTTGCTGCTATGATAAAGGAAGATATGGAATTTATGGGACCTGTACGTCGTTCTGATGTTGAGGAAGCACAACAGAAGATTGTTAATATAATTCGTAGATTGCAGGATTCAGGTGAGATTATTATTGCGAGAGGTGGAGGCGACGAGATAATTGTCTAAGATTTTTAAAGCCAGCAGCGTTAAAATGGATATTAAAAATAAATTCAATGTAGACGTGCCGGAAATTAAAAGCTTTACAAGCAATAATGATATTAATGATTACGAATATGCAGATGTTTCTGAAATTTCTGTTATAGAAAAGGATATTATCGAAGAAGACATAAATGAGGAAAATCCTGACGATATAATAAACAGTGCAAGAGAACAGGCAGATATTATTATTGAAGAAGCTGAAGAACAAGCACGAAAATACCTTGAAGATGTAAGAAATAGTTTCGAGTCTGAAAAAGCAGAGGAATTTGAAAATTGCCGAAAAGAGGGTTATGAAGACGGATATAACGAGGCTATGGCAAAGACGGAAGATATGATGAATGAAGCTAAACAGACGCTGAATGAGGCTATAAGCGAAAAAGAAAAAATTTTAGAAAGTATTGAAGGGGATATAGTAAATTTAGTTGTTTCTATTTCCCAAAAACTTATATCGGATAGTTTAAGAATAAATCCGAAAGTTGTAATGTATCTTATAAAACAAGGGTTTGAACAAGCTACTGTAAAAGGGAAAATTGCTATTCATGTTTCAGTTGATGATTATGATACTGTTTTGAAAAATAAAAGTGAAATTGTAGCTATGACTGACGGAAATACGGAAATTGAGATTATTAAGGATTTTTCACTTAATAAAGGTGATTGTATAATAGAAACACCGTTTGGAAACATAGACTGCAGTTTGCAGCAGCAATTTGAGGAACTAAAAGAAAATTTATATTATATTATGAAAAATGGGTGATTCTTTTGAGAACAATAGATATTTCAAAATATAACGGAGTGCTTCATAAGGAGTATATAAAGAAACTTGGAAGAGTCTCTCAAGTTGTAGGACTTACAATAGAGTCTATCGGACCTGATATAAGTGTTGGAAGCAGCTGCTATATAAAGGCTCATAAATATGGGGAAGCTGTTTTAGCAGAGGTTGTAGGTTTTAAGGATAATAAAATTCTTTTAATGCCTCTTGGAAGTATGGACGGAATAGGACCGGGAAGTATTGTTGAAGCTTTAGGCAAGCCTTTAAGCGTTAAAGTTGGAAATAATCTTCTTGGCAGAGTTTTAGACGGACTGGGCGAGCCTATGGATAATTTAGGCGCTCTTAATTGTCAGGAGGAATATTCTGTTTCAAATGTTCCTCCTGACCCTTTGAAAAGAAAAAGAATAAAAGAGGCTATGCCTTTAGGAGTTAAAGCAATAGATGGTCTTCTTACAGTAGGAAAGGGACAGCGTATAGGTATATTTGCCGGAAGCGGCGTTGGTAAAAGTACGCTTATGGGTATGATTTCACGTAATGCAAAAGCGGATATAAATGTTATCGCACTTATAGGAGAGCGTGGAAGAGAAGTTAGAGAATTTATTGAAAAAGATTTAGGTGAGGAAGGCTTAAAGCGTTCGGTATTAGTAATTGCTACAAGTGATAAACCGGCTTTAATTCGTTTGAAGGCAGCTCAGGTTGCTACTTCTATTGCCGAATATTTCAGAGAGAAAGGCAATGATGTACTTTTACTTATGGATTCTTTGACAAGATATGCTATGGCTCAAAGAGAGATTGGGCTTGCTACCGGAGAACCGCCTGTATCAAGAGGGTATACGCCTTCTGTATTTTCAGTTATGCCAAAACTTCTTGAAAGGGCCGGAACATCTGATAAAGGTTCTATTACAGGGCTTTATACAGTTCTTGTAGATGGTGATGATTTTACAGAGCCTGTAACAGATACTGCAAGAGGTATACTTGATGGTCATATAGTGTTGTCACGTAAACTTGCCAATAAAAATCATTATCCTTCAATAGATGTACTTGCAAGCGTATCTCGTGTTATGAGCGATATAGTAAGCAAAGAACATAAAAAAGCGGCGTTTGAGGTTAAAAAAACTATGGCTGTATATTCAGATGCTGAAGATTTAATAAATATAGGGGCTTATGTAAAGGGAAGTAATAGTGAAATAGATTATTCTATTGAAAAACATGGCGCTGTTATAGATTTTTTGACACAAAGCACTGATGAGAAATTTGAGTTTGAGACTGTTTTAAATCAAATGTACAATATAATAAAGGAGTAATTTGATTGGCTGGTTTTAAATTTAGGCTTCAAAGCTTTTTAGGGGTTAAAGAAAAAATTGAAGAACAAAAAAAGCTTGATTATGGAAAAGCGCTTAAAAAGCTTGAAGAAGAAAAAGAAGAAAAAAGGCGTCTTATAAATATAAAAGATAACGCTATTGAATTATTTAAAGAAAGTATTAAAATTAATATTGAGCCAGAGGAATTGAAAAGATATAATATTTATATTGATTTAATGAAGAAGAAAATTAAACAGCAGGATCTCTTGATTGAAATCGCTGAAAAAAACGCTGAAAAAAAACGTAATGAACTTGTAAACGCTATGAAAGAAAGAAAAATGCTTGATACTCTTAAAGAAAAAGATAGAGTAGAATATAACATAGAGCAGCTTAGAGTTGAACAGAAAATTATTGATGAAATTGTCAGTTATCAATATAATGACAAAGCGTGAGGTGAGATTTTTAAATGGCAGCAAGTGTTAAAGAAGAAAATAAAGCTGAAGATTCAGCAGCTTTAAATGTTGAGTCACAAGCTAAAAATAAATCCAAAAAAAAGAAAAAGGGAAAAGGAAAAGGCAAAAAAATAGCGTTTTTACTTATATTTATTTTAATAATAGCTGCTTTGGCAGCGGTGTTTATATTTAATTTATTCGACATAAGAGAAAAATATTTAAGACCTGTACTTCAAAATGTTCCGGTAGTTAAAAATATACTTCCCGAAACACAAGAACAGGATGAGTTTGGAGCAATGACAAAAGAGCAGCTTGTTGTTGAGGTTAAAAAAATGAGGTCTGAAAATGAAAGACTTCAAGAAAGCAATAATGTGCTTAATGATAGAATAAAAACCTTACAGTCAGAAAACACAAGTTTAAAAGAATTGGAATCGCAGTATGAGGAATTTAAGACTGAAAGGGAACAGTTTGAGAATATGGTTGCTTCTGGAGACCCTCAAGCATATGCTAATTTTTATGAAGGTATAAATCCTGAGCATGCAGAGGAACTATATAAAGAAGCAGTTATCAGTACATCGGCGGATACAGAACTTAAAAATTATGTTCAGACTTTTGAAAATATGAAAAAAGATGCCGCTGCTAAAGCTTTAGAGGAATTAGTTGGTACTGACATGGATTTGGTTGTTCGTATACTTCAAAATATATCAACAGAACAAAGAGGAGCTATTTTAAGCGTTATGGATACGCAAAATACTGCTGCTATTATAAAGCAAATGGCTCCAGATGAACAACAGCAATAAAAATAAATTATAAGGAGGTGTGTAATGGTGGATGTAGTGAAAGCATTTTTTAACGGTTTGAATTTTTCTTCAGCTAATTCGTTAAACAATATGTCTGATTCTTTTTCAGCTAAAAGTGATAAAAATGGCTTTGAAAGTTATCTTAATAGTGCATCAAATAAAGTGAGCAGCGAAAATAAAGACGATATTAAAGGCTCTGATAAAACTATTAGTAAGTATAATACAAATAAAGCCAATAAAAATGAAAACATAAATAAAGCTGACAAAAATGAAAATGTAAATCAAGAAAATAATAATAATAATAATATTAAAGATGATTCAGATTATAAAAAATCTGAAGATAATGTTGATAAAAACACAGATAACAACATTAAAGACAATGAAAAAAATGACAGTGTTAAAAATAATAAATCTGATAATATTGAAAATGAACTTGTTAGTCAAGAAATTGTTGATTCATTGAAACAAAAAGAGATTATTGAAAATCTTGCTAAGATTTTTGGTGTATCTGCTGAAGAAGTACAAAATGTTCTTAATGATTTAGGCATATCAGCTTTAGATTTATTTGACTCTCAAAATTTCTTTGATTTTGTTAAAAATTTGATGGGAGCAGAGAATTTAGTTGAACTTCTAAATGTTGAAGGCATTAAGGATATGATTTCAGAAGCTAAGGACATGATTTCTGATGTTTTACAAAAAGATGCTAAAGACTTTGATTTAACTCAGACAGATAAAGTTTATGTAAAAGAAGACAATGATTTTGAAAAATCAAATGTTGTTACTGAAGTTACTGAAAAAGTTTTAGATGGAAATGATAAAAATACCGAAAATTCAACTAACGAACAAACTGTTTTAAATTCCGACGAAGTACGCAATTTAAAAAATGAAACAGAAAAAGTAGAAAATAACAGACAATATAAAGAAGAAACAGAAAGCGAAAAAAATAACGCCGTTAATAATACTGAGGAAAAAAGCAATGCAAGCTTTATGAATTTTGAAAATAATCAAAATAACAGTAATTTTGAAAATTTAGAGGATTTTCATGGTTCAAATGTTACGTCACTTGATAATGTAACAAAAGCTTTTAGTGAAACGCTTGTTAAAACAGAGGCACATAGAAATGTAAACCAAACAGAGATAATTAATCAGATAGTTCAAAAAATGAAAGCCGGAATTATTAAAGAGAATATTTCAGAACTTAAAATAACTTTAAAACCTGATTATTTAGGCGAGGTTTCACTTAAAGTTATAAGTGAAAATGGAATTGTTTCAGCACAGTTTAATGCTGAAAATCAAAAAGTAAAGGAAATTATTGAATCTAATTTTAATCAGCTTAAAGATATGCTTAATGAAAAAGGTATTGAAGTTTCTGAAATTTCTGTTTCAGTAGATGATAAACAGCAGGAAAATATGCGTAATTTCTCAAAAGCACAAAACAAATCAAGTAAGAGAATAAACAACATTATTGAGTCTGCTGATTTTGAGGAAATAGAAAAAGAAGCAGAGGCTAACAAGGCTGAATATTTAGATGAGGGTGTAGTTTTGGAAACAAATATTAATTACACTGCATAATAAGGAGTGATTATAATGTCAGATTCTGGTTTATTTTATGATATTGCAGCAGAAACAACCAAAAAAGAGGCTGCTGCTAAATATACAACTTCAGAAACTTCTAAAAATAGTGATTTGGATAAAAATGCGTTTTTAAGATTGCTTATGACGCAGTTACAATATCAAGATCCATTAAATCCTATGGATAATACGGAGTTTGTTTCACAGATGGCTCAGTTTACTTCACTTGAGCAAATGCAGAATCTTAATTCCACAATGACAAGCAGTCAAGCTTTTAGCGTAATTGGAAGAACTGTTTATGCTATGTCCCAAAATGAGTTGGGAGGCTATGATGAAACATATGGAATTGTTGAATCTGTTACAATTAAATCTGACGGAACACCTTATTTGAAAATAGGTGATAAAGAAGTTAAGTTTTCGGAAGTTAAAAATGTTTATGATTCAAACACAAATACAAGTATTGACAGAAATCTTGTTGTTTCTCAGGCACTGGGACTTATAGGCAAAAATGTTCAGGCTATTACAATGGATGAAGATCTTAACGCTAAAGAATTTATTGAGGGCAAGGTTGATTATGTTAAGTTTGTTGACGATGTTCCTATGCTTAGTATAAATGGAAAAGATGTCAACACATATGAGGTTTTATCTGTTTCTGATAATTTATTGCTTAAAGGACAGACAATAAGTGCTAACGTATATGACAAGAATGTTTTAAATTATGTTGATGTAACGGGAACTGTTACAGGTGTGAAAATAGATGGTGACAGAATAAATCTTATTATTGATGATGATAAATATGCTGAAGTAGAAAATATAGGTTCTGTAATGAATGCGCTTAATTACGTTGGAAAAGAAATAAAAAGCGGAGATATTTCAGGTACAGTTGATTCTGTTATAATAAGAGATAAAAAACCATACCTTGTTGTAGGAGATGAAGAGATTTTAGCTTCTAAGCTTGGATAAAAGTATAAATTATTTGGAGGTGCCGGTTTTGCAGATATTAAATAATAATAAGCTGATAATACCCGGAAATAAATTTATACATAATGATAATAAAGATAAAAAATATATTGACAGTGGAAGCAAAAGTTTTCAGGATATTTTAAGCAAAAAAATTGATGCAAAAAACGACGGTATCTCGGTACAATTTTCCAAGCATGCTTCTATGAGACTTAATGACAGAAATTTATCATTATCCGGTGAACAGCTCAAAAGAATTGAAAATGGGGTTGAACAGGCGGAAAGTAAAGGGATTAAAGATTCTCTTATAATTGTTGATGATATTGCGCTTGTTGTTAATGTAAAAAATAAGGTTGTGGTTACTGCTTTAAACAGCGGAAAAGACGGTAAAAATATTTTTACGAATATTGACGGAGCCGTTATTGTATAAAAGCCGGACCTTTTAAAGGAGGCTATTCATTTCCGATTGACAGAAGAAATGACAGCGGCTTAAATAAGGAGGTAATAAAATGTTAAGGTCTTTATTTTCAGGCGTATCCGGTCTGAGAATTCATCAAACAAAGCTGGATGTAATTGCTAATAATATATCAAATGTTAATACGGTCGGTTTTAAAAGGTCTGTAACAACATTTAATGATGTAATTAATCAAAATTTAAGCGGAGCTACAAGAGCAAGTGAAGAAACAGGCAGAGGCGGTACAAATCCTATGCAGATTGGTCTTGGCTCAAATGTTTCCTCAATAAATACCGTTATGACACCAGGTTCGGCAGAAAGAACAGATGGTGCTAACGATGTAATGATTTCAGGAGACGGATTTTTTATAGTAAGTGATGTAACAGGTTTTTATTTTACAAGAGCCGGCGCATTTCAGCTTGACGAAGCCGGAAACCTTATAGACTCAAATGGTTTAAGGGTATGCGGTTGGTCGACAGATGAAAATGATCAAATACAAAAAGGAAGAGTTGATGGAATCAATTTATATGAAAATAATAAATCATATCTTCTTCCTCAAGTAACTGACTCAATTTCATTTTCAGGAAACTTAAATTCAACAACTGACCCTGAAAAGGTTAGCACTGTAACATTTTTCGACAGTTTAGGAAACAGATACACTGTAAATACAAAATTTACATATGACCAAGCATCGAAATCATGGAATTTTTCCATGGAAAATACAGCGATGGTAAATGGAAACAGCAAACAGACAGTAGAGTTTACAGGGCTTGATGCTATAACTTTTAATCTCACATTTGATGATGACGGTACTCTTGTAAACAATACAGCCGGGCAGGATTTACAGCTCTCTCTTGCTATAACTCCGGATGCTAATTTTCCTTTTAACTCAACATTTGCTGATGAAATTACTATTGATTTTAGTAAATTAACACAGTTTAACTCAACAACAAACGCATCGGCTAATAATGATAACGGTTATGAGGCAGGAAGTCTTAAAGGGTATTCCATAGGTTCTGACGGTATTATAACAGGGCAGTATACAAACGGGCTTACAAAAACATTAGGACAGATTGCAATAGCTGATTTTGTAAATCCATCAGGTTTAGAGAAAGTTGGAAGCAATTTATATCAAACTACGGTAAACTCAGGTGAATTTGATGGAATTGGTGTAGAAGTAGGCGCAAGCGGCGGCGAATTTATAGGCGGTTCTCTTGAAATGTCAAATGTTGACCTTTCATACGAGTTTACACAGATGATTACAACACAAAGAGGATTTCAAGCAAATTCAAGAATTATATCAACATCAGATGAAATATTACAGGAATTAGTTAATTTGAAACGTTAATTTTTTAGAATATTTTGTCTCCGTATGCCTTTGCCTATAAACAGGGGCATACGGGGATATTAAAAATTGTAATTTTTTTTGACAAACATACTAAAAAAAAGTTATAATGTAGTATGAGTTTTTATCATGGAAGTTATGTCAAATTTCAGGAGGAAAAAAATAAATGATTGTTATTACCAAAATAAATGATAAGTCTTTGTATATTAATTGTGATTTAATAGAATGTATTGAATCAACACCGGATACGACAATTACAATGACTACTGGGCGAAAAATTATAGCCAAGGAGTCCGTTGATGATATTATAGATGCAATTATTGAATACAAAAGAAAGATATATCGCTAATCTTTAGGGAAAGGGGTAAGCGGATATGGAACTTGGTTTTATTATTGGTGGAGTTTCAGGTTGGATATTCATATTTTTATCAATATTTTTTAATGCGGATATGCAAATAAGCGGAGTTTTGAATTTTATCGATTCGCCGTCTATTATGATTACAATCGGCGGTACCATAGCTGCTACAATTGTAGCGCATCCACTGCCTAAACTTATAAATGCGCTTAAAGCTATTAAAAATGTTATTAAACCGCAAAAGGTTGACCCTGTTTTGGCAATAGCTAATGTAGTTGATTTAGCAAATTTGGCAAGAAAAGAGGGTATTCTTGCACTTGAAGATGCATCGGCAGCAATGGAAGATGCTTTTCTTCAAAAAGGAATAATGCTTGTTGTAGATGGTACAGACCCTGAACTTGTAAGAAGTATACTTGAGACAGAACTTGCTTATGTAGAAGGTCGTCATAAGGAAGTTCAAGGAGTTTGGGAGTTCATGGCGTCTATGGGTCCGGCGTGGGGTATGATTGGAACACTTATAGGACTTGTTATGATGCTTCAGCAAATGAATGACCCTTCTACAATCGGAGCAAGTATGGCGGTTGCCATTATAACAACATTTTATGGTTCATTGCTTGCTAACTTTATGGCTACGCCTATTGCTAACAAAATGAAAATATACAGCGGCGCAGAAATATTAATGAAAGAAGTATTAATTGAAGGAATATTATCAATACAAGCCGGTGAGAATCCTCGTATTATTGAGGAAAAGCTTAAAGCCTTTTTAGCACCGGCGCTTAGAAATAATGTTGGTGATGAGAACAATAAAGATACTGCACAGGCTGGTGATGAGTAATGGCTAAAAGAAAACAAGATGAAGTAAAAAAAGGCTTAGACGAATGGATGGGTACATATGGTGATATGGTAACACTTCTTCTTTGTTTCTTTGTTCTTCTGTTTTCTATGTCGGAGGTAGACGCAAAGAAATTTGAAGCCATAGCTAATTCTTTTTCAAACGTGCCTAAGATTAATATTATACAAAGCAACGACGGCATGCTTGAGGCTTTGGGAAACGGTATTGTTCAAATGCCGGAAGTAAAAGGCGATTCTGAAGAAGATCACCAAAAATATGAGCAGGCAAGTCAAGAACTTTCAGTAATGGCATCTGATTTTAAAACATATTTTGCTCAAAATAATTTACAAGATAAAATTGATGTTGAACATAACGACCAATATGTAACATTAAATTTTAAAGACGGAATATTGTTTGACAGTGGAAGCGCTGAAATTAGACCGGAAGCTGTTGGAGTCTTGGAAATGGTTTCGGGAGAACTTTTAAAACATCCCGAAAATAGCATCAAAATAGAAGGGCATGCCGACAATAGACCAATACATACGTCACAATATCCTAATAACTGGTATCTTTCAGCGGCGAGGGCAATTTCTGTCGCTATGTATTTTACTGAATCAAAAGGGTTTGAGCCTACAAGAGTTTCAGCAGAGGGATTTGGTGAATACAGACCTAAGGTTGCAAACGACACTCCTGAAAACCGTTCTATAAACAGGCGTGTTGAAATAAAAATAATGAGCAAGTATTATTCTTCTGACAATTAATAGTAAGGGAGTGTTTATCTTGGATAAGAATAAAGTAATGATGATAGTTATTATTGTGTTGTTGGTTGTTCTTCTTGGAATTATAGGTACGCTTACATTTTTCTTTCTAAATTCGGGGATTTTTGGTGGCGGTACAGATGAACCAGATGAAGAAGAAGTTATATCTTTAAGTCAAGACGATATTAAACTTTATACACTTGAGGATTCTATTTATACAAATTTACTTAAAGGTGAAGACAATAAAGAGCATGTAGGCAGATTAAGCCTTAGCCTTGGAATTGACGCTACTGAAGAAAGCGACGCTACTGAATTTATAACAAAACTTTCAGATAATAAAGAAGTTATAAAGGACGTTGTAATTGGTATACTTAGAAATAAAACTTATGAGGAATTGAGAAACGCTGATGGACAGGAAATTTTAAGAAACGAAATAGTAGATAAATTACGCAAACAGTTTGATTCAAACTTGATATTTACTGTTTATATAAGCGATTTAATGGTACAATAAATAAGCTGTTGTGTATAAAGGCAGGTGAATAAGGCGGTATGGGTGATATTTTATCTCAAAGCGAGATTGACGCGCTTTTAAACGCTCTTTCAAGCGGCGAGGATAATGTAATGATAAACAATGAAGAAGAAGAAAAAAAGGTAAGAATTTATAATTTTGCCAGACCTTCTAAATTTGGTAAGGAGCAGCTTAGAACATTAGAGGTTATTTTTGAAAATTATTCAAGACTTGTAGCATCGTTTTTGACGGGTTATTTAAGAACAGCTACGCAAATAGAGGTTGCCAATGCCGAGCAGTTAACATATAATGAGTTTAGTAATTCTCTTTTAAATCCGGTTATATTGGGTATTGTTGATTTTAGTCCTATGAAAGGTTCAATAATAGTTGATTTATCTGCTAATGTAGGTTATGCTATTATAGACAGGGTTTTAGGTGGTTCAGGTGATACTCTTAAAAAAACAAGAGAATTTACAGAGATAGAAAAAATTCTTTTATCAAGAATTTTAACCCAAAGTATTTCTTATCTTGTTGAACCGTGGGAAAATGTGTGTCATGTTTCTCCACGGCTTGATAAATTAGAAACAAACTCACAGTTTGCGCAGATAATGTCTCCAAACGAAATGATTGCGCTTGTTACTTTAAGCATAAAATTAGGTGAAGTAGAAGGATTGATTAATTTCTGTATACCTCATCTTGTTATTGAACCAATAATGGATAAGCTTAATACAAAGCATTGGTTTGCTGGAAACGAGGCAGAAAGCAGCAACTTTAGAAATCAAGTTGAGGCTAAACTCGAAACGGCTAAAATACCAATTTCTGCCGTTGTTGGAAGAACGACTATTACTGTTGACGAATTCATTGGGTTACAAGTTGGAGATGTTATTACATTGGATTCATATGTAAATTCCGATTTTAAGATAAAGGTTGGAAATTTGATTAAGTTTTATGGTAAGCCTGGTATCAGCCACGGTAAAAACGCTATTCAAATTACCTCATTAATCGGAAAGGAGGATTAATTTATGGGAGATATGCTTTCACAAGAGGAGATAAATGCACTTTTGGGAGAAGCGAATACTGGAGGCGATACGCCGCCAGAGGAAGAACAAGGTGGACAGGTATCAAAGGGAAATTCTGATAATAATAATAATATTTTGACAAGTGAAGAAAAAGACATACTTGGGGAAATAGGCAACATAAGTATGGGTACGGCAACAACTACTTTATTTGCGTTGCTGAATCAAAAGGTAAACATAACTACTCCTAAAGTATCAGTTATAAGCTGGAGTGAAATATCCGATAAGTATGACAGACCATGTGTTGGTATAAAGGTTGCATATAAAGAGGGTCTTATCGGAGCAAATATGCTTATATTAAAGCAAAGCGACGTTAAAATAATAGCCGATTTAATGATGGGCGGTACAGGTGAAATAGATACAAGTGCAGATTTGACGGAAATTGATTTAAGTGCCATAGCGGAAGCTATGAATCAGATGGTAGGTTCTTCGTCAACTTCTTTATCTTCTATGCTTGATATGAAAATAGACATTGATACGCCTAATGCTTTTATAATTGATTTTAATTATGAATCATTTTATGAACAAGTAGGTTTTATGGAAGAACCTGTTGTTTGTACATCGTTTAGGATGGAAATAGGAGACTTGATAGATAGTGAAATAATGCAAATTTTGCCTGTCGAATTTGCTATGAATATGGTTGCTACTATTAAAGGAGGAATAGGAGGCGGTTATTCGCCAGAACCTGAAGAGGTTCAGCCAGAGCCAGCGCCAGCGCCAGCGCCTACACCGGCACCACAGGAAGTTTCACAGCCGCAGCCAATACCGCAGCAACAGCCAATGCCTCAACAGCAATATCAAATGCCGCCGCAGTATGATTATTCTCAATATCAAATGCCGCCGCAGCCAATGTATCAACAGCCTAATGTAAATGTACAGCCGGCTCAATTTCAGAATTTTGATGTTGCTTCTGTAATGCAGCAGAAAGAAAACATAGGCATAATAATGGATGTGCCTTTGGAAATTACTGTTGAACTTGGAAGAACAAGTAAAACCATTAAGGAAATACTTGAGTTTTCGCCTGGTACGGTTGTAGAACTTGATAAATTAGCCGGAGAGCCTATTGACATATTAGTAAATGGAAAAAATATAGCCAAAGGCGAAGTTGTTGTTATTGATGAGAATTTTGGTATACGTTTAACTGATATAGTAAGCGTAGAAAATAGAATTTAAAAAGTTTTAAAAAATTTAAGGAGTGATTATTAATGGCAGACAAGAACATATTATTGGTGGATGACGCAGCATTTATGAGAATGATGCTTAGAGATATACTCGGAAAAAACGGGTATAACATTGTGGGAGAAGCTGAAAATGGAGCAAAAGCGCTTGAAAAGTATAAGGAACTTAAACCAAACCTTGTTATAATGGATATTACAATGCCTGAGATGGATGGTATTCAGGCTGCGAAGGCTATAAAGTCAGCGGACAGCAATGCCCTTATAATAATGTGTTCTGCTATGGGACAGCAGGCAATGGTAATTGAGTCAATACAAGCGGGAGCAAGAGATTTCATAGTTAAACCTTTCCAACCTGATAGAGTTTTGGAAGCTGTTAAAAAGGTTATTGGATAGCTATGTCAAAATATATAATTTGCTTGCAGAACGATTTAGATTTTAACAGCGGAAAAAACTGGCTTGATATGCTGGGCCAGTTTTTTTTGCTAATTGTTATTTTTGTTGTTATATTAGCTCTTGCTTATTATTCAACAAAGTGGGCTGCCAATTTAAGAATGCGTGGCTCCGGCTCACTGAATATGAAGGTTTTAGAGTCTGTTTCTGTGGGAAATCAAAATATGATTGAGCTTATAAAAGCTGGAAATAAATATTTCCTTGTAGGAGTAACTAAAGACAATATAACTTTTTTAACGGAAATTGATGAAGACAATCTTGTTTTTGAAGAAAACGGAGAGTTTTCAAAAGCAATACCATTTGAAAAATATTTAAAGGATTATTTTAACAAAAAGAAAAAGTAGGTTGAGTTTATATGATTAAGAGTAATAAATTGACTAAGGCAGTTTTTTGTATTATTATGTTTCTTTTTGTGATGATTTTAATAAAGTTTAGCGTACAAGCTGCGCCTTCTGTATTTTCAATACCAAATATTGATATACATGTAGGCGATGCAGACTCAGCACAAGGTACGTCGTCTGTACTTCAGATTTTACTGTTAGTTGTTCTTATAACATTAGCGCCCTCAATTTTATTATTATTCACATGTTTTACAAGAATTACTATTTCATTGCATTTTCTTCGTGCAGCCATGGGAACTCAGCAAATGCCTCCTAATCAAATAATGATTGGTCTTGCTGTATTTCTTACGCTTTTTGTTATGGGACCTACATTTAGCGAAATAAATGAAATAGCTGTCAAGCCATATTCAGCCGGTGAAATTTCCCAGGAGGAATTTATTGACCAAGCTATGATTCCGCTTAGAGATTTTATGTTTAGACAGGTTGAAAGTAAAGATTTAAAACTGTTTAC
Organism: uncultured Eubacteriaceae bacterium; assembly: GCA_947086655.1. Lineage (GTDB taxonomy): Bacteria > Bacillota > Clostridia > Lachnospirales > CAG-274 > CAMTZM01. The sequence goes on from CAMTZM010000001.1 coordinate 157,907, forward strand.
AGATATAGCGAATATTGAATCATATAATTCAAAAGACGATATTCCTAATACTGTTTTAGTTCCGGCGTTTGCCTTAGGAGAAATAACAAAAGGGTTTAAAATAGGCTTTATGGTTTATATACCTTTTATAGCGATTGATATGATTGTTTCTTCAACGCTTATGGCAATGGGTATGATGATGCTTCCGCCGGCATTGATATCAGCTCCTTTTAAGCTATTGCTGTTTATTTTGGTAGATGGCTGGAATTTAGTTATAGAAGGGCTTTTAAGAACATTTAGATAACAATTAAGGGGGAATTAAAATGACACAAGATTCTGTAATAACTATTATGCAGACGGCTTTAAAGACTATAATATTTACAGCTGCACCTCCTTTGTTGTGCAGTTTGGTTGTAGGTATAGCAGTCAGCATTTTTCAGACGATTACGTCGATAAGTGAACAGACGCTTTCTTTTGTGCCTAAAGTTTTGTCTGTTTTTTTGTCAATTATTATTTTTGGCGCTTATATGATGACAAATTTAGAAGAATTGTTTGTGAGTCTTTGTTCTGATTTCTCTAAATACATTCAATAGTGAGGGATAGTAATGAACTCAGAAGGGGCTAATTCTTTAGCTTATGCCATAGGAAATGCAGATATATTTATTTTGATTTTAGTAAGGGTTATAGGACTTTTTAGTATAGTTCCTGTTATTGGAGGAAACAGTATTCCGGCAAGAATAAGGCTTGGGTTTTCTCTGCTTTTAGCTGGTATTATATACTCATCAGGAAATGCGGCAGAGATTTTTTATGATGATAGTGTTATTGGTTTTGGAATATTGATAGCTAAAGAATTTTTTGTAGGCTGGATTATTGGTTATGTTGTTTATTTTATTTTTAATATTACTTATTTAAGCGGACATTTAATTGACCAGCAAATAGGATTGTCTATGGTTAGTGTTTTTGACCCGGTTTCACAGATTCAAGTTCCCGTTGTAGGAAATTTATACTATATGTCTTTATGTATTCTTTTTATTATAAGCAATGCTCACCACATGATAATTAAAACATTGTTTTACAGCTATGAAGTATTGCCCATGGGTCAGGCAGTTATTATAAACAACGGAGAACTGATGTCTATTTTTATTGGACTTATTGTAAAATTTTTATATTTAGGCGTTACAATCGCCGTACCGATTATTGGAATTATACTTGTTGTTGATTTGATTTTAGGTTTATTGGTAAGGACTGTTCCGAAAATGAATGTTTTTGTTGTCGGAATGCCTTTGAAAATATTTATCGGATTATTCGGCATTTGGTTAGTTGCGCCGTTATTCGGGAATGTTTATAGTTTTTTATATGATGAAATTTCAAAAGCATTGTTAAATATAATAAAGGTAATGATGCCATGATTATTAAAAAAAATAATATTGAAAATAATTTTTATATTAATATAAGTTTGAGTTTTTTTGATGAAAAAACCGAAAAGCCTACGGGAAAAAGAAAGTCGAAGGCAAGGTCTGAAGGAAATGTTGCTAACAGTAAAGAAGTAACAATCTGTTTGCAGTTTATAATTGGTTTTTTAGCATTAAAAGCTCTTGGAAGTTATATATTTGAAGGGGCTTATGATATATTAAGTTTTGAGTTTCCTTTAATTGGAGATATTGACGTTATTTTTAATGAAACATATATATCCAGACTTTTGCTTTATATTTGCGGAAAGGTAATTTTGATTTGTTTGCCTATTGCTTTAGTAATAATGATAGTTGGGATTATTTCAAATGTTGTACAGGTAAAATGGAAAGTAACATTAAAGCCTTTAAAGCCAAAACTTAGTAAATTTAACCCTATAAAGGGAATGAAAAAACTTTTTTCAATGAATTCCATTGTTGAGTTTTTAAAATCATTAGCTAAAATGCTTGTTATTATTTATCCTATATATAGTGTAGTATCAGGGGAATTGCATATGATTCAAACGCTTTTGCTTATGGATTTAGCGCAGGCGTTTATTTATATATGTAATTTATGTATTGATTTAGGCTTAAAGGTAGGATTGTATTTTATAATTGTTGCCGCTGCTGATTATGCTTATACAAAATATAAACATTATAAAGACCTTAAAATGTCAAAACAGGAGGTTAAGGATGAGCATAAGCAGGTAGAAGGTGACCCGCATGTAAAGGGAAAAATAAGAAATAAAATGATGCAGATTTCTATGAGACGTATGATGCAGGAAGTTCCTAATGCAGACGTTATTATAACAAACCCTACACATTATGCGGTTGCATTAAAATATGAAGCAGAGAAAGGAACAGCACCTGTTGTTGTTGCAAAAGGTGTTGACCATCTTGCTAAAAAAATTAAAGATGCTGCGAGGGAAAATAATGTTGAGATTGTGGAAAACAGACCTCTCGCAAGGGCTCTTTATAATACTGTTGAAATTGGAAATGAAATTCCGCCTGAATTATATCAAGCGGTTGCAGAAGTGCTTGCATATATTTACAGGCTTAAAAACGTAGTTTAGGGTATGTTTGAAAATCGGGAAAACATTTTTTAAATGAATGTTTTCTTAGAGTCATAGTATAAAGGAGTTTTGAAATTATGGGTAAATTACGTCAAATGATTTTAGGTGTATTTATTGTTGCAATTATTATGATTATTATGGTTCCACCTCCATCATATATTCTTGACTTTTTATTTATGATAAATATATTTATATCTCTTCTTATACTTTTAGACGCTATATATTCAAAAAAGTCGCTTGAAATGTCATTGTTTCCTACTATGCTTTTGGTTACAACGCTTTTTAGACTTGCGCTTAACATATGTTCAACACGTTTGATTTTAGGCAAAGGATACGGCGGAGAAGTTGTAGCAACATTCGGTGAGTTTGTTGCCGGCGGTAATATGGTCGTAGGCTGTATAATATTTGCCATTATAGTTATTATAAATTTTATGGTTATTACAAAAGGTTCAGACCGTGTAGCTGAAGTAACAGCAAGATTTACATTGGACGCTATGCCAGGTAAGCAAATGGCAATAGACGCAGATTTGAATACAGGTATAATTACAGAAGATGAAGCTAAAGCAAGACGTCAGGAAATACAAGATGAAGCAAGTTTTTACGGTTCTATGGATGGTGCTTCAAAGTTTGTTAAAGGAGATGCATCAGCCGGACTTGTTATAACATTTATAAACTTAGTAGGCGGTATCGCTTTAGGTATGACTGGACTTGCAACAGGAACACCTCTTCCTTTTGGAGAGGCTGTAAAGCTTTATACACTTATGACAATAGGTGACGGACTTGTAGGACAGGTTCCGGCGCTTATGATTTCAACGGCTACTGGTATACTTGTTACAAAGGCAACAAGTGATTCAGATATAAGCGGTGCGGTAGTTAAACAGCTTTTTAATATTCCTCTTACACTTTATATAGCCGGTGGAGTAATGATGTTTTTAGGGTTGACACCTCTCCCAACATATTTCTTTATGCCTTTTGGTTTGTTTTTGATTTATTGCGGCTATTCTCTTGAAAGAGCTCAGAAACTTGCTGAAATTAAAACAGAGATTACATCAGACGATTCAGAGGTTGAGGAAATTAGAAAACCGGAGAATGTTATTTCTCTTTTAAATGTAGACCCTATACTTTTGATTTTTGGTTATGGTTTAATTCCTCTTGTTGATAGTAATCAAGGCGGAGACCTTCTTGACAGAGTTGTAATGATAAGAAGGCAGATTGCGCTTGAACTGGGAGCAGTTGTACCTGTAATAAGATTAAGAGATGATATTAAATTAAGTCCTAATCAATATAGAATATTAATTAAAGGCGTTGATGTTGCCGGCGGAGAGATTATGTTTGACCATTATATGGCAATGAATCCCGGATATGTAGAGGAAGAAATTGACGGTATTGAAACTGTTGAGCCGTATCTCGGACTTCCGGCGTTATGGATTTCAGAATCTCAGCGAGAGAGGGCTGAAGCTTTTGGTTATACTGTTGTTGACCCTCCGGCTATTATTGCTACTCATTTAACTGAAGTTATAAGAAATAATTTACATGAGCTTTTAAGCCGTCAGGATGTACAAAATCTTATTGATAATGTTAAAGAGAATCACTCTGTTTTAATTGAAGAACTTGTTCCTAAACAGATGTCCATAGGAGATATACAAAAGGTACTTGCAAATCTTTTAAGAGAGGGTGTTTCTATAAGAGATTTAGTTACAGTTTTAGAGACGCTTGCTGATTATTCAAATATAACAAGAGATACTGATATGCTTACAGAGTATGCAAGACAAGCGTTAAGAAGGGCTATATCACAGAAATATTTTATAGAGGAGTCAAACAAGGTTATAACCCTTGACCCTCAGCTTGAACAGGAAATAATGAACAGCGTACAGCAAACGGAACAGGGTTCTTATATTTCTATGGACCCAGACAGAACGCAAAAAGTATTTTCCAGTTTGAATAAAGAAATATCTAAACTTACTTCAATGGGGCTTCAGCCCATTATATTAACTTCTCCTATTGTGAGAACTTATTTTAAAAGGCTTGTCGAACAGATTGCGCCGGATTTAGTTGTTTTATCATACAATGAACTTGAGCCTAATGCAGAAATACAGTCTATCGGAATGGTGGGTATTGCATGAAACTAAAAAAATATGAAGCTCCTACTGAAGAAGAAGCTATTGAAATGGTTAAGCAGGAGTTAGGAATGGAAGCCTTAATTTTAAATATAAAAAAGGTTAAGCCACGAGGAATGTTTTCTTTATTTAAAAATTCATATGTTGAGGTTACTGCTGCTTATGATGATAAACCCTCCGCTAAGACGGAGGTGAAAAAAGAAAGCGGCAGTAATAAAAAAAATAATAACAATGAATTTGAAAATAATAAAAAACTTATAAAACAGCAGCAGACTATAAATGAACTGGAAAAGAAACTCAATAATACAGAAGAGTTGCTTGACGATGTTATGAAAAAGCTTTCTGTTGCATCTCATAATTCAAATGAGGAGCGGAAATATGAAAATTCGATGCTCCAATTTTTTTATGATAAATTAACAGGGCAAGGTGTTTCAAGTAAAATTGCTGAAGTTTTGTTAAAAGATATAGATGATGTAGAAGATTTTAATAATTTAGATATTAACTTAATAATAAAAATAGTGTATAATAGAGTTATAAAGATTTTAGGTCAGCCTAAAGTTGTTAAATGGAAAAAAAATTCAAAAGCTGCTAAAAATATAATTTTTATTGGGCCTACGGGAGTTGGAAAAACAACTACAATTGCTAAATTATCATCTTACTTTATATTAAATGAAAATGCAAGCGTTGGATTTATTACGGCAGATACTTATAGAATTGCTGCGGTAGAACAATTAAAAACATACGCTGAAATTTTAAATGTAGATGTTGGAGTTGTTTATAATGTAGATGATTTAATTGAACAAATTGGTGTTATGAAACCAATAAATGATTTACTTTTTATTGATACGGCAGGGAGGTCGCATAAAAACAAAGAAAATCTTAGAGAGTTAAAGGAATTTCTTGACGCTGTTCCCGAACCGGAAATTTATCTCGTTTTAAGTGTAACAACAAAATATGAGGATTTACTTGATATAATTTCAGCATATGATGAGATAACCGATTTTAAAATTATTTTTACAAAACTTGATGAAACAAAGTGTATTGGTTCAATTTTAAACATTTGCTATACTACGGGCAAAGAAATTTCGTATGCTACCAATGGACAGAATGTTCCTGATGACATAGAAGTAATGAAACCGGAAAAAATTGTAAAGGCATTGCTGGGGAGTATGTATAAATAATGGATCAGGCGAATAATTTAAGGAATTTGATAAACCAAGTTGAAAAGGGCGAATCTGTTATTGATTTATCGTCAAGAGTTATTACGGTTACAAGTGGAAAGGGCGGAGTTGGAAAGACTAATTTTTCGCTTAATCTTGCTATTCAATTTAGTAAGCTTAATAAAAAGGTTATAATAATTGACGCTGATTTTGGACTTGCAAATATAGAGGTGCTTTTTGGAATTATACCACGTTATTCTCTTGCTGATGTTTTAAAAGGCAAAAGGGATATAGAAGAAGTTCTTACAGACGGGCCTATGGGCATAAGGTTTATTTCAGGCGGCTCAGGTTTACGGGAATTATCTAATATTACAGAAAGACAAATGAATTATTTTATAAATAATTTTTCTTATCTTGACGCAATTTCTGATATAATTATAATTGATACCGGCGCTGGTATTTCAAAATCTGTAATTAATTTTATAAAGGCGTCGGGAGAAACTATTATTGTTACAACTCCAGAGCCTACGTCTGTTACAGACGCTTATGCTTTGATAAAAACTATTAAAGAAGAAAGTGTAAAAATGCCTGATTTTAAAATTGTTGTAAACAGAGTTGACGACGATGAGGAAGGACTTGAAATATTTAATAAAATAAACAGGGCAGCAACAAGGTTTTTAGGTGTTAGCCTTGAAAATTTAGGTTATATACCTTATGATAAGTATTTAGTAAAGGCAGTGAAAAATCAGCAGCCGGCGTCTTTATGCTTTCCAAATTGTGAATTTACAAAATCTATTGAACTTGTATGCAAAAGGCTTATGAATATAAAAGTTTCTGATAAACAAAGAGAATCCGGAGTTAGAGGATTTGTAAAGCGTCTTGCTAATATGTTCAGTAATTGATATGTTTTTTGAAATAATTTTTTTGTATATTATGAACAATTTATAAATTGTTGAATAATATATTTATAAAAAATAATAAAATTTTATTAACTATTCCGTCAAAATATGGTATAATTATAAGGATTAATATTTTATTGCATAAAAGCTTTTTGAATTTACTAAATTATTCATATTTTTTCGGCTTAAATTTATTAACTAATTTTGTTCAATTAAAGGGTACATGCTCTTATTGATTGAAATTGCTTGTTTATTATAAAATAAATATTGATTAAAAAAATAAATTTTTATTTTTAGTCAAGACTACGATAATTTTTGTGTAACAAAAATTATCGTAACCGACGGGTGAAAATATTTCTTTTATATTCATTGAGAGCTTAAAATTCCGCTGAATATAAAAGTAAGTATCTATGTTTAAATAACGGTGGATTTCTTTCGCCGGTTAAATTAAAGTTTTTAAATAGTAAGTGGTAAATAGTATATAGTATTAGGGGTAGTGTTAAATGATATCTAATATGATTGTAGTCGGTATGGCTGATTTAAATTCTACAAAATGTCCCGGAATTTTAACAACATTGGGATTAGGTTCTTGTGTTGGCATTGGATTATATGACCCTATAACAAAAATAACAGGACTTGCTCATATAATGCTTCCAGACAGCACGCAGATAAAGAATAATTCTAATACGGCAAAGTTTGCGGATACGGCTACCCAAAAACTTATAAACGATATGTGTATGATGGGTGCTAGGAAAGAGCGTTTTATTGCTAAAATAGCGGGAGGAGCTCAAATGTTTGCTTTTAACGCTACTAATGACAGCTTACGTATAGGAGACAGAAATGTAGAGGCGACAATTAGAATTCTTGGAATGTATGGCATACCTATTGTTGCAAAACACACCGGCGCAAATTACGGAAGAACTATTGAATTATATTCAGAAGATGGAAGACTTGTTGTTAAAACTATTGGGCACGGTACTTTTATTTTATAAGGAATGATGTTTTTATGATTGAAAAGCTACATATATATATTACTATTGCGGCAGCGTTTGCTGTTGATGCTGCATGCTTGATTATTTCAAATTCATTAATTGAAACAGCCATTTGTCTTATTGTGACTATTGTGGTATTCTATTTTATAGGTTTGTTTATAAGAAGTTTTTTTATGAAAGCATTAAATAATGAAGGTAATGAAAAACAAAAAAATGCAAATGATAAAGATATAGAAAGTAATATGGAAGATAGCAGCCAAACAAGTGATAATTTACAGGAGTCTAATATATAGGAAAATACTGGTTTTTATTATATTAAATCAGCATTTTCTTAGCTTCTTGAAAGAGGTTATGACTGATGATTGAAAATCTTGATGATGTATGGTATAATTATAAAAAGAATAATGATCCTGAATTAAAGGAAAAGCTTATACTTGAATATGCGTCTTTAGTAAAGGTTGTAGCTGGTCGGCTTAGCATGCAGGTTGGACAATATGTCGATTATGAAGATTTAATAAGTTATGGAATTTTTGGGCTTATTGATGCTATCGATAAATTTGACAATAAAAAAGGAGTTAAGTTTGAGACATATGCGTCTTTAAGAATAAGAGGGGAAATAATTGACAATATAAGGAGAATGGATTGGGTACCTCGTACTATAAGACAAAAAAGCAAACTTTTTGAACAGGTATTTTTTAGTCTTGAGTCTGAATTGGGCAGAGAACCTACGGATAAAGAAGTTGCGGATAAATTAGGTATTTCTGTTGAAGAGGCTCAAGGAATAATTAAAAAGACTGTTATATCTTCTCTTATTTCTTTGGATGATTATTTAGACCAAAATCACGAAGGAACTGTATTTAATATTGTTAATTCAAATACAGATACCCCTGAACGAAGTTATGAGAAAAAAGAAGTTAAAAATATGCTTGTAGAAGCAATCAATCAGTTAAATGAGAAAGAACAAAGAGTTGTGGCTTTATACTATTTTGAAGAATTGACTTTAAAGGAAATAAGCAAAATAATGAATGTTTCAGAATCTCGAATTTCTCAAATTCATTCTAAGGCAGTTTTAAAGTTGCAAAAAAAGCTTGGAAAGTATAAATCAATATTGTTTTTAAATTAATAGGGAGGTGGATTATATGCCGGAGAAAGTTTTAACGCATATTGAAGTTAGAAAAGATGGTATTTATGTAATTATCAATCAAGATAGCAGCAGTGTTAAAAGTGATATTTTAAATGTTATTGCGAAGTATCAAATCAAGGATGTTGATTATGGCAGCATTGAAAAGGCAATAAATGAAAATCTTAAGGAGCAAAAAATATCTTCAAATACAGATGTAGCATCTAAAAATGAAGATATGGATATAAAAATTGCCGCTGATAAAATGTCTGCTTCGGTAATATTTCATGAACCTATTAATAGCACTAATCTTCTTGATAAGACAGATATTATAAATCTTCTTAATAATCAGGGAGTTAGATTTGGAATTAATGAGGATAGAATAGAAGAATTTTTAAAAAATAGGATTTATGAGGAATGGTTTACTATTGCAGAAGGGCAGTTTCCTGTTAATGGTGTAGATGGTTTTACTGAATATTTTTTTCAAACTGACAAGAAAACATTAAAACCGAAACTTCTTGCAGATGGCTCGGTTGATTATCGTAATCTTAATTTGTTTGAAACTGCTGTTGAAGGGCAGGTTCTTGCTGTTTCTCATGAAGCTGTACCCGGTAAAGACGGTATGAATGTTACTGGAAAATTAGTTGCTTGTGTAAGAGCGAAGAATGCACCGTTTCTGCCAAAAGGTAAAAATACAAAAATACTTGAAGATAATAAAACATTAGTTTCTGAAATAAGCGGACGTTTGCTGTATGCAGACGGAAAGGTAAGTATACTTCCTATACTTGAAATACCCGGAAATGTTGATAACTCAACAGGTAATGTTGACTTTTTAGGAACTGTAATTGTGAAGGGAAGTGTAATATCAGGCTTTTCTGTAACGGCCGGAGCTGATGTTGAAATAGAAGGTTCGGTTGAAGGTGCTTTTATAAAAGCAAGAGGAAGCATTTTGCTTATGAAAGGCGTACAAGGAGGAAGTAAAGCTGTTATTGAGGCAGGCGGTGACATTAATGCTAATTTTATTGAAAATGCTGTAATATCAGCTGGTTTTAATATTAACGCAAATTCAATAATGCATAGTAATGTAAGTTGTGGAGGAAGTCTTAATTTGATTGGAAAAAGAGGACTTCTTGTAGGCGGTAAAACGGTAGTAGGTGAGAAAATAGATGCTAAAGTAATTGGTTCAAGTATGTCTACATTAACAGAGATTGAAGTTGGTATCAATCCTAAAAAGCTTGAAGAATATAAAGAGACTACAAAAGAACTTGAAAAGTATTCCGAAGATTTTAAAAAGACTGAAAAAATAATAGGTATTTTATCTAAAGTTGACGTTAATACTTTATCAAATGACAAGAAAAAAATGCTTATGGATTCTATACGTTCAAAAATACTTTTAAAGCAAAAAATAAATGCCTGTCAGCTTAAAGCAGAATCATTAGCAGCACAGTTAAACGCAGGAAATGGAAGAATTTCTGTAAGTGATGTTGTATATGCTGGAGTTAAAGTGGTAATTAATAATGCTGTAATGTACATAAGAGAAGATTTGCAATATTGTTCTTTGTATAATAATAAAGGTAAAATCAGCATTGGGTCTTATAGTTAGAGGTGAATTTTAATGTCTATTCAGCCTATTGATGTGCATATTATGATTAATAAAACGTCAGAAACCAGCCGTGTTGCACATGAACATGAAAGGTATGACGGTGAGCAGTTGGTTTTTGCAGACCAGCTAAAAAAAGAAACGGAACATGAACTTAAACATGTTGCTGATACAAATAAAAGTGAAGGGCAGAAAATAAGGGACGAAGAAAAAAAGCGAGAACGTGAAGGCAAGAAAAATAAGGGCGGCAAGAAGAATAATTCTGAAGAAAAAAAGCAGAAAAAATCTGCCCTTGGAAGTAGGTTTGATGTAAGTATTTAATATTTTTTAAGGAGTCTTTATGATTTTGGTAAATGTGGTTTTAATTATATTGCTTTGTGTTGGTTTTGTTTTTATTGTAATTGGGGTATTGAAAAAAGAAACCAAAGATAATGATGAGTTTTTTATTGAGGCAGGGCAGTCAATTAAATTAGTAAAAGATGCTGTTAAAGATGCTGACAATGCTGTTGAACAATTAAATTTATTAACAGAGGATATGTTAAATGAATTTGATGAAAAATATCAAGAATTAATTTTTTTGTATCAATTAATTGATGATATGAAGAATTTAGAAAGCAAGGATTATAATTCAGATTTTTATGAAAATAATAATGATATGAAAAAAGACAATAAAAAGTATAATAACACAATTAACAATCCTAAATTAAAGGAAATTATTAAACTGCGTGAAGAAGGAAAGAATATATCTGAAATTTCAAAATCTCTTAATATAGGACAGGGAGAAGTAAAGCTTATTATGGAATTGAATAAGGTAAGGTGATTTTTATGCAGTTTAAAAGCTTTTCTTTTGGATTAGGCTTAGGTATTGTTTTTTCGTCGTTATTATTTTTATTTGTAAGCAATATTAACACAAATAAAAATAAAGTTGAAACTAATGATAATAATCAGATTAATATATCAAATGAGGAAATAGAAGAACGTGCCAAAGAAATGGGTATGGTTTATCTTAATGAACTGCCGGAAAAGGAGACAGTAATTGAAATAACAAGCAATGATTACTTAGAAGAAAACAAAGAAAATGTTTTAGACGATGTTAAAGAAGCTGATGCTAATGAAAATGATAGTATTAATGTAATTACAGTTACCATAGACAGAGGCAGCAATGCTACACAAGTTGCACGAAAGTTATATGAAGCTGGTATAGTTGAGGACAAAGATGCTTTTAATAGTTATTTGATTGAGAAAAAAAAGACAACGGCTTTAAGAAGTGGAACATATAATATTAAAAAGGGACTTGAGTTTTCTGAAATTGCTGATATTCTTACTAAAAATCCCGATAATTAAGTAAATTTTGATTATTTTATGAAAGGTAGGATTATATGATATCTCAAAAGATGATTGAATTTGTCAAAAATGGTTCGGCTATTAGAGCTATGTTTGAAGAAGGCAAAATAATGGCTGAAAAATACGGAAAAGAAAATATATACGATTTTTCTCTTGGAAATCCGTCAGTTGCGCCGCCTTCAAGCGTAAGAAAAGCTGTTAAGGATATAATTGAAAATGAACCGGAAATGTTGGTTCATGGCTATATGAATAATAGCGGGTTTGAAGATGTTAGAACTGTTATATCAAAATCAGTAAATGATAAAAACTCTACATCTTTTACAGAAAAAAATATTATTATGACTGTTGGAGCAGCCGGAGCTTTAAATATAGTTTTTAAGACACTTCTTAATGCTGGAGATGAGGTTATTCTTTTTGCTCCGTATTTTGGAGAGTATAATAATTATATTGCTAATTATGATGGAAAACATATTGTTGTAAAGCCGAATTTTGAAAGTTTTTCAATTGATTTTGACGATTTTGAATCTAAAATTACAAAAAAAACAAAGGCTGTAATTTTAAATAATCCTAATAATCCTACGGGCGCAGTTTATTCTGAAGATGATATAAAAAGGCTTGCGTCTATATTAGAGTCAAAACAAAAGGAATATGGCATTTCAATTTACTTAATTTCCGATGAGCCGTATAGAGAGGTTGTATATGGAGATGTAAAAGTTCCGTATTTAACTAAATATTATAAAAATACATTTGTGGCTTATTCTTATAGTAAAACGCTTTCTCTTCCGGGTGAAAGAATAGGATATCTTGTTGTAAATAATGATATGGATGATTTTGATGATATTATAAGCGCTTTAGGCGTTGCAAACCGCATATTGGGCTATGTAAATGCTCCGTCATTGTTTCAAAGGGTAGTTGCAAGATGTGTTTATGATACGTCTGATATAAGTATTTATGAGGAAAACAAAAATATTTTATATAAAGCTTTATCTGATTATGGTTATGAGTGTGTTGAGCCTAAAGGTGCGTTTTATATGTTTCCGAAATGTTTTATAGATGATGATAAAGAATTTTGTAAACAGGCAAAAGAGTTTAGGTTAATTATTGTTCCAGGTTCTACGTTTGCTTGTTCAGGATATTTTAGAATATCTTATTGTGTTGACAAAAAAACGGTTTTAAATTCTCTTGAAAGTTTTAAAATGCTTGCTGATAAATATAAATAAAATATTAAAAGGTAATACCGAAATTACGGTATTACCTTTTTTTATATTTTGTATAATGGTATGTCATTATTATCTTTTAAAGTTCTTACAGAGGAGCGTTCAACTATTTCAGCTTTTAATTTTATATCAGAGCGTTCTCCTGTTTTAATTTGTTTAATTAAACTTTCGGCTGCTAATTCTCCTAAATTATATTTAGCGTGGTTTACACTTGTTAAATCAAGAAATTTTGATAAAGTTGAATTATCAAAGCCTATAATTGAAATATCTTCAAATGGTTTTATATTATTTCTTTCCATAAATCTAATCATATTAAGCGCCATTTGGTCATTATAGCAAATTATAGCTGTACATCCCTCAAACCGGCGTAAAAGTATAGAGTCAGCGTCCCCTTTAAACATGTATTCTAAATCTTCTGTTGTATACCAATGTATATTCTTTTCATTAACAGGTATTGCTTGTCTGTGCATTGCATTCATAAAACCTTCATATCTTTTGTGTCCAGGCATATCGTCTGATTTAAAACATGCTCCTATTTTTTTGTGTCCATGGTCAATTAAATATTTTGTCGCTGTATACCCACCCTCAACGTCATTCATTGCGCATAAAGGTATATCTAAATCAGGATAGCATCCATTTATGAATACACAGGGGATTGTTTTTTTAAACTGTTCGTAAATTTCTTTGTTTGGATTAGGAATTGCTGATTTTGTTCCTTCTACAATAATACCATCGACTTTTTTATTAACCATGGAATTTAGTATAGATGTTTCTTTTTCAACTTTGTTATATGTAATTCCTAATGTTATATTATAATTATTGTTTGATAAAACATTTTCAATTCCTTTTATTATTTCAGGAAATATATATTCATCAAGATAGGTAATTATAACGCCTATATTTCTTGTTTCTTTTATAAAATTATTATTTCGTATTTTTATATAAGTACCGCTTCCCTTTATTTTTTCAAGAAAACCTTCATTTTCAAGTTTGCTTATAGCAAGACGTATTGTTTGGCGGCTAAAATTAAATTTTTCCATTAATTCATTTTCTGAAAGCATTTTGTCGCCGTCTTTATATGTCCCTTTGTTTATTTCGCTTTTTATCCATTCTTGTACAATTACATATTTGGGTGTTTCCATAAAGTACCCCTTCCAACTTGAGATAATACATTAATTATATTGAATTTTTGCTTTTTTGTCAAACTTACTGATAAATTTTTACCTTTTTGTTGAAATTTATTTAAAATATAAAATAAGCTTTAAAAAATAAAAAATTTAGTTTTATGCAGTTTTTATAATCAATATTTATTTTGAAAATAAGCTTTAGTAAAATATATATAAAATGCAGTAAGATTTTAAATAATATATTTAGACGGCGTATAACAATGCCGATATATTTACTAAGAAATATTACTTTTGCTGTAAGTTAATAAAGTAAAAAATTTGTTGACTTGTTAATGTAAAAATAGTAAAATCAGCTTATAAAAATGCGGAAATCAGCATTATAAAAGCTATGATAACATTAATTAGAATTGAAATGGAGGACTTATGTATGAAAAAAAAGAAAATTTTATCTGTGCTTATTTCTGTTATTATGCTTTTAAGTTGTTTTAGTGTAACTCATTTGACAACTTTCGCATCAAGTGTAGTGGCAGGAGGATGGTATGAAACTATTTACGCTGTGTGGAGTGATTCAAATGCCGGGAATGCTTCAGTAGATTATAAAGTATCAGGAGCAGATGACAGTACATATGTTCAGGCAGATAGTAATTTGATAAGACAGATTAATGATACAACAGCAAGAATTGATATACCAGGTATTAAAGCCGGAAATTATGATATTAGGGTAACAACCGGAAGAGGGAAAGTATATACAAGTGAGAATATAACTGTTAACGCTTATGACCGTTCGGGATATGCTCATCATAATTACAGTTCTGGGGTTGGAGCTTATAATAATGACGGAACTATAAAGGATAATGCAATTGTTATATATTTAACTGATGAAAATAAAGATACGATTACTGTTCCAAATTATGAAAGTTATGGAACAGGTATAGTAAATATACTTCAAAATAATGATTTTGCTAAAAAGATTGCCAAAGAAAAAAAGCCTTTTGTTATAAGGGTTATAGGAACTGTTTATCCTCCTTCGGAAGGTTTGTCAAAGCCAGAAGCAAGTGAGTGGGATAAAGATGGAAATCCGATAGATGGTGATAATGGTAATATGTGCAATATTTTAAATATGAGGGACTTAACTGTTGAGGGAATTGGAACAGATGCTACTATAAATGGCTGGGGTTTATCATTTAATGCTCAAAGTTCAAGTACAAACAAAGAAAGTTATGAAGTAAGAAATATTATTTTTGAAAAATATCCAGAAGATGCTTTAGGTTTTCAAGGAGCAAGTGCTGATAAAAATGTTTATACATCAAAGCCAATAGAGAGAATATGGGTGCATAACAATACTTTTTATCAAGGATATTGTGAAAATCCTATGGCTGAAGATAAGCATGAGGGCGATGGCTCTTGTGATTATAAAAGAGGAAGTTATTTTACTTTATCTTATAATTATTTTTATAATTGTCATAAAACAAACTTATTTGGTTCAGGTACAGGCGTAGTACAATATAATGTAACAATGCACCATAACTTTTATGATACTATAAGTTCAAGAACACCTATGACAAGACAAACAAATATTCACATATATAATAATTATTATAAAGGAAATACAAGTACAACAATAGATGCAAGAGATAAGGCTTATATTTTCTCAGAGGCTAATTATTTTGAGAAGTGTAATAATCCTATACAAACTAACGGACAAAGCACAACAGGAGCTGCTGTTAAATCTTTTGGGGATATTTTTGATGAATGTAAAAAAACAAATGCCGCTGAAATAGTAGTTGATAGAAATGCAACTGTTGAGTCTGAAAATACATATAAAAATTTTGACACAAAAAGTGACTTTTATTTGTACAATCCTCAAAGTGCAGAGGAGGCTAAACAGGAATGTATAAATAACAGTGGTGTAATAAAAGATATAAATGAAAGTCCTGATCCGGAAGATACTGCTTTGGAATCGACAACAGAATCGACAACGGAATCGACCACAGAGTCAACGACAGAATCGACAACGGAATCGACCACAGAGTCAACGACAGAATCGACAACGGAATCGACCACAGAGTCAACGACAGAATCCACAACAGAATCGACCACAGAGTCAACAACAGAACCTATAACAGAACCTTCTACAAAACCTCCTGTTTCTGTTGATTATAAAACTATAAATATTGATAATGATTTAATTGAAGAAAATAAAGGCGGAAATATTACAATTCCTATAAATTTATACGATAAAGATGATATAGATTTATTTGAGATTATTTTCAAATATGATAAAGATGTTTTTTCATCTGCTAAAGTTACAAGTGGCGATGCTATTTCTCAAAATGTAGAATTGGATATTTCAAATGATAATGATTGTATTATTGTAAAAGGAAGTTTAAAAGATATTGATACTTTAACAGGAAAAGAACTTTTAAAGATTGAATTGGGTATTAAGCAGGAATTTAATAATAAAGATGCTAAACTTTATATGGGAATTTCAAAACTTAAAGATACAAATGAAAATGATATTGATTTTATAATTAATGGAAATGAAATTACAGCCGGTATTGTTCTTGGAGATGTTAATAATGATAATAGTGTAGAGGTAAACGATGCCGCAATGGTTTTGCAATATGTTTTGGGAGAAATAAAGCTTAGTGAAAAACAATTAAGAGCTGCTGCTATTTATGGAAGTCCTGAAAATATAACAGCTTTAGATGCTGCTGCTATACTTAAAAAAGCTCTTGAACCTGATAATTTTATTCTGTCTTAATTTTAAATTTATATAGTGTTCTTTATAATTTAGAGCGGCTTATGCCGCTCTTTTTTTGAAAAGAACGTAGAAATTTTTTGGTTTTATTTGTTAAAAATGCACAGTTTATATTTTTGTTTTGTGAAATTTTATACTTTAAAAACAATTTTATATGAAATTTTTTGAAAAATTTGTTTAATTTATTTTTGATTTGTAAATAATAACAGTAGAGCCTGTTTTGATTTATTTTTTATTTTATGTTATAATTTGTAATAAAATCATATGATTTTTTTATGTAAAAAACCACTGATTTAGGAAAATAATGATTAATTTGAAAGAAAATTTATTAAATGTTAGTAATGCCTCAGCTTTTAAGATTTGAGTATTTACTAACATTGTTAAATTTGATTATATAAATCAGATTTAATGACAAATTATTGTTAAATGTTGTATTATATAAGTAAATTTGTAAAATAGGTTTTTTATGCCTTTGATTTTTTTTGCTGTTATTTTAGTGGTTGTGTTACTATAAGAGAAATTAAAAAATTATATAAGGAGGTTATTTGGTTGTTTAGTATAGGTGATAAAATAGTTTATCCTTTATATGGAGCCGGAGTTATTGAAGACCTACATGAAAAACAAGTGGATGGTGAAGTTACAATTTATTATGATTTAAGAATACCTGTCGGAAATCTAAAGATATTGATTTCATCGAAAAAAGCCGAAACGCTGGGTTTAAGAGAAATATCTCCTTCCAGCGAGGTATTAGGAATAATTGAAAATGTATCTCCTATACAGATGGCAGATAATTGGAATCAAAGGTATAAGGATAATATGGAAAGAATTAAGTCAGGTAGTCTTGAAAAAGTTGTTCAAGTTTTTAAGACGCTTATTTTAAGAGAAAGAGAAAAAACTCTTTCAAGTGCGGAGAAAAAAATGCTCGGTACAACAAAGCAAATTATTTTGAGCGAAATAATTCTTTCTCAAAATATTGAAAAAGACCAAGCGGAAAAAATATTAGAAAAATCTATTTCATGACAGTTTTTATTTTAGAAGGGTGGGGGAGCATATATGCTTTTTATTGAAATGGACAAGCTTAAAGCAGGAGCAAGACTTGCAAAACCAATTTATAACCGTGATGGGGTGCTTTTATTTGATAGAAATACAGTTCTTTCAACAAGTAATGTTGCGAGTATTAAAAATTTCGGGCTTATTGGGGTTTATGTTTTGGAAGCGGCAGAGCCGCTTCCAGAAATGTCAAAAGAAGATATAGAATTTGAAAGATTTCAAACTATAAGTGTATTTAGTTTAAAATCAAAGTTTGATTTGATTAAATCTAAAAAGAAAATAAGCGACCTTAATAGCATAGTTATTGAGATATTAGGTAATTATGGCAGCAAAGACCATAAGATTAATTTTATTCAGAATTTAAGAAGCCGTGACGATTTTATTTATAAACACAGTCTTAATGTAGCTATTATTTCAGCTCTTATTGCTAATAAAGCTGATTTAAGAAGTACAGCTAAGGTTAATGTTATATTAGCAGCGCTTGTACATGAGGTTGGAAAACTTTTAGATAGTTCAAAGTTTTTTGGGTTTGATGTTGATAATTTGTCTTCTGACGATTATAAAAGCATGGAATTAAGTTATATGAAAAAGGGTTATGATTATGTAGAGGTAAGCAATGACGTTAAGAAAATTTTGTATCAGTTTTCTTCGCAAAATAGGGCAAATTCTGAACTTATGGTTGAGGCAAGAATATTAAAGGTAGCTGATATTTATGATACAATGACAAGTGTAAATATTAAAAAGGAAAGTCATTCTGAAGTTGAGACGATTACATATTTAATGGATAATGATGACATTTTTGACCAAGATATTGTAAGTGCACTTACAAACAGTATTAACATACTTGTTCCGGGAACAAGTGTTGAGATGACCAATGGAGAAAAAGGGATTGTTATTTCTGAAAATCTTGATGATGTTCTTCGTCCTATGGTTCTTATTTTTGGTACAAATACAATATATGATTTAAGTAATATTTCTGTGTATAAAGATATACAAATAAAAGATATAATGAAAACAATGGATAACAGAGCCGTTATTGATAAAGAGGCTTTAAATAGTTATATAAAATGATTTGGAGGATTTATATGTTAAATAAAATAAGAAACAAAGTTTTATGTTATGCAGCTTTTGTAACAACAGCATTTTCTGCGGGAAGTTTAGGAGTTGAAACAATAGGCGAACAATTACCTAAGGTTTATATCGCAGGTGACTCAACGGCGTGTATTTATGAAACTGATGAGAATTATGCACTTCCGCGTGCCGGCTGGGGTATGTATTTAGAAAATTATCTTGAAGACGGAGTTGAAGTTGTTGATTTGGCTTTAGGAGGAAGAAGTTCAAAAAGTTTTATGACAGAGGAAAACTATAAATATATAGTTAATAATATAAAAGAAGGGGATTACCTTATTATTCAGTTTGGACATAATGATGCTAAAAATTCAAAGCCTGAAGATATTGAACAAAGATATACTAATCCAGAAGGAGACAAAGAAACAGAAGGTTCTTTTAAATATTATCTAAATACAGGATATATAGAAATGGCAAAGGAAAAAGGGGCTATACCTATTTTATTTTCTCCTGTTGCAAGAAGGAAGTTTGATAAAGACGGAAAAATAACTGATTCTCATGGGCTTTATGACGATGCTGTAAGAGAACTTTCTAAGGAAATAGATGTTAATTTTGTTGATATGACAAATATCACTTATGATTATTATAATGAAATAGGGGTAGAGGGCAGCAAGCTTATGCATGCACTTTATTACGATAAGGAAAAAGGGATTGATAATTCTCATTTTAATCATTATGGAGCTGATATTGTAGCCGGTATGGCGGTACGTGAAATTTCAAATATGAAAACAGGGCTTGAAAAATATATTAAAGACATAAGTTTTGATAATAGTGGTGATGAAGTTACAAGAGGTTATTTTGATTCACTTTTATCAAGGCTCAATAGTCTTGACGGTACATTTGAGCATAATAATACTTCTCTTTTAAGAGGGGAAATGTTTAAAATGGCAGGAGAAACTCTTGAAAAAATGGGGGTTGAACTTAATAAAGATTTAAGTACAACAGTATTTAAAGATTTAGATGAACTTGATGATTCATATAAAGGATATGCCATAGGACTTGCTAAACTTGGCATAATTAAAGGAAATGGCACAGACAAGCTTATGCCTAATAAAGTTGTAGATAAAAAACAATGCGCAGCTGTAATTGCAAGAATGTATGATTGTTTGTGCAATAACGAAAATGAAAAAGAGCAGTCTATTGATGAACTTGAGAGGGTTGAATAATTATGATTAACGGAAAAACCGTTGTCTTAGGTGTTTCGGGAAGCATTGCAGCGTATAAAGCACCTTCTTTAGCAAGCCAGCTTGTTAAAGAAGGCGCAAATGTGCATGTTATATTGACAAAAAACGGAGCAAAATTTGTTACGCCTATTACTTTTGAGACAATTACAGGAAATAAATGTCTTATAGATACGTTTGACAGAAATTTTAAATTTGACGTTGAGCATATTTCAATAGCAAAAAAAGCAGATGTTTTTATTATTGCTCCGGCAAGTGCAAATATAATAGCAAAAGCAGCAAATGGAATAGCTGATGATATGCTTTCAACTACACTTTTGGCATCTACATGCGTTAAAATTATTGCTCCGGCTATGAATGTTAATATGTATAGAAACCCTATAACTCAATATAACTTAAAAAGATTAAAAGATTTTGGTTTTACTGTTATTCCGCCTGTTAAGGGTCTTTTAGCGTGTAAAGCTATTGGAGAAGGCAAACTTCCTGATACTGATATTCTTTATTCGTATATAGAAAAGGCAGCGCATATAAATAATGATTTATCAGGAAAAAAAGTGCTTGTAACAGCAGGAGCGACAATACAGAATATTGACCCGGTTAGGTTTATTACAAACCATTCTACCGGAAAAATGGGTTTTGCACTTGCTAAAGCATGTATGCTAAGAGGCGCTGATGTTACCGTTATAAAAGCTAATACAAGTGCTAATATACCTATGTTTGTTAATGTTATTGAGACTGAATCAGCAGAAGATATGTTTAATGCTGTAAAGAATAATTATTTGAATAATGATATTATTTTTATGGCGGCTGCTGTATCGGATTATACACCGGAAAAGTTCAGCAATGAAAAGATTAAAAAAAGCGATTCTAATATGTCAATTTCTCTTAAAAGAACAGATGATATATTAAAATATTTAGGTGAAAATAAGAAAGATAATCAATTTATATGTGGTTTTTCTATGGAAACAGAAAATTTAATTGAAAATTCCAAAGAAAAGCTTATTAAGAAAAATGTTGATATGATTGTCGCAAATAGCTTATCTGAAGATGGTGCAGGTTTTTCATCAGATACAAATAAAGTAAGTATTATTACAAAAAATGAAATTATACAATCTGAAAAAATGTCTAAATTTGATGTAGCTGATAAAATTATTAATGAGGTGCTTAAATGTCAAATGCTATAACTGTTAATGCATATGCTAAAATTAATTTTGCGCTTGATGTTTTAGGGTGTCGTGATGACGGTTATCATGATGTCTCTATGATTATGCAGACTGTTGAACTACATGATATTGTTAATGTTAAAAAAATTGATTCAGAGAATATTTTAATAAAGTCAACTTCTGATAAAGTTCCAAACGATAATACTAATCTTGCTTATAAAGCAGCTGATATTATAAGAAAAAATTATTGTATAAAAAGCGGTATAATGATTGAAATTGATAAGAATATTCCAATAGCTGCTGGTCTTGCAGGAGGAAGTTCTGATGCTGCGGCAGTTATTAAGGCTATGAATATACTTTTTGATTTGAATTTATCAATAGATGAGCTTTGTTTAAATGCTAAAAATATAGGCGCTGATGTGCCGTTTTGCATTATAGGCAATACTGCTTTGGCAGAGGGTATAGGGGAAGTGCTTACACCATTTAAGTCAGGACTTGATTGTTTTGTTTTACTTGCTAAACCGAATTTGTCTGTTTCTACGGCTCAGATTTATAAAGCTTTTGATTTGAAAAAGGTTAAGAAAAAACCGAATATAAATAAAATGATAAATTTTATAGTTTCAGGAGATTTAGATGGAGCATGCGGTTTACTTTCAAATGTTCTTGAGAGTGTTACTATTCCTTTATATCCTATTGTTGGAGATATAAAGAAAGAACTTTTGAGTTTAAATTCAAAGGGTGTTTTAATGAGTGGAAGCGGACCGACTGTTTTTGCGCTTTTTAATAATGAAGATGACTGTAAGTTTGCTGAATTAAAAATAAAAGAAAAATTCAATTTAAAAGAAGTATATACAACAAAACTATTTAATAATGTAATATTAAATAGTTAGTATAAAACAATTATATATATTTAAAGTGCTTTTAAAAGAAAGAAAAAATATAAAGTATATAATTAAAACTCTCATGCTTAAAAACATGGGAGTTTCAGCGTGTCGACAAAGTCGACAACGCTGTCATCGAAAAAAAAGTTTTCGATGATTTTAAGCAGAAGAATAAAGAGACGTTTCTTCGTACAAGGCTTGAAAGCCCTTGAAACGTCTCTTTTCCTCAAACGGGCAAAGCCCGTTTTGCGGATTAAAGTCTGCGACGCTTTTTCCATAAATTAAAGTTTTAAAAAAATTTTGACTTTTTCGACAGTCTGAACTCTCATGCTTAAAAACATGGGAGTTTTAATTTATTATTGTTTATTATGTGTTCTTAAACTATAAACATAAAGCATTAACAATAATATTAGGAAAAATACAAAAACAACAATTGTAGCTCTAAAATCTTTTACAGCAATAAGTATTGCGGTAATTCCGCTTATAAAGCTTAAACCATATAAAATCATAACTGCCTGTTTATGTGAATATCCGCTGTCAATTAATCTATGGTGCAAATGTCCTCTGTCAGCGCCCATTA
Organism: uncultured Eubacteriaceae bacterium; assembly: GCA_947086655.1. Classification (GTDB taxonomy): domain Bacteria; phylum Bacillota; class Clostridia; order Lachnospirales; family CAG-274; genus CAMTZM01. The sequence continues at coordinate 180,727 of CAMTZM010000001.1, forward strand.
TAGGTTTATGATGAATAGCACGTCTAATCATTGCAAAAAGTGTATCTAAAATGGGAAGTGCAATTGCAAGTACGGATATAACGATTGATAATATGGCGTAACTTTTATATACACCTAAGCACGACGATACGGCAAGTACATACCCTAAAAAAGTTGAGCCTGTATCTCCCATATATATTTCTGCCGGGCTAAAGTTTCGCGGCAAAAAGCCAAGGCATGAGCCGGCTAATGTGGCAGTAAGTATAACTGCAAGCTCACTTCCTGAAAAGGCACATAATACAGCAAGACATAATGAAGCTATTGAAGTGACTCCGGCGGCAAGACCGTCAACTCCGTCAATTAAGTTTACAGCGTTTATAAGTCCGATTATCCATATAACGGTTATAGGTGCGCTGAAAGGTTTGAGATACTGCCAAAAAGGCCACATAATTACGTCTATTCGTGTGCCTGTATAAACTACGATTAAAGCGACAATTATTTGTACAAGTAACTTTAATTTTGCACTTAAATCGTATATATCGTCAAGTACGCCTAAGGCTACTATTATAATACCGCCTATTATAAATCCAAAAAATTGTTTAGATATAAAATTTGTAATAAAAGGTGCCATTAACAATAATGTTGCAAAAAAACCGACTACAATTGCGAGACCTCCTATTAAAGGCATAGGCTCGTTATGAAGTCCTCTTGATTTAGGATAGTCAATCGCCTTTAATTTATAGGCAAGCTTTTTAGCATATGGCGTAGCTAAAAGAGAAACTGCAAAGGAGGTTGCGAAAGCAGCCATGTAAAATAACCAGTTTAAAGTCAATTTTATTACTCCTTTCCTTTGCGTTTGTTTTTATTTTGTACCATAAAGCCTATCTCCGGCATCGCCAAGTCCTGGAATAATATAACCATGCTCATTAATACCATCATCTAAAGCGGCGGTATAAATATCTATGTCAGGATGGTCGGATTGTACTTTTTTAATTCCCTCAGGTGCAGAAAGCAAACATATAAATTTAATGTTTTTTATTCCGCGTTCTTTTAAAAACTGTATTGCCGCAGATGCTGTACCACCTGTGGCAAGCATTGGGTCAAGTATGAATATTTCCATTTTGTCGGCGTCTATTGGAAGTTTGCAGTAGTATTCTATGGGCATAAGCGTTTCAGGGTCTCTATACAAACCAATATGTCCAACTTTTGCGTTTGGTATAAGGCTTAATATACCTTCAACCATTCCCATTCCAGCTCTTAATATAGGTATAAGTCCTATTTCAGTAGAAATAAGAGAACCTTTTGTTTTTGAGAGAGGGGTATTTACTTCAATTGTTTTTAAAGGAAGGTTTTTTGTAGCTTCATAACATATAAGAGTTGCTATTTCTTTTACTAACTCTCTAAATTCTTTATTGCCAGTGCTTGTATCTCTTAAAAGAGACATTTTACTTTGTATTAGAGGATGTTCCAAAATATAAAGGTTACTCATTTACAGCCCTCCCTAATCTTCAATCATATTTATTCTTTTTATATGACGTTCGTCATTTGAAAATTCAGTTTCTATAAATGCTTTTACAACTTCTACTGCACTTCCGAAACCTATTACACGACCTCCCATTGCAAGTATATTTGCATTGTTATGAAGTCTTGTAGCTTTTGCCGAAAATACATCATGACATAATGCTGCACGTATTCCTTTTATTCTGTTTGCGGCTATTGATATTCCAATACCTGTACCACATATAAGTATTCCCTTTTCGCAATTGCCATCAAGTATCTCTTTAGCAACTTTTTTAGCGTATATTGGATAGTCAGTTGACTCAGTAGAATAAGTTCCTAAGTCATTATATTCAATACCTTCACTTTCAAAATATTTTATTATCTCATTTTTAAGTTCAAAACCACCATGGTCGCATCCTAACGCTATCATTTTCATAATCCCCTTTCGTATATTTTATTTATAAGTACGCTTATTTCATCAATACATTTTATATATTCATCTAAATCACATCCATAAGGGTCTTTAATGTCTTTATCTGAATTTTCGGCATATTCATACAAAGTATAAACTTTATCTTTATATTCAGGAAAAGCATTTTTAATAATGGAAGTATGTTCTTTTGTCATTGTTAAAATTAAGTCTGTATCTTTTATATCTTGTTGAGTCAATTGATGAGATATATGTTTTGATAAATCAAGATTATACTTTTTAGCGGCGCATATTGCGTTAAAGCTTGCTTTTAACGGAAATGCGCAGGAAAGACCTCTTGAAGATATATCTACATCAATATTTTTAAAAATTTTTTTGGCAACTGCTTCTGCCATAGGGCTGCGGCATGTATTGCCTGTACACACAAAAATTATTTTTTTCATTTTAAAGCATTCCTTATACATATATTATATTATTTCCAGCTGCTTTTTTAAGCCTATTCATTATCGCTGTTTCTATTCCGTCAGAGTCAAATGATTCTGAATATACCTCTTTTATGTTTAAATAGTCGCATTTTCTTAATATTTTAAAAAGATTTTTAGCTATTGTCTCAGGTTTATTTCTATCTCCGGCAACAAGTATAGTTCCGTATTTATATTGATTTTCAGTTTGAGTTGTAGCTATAATTGCGGTATTTATGTTTTTTGATACGGACTTGAAAGCTAATGAATTTATTTTTTTTACCGTATTTTCAATATCTCCGCTTACAATAGTTACATTAGCAAGAGGAGAATAATGTTTATATTTCATTCCGGGAGCTTTAGGCATTGTATTTTCTTTTATAACCGCACTGTCTATTTCAACATTGCCTATAACATCTTCAATCATTTTTTTTGTAATTGAACCCGGACGCAAAATACATGGAATTTCTGATGATACATCAATAATTGTTGATTCAAGTCCGAATTTTGAGCCGCCTCCGTCTATTATCATATCAATTTTTCCATTTAAGTCAAACTCAACATGTGAAGCTCTTGTCGGACTTGGTTTTCCGGATGAGTTCGCACTTGGGGCGGCAATAGGTACGGCGGCTTGTTTTATTAAAAGCTGTGCTGTTTTATTTGATGGAAATCTTATAGCCACAGTGTTTAAACCGCCTGATGTTTCATAAGGTATAATATCAGTTTTATTAAAAATAAGCGTTAATGGACCAGGCCAAAAAGCGTCTATTAATTTTAAAGCTTTATCTGAAATATAAGAAACAATAGGATATAATTCAGATATATCTGATATATGAACAATAAGAGGATTATCTGACGGACGCCCTTTAGCAGCATATATTTTTTTAACAGCATTTGAATCAAGCGCATTTGCCCCAAGCCCGTATACAGTTTCTGTCGGAAATGCAACAAGACCGCCGCTGTTTATAATTTTAGCGGCGGTTTCAAATATAGTTAAAGAATTTTCAGGAAATTCGGCGTCAACTTTTTTTATAAGTGTTTTCAATTTGCACCACAACACTTTTTATACTTTTTACCGCTGCCACATGGACATGGGTCGTTTCTGCCTATTTTTTCCTGTCTTACATATGTCTTTGATGATTTTTGTCCTTTATAAAATGATTTTAACTGCTCTTCCGTGAAAATATCATGCCATTGGGGAAGATTATAAAGATGGTCGGCTTTATACTCAACCATTTTTTTATACAATATCTCAAAATCAATTTTTAAGGAGATAAATGTGTCTTCTGATAAATCCTCCAAAGTTACTTTTTCTGTTTGTGTATCGTTTATTCCATCAATAAATCCGGCGATATACTCAGGTGACATTCCAAATTTTTCAGCAAGTTCCTTTACTGTACCTTCAAGCTTTTCAAGTTTTTCAGATAAAATATATTCATATATCTTCTGTTCACGTGGAACAAAATCGTCCCAAAGCATTTTATTTGTTTTACCATCACGAGTATAAGCTTTTTTAAACCATTCTTCATATAAACCCATATTAAGTTCCTCCTAATTACTAAAAAAATAATTAATAATTAAGGAAAAAAAACTGATTATTTTTCAAATGTAAAATCTGTGTTTCCTTAATTACTGTAATATTGTACACTAAAAGACGAAACATGTCTATCTTAAATTAAAGAAAAGTCCAAAAGTTCTTTAACGGTAGAAACAGGATATATATTTATTCCATTTATACCCTTTACTTCCTTAAAATTTTCTTTTGGTACAATTATCTTTTTAAAACCAAGCTTTTGAGCTTCCATAACACGTTTTTCACTCATTGTTACAGCACGAATCTCTCCGGTAAGTCCTATTTCTCCAAATATAAGTGTATTTGAATCAATAGGTTTGTTTTTATAGCTTGATGCAATAGCAGAGGCAACAGAAGCGTCAATCGCCGGTTCTGTAATTTTTATTCCTCCGGCAAGATTAACATAACTGTCAAAATTGCCAAGCTTAAAACCTATACGTTTTTCCAAAACAGCCATAAGTATTGTAACTCTGTTAAAATCCATTCCTGTCGCTAAACGGCGTGGTATTCCAAAGTTTGTATAACTTACAAGCGCCTGTACTTCAGCTAAAATAGGACGAGTACCTTCAATAGAACATGTTACGGCTGACCCCGGAACGCCTAAAGGACGTCCCGAAAGCATAAATTCAGAAGGATTTGATATTTCACGGAGTCCGTTTTGACTCATTTCAAATACACCTATTTCATTTGTAGAGCCAAAACGGTTTTTAACCGCTCTTAATATTCTGTAACTTGCCATTCGTTCGCCTTCAAAATAAAGCACTGTATCTACCATATGCTCAAGTATACGAGGACCGGCAATTGAACCGTCTTTTGTTACATGTCCTACTATAAGAGCCGATATATTCCCAAGTTTGCTTATGTGCATAATTTTTGATGTGCATTCTCTTACTTGAGAAACACTTCCGGGAGCGCTTGATATATTTGAGGCAAACATAGTCTGAATTGAATCTATAATAATTAAATTTGGCTTAGTTTCATTAATAGTATTTTCAATTATATCAATATTAGTCTCAGAAAGAAGCAAAAGATTGTCTGTTGTTATATTAAGTCTGTCGGCACGAAGTTTTATTTGTCGTACTGATTCTTCACCAGAGATATAAAGTATTTTTAGTCCTTTTTCTCCTATTGACTGACAAATTTGAATAAGAAGTGTAGACTTTCCTATTCCAGGATCTCCTCCAACAAGAGTAAGAGAGCCTGTAACAATTCCACCGCCTAAAACACGGTCTAACTCATTTATTCCTGTATTAACTCTTGTTTCATCAAGGTTTTTAATATTTTTAAGAGTCATAGGCTGCCTTAATTCAGTTTTAAGAGGTAAAAAGGATTCGTTTTTCTCAATTATCTCCTCTACAAGTGTGCTGTAAAGTCCGCATTCAGGACAGCGACCAAGCCATTTTACAGTTTCATACCCACATTCTTGACATATATATTTTGTTTTTATTTTAGCCATAATAAATTAACTCCCTTTTCGGAAAAGTGTTTCCATTACATAAAGATTGAAATATAATATATATTCTTACATGTAATTGCTGCATATAAATCCTCTTAACAATTTTGCAAACCGGAAGTTATAAATCAAGTTTCATATAAATAGAAGTATCCATCGGACTATTGTTATAACTTTCTATCTCATAAAAACCAAATTTCTTATACATGCATATTGCACTTTGCAAAAATGGCAGTGTATCTAATAACATATAGGAATATCCAATTTCCCTTGCATCGGCTATAATCTTTTCAACTAAAATATTCCCTAACTTTTTCCCTCTAAATTCTGGTCTTACATAAAGCCGTTTCATTTCACAACTCTGATTATCAATCTTTCTTAACCCTATACATCCCGCTAATTTCCTGTCACAATAAATCAAATATAACCTTCCATCGGGCATACCATATTTTGATTCTAAGTGACTGATTTCTTCATCATAGTGTTGAATATCAAGGTACTTTTTGAACGATTCATCATTTGCGGTTAACATATCTGTATATTCCGAAAATAATATGCTTATTTCTTCACGCTCTCCATAGGCGGGTGTTATTTTTATATCCATTATAACTCCTCCACAAATTCAGATTTATATATTTCATTATAAAATATTTGTAGGACATTTACAATGTATATTTTAGACTGATTTCTAACGGGTACATAATTCCGAAAAGGGAGTAAATTAATTGTTTTTTTCAATTTTAATATTCTGAGGTGAATTTGTAAGTCCGATACTAAAATTTATTTTTCCGGACATATTTGTTTTGACCATACCTATAACAACATCATCAACTAATATTTTATAATTTTCCCCCGATTCAAGTTCAAGAGTTATTTGAGTATCCTCAAAACCTTCAATTGAGAAGACAGTTTCTTTTTCGGTAACTTTTAAATTGTGTATAGCAGAGCCCGGAACGGTCTCAATTAAAAGTTTTCCGTTTTTTTCAAGCTTAGTGACTTCTTTATGTGTTTTCATATTGTATGTGTCACCGTTTAATTTAAAGTCTTTTATTTTTTGTTTTTCGTTTACAGTGTAATTACCAAAACTCAAAGTGTCATTCTCTGCTAATATAGAATTGTCTATTACAGCCATTTTAATAGCCCTCCTAATAAAAATGATAATTAAATTAACTTTATTGTCACTACTCGACATAACAAGTTATATTGTATATAATTATAACAAAGTAATTTATTTTTGTATATAAAACTTTTTAAAAAAATTTTAATTATTTTTGGTATTTAAGCCAATTAAAAAACATTTTAATAAATATACTTATAAAGGGCGGTGAATATATTGAATATAATGAGACTTGATAAGTTTCTTTCAAATTGTAAAATAGGAAGCAGAAACGATATAAAAAAATTTGTAAAAGCTAAAAGAGTTAAAATAAACGGCAGTATAGCTGATAAAAGCGATATAAAAATTGATATTGATGCAGATGAGATTATTTTTGACAATAAAAAGATAGTTTATGAAAAATATATATATTTAATGCTTAACAAGCCAAAAGGTGTTATTTGTTCAACATATGATAAAAATGAAAAAACAGTTATAGATATTTTAGATGACAAATATAAAGACAGAGGATTATTTCCTGTGGGAAGACTTGACAAGGATACAGTTGGGCTTGTTATAATAACTAATGATGGTATATTTGCGCATAATAGCTTGTCTCCCAAAAAGCATGTTTTAAAAAAATATTTTGTTTTTGTTACAGGAAAAATTACAGATTCAGACGTATATTTATTCAAAGATGGTATAATTTTAGACGGAGATTATAAGTGCAAGCCGGCGAAACTTAAAATAATAAATGCAGAAGATGATAAATCAAGTGCACTTGTTGAAATAAGCGAAGGAAAATTTCATCAGATAAAAAGAATGTTTGCATCTTTGGATAAAAAAGTATTGTTTTTAAAACGAATAAGTTTTGCCGATATTGAACTTGATGAAAATTTGAAAGAAGGTCAGTATAGACCGCTTAATTCAAATGAAATTAATAAGCTTAATATAATAAGGGAGGGAAATAAATGAGAAATTTCAAAAAATTTGTTTTAATTATTCTTATTTTAATATTTGCTATGTCTATTAAAATTGTTTATGGAAACGGAGATGTTGTAACTGTTTACAATTTTGAGCAATGGAAAAGTATAATTGACAAAACTATTGAGAATGCTGATGAAAGTGTATCTATGAGTATAAAAAATTATGATAGTAAAATATATGATATTAAGTTAATAGACCGTTCAAATGCCAGTGTCAGTATGAAAGGCTATTTGTGGGGTTCAACAGCAAATGTTACATATAAATTTAATTATCATGAAAATTATAAGCTTATAAGAGCGTCTGAAGATGCTTCTAATATATCAAATCTTGATGAAAGTCAGATGGCTTTATATAATATAGTGAAAACGGCTTGTTTTTCAGTTATTGACGAGGGTATGTCTGATTATGAGAAAGAAAAGGCGCTGCATGATTATTTAGTTTTAAAAAGCGTATATGATTTAAAAGACGGCGATTATTCTCATAATATAAGAAATATTATAGACGCTGACAGAGGAGTATGTGACGCTTATGCGTATACGTTTAAAATGCTTTGTGATTTTGCTGGCATACCATGTAAAATTGTTATAGGAAGTCTTGAAAATGTAGCTCATGCGTGGAATGTGGTTAAGATTGAAGATAAGTGGTATTATGTAGATGTTACAAACGACGATTCTGTACCAGATATAAAAGGAAAGGTTAAATATGATTTTTTTAATTTAACTCAATCGGATTTGCAGGCAAAAGGATATGTATGGGATACTTCTAAAACTCCTGTATGTGATTCCAATAAGTATAATTATTTTGTTTATAATAATTTGCTTTTGAAAAATATGACAGATATGAAAAATTTAATTGAAAAAAATGTTAATAGCCGAAAGAAAACAGTTATTTTTCGTACAGAAGGTTTTGCCATTAGTAATATAAATCAAATTAAAGGCTATTTTAATTCGGCAGTTGTAAGCGGATATACTTTAGAGGGAGTCTTTGGAAAGGAAGGAGTATATACGCTTACTATTAACTATAAATAACGGATAATAATTTTACTGAAATTTAAGTTTAAATTCTTTTGCCGCTTCTCGTTGTTGGTCTTTTTTTGCGATATCGTTTCTTTTATCATAAAGTTTTTTACCTTTCGCAATGCCTATATCAATTTTTACGAGACTTCCTTTAAAATAAATTTTAAGCGGTATAATAGTTAGACCTTGAGTTGTTACAGCGCCTATGAGTTTATTTATCTCATATTTATGAAGAAGAAGAATTCTGTCTTTTAAAGGGTCGTGATTAAAAATATTCCCCTGTTCATATGGGCTTATGTGCATATTTTTTATTACAGCCTGGCTGTTTTCTATTTTTATATAACTATCTTTTAAATTACAGCGTCCGGCACGAAGCGATTTTACCTCCGTGCCGGAAAGTGAAATACCAGCTTGATATGTTTCGAGTATAAAATAATCGTGATATGCTTTTTTGTTTTGAGATATTAATTTAATTGAATCTTTAGACATGTGTTACACTCCTTTTTAAATTTTCAAGTATACTATATGGTACAAATAAATCTCCGTATCCGTTTCCAAGTTCAAGTTTAGGTTTATTTAAGCCATGAAAATCACTTCCGCCGGAATATTTAAGATTATATTTTTTTGCTATATTTCCTATATATTCCATTTCCTCTTTTGTGTATTTTGAATATATAACCTCTATTGCACTTACTCCTTTTTTTGATAAAAACTCAACCATTTTATCAAGTTCATTTTTTTCAAGATTGTATTGCAGCGGATGAGCCAAAACAGCTATTCCTCCGCTTTGTTTTATAAGGTCTATGGTTTCATAAAGACTAAACACCTTACGCTTTACAAAGGCTTTTGCTTCTTTGTCAAGATATTTTTTAAAACATTGCTCATTTGTATCTGCATACCCTTTTTTTATTAAAAGTCTTGCAAAGTGCGCTCTTGTAATTATTTTGCCGCCGCTTTCATTAATTACTTCGTTATATGTTATATTTATACCCAAATTATTAAGTTTTTCAACTATTAAGTTATTTCTTTTTTTACGATTTTCTTTAATTTCATTAAATTTTGTTAAAAGATTTTTATTTTTATAATCAATAAAAAGTCCTAAAATGTGTATTTCATTTTCTTTATAATCGGTAGAAAATTCAACTCCGCTTATAATTTCTATATTTTTCCCTTTAGCATATTTAAGTGCCGGTTCAATAGCTTCTGTGGTATCATGGTCGGTAATGGCGATAGCTTTTAAATTTTTTTCTAAAGCATGGTCAATAAGTTCCTTAGGAGAAAATGTTCCGTCAGAATAAGTAGTATGAGTATGTAAATCTATTTGTTCCATATATAATCCCTCTCTTTAATTTGTAAATTCAATATACTTTTGGAAAATATTTGTGTTTAGTTCTTTTTATATTTTAATTTTTAGATTTACTCTAAGAATTAAATTTGCGAAAGTTTAATATAAATATAATATATAATAAAAGAAAAATATGTATTACGCAAGGGGGATATAAATGGAGAATGCAAAAGTTTCAAAAAGCAATAGGAACGATATAAGACCAGAACCTTTTAAAGCGTTGTTTAAAGGTCTTATTGCTGCATGCGCTGTTACAGCTTTAGTTTTTGCAGTGTATGCTATACTTCTTACATATACTGATGTTACAGAAAAAAATATTAATCTTGTAGTTATGCTTACTGTTGTTGTTTCTGTTTTTATAGCCGGATTTAATGCAGCACGTGGAGCAGATAAAAAAGGCTGGCTTTGGGGTATGGGAGCAGGACTTTTATACATGGTTATAATGGTTTTTATAAAAATTTGCGCTGCCCCTGATTTGAATTTTGATTCAAAAACTGCTATGCTTTTAATTCTTTCTATTGCCGGAGGAGGATTGGGAGGTATAACTGGTATAAATGTTAAAAGATAATTGCCAATTATTATGTACTGTGTTATAATACCTTTATTAAATTTATAATGGAGGTTTTACATAATGAAACACATAAAAACATTAAACACGAAAATGCTTAAAAACACAATATCTAAAGGCGGATGCGGAGAGTGTCAAACTTCATGTCAGTCTGCCTGCAAAACTTCATGTACTGTGGCTAACCAGTTATGTGAAAATAAGTAATATTTTTTTATAATACACGAAAAGTGCGTTTTACTTAAAAAGCTGTAATAATACGATAAGTGTTTTTATAAAGCTTTTTGCATGTAAAAGAGTTCTTTTCGTGTATTATTTTTTTATGTATTTGTATTGTTGTAGTTGTGAAAGGGGCGACTTATAATTATGATTCATAAATACAGTATGAACGGTTTGTTTATTGTAATTGATGTAAACAGCGGAGCGGTTCATGTTGTTGATAAGATTGTTTATGATATTTTGGATTTTTATGATAAAAATAGTATAGATGAAATTATTGAAATACTAAAAATAAAATATACAAGGGAGGAGATAACAGAAGGTTATAATGAAATAAAAGAACTTGAAGAAAATCAAATGCTTTATACAAAAGACGAATATGAAGATATTATACCTCAAATTAATAAAAGAAATCCTGTTGTAAAAGCACTTTGTCTGCATATTGCACATGATTGTAATTTAAAGTGCCGTTACTGTTTTGCAAGCGAGGGCGAGTATCATGGAAAAAGAGAGCTTATGAGTTTTGAGGTAGGTAAAAAAGCTATTGATTTTCTTATATTGGCATCGGGAAAACGCAAAAATCTTGAAGTTGATTTTTTTGGCGGAGAGCCTCTTATGAATTTTGATGTTGTAAAAGAAATTGTATTTTACGCACGTGAAAGAGAAAAAGAAACAGGTAAAAATTTCAGATTTACTATAACTACAAACGGTATACTTTTAAATGACGATATTCAAAATTTTATAAATGAGAATATGAATAATGTGGTTTTAAGTATAGACGGAAGAAAAGAAGTAAATGACAAAATGCGTATGAGGGTCGGAGGACAGGGAAGTTATGATACAATTGTACCTAAATTCCAAAAAATTGCAGATAGCAGAAATCAAACGGATTATTATGTAAGAGGAACTTATACAAGAGAAAATCTTGATTTTTCAAATGATGTATTACATCTTGCTAATCTTGGATTTAAACAAATTTCAGTAGAACCTGTGGTAGCTGATGAAGAACAAAGCTATTCTCTTAAAAAAGAGGACTTGCCGAAATTGTTTAATGAATATGAAAAACTTGCGGAAGAACTTTCAAGAAGAAAAAATACAGAAAAGGATTTTAATTTTTTTCATTTTATGATAGATTTAAACGGAGGACCATGTATAGCTAAAAGATTAATAGGCTGTGGTTCGGGAACGGAGTATTTAGCTGTTACTCCGGACGGAGCGCTTTACCCATGTCATCAGTTTGCTGGAATGGAAGAATTTAAAATGGGTACAGTGTACAATGGTATTGAAAATGTAAAATTAAGACAGAAATTTGAAGACTGCAATGTTTACTCAAAGCCGAAATGCCGTGACTGCTGGGCAAAATTTTATTGCAGCGGCGGTTGTGTTGCCAATTCATATAATATAAACGGAGATTTTGTTACTCCATATGAAATAGGCTGTGAATTACAAAGAAAAAGAGTAGAATGTGCTATAATGCTTAAAGCTTGTGAAAATTTTGCCGACCGTTAGTAAAAATTTATTGACTTAACATATTTTAGGTAATATAATTATGAGGGTTGTATTAAAAATATGAAAATTGTAGTTTGTTTTTTATAATATGTTAAAGTATGTTTGAAAATTAAAAGTTGATTTGTAAAACAAATTTTCTTATATATTTAATCAAAAATATTTAAAATATAATATTGAGGAGGATATTTAACAAATGAAAACAAAAAGTACGTTAATACTTATTGGTTTGTTGGCTGCTGCAATTGGTTTGTCGGCTTTGTCTTATTTTGGAATAGGAAGCCAATACCATACTTTAAGCGCACGCAATATTAAACAAGGACTTGATTTAAGCGGAGGCGTATATATTGTATATGAGGCGCAAAAGGACAATCCAACAAGTGATGAGATGAGTTCGGCTGTTTCCATGATTCAACAGCGTGTTGATGCTAAAGGCTGGGCTGAGGCGGAAGTGCAGCAGGAAGGTGAAAAAAGAATCCGTGTTGAAATTCCGGGAGTTGAGGATGCTGAAAGTGCTCGGGAACAAATAGGGCAAACTGCTCAATTAAGTTTTTATGATGAACAAATGAATGTACTTGTAGAAGGTTCACATGTTACAGACGCTAAAGTACAAATGTATCAGCAGAGCAATCAGCAGGCAGAGATTGTAGTTGCTCTTGAGTTTGACAGTGAAGGAAAAGAATTATTTAGAAAAGCGACTGCGGATAATATAGGAAAAAGAATAGCGATATTTCTTGATGACACTTTATTGAGCGCTCCTGTTGTTAATACTGAAATTCCTGACGGAAATGCTGTAATTCAAGGTGGATTTACACAGGAGTCAGCTAAAGAACTTGCTGATTTAATACGTGCTGGTTCTCTCCCGTTTAAGCTTGAAGTTCTTGAAATGAACAATATAGGTGCTCGTCTTGGAGCAGAATCGTTAAGAACAAGCTTATTTGCTGGAGTTGTAGGTATTTCACTTGTATTTTTATTTATGCTTATTTTTTACAGAGTTTCCGGCTTTGCAGCAGATTGGGCATTGGTTATTTACATTGCGGTTATATTGCTTTTATTAAATGGTTTAGATATTACTCTTACGCTTCCGGGAATTGCCGGTATAATACTTTCAGTTGGTATGGCGGTTGACGCAAATGTTATTATATTTGAAAGAATAAAAGAAGAACTTTTGGCCGGAAGAACTTTAAAGCTTGCTGTAAATAATGGTTTTTCAAGAGCGTTTTCAGCTATTATCGACAGTAATATTACTACTCTTATAGCATGTGCGGTTTTATATTGGCTTGGTACAGGTCCTATTAAAGGTTTTGCTCAGACACTTGCTTTAGGTATTATAGTATCTATGTTTACGGCATTGATTGTAACAAGATTCATATTAATCGGACTGATTAACATGAATTTTAATAATCCTAAGTTTTACGGCGGAAGGTAGGAGGGTATACAAATGCAGATAGTTAAAAACAGATTTATATATATTAGTATTTCTGTAATTATAATTATTGCCGGTATTGCTTTTAGTATATTTAATCATAGCAAAGGCAGAGGATATTTTAATTATGATATTCAGTTTACAGGCGGAACGTCTATTGAGGTAAATATTGGCAAAAGTTTTGAAAATAACGATATAACGAGTATAGTAAATGAAACTACGGGAGAAGGCAGCCCGCAGGTTCAGAAAGTAGGAGACGGAAATTCTGTTGTTATTAAAACTAAATCTCTTAGTTCTGAGGCAAGAGTTAATTTTGTAAACAAAATGGTTGAGAAATATGGTATAACAAAAGATGATATAAGTATTAATGATATAAGTGCAACAATAAGCAGTGAAATGAAGAAAAATTCATTTTTGGCTGTTGGTGTATCATGTATAGCAATGCTTATTTATGTTTCAGTAAGATTTAGAGATTTTAAAACAGGAGCAAGCGCAATTATAGCGCTTCTTCATGATTCTCTTATTGTGCTTGCTTGTTATGCAGTGTTTAGAATACCTTTAAATAATTCATTTATAGCAGCTATTCTTACTGTATTGGGTTATTCAATTAATGCCACAATAGTTATATTTGACAGAGTTCGTGAGAATAAGAGAAGAAGTGCATCTACTCCAAATGAAAAACTTATTGATACAAGTATAATGCAGTCTATGAGACGTTCACTTTTTACTTCACTTACAACATTTTTTACAATTACAGCTTTATATATATTTGGTGTTGAATCTGTTAAGGAGTTTTCATTGCCTATTGTTGTAGGTGTTATATGCGGTACTTATTCTTCAATATTTATTGCAGGTTCAGTATGGTATATACTTGCTGAATTTAAAAAAAGGAAACATTCAAAAGCATAATTGTTTTATAAAATTTTTATGTGATATTTAATTAATTGTGTTTTATGGTTTTTAATATATTTAAAAAAATTGGGCTGATGCAATGATTTTTTGTAACAGCCCATTTATTTTGGAAGGTAATGTGATATAATGACAAAGTGGATGCTTAGAAGAAATAAAGCAGATATTAAAAAAATGTCCGATGAGCTTAAAATAAGCAGCGTGTATGCTTGTGTACTTGCTAACAGAGGTATTTATACAAGAAATGCGGCAGATTTATATATTAATTATTCTGTAAGCCGTATGTATGATTGCTATGAGATTATGGATATGAAAACAGCAGTTGAATCTGTTTATAAATATATATGTGAAAAGAGCAGAATATTTATTTATGGAGATTATGATGTTGATGGTATTACATCTACAACTATATTATATAAAATACTTAAAGCTGCAGGAGCAGACGTATACTATTATATACCAGACAGAAAAAAAGAAGGATATGGATTAAATAAAAACGCACTTGATTATATAAAAAAACAAGGAGGGGATTTGATTTTTACATGTGATAATGGTATAGCAGCTTTAGAAGATGCGGATTATATAAAAAAACAAGGAATGGAATTAATTATTCTTGACCATCATGAACCAGCTTATGAGACGGAAAATGGAAAAAGAAAAGACATTTTGCCAAACGCAATTGCTGTTATGGATACAAAACGATTGGATTGCTCATATCCTTTTAAAAATCTTTGTGCAGGGGGATTATCATATAAGTTTGCTAAAGCTTTTTTAGAATATATTGATATGAAATATGAATATGAAGACGAATTATTTATATTTGCTGCTATTGCAACTATATGCGATATAGTTCCTTTAGTTGACGAAAATAGAATAATTGCTAAACATGGATTTGAACTTTTAAATTCAGGAAAAATTACAAACAAAGGATTAAAAGCTTTAATTAATGTAAGGGGGCTTGAAGATAAAAAGATAACTGAATATGAAATAGGATTTATTTTAGGTCCATGTATTAATGCAGCAGGGCGAATAAAATGTGGTTCTTATGCCGTTGATTTATTTTTGGAAGACAGTTATGACAGAGCGGTTGAAAAAGCCCGGTTTTTATCATGTTTAAATGATGAAAGAAAAGAAATGACAAATAGTTCGTTTGAAAGAACTGTTGAAAAAATAGAAAATAGTAATATAAAAAATGATAAAATTATAGTTGTATATGATGAAAATATTGATGAGAGCGTAGCTGGAATTGTTGCCGGAAAAATAAAGGAAAAATATTATAAACCGTCTCTTGTTATAGCAAAAGGAGAAAATACGGCTAAAGGTTCAGCAAGGTCAATAGAATGTGTAAATATTTTTGAGGAAATGTATAAAAATGTTGAATTGTTTGAAAAGTTTGGAGGGCACGCAATGGCAGCCGGCTTTTCAATTAAGAATGAAAATATTGAAATGCTTAGAGAAAAATTAAATAAAGGCTGTAATATAACACAAGAGGAAATGACACAAATTATAAGAATAGATAAGGAACTTAGTTTTTCTGAAATTTCAATGTCTCTTGCGGAAGAACTTGAGGAAATGAGACCGTTTGGAAGGGATAATGAAGAGGCTGTTTTTGCCGTTAGAAATGTAAAAATTGAACATATTAATTTTGTAGGCAAAAATAAAAATATAATGCAGATTATATTTGTTGATGAAAATAATATAGCTTTAAGCGGTGTAAGTTTTAACGGTTTTTTGAAATTTAAGGAAAATATTGAGACTAAATTTGGAAACAGTGTATTTATAGATATTATAAATGGAAATGTAAAAAAATATAATATTTTGGTAGATGTTGTATATTGTATAAGAATTGATAATTATAATAATATAAAAAGAATTAAATTAAATATAAAAGATTTCAGACTTATTGATAATATATAGAATTAAAAAATTTTATTTGTGAAAAGGTAGACTTTTACTTTCAAATAAACTATAATTATTTTAAGCGTAATTTAATATAAAAACATGAAAACCATAGATTTTTAGTTTTTATGAGTTTTTTTTAATTTTACAGTAGAGTATATTAAAAAAATATTCTTTTACGCATAACACATTGTTATTTATGGTGGTGAGGCTTGGATTTGCAGTTGTAAAGTTGTGGTACTAATATCTTTAATTTATAGATAAAAATTTAAGGGCGCCCACTTTAGGGTAAATAATTAAATAAATTTTTATCAATCCTTTAAATGGTATTTAGTATAAATTTAAACAAAAAGACGTGTTAGGTTAAAATGAAGATAATATTCAGAAAAATGAATATAATTATTATTTAAAAATACAAAATATTTGTATTACTCAAAACACTTTTCGTATGTCTGATAGCAAATGAAATTATTAATGAAAAACAAAAGCGGAAATTGAAATTTTTAAATTTACGGTTTAAAGAGAATTGATTATAGTTAGTATATAAAAAAGCAAAACCGAATTGTACATAAAATAAAATTATATATTTTAAATTTTTGATTACGTTTTTACTGTGATTTTTCATATTAACTGACTTAAATTATTTTTGCAAGAATATTTTTTGTTAAAGAAAAAGTTTTCTGTATTTTGACTATGTTAAAATTAAAAGAGTTAAAGAAAAAGATTATTAATTTTTTTGAATGTTTATTTATAATGGCAGTTTCCTTTTAGAAATTATTTATATTTTTTTATTTTAAATAAATTTAAAGGTCTGTCTTATTAAAATTAACTTAACAGAATCAAACAAAACGTTGGGAGGCTTTATTATTATGAAAGATATGAAAATAGGTAAAAAGTTAATTGTAAGTTTTATTATTATAGCATTAATTGCAAGTGTTGCTGAAATTGTATCTATGGTTGTAATTAAAAATATTTGTGACAAATATTCTTATGCACTTACTAATTATGGGTTTTCTCAGGGAGATATAGGAAAAGCAATGCTTATGGTTTCAAGAAGCAGCAGTTATATAAGAGATATTACTATATTAGAGATACCAGAAGATATTGAGGATGTAAGAAACAGCCTTAATGAAAATATAGAAAACTATGCTTATTATACTGAAAGAGTTGAAAAAGGACTTACGTCAGATGCAGAAAAACAGCAATATGAAAAAATTGAAGCTTCTTTAAAAGCTTATAGAGATAAACGTGATGAAATAATAGAATTAAGGCTTAATGCAAAAGACCATGATGAACTTGAAAGAGTAAGAAAAATGTCTTACCATGAGTTAGCTCCTTTATTTAATGAGTTTTATGCTAATTGGGATACGTTATTAAATATGAATGTTGATACTGGAAATGAATTAAGTGAAAGCCTTAATACAATGGGACATATATCTCTTGTTATTAATGTTATATTTATGATAACTTCTATAATTATATCAGTTATTTTTGGTGTTACTATTTCAAAAGGAATTTCAAATCCTATTAAAAAATGTGTTGAAAGATTAGTAGCGCTTGAAAAAGGAGATCTTACAACAAGTGTATTTAAGTTTGACTCTAAAAATGAGATAGGTATGCTTGTAGATACTCTTGGAGGTACTGTTGAAGGTTTAAATTTAATGGTTTCTGATATTGGATATGTACTTGGAGAAATGGCAGATGGAAACTTTAATGTTGATACTAAAATTAAAGATTCATATGTAGGAGAGTTTCATGAAATTCTTGATTCAATGACAAAACTTAAAGTTGATATGACTTATACGCTTGGACAGATTGACCAGTCTTCAGATCAAGTAGCAAGCGGTTCTGACCAAGTTTCAACAGGTGCACAAGCTCTTAGTCAAGGTGCAACAGAACAGGCAAGTTCAGTAGAACAAATTGCAGCAACAGTTAATGAAATACAAAAACAAGTAAGAGAAACGGCTGAAGGTGCTGAACAAGCAAAGAATAAAACTAATGTAGCAAGTGATGAAGTCAACATATGTAATGAACAGATGCAAAAAATGATTGAGGCTATGAATCAAATAAGTTATAGTTCAAGTGAGATAGGAAAGATTATTAAAACAATAGAGGATATTGCTTTTCAGACTAATATATTAGCCCTTAATGCCGCTGTTGAGGCTGCCCGTGCCGGAGAAGCCGGAAAAGGTTTTGCAGTAGTTGCAGATGAAGTTCGTAACTTAGCATCAAAGAGTGCAGACGCATCACAAAATACAGCCGGTTTAATTGAGGATTCAATTAGAGCTGTACAAAATGGTATAAAGATTGCTAATGATACAGCAGAGTCTTTAAATAAGGTTGTAGATGTTGTAAAAGATGCTACAAATGTTGTTAATGAGATTTCATTAGCGGTAGAAGCTGAAGCCGATTCTATTGACCAGGTAACTCTTGGAATCGACCAGGTTTCAAGCGTAATACAAACAAACTCGGCTACTGCTGAAGAAAGTGCGGCTACAAGTGAGGAACTTTCAGGACAGGCGCAAATGCTTAAAGGATTGGTAAGTAAATTTAAGTTAGGAAATATAAATCAAAGTGTAATGAGTTATAATCAAGTAAATGATAATTACTCAGAATATACAACGCCTGTTTATTCATCAGATAAATATTAATTAAAAAAAGGCTGTCGCAAATCATTAAATCATAAACTGATTTGTGTACAGCCTTTTTTAATTTTATAAAATTTTTTTTACCACCAATAAGGAGATGATTCCATTTTATTTATTATTTCTTCCATAGCTTTTTTTGTGTCTGTTAATATTATATTTCTTTCTATTGCTTTTTGTGACATTTTATTGTAATATTCACTATCAGACGAGTATTTAATTATTCTTTCTGTCATTTCTTCAATAGTATGTACTGTAAAATCAGCGCCAGCGGCTATTGAACAGTCACCAAAATTTAAAGTTACAGCCGGTTTTCCCTTTGAAAAACCTTCGGCAAGTGATGAGCCGCCGCCGTTTCGTGGAGGATTTATTATTATATCGCAAAGTTCAGCTACGGCAAGCATATCAGATTGATATCCTATAAAGCTTGTGTTTTTCTTTAAAATTTCATTTGAATTTACTATTTTATTATAATTGTTAAATAATCCAACAAATACTATATGTACATTTTTATTAAATATAGGTATAAGAGATTCAAGAAAGTCTTTTTTTACCTCTTGGTCAAGACGTCCGCCTACAATTAAAGCTATAAATTTATTTTCAGGAATGTTTAAGTCCTTACGCTTATATGTATGTGTTTGTTTTTTATAATCAAATGTAAATGTCGTTTGTATTATAGTGTCGTTATCAGCTAATTTTGGGTTAGCGGTTATTTTAAATGTAGATAAGCTTTGAGGAACTCCGCTAAATACTGTTGCCGTTGAAGCCGTAGGAACATACATAGAACATATATCGCTTGTTATATTTGTTCCGGCTATATTTAGTATAAAATATGGTTTTAGACTTATAACCGAATTTATTATGTATTTTATTTCTTCTATATTTGGCATTGGGTTTTTAGGCTGGTGTATTTGAATTTGCGTATCTCTGAATTTTGTAAGTTTTATATTTGAATACTCATTTATTACATTGCCAGAGGCAAGATGAAAAAATGGCATTTCTCCTACTGTTGAAAGTATATCTGCTGTATTTATTATAAGTACGGTTTTATTAAAGTGTTTTTTTAATGTATAAGCTCTGTCTAACGTCGTTTTTGTAGGTGCATGGGTTTGGGTTAAAAATTGGTTTGTAATTATAAAAACTACATCTTTGTTTCTTTGTTCACAAGGAATTTTATAATAATTTATATTTAATTCTTTTTTAAATAAATTAAATATTTCTTTGTAAAGAGTGTTTAAACCTTTTATATTTAAGTTTGGAGCAAGAAAGGCTAATCTTTTAAGCTGAAATAAATAAAAAAGCTTGTTATAATGTGTAATGCTTGCGTTATTTGTTATTTCATTTAAAATATTTTGCACATAAACAGATTCATTTAAAGCAGCAAATAAAAATGAGTTGAGAAAAACAATTATTTGAGTATATAAACATTTGTCATATTGTTCAAGCGGTTTTATTTCAGATATGTATTTTTTTATTTTAATACGCTGATTTTCTATATTTTTATAATCAATTTCCTCATATGAAGAAGGTATATTTAAGTTTTTCAAATCTTCAAGTATTTCATTAATTGATTTTTTCATTTTATGTTTCTCCTTAATAATTTTAAAATTAAACACAAATTTATAGTAACATATAAAATTATATATTGCAATATTCATATATGTATAGTAATATAGCCACTTTTACATTTTTTGTTGTCAGATTAAAACTTTTTTAATGTTGATAAATTAGCTGCAGTTGTATTAATATAATAATATATTTGAGATTTGGAGGAAATAGTTATGATTTTACTAATAACAGGCGCTTCACATACTGGAAAAACTGCATTAGCTCAAAGGCTTCTTAAAAAATATGGATACCCATACTTTTCTATTGACCATCTAAAAATGGGCTTAATTCGGAGCAAGAATACAGCACTTACCCCAATGAGCGATGATAAAGAATTAACAAATTATTTATGGCCAATTGTAAGAGAAATTATAAAAACAGTAATTGAGAACAAACAGAATCTTATTATTGAAGGCTGTTACATTCCTTTTGATTTTGAAAAAGATTTTGAGGAAGATTATATTAGGCATATCAAATACCGTTGTTTGGTAATGAGTGAATCGTATATACAACATCATTATAATGATATAAAGGCATATGCTGATACAATAGAAACAAGGCTTAATGATTCAGACTGTACATTAGAATCTTTAATACATGATAATATGGAAACTTTAAAAATGTGCCGGCAATATGGCGTGGATTATTTACTTATTGATAAAAATTATTATGTTGATATAGATATTTAGTTATTTATTTGTATGTTGTTATGAAGAATTTTAAAATATATATTGACAATAAGAAAGGTAAGAGTGATAAAATTATATTGGTTGACAAATAGTTTTTATAATAGTAATATTAATTTTGAGTATAATTAAGTCCTCGCATAAAGTGCGGGGATTTTGTATATAAGGAGGAATTTACAAATGAATACGACGGCTCAGGCAAATAGAAAGCATATTGTTATATATGGGGAAACAAATTCAGGAAAATCAACACTTTTTAATTCTATACTCGGAACGGAAACTTCTATTGTATCAGATGTTTCAGGCACGACCACAGACCCGGTAATTAAGTCAATGGAACTTATTGGATATGGACCGGTTGTAATTATAGATACTGCTGGAATAAATGATTATTCGGTTTTAGGTAAAACAAGAATGGAAAAAACAAAATCTGTTTTAGATAGAACTGATTTTGCTATATATACTATTAATTTAAGTGATTATGATTGTAATGAGTTTTTAAAATTTAAAGCAGAGTTTGAAAAAAGAAAAATACCTTATATGATTGTATTAACTAAAATTGATTTAGCAGATAAAGAGGCTGTTTGTGAGTTTAAGGCAAAATATAAAGGATGTGTTGAGTTTAACGCTAATATTAATAAATCAGCAAATGATTTAAAAAAGGATTTGATAAAAAGACTTTCTGAAATAAGTGATTATGAAACACCTCTTATAGGAGGACTTGTACCAAGAGGAAGCATTGTTATATTAGTTATTCCTGTTGATAGTGAAGCGCCTAAAGGAAGGCTTATACTTCCTCAGGTACAGCTTATAAGGGATTGTCTTGATAATGGAATAAGGTGTATTGTAACAGATGAAATTTATTTAAAGGAAACGATAGAAGAATGTAAAAACGTGGCACTTGTTATTACAGATTCACAGGCATTTAAAGTAGTTTCAGAAATTGTTCCTAAAAATATAAAACTTACAAGTTTTTCTATGCTTATGGCAAGGCAGAAAGGTGATATATATAAGTTGATTGAAGGCTCTAAAGCTTTAAAAAATTTAGATGATGGGGCTAATATATTAATAGCTGAAGGCTGTACGCATAATAAAAATCATGAGGATATAGGTACTGTTAAAATTCCTAAGGGATTAATGAAAAAAGAAGGGAAGAATTTTAATTTTGATTTTGTAAATGGACATGATTTTCCATCTGATTTAAATAAATATGATATGATTATACATTGCGGCGGTTGTATGGTTACAGAAAGAGAATATAAAAATCGTATAAATAAATCAATTAATAATAATGTTCCTATTACAAATTATGGTGTTGCTCTTGCTTATATTAGCGGAATTTTAGACAGATGTATAGAGATTTTTTCATAATTAAATGTTTTTTGTTATTTATGGTTTTATTTGAGATATTTATAGTGAAAATTAACAAAAATAACGTCTTAAAGTTTATGTAACTTGACATTACGCTGTAAAAGTAATAAAATATTATAGTATTATGCTTTATTATTAGTATTATGGCTGTTTTTGTATGTATAGCTAAAGTAATGTTTTTTCAAGAGAATTAAAGTTAAATAATTTATTTTGTACTTAATTTTATTTTTTTTATGAAAAAAACATATCAGTTTCCTGTCAAATATAAGTGACAGATATTTGAGACTTGTAAGCATGGACTTTGAAAATTGAATAAGGAGGTGTTCAATCTGGATTCGATAGTTGTTATAATTATAAGCGCCGTTTCGTTAATCGCTGTTGCCGTAATTGGTATGATTGTCGGCTATTTTATGAGAAAGAGGTTTGCGGAGGCTCAAATAGGCTCAGCAGAAAAAGAGGCTGAAAATATTATACTTGAAGCTAAGAAAAATGCTGAGGCAAAGAAGAAAGAAATATTATTAGAAGCTAAAGAGGAAAGCATTAGAACAAAAAATGAAATTGAAAAGGAAAACAAGGAAAGAAAAAGTGAGCTTCAAAGATATGAAAAGAGACTTCTTCAAAAAGAAGAAACACTTGAGAAAAGAAGCGACGCCATAGAAAAACGTGAAGAACAGTATCATTCAAAGGTTGAAAAGGTAAAGATTAAGCAGGAAGAAATTAATGCTTTATATATAAAGCAAACAGAGGAACTTGAGCGTATTTCCGGCTTTACGTCTGAACAGGCAAAACAGTATCTGATTTCTACTGTTGAATCAGAAGTAAAGCATGATACGGCGGTAATGATTAAGGAATTAGAAACAAGGGCAAAACAAGAAGCGGATAGAAAAGCAAGAGAAATTATTGCTTGTGCTATTCAAAGGTGTGCAGTCGACCATGTTACAGAAACTACTGTTTCTGTTGTCCCATTGCCTAACGATGAAATGAAGGGACGTATTATAGGACGAGAAGGAAGGAACATAAGAACTCTTGAATCGCTTACAGGAGTTGAATTAATTATTGACGATACACCTGAGTCTATTATTTTATCCTGTTTTGACCCTATGAAACGTGAAATTGCGATAATTGCGCTTGAAAAACTTATTATTGACGGAAGAATTCATCCGGCAAGAATTGAGGAAATGGTTGAAAAAGCTAAAAAGGAAGTAGAAGTTGCAATAAAAGAAGAAGGCGAGGCAGCGTCGTTTGAAACAGGCGTGCATGGACTTCATCCTGAATTAATCCGTTTATTGGGTAAAATGAAATTTAGAACAAGTTATGGACAAAATATATTAAGACATTCGATAGAAGTTTCACATTTGTGTGGTATAATGGCAGCAGAACTTGGAATTGATGTTACACTTGCTAAACGTGCTGGTTTACTGCATGATATAGGAAAATCGGTTGACCATGATGTAGAAGGGTCACATGTTAGTTTAGGTGCGGCACTTTGTAAAAAGTACCATGAAAATGATATTATTATAAACGCTGTTGAGGCACATCATGGAGATGTAGAACCAACAAGTGTTATTGCGGTTTTGGTACAAGCCGCTGATGCTATTTCGGCAGCAAGACCTGGTGCAAGGCGTGAAACAATTGAATCTTATATTAAGCGTTTGCAAACTTTAGAGAGTATTGCAGATACATTTAAAGGAGTCGAAAAATCATTTGCAATTCAAGCAGGAAGGGAATTGCGAATTATAATAATACCTGAAGAGGTTGACCAAGACGAAATGCCTTTAATGGCAAGAGAAATTGCTAAAAGGATTGAGACAGAACTTGAATATCCTGGACAAATAAAGGTTAATCTTATCAGAGAAACAAGAGTTATTGAATATGCTAAATAATATTAAACATTTTTTAATATAAGTTAAAAATTATATATTATATAGTTTTTTATTTACTGATTAAATATTCATAAAACTTAAAAAAAAGTGGATTGTATTAAAATATACAATCCACTTTTTTTTATTGTTTAAACTCCAAAATAGTTAATAGCATTATTATAGCATATGTCGGATACAAGTTTTCCGGCAAATTCAATATCTGATGCGTATTCACCATCTTCAATCCACTGTCCTATAATATTACAAAGTATTCTTCTAAAATATTCATGACGAGGATATGAAAGAAAACTTCTTGAATCTGTAAGCATGCCTATAAATTTTCCTAAAACTCCTAAGTTGCCCAATGCTTTAATTTGAGCTTCCATTCCGTCTTTATTGTCATTAAACCACCAAGCTGTTCCAAACTGTATTTTTGACGCAGCATCGCTTGATTGGAAACAGCCTAATATTGTTCCTAAAACTTGATTGTCGGCAGGATTTCCGGCAAATAATATAGTTTTTGGAAGATTTCCGTTATATTCAAGTAAATCAAGTAAATTTGTAAGACCTTCAGCACTTGACCAATCACCTATACAGTCAAAGCCTGTATCTGGTCCCATTTTTTCAAACATTTTTGTATTGTTGTCACGTTTAATATTCATATGAAGTTCCATTGCCCAGCCACGTTTTGTGTACTGTTCGCCTAAGAACTGCATAAGAGCAGTTTTATATTTATCAATTTCATCTTTAGAAGGTTTTTCACCATTTAACGCTTTTGTAAATATTTTTTCAATTTCATCATTTGATGCTATATTACATGGAACATAAGTAAACGCATGGTCAGACGCACAGCAGCCCATTTCAGCAAATAAATCCATTCTCTTTAACAATACGTTTTTAAGTTCCTCAAATGTTGAAATTTTAGTGTTTTCACTGTTTCCTAATACAGTAATATACTCAGCAAATGTTTTTGTATCAATATTAAGAGCTTTATCAGGACGAAACGCCGGTAAAACTTTTAACTCAATTGAAGAATCAGCTTTAATAAGTTTGTGGTACTCAAGTGAGTCAGCCGGGTCGTCAGTAGTGTTTACTATTTTTACATTTGATTTTTTAATAAGTTCTCTTACCTTAAAATCATCTTGTTTAAGAAGTTCATTTATTTTATCAAATATTTCTTTTGCGTTATCTTCTGTTAAAGGTTCGTATATACCAAAAAATCTTTGAAGTTCAAGGTGTGTCCAATGGTATAATGGATTGCCAACAGCATATTGTATTGTTCTTGCCCACATTTTAAATTTTTCAAAATCTGTTGTATCTTTTCCAGTTATATACTTTTCGTCAACTCCCAATGAACGCATAGCTCTCCATTTATAATGGTCACCTCCAAGCCATGCTTGAGTAATACTTTCAAAGTTTTTGTTTTCGTAAATTTCTCGTGGACTTAAATGACAATGAAAGTCAAAAATAGGTTCATTTTTAGCATAGTCGTTGAATAATTTTTTAGCAGTTTCATTTTTTAATAAAAAGTTTTCATCAATAAAGCTCATGTTTTTTTCCTCCCTAAAAATATTGGTATATACACTAATTTTATTAAAACTTTAATTTAACCGACGGAGGAAGTCCACCGCTATTTTAAGGGGGTACTTACTCTTATATTCAGTGGGATTTTAAACTCTCACTTAATATAAACGAAAATGTTTAGTCCGTCGGCAACTAAATGTTTTTTATTACAAAGTAACTCCATCTTTAAAAATAGATATTTCTCTATAATCGTGAATTTCATTTTTAGTTCTTATTTCTTTTGAGGCAACCTTTAATATAAAATCAAAAAATTCTTCAGATAACTCATCAATTGTTTTTCCTTCAAGAAGGGCACCGGCGTTAAAGTCAATCCATTCTCTTTTTTTGTTATATAAGTCTGTATTTGTTGATACTTTTACAGTAGGTACAGGAGCGCCAACAGGTGTTCCACGACCTGTTGTAAATAATATTATATGACAGCCAGATGCCATTAATCCAGTTATGGCTACTATATCGTTTCCGGGACCTTTAAGAAGGTTAAGACCGGGTGTTTCAGCTTTTTCAGCATAATCAAGAACTGCTGTTACATTGCTTGTTCCGCCTTTTTGTGTGCAGCCTAAAGATTTGTCTTCAAGTGTTGATATACCGCCTTTTTTATTTCCCGGAGACGGATTTTCGTATACTTCTTGATTGTATCTCATAAAATATTCTTTAAAATCATTTATAAGATGTACTGTTTTATCAAATAATTCCGGAGATTTACAGCGATTCATAAGTATTGTCTCTGCTCCAAACATTTCAGGCACTTCCGATAATACAGTAGTGCCTCCATGTGCAACAAGTATATCTGATATTCTTCCTACAAGAGGATTTGCTGTTATTCCGGAAAATCCATCCGAACCTCCGCATTTTAAACCTATTACAAGTTTGTCTGCATTTATAGGCTCTTGTTTAAAGCCTTCGGTATATTTTACTAATTCCTCAATTAAGTTTACTCCTTCTGAAATTTCGTCCTCAAAATCTTGAGAAATTAAAAATTTAACTCTATTTTCATCATAATCGCCTAATACTTTTTTAAATTCGTTTACATTGTTGTTTTCACAACCAAGACTTAATACCAATACTCCAGCGGCATTTGGATGACGAACCATTGCAGCAAGAAGCTTTTGTGTACTTTCATGGTCTTTTCCAAGCTGAGAACAGCCAAAAGGATGAACAAATGTGAATATACCGTCTGTTCTTCCGGCAAATTTTTCGTTAGCAAGTTTAGCTATTCTTTCTGAAACTTTATTTACACAGCCTACTGTATTTACAATCCATATTTCATTTCTTATTCCTACTGAACCGTCTTTTCTTTTATATCCCATAAATGTTTTGTTATCACGAGAAGGCATTTCATTTAAAGCCGGTTTGTATTCATATTCTAAAAGACCTTTAAGATTTGTTTTTAAATTATGAGTGTGAATCCATTCACCTTGTTTTATATCTTTTTCAGCATGTCCTATTGGATATCCGTATTTAATTATGTTTTCTCCGCTTTTAATATCACAAAGAGCAATTTTATGCCCTTTATCAATATTTTCAGCGGCTGTAATTCCCATTACGTTTTCGCCGGCTTCTATGTTTCTTAAAGCAACAGCTACATTGTCATTTACATTTATTTTAATCGCATTGTTAGTACTCATATTTGACCCCCAATATTATTTTGCTTACGCCATAAGTTTATCTATTTCAGACTGCATTGAATTGTTTAAAATATTATATAAATGTTCGGACACTTTTTCAGCAAATCCTGGAAGTTTGTTTAAATCCTGTCCCCACATTTTTTCATTTGAACATACTTTCTCAACAAGCTTTTTAACAGACTCTTTATCAGATATATTACATTCTGTCCATAAATCTTTAAATAATTCAAGTACATATTCGTCATCTTTTATATCATATTTTTCTCCGTCTCTGTTTCCTATTAAAGCTTTGTTATCTATTTCAGTGCCACGGTAGAATCCTAAAAGAGCAGCAAATGAGAATGTAAGTATTTTAGGAAGTTCCTTTTTATCTTCTATATATTCAGTTATTGAAGGAAGTACCCTTGCTCTGAATTTTGAAGTTGAGTTTAACGCTATGCTTAAAAGAAAATGCTCTATATCCGGATTTTGGAATCTGTCAAATACAGCGTCAGCAAAGAATTTAAGGTCGTTATAATCAAGGTCTTTTAAAGTAGGTATAATCTCATCGTTTAATGCTTTCTCAAGATAAGAATAGAATTTTTTATCTGCCATTAATTCTCCTACTGTATTTTTACCGCATAAATAAGCAGCAAGAACAGAACAAGTATGCGCTCCGTTTAATATACGTACTTTACGCTTTTTATATGGTTTAGCGTCAGGCGTAAATAATACGTTTAAACCTATTTTATCAAAAGGAAGTTCGTTTGCAAGTTCCGTAGGACCTTCAATTACCCAAAAATGGAATATTTCACATGTATTTATAAGATTGTCTTTATATCCAAATTCCTCACATAATTTATCAGCTTCCGAACGTGGATAACCTGTAACAATTCTATCAACAAGAGTACTTGTAAAGATATTGCATTCATTTACCCAATTAATGAAATCGTCTCCAAGATTCCAGTCAGAGGCATGCTGCAATACAAATTTTTTAAGTGTTTTTCCATTATCATCAATTAATTCACATGGAATAAAAACAAGTCCTTTTGTTTTGTCTCCGTCAAATGCTTTATATCTTTCATATAAGAAATTTGTAATTTTAGCCGGAAAAGAATTTTGAGGCTTGCCTGTAACCATATCTTCCTTTACATAAACTATTCCAGATTCAGTTGTGTTTGACACAATAAATCTTAAATCAGGATTTTTTGCACGACTGTTGTAGTCCTCAAAATTTTCATATGGATTTAAGCATTTTGTTACTGATGTTATAAGTCTTTTATTAAGAACTTTTTTTCCTTGTTCAAGACCTCTTGCAAGAAGAGTGTACAAGCCGTCTTGTTCATTTATAAATCCTGTAATAGGACCAAATTCGATAGGTTGTACAAGTGTAATGCTTCCGCCAAATTTTCCGGCTGCGTTAAGTTCGTCAAACATATAATCAACAAACGCTCTTAAAAAATTTCCTTCTCCGAATTGAAGAACTTTTTCGGGCAATTTTTCTTTTGTACCTATTTTTAAGTCGTCATTAAACTTAAATCCATTTTCAAAAAGCTTTCTGCTTAAATTTTCCATTTTAACCCCTCCTGATAACTAATAAATATTTTGTATACTTCTTCTATATATGTTACAACAATGAATTGAAAATTGCAATAGAATTACTATAAAATAGCAAATTTTTCACCGGCAAATTGTTTTATATAACCATAATACATAGCTCCAAATACAGGAGTTTTATTTATGTAAATAAGCTTGTCATTTTTTAAATCTGCTATTACAGGCAATTCAAAAGCAGAAAACTTTTTTCGTGGTGATTTTAATACAAAGTCAACTGCATCTTGTTTTATGTTAAGTCCTGCAAGAACATTTACGCTTACAATACCGTTTTGTATTCCACGAGGAAGCCCTTTATAGTGTTTTAAAGCATAATTCATACATTGCTGCGAATATGAGCTTATATCGCTTAAATTTATAGTTTCTTTAAATGATAAAAAAGAAAATTGTTTTAATTTTACAAAAAGCCATTCGGCTCTAAAATGTTCCTCATAATAACAATATGCGTTTAACTCCTCGGCAAGAATTCTATTTTGAAGTCTTTTAGAAACATTTTCAGTATAAACATTAAAGTCCAATATAAAACCTCCCAACTAAAAAAATATTAAATATCATTTATATTATATCACAGTAAAATAATGTTTGTCGAACATTTAATGAATAATTTGGAATTTTAATAATATAATTGAATATGTGTTAAAAGGCAGATACTGAAAATTAATGTTTTTAAACAAACGAGGAGGTTAATTATGAGACGTTTATTTATTATTTTAATTTTTTTTGTTGTTTTTATGACAGGATGTGACGCTGACAGAAACGAGGGACAGATTATACATAATGAGAAAACAAATGCAAAGGTTGGAAATATTGGAGCAGATATACCGGTTACAAGGGCTATGGCGGCGAAAATGACTGCTCTTGCGTTTAAGCAAAAAGATGAAATAGAGCTTATGGAAAGAAAAATCAGTTTTGATGACTGTGATGTATCAATGTGGTATGATAAGTATGTCAATTGTGTGTGTTCTTTGGGGATAATGAGCGGAGTTGATGAATTGAATTTTAAAGCTGAAGATTATCTTACAATATTACAGGCACAATATCTTATTGACAAAATAAATCCTGATAACAAAATTAAAATTAATATCAATGATGAAAATAAGGACAAGCCTATTTCTTATGAACTTTGGACAGAAATTTTTAAAAAAGTTTCTGATGGACTTGGAAATACAGGCATTTTTGAGAATAATGCAGTTGTTTTGGGAATACATGAAACAAATGATATAATACCGGAATGTTTTATGATTACAGATAAAGGAATAAAAGGATGTGAAGGTGAAAATCTTTCTAAATATAACGACTGTCGTATAAAATTTCTTGAGAAAAAAGGTGAGATTGTTTCCGTAATTAGTGTTGAGGACATAACTCCTTCCATACTAAACGCTTATGTTACGGCAAAAAATGATACTGATATAACTATATTTTCAGGAGGGGCTGAAAGGACTTTTTTAATAAATGGACAAGGAGACACTTTAAATATTGGAGATATATGCGATATACGCATTAAAGATTCAACGGCTGCCGAAGTTAATAAATATGAGGATAAAAAAGAAGGAAAGGTATTGTCTATTGGAAATAATTTTATAGAAATTGAGGGTTATGGCAATTTAATGCTTGATACTGATACTGCTTTTTATATTATAAAAAATGATATTGTTTTTTCGGCTTCAAATAAAGATGTTATTGCAGGCTGTAATGCTAAAGCTGTTGTGGACGGAAATAATGTTAAAGCGGTTATAGTTTCCGAGTTTAAAATACCTAAAAATATAAGAGTGGCTTTAAGTACAACAGGATATAAAAGTTTAGTTCATACAGGGGTTACAGTTAGGGGAAAGTCTGATTTTACCGTATATACAGGCAAAAACGAGATAAAACTTAAAAAAGGTGAAAATTTTTTAGTAAATAAAAATCAAAACGCTGATTTATTTGGCAGCCAACGTGTTATAATTAAATCTGACGATTCAAAAAGCCCTCTTGAAATAACAAGTTTTTCAAGAGGTGAGGGAATTATAGCGTCATATATAGGCTCTATTGAAATATCAAAAAACGAAAAAGGCTATTATATTGTAAATGAATTGCCTTTTAACGATTATATATGCGGGGTTATATCAAGCAAAGATATTAATCAAATAAAAGGGCAAAAGGGAAATATGTGGGCTGTTATATTAAGAAATAAAGCTTATTTTGATTGTATTTCAAATAAGTTTGGTTATGCCGGAGCAAATTGCGATGATTTTTCATGTGGAGTTTATTCGGGAGTAGCTGAAAATGAAGACGCAAGAAAAAGCGTAAATGATACGGAAAATATGTTTTTAACATTTGATGAGAAAATAGTTTCTTTGAATTATTTTTTACAGTCCGCCGGAACAACGGCAGATTTTGAAGATGTATGGCCTGATAATGAAAGAAAATATATGTCTCATATTTTATTAAGTGATAATGAAAATTATTTAGACTTGTCAGACGAAAAAAAAGCATATGAGTTTTTTAAATCTTCTGATATTGAATGTGTAGAAAAAGGAAGTCAGTGGTATAGATGGAATTATAGTATAACAGGAGAGGAAATTAAGAATAATATAATTAAAGCTTTGTCAGAAGGACTTATTAAAAGACCATATTATGAAACAGAAGGAAATGTTGATGGAAATTTAAAAAGTGTTGACGTAATAAAAAGAGGAAAAGGAGGTAATATAACTATATTAAAGATTACAATGGATAATGGATATATTGTAGTTGAAGGTTATGAGAATATAAAGCATATATTTAAAAATAATAAAGGTGTCTATGCTCCAAGCCTGTTTTTTGTATTTGACACAATATCACTTACAGAGGGCGGAGTAAAAGAATTAAAGCTTTATGGAGGAGGATACGGACATGGTGCTGGATTAAGTATAAATGGAGCATATAAAATGATTGATAACGGTATGGATTATAAAGACGTTTTAAAAAAGTTTTATACAAATGTTGAAATTAATAAATTAACAGATGATTAATAAAAAAGCGTCGGAAAGGGGTACAAATGATTAATGTAAAGGTTTACAAAGGAAATGAAGTTTATGACATAAAAGGAAACAAAGGGGAAATTTTGGTTGAAGTGCTAAAAAGAAACGGTATTAATGTACCAATGCTGTGCGGAGGCAGGGGACGCTGTAAAAAATGCGCTGTAACTAATTTGCATGGGGAAAAAATAATATCATGTCAGTATATTTTAAGCGAAAATATTGAAATAAGAGTTGATGAATACGGACAATATAAAATACTAACAGATTTTAAATCATCAGATAATATAGTAGGAAAAGGAAAAGGATATGCTGTTATAATTGATATAGGTACAACGTCATTGTGTTTTATGCTTATATCTCTTGAAAATGGAAAGGCTGTTAATACAATAAGCTGTATAAATTCACAAAATATATATGGGGCTGATGTTTTAACAAGGATTTCAAGTTATAATGAAGGAAAAGGATATGAAATTACTCAAACGATAAAAAATGATATTATTCGTGGCATAAAAAATGTATCTGAAAATGTTGAAAAATCAGATATAAAAAAAGTTATAGCTGCTGGCAATACTCCTATGGTTTATTTTTTAATGGGATATGACTGTAAGCCTTTAGGAGTTTATCCGTTTAATGCTAATGTTAAAAAAAATATTGTTGCAAATTATAAAACTCTTTTAAATGATACAAGCTTTGACTGTGATTTTATTATTTGTTCTTGTATTTCCGCTTTTATAGGAGGAGACGCTTTATGCGGCGGAATATATAAGGATATTGATAAAAACGAAAACAGTATTTTAATTGATTTAGGAACTAACGGAGAAATAATTTTAAATGCAAATGGAGAGATTTATGCCGCATCAGCCGCAGCCGGACCTGCGTTTGAGGGAGGCAATATATCAAGTGGCATAGGAAGCGTAGAAGGGGCTGTATATGATGTATACTATACTGATAAATACAATTATAAAACAATAAATGATGTAAAACCTGTGGGAATATGCGGTACCGGACTTATTTCAGCTATAAGTTGTGCTGTTAATAATAAAGATATAGACAATACGGGACTTTTAAGAAAAGAAATTTTTGAAAAAGGATTAAGTATATGCGAAAATATTGTAATTACTCAAAATGATATACGTCAATTTCAGCTTGCTAAAGCGGCTGTAAGGGCAGCAATAGAGTGTTTGATAAAAGCAGGCAAAATATCTGTTTCTGATATAAAAAATGTTTATATAGGAGGAGGTTTTGGTTTTAACGCTAATATTGAGAGTATGTTTACAACTGGAATTTTTCCGAAAGAGTTTAAAGGAAAAACTGAATTTTGCGGAAATACATGTTTAGGGGGACTTCAAAAACTTGTTTTTTCTGATATAAATAAAACGGAGCATTTTGCAAAAAATGTTAAACTTGTGGAACTTGCTAAAAATGACGAGTTTAACAGCATGTTTATTGAGTATATGGGGTTGTGACGGCGCATACAATTTAATATGGGAGGTTGATTGTGTGAGCCGTATTAAATTTGGTATATTGGGAGGAGATTACAGGTATAAAATTTTGTATGATATGCTTTTAAATGATGGATATTCTGTAAAAGTATATTGCAACAAAGATATTAATGCCTGTGTAAATACAGTAGATGAGCTTCTTGATTCTACCGACATGATTATAGGACCTATTCCTTCTACAAAGGATAATGAAAGAATTTTTATTACAGATTGTCAGGATATAAAAATAGATAATTTTATAGAAAAAATGTACAGAAATGATGTGAAAGTATTTGCTGCTGGAGTTATAGGAAAAAAAATACTTGAAGAAGCTGTTAAATATAATATTAAAACTTTTGATTTTTTTGAGAGCGAGTCTGTTGCTGTTAAAAATGCCATTCCTACTGCTGAAGGAGCTATACAAACGGCAATGGAGGAAAGTGACAGAACCCTTTTTGGAAGCAAAGCCTTAGTTTTAGGATATGGAAGATGCGGTAAAATACTTTCGAATATTTTAAAAGGAATAGGCGTTGATGTCTCAGTTACATACAGAAAAGACAGCGATGCCGCTTATATAAATTCATATGGATATAAAGGCATAAATTTATATGAGATTAAAAGCTTTGTATCTGATTTTGATTTTATATTTAACACAATTCCGGCAATGATTATTGACAAAGAAATAATAAAAAGAATAAATAAAAACTGTGTTGTAATTGATTTGGCACAAGCGCCGGGCGGAGTTGATTTTAATTTTGCAAGAGATGTAAATGTAAAAGCTTTATATTGTCCGGGACTTCCGGGAAGGGTTGCGCCTTATACAGCAGCTAAAATAATTAAAGAAGAAGTTGTAAATATTGGTTTGTCAAGTTTTGGAAAATAGAAAAAGCATGAGCAAATATGTTTTATATATTTGTTCATGCCTTTTTTTTATTTTTTAAATGTGCTGTTTAAGGAAACACCACATAATTCAATGAAAAGGATTTGAGATGATATTTTTCTATTCAAGGAAAAAGCCTGCAAACATAGTCGGAGCCTATGTTAAGGGGTTTTGACGATGAAGAGGGAAATATCAGCCAAAGCCATAAAATATTAATTGTGCGGTGTTTCCTTAAAGTTTAAGCATTGTTTCAAGGGCTTTTTTCGCATTTTCTCTAATTTTTTCATCTACATTAACAATTCTTTCTGATTTTCCATTTAATATATCATCAAGAGTTGATAAAAGACTTTTTTCATTTGTTAAATTCATATCTTTGCATTGACTTATTTCGTCTAAAAGTATTATTTTTTTATCTGTATATGTGTTTTTTAATCTTTCAACTAAATTCTTTTCTGTTCCTATTGCCCATTTAGTTCCCGGCTCAGAAGATTTTATGGCATTTATTATGTATTGTGTAGAGCCGTTCATATCGGAAAGTTCTAATGTCTCATGAGTGCATTCAGGATGTACTATAATTTTTATGTCTTTATTTTCAGAACGTACTTTTTTTACTGTTTCAGGCAATATATTATGATGAGCGTGGCAATATCCTTTCCATAGTATTATTTTTATATCTTCTGGTTTTCCGTCAAATTCTATTTCTTCTTTTAAAGGATTGTATAAAGCCATTTTTTCTAATGGTATACCTAAACTGTAAGCTGTATTTCTTCCTAAATTTTGGTCAGGAAGAAATAAAATTCTTTCTTTTTTCTCAAACCCATAACTTACTACCCTTTTTGCATTTGAACTTGTTACACATGTTCCTCCGTGTTCTCCGCAGAAACTTTTTATTTCAGCTTTTGAATTTATATATGTTATAGGCATTATTGTATCGTCGAATAAATCTATTAATTTTTTCCATGCCTTTTCTGTTTGGGGTAAATCTGCCATATCTGCCATAGGGCATCCGGCGTTTACATCAGGCATATATACTAACTGTTCAGGAGTTGTAAGTATGTCTGCTGTTTCAGCCATAAAATGTACGCCGCAGAAAATAATATATTTTGATTGCCTGTTTTTTGCTGCTGCCTGTGCAAGTATTAAAGAATCTCCTACTTCGTCGGCATATTGAACTATTTCATCTGATTGATAATGATGAGCAAGTATAAGCAAACTGCTTCCAAGTTCTCTTTTTATTTGTTTGATTTTTTTGTTCATATTTTATTGCCCTCCATACTGTTAAAACTTATGTCCATAGGCATAGCAGAATGAATTACAGCACCCATAGATATATAGTTTACGTTTGTGCCTTTAAATGAAGAAATATTATTTAAGTTTATTCCTCCGGATGCTTCCGTAACAATATGTTTTGGAACAAGCTTAACAAGTTCTTTTATTTCTTCAGGCGTTCTGTTGTCAAACATTATTATATCTGCTCCGGCACGAACAGCCTCTTTTACCTGTTCGGCATTTTCTGTCTCAACTTCTATTTTTATCATATGCCCTGTTTGACTTCTGACTTTTTTTACGGCGTTTTCTATTCCGCCGGCAAATGCTATATGGTTATCTTTAAGCATTACGCCGTCAAAAAGACCAAATCGGTGATTAAAACCTCCGCCGCACGTTACTGCATATTTTTCAAACATTCTTAATCCCGGAAGGGTTTTTCTTGTATCACATATTCTTATTGAATTATCGTCAAGAAGTTTTACGGCATATGATGTTGCAGTAGCTATACCGCTCATATGCTGCATTAAGTTTAATATAACTCTTTCGCAGGTTAAAAGAGCTGTTACAGAACCTTTTACTTTTGCGATTATATCACCTTTTTTTACTTCGCTTTTATCTTTTTTTATTATTTCAGAATCTACATTTTTGCCGTAAGCCTCATATGTTAATGATATAATATCAGTTCCGGATATTATGCCGTCTGTTTTTGCTGTAAATACGCCTTCTCCTATTTTATCATCTTCAAATATTGTATTTGCCGAAAAGTCGTTTACTCCTATATCCTCTATTAAAAAAGACTCAATTAATTTTTTCGCTTTTAATCTATTCAAAATTTAATCCTCCGTTATATAATGTGCACCTATGCTTTTATCACGCTTTAATGCTGCTTCTGCTATAAGATAGCCGGCTGTAAGCATGTTATATATCTCAATTTCTTTATTTGATGCTTTTGTTATATCTATTTTATCAAATGGCATTGACTGTTTGTCCTTTGGCATATAATGTTTAAACCAGTCAATTATTTCAGCTATTTTATTTTTATGGCGGACAATTCCTATAAAATCCATCATTTTGTCTTGTATTTCGTTTTTGGAAGGAAGTTCGCCTAAAATGATGTTTGAAATTGCATCCTCAAAATGTTCAGATTTCATGCTGCTTTCAAGAAGTTTATCAGCAAGAAGATTTCCAAATACAATACCTTCCAAAAGAGAGTTGCTTGCAAGTCTGTTAGCGCCATGTACCCCCGTACATGCAACTTCGCCTACGGCAAAAAGATTTTTAATATTAGTTTCACCATAAGGGGTGGCTTTTACACCGCCCATATGAAAATGTGCCCCAGGACGTACAGGTATTAAATTTTTAGATAAATCAATTCCGTTTGACTCACATATTTCAGTTACAGACGGAAAACGATTTCTAAAATTTTTGACATTTGAAATATCAAGATAAATATCATCTCCTCTAAGAAAATAATCGTAAACAACTCTTGATACAACATCACGCGGAGCCAAATCTTTCATTGGGTGTTTGCCTTCCATTATAGGTTTATGGTCTTTTGTAACCAAAATACCTCCGTCACCTCTTACAGCCTCTGAAATAAGCCCCATTGTCTTGCCTTTTATATTTAGCATTGTTGGGTGAAACTGTACAAACTCAAGATTTTCAAGTTCACAGCCAGCTCTGTACGCCATGGCAAGACCGTCTCCGGTAATTGTTATATCGTTTGAAGTACATGGATAAAGCTGCCCTATGCCGCCAGTAGCAAGTATAGTTACGTTAGATTCATAATAATTTATGATTTTGTCGTCTCCTCTTGTTATTACGCCGCTGCATATGCCGTTTTTTACCCTTAAATCAAGTGCCATTTGATTTTCTATTAATGTTATATTTTCATTGAGATTTTTTAAAAGCTGTTCAATGACTAAAAGCCCGGTACGGTCTCCTCCGGCGTGGATAATCCTTGCAAGATGATGTGCTCCTTCTTTTCCAAAAAGAAGATGTCCTTGACTGTCTGTATCAAATTTCATTCCGCCGTCTATAAATTCTTTTATAATTTCAGGAGCTTTTGAAACTAAAGTCATTACTGCGTCTTTATCATTTATATAACAGCCGGCTTCAATTGTGTCTTCATAGTGCAGTTTATAATTATCGTTTTTTGAAAGTGCAACAGAAATTCCGCCTTGAGCAAGACTTGAATTACTAAGTTTTCTTTGCCCTTTTGTAATAACCGTAACTTTTCTGCCGTTTTTACAAAGTTTTCCTGCAACGCTTAAAGCGCCTATGCCGGAACCGATTATAACAATATCAGTTTTTATCATAAATTTTTTTCCTCCAAAAAGTTTTTTCGCCTTGCTTTAAAAAAGCTTATTTTGAGCAAATCCCAAAGGCTGTTGAAACTTTAATTTAATAGAAACAGAAAAATAATTTTTATTTTTCTATATTTTTATTAATGTTTATTCTTAATATATATATTGACATAAATTTGATATAAATTCAACCAGTAATTTTTTTGAAAGGAAAGATTATATGAAAAATTTATGTATGTTTATAACATGTTTTTTTGCAGCAATTTTTGTTGTATCATTTATTTATGTGAAAATTGTTTCAGGGGAAAGCACAATTACTTATAACCGTGATGAGGTAAAAAGAATACTTAAAATAGTTAATGACAGTCCGGTTTATGCTGAAATAATAAAAGATACAAACACATATAAGGACAAAAGCGAGTTTTCGGCTGTTGATGGCAGACTAAAAAAGGGTGATATTATTGAAATTATTGAGGAGAGAGATAAAAAATGGTATAAAACAAAAAAAGGCTGGATTAAATCGGATTGTATAAAAATTCCAGATGATAAGAAAACAAATCTTTCAAAACTTTCAGATGAAGATATATGTTGTTATGTAAACGTAATGGGACTTAGCAGTAAAACGAAATATCTTGTATGGACTAATATAGACAGGCAAATGGTTTATGTTTTAAGCGGAAAAA
Organism: uncultured Eubacteriaceae bacterium; assembly: GCA_947086655.1. Lineage (GTDB taxonomy): Bacteria > Bacillota > Clostridia > Lachnospirales > CAG-274 > CAMTZM01. The sequence continues at coordinate 219,683 of CAMTZM010000001.1, forward strand.
AAGGTAATTGGAAAGTTATAAAAAAGATTGTATGTGCTACTGGAAAAAATGAAAGTCCTACAACAAGGGGGTTATTTGAGATAAGTGAAAGAGGCAAATGGTTTTATTCTCAAAGGCTTAACAGCGGAGCTATGTATTATGTCAGATTTAACGGTTCATATCTTTTTCATAGTATAGCTATGGATAAAGATAAAAATGTAATTGATGGAGTGCTTGGACAAAGAAGGTCAAGCGGCTGTATAAGAATGTCTTTAGATGACAGTAAATGGTTTTTTGAAAATATTCCGGAAAAAAGCAGAGTTTTTATAAACTGATTCACAGCATTTTTTATTGTGATTAAAAATATATTATAAAATTTATTTTATATGATTATGTGGTTTAACACATTATTTCATAAAACAGAATAGTATTATATAAAAAGCTTTGGGGTGTTTTTATGTTTTGGAACATGAATAACAGGTATAGAAATAATTTTGTAAAACAAAATAACAATTATAATAATTGTCCGGCGTGCATGAGACAAATTCCTCAGAGACAGTACGCCCCTATGCAGCAAATGCCTCAATTCTATCAAATGCCGCCGGCAATGCCTGTAAATCAAATGCCTAATACTGAACAAAACATTAATTTTGATAATTTGCAAAACGGGCAGATTTTGAAAATGCCAGAGGGAATACCTATAAATAACATAAATCAAAATAAAGTTAAATCAGAAAACTGCGAAGAATTGGGAGAATTTATACAAAATGAAAGAAACAGTCGGATTTTTTACGGGAATTTGCTTAATATGTGCCAAAATGAAAAACATAAAAAAATTTTGTCACAAATAATAACTCAATGTTCTTTTATGGAAGGGGAACTTCAATCTATTTATACGGAACTATCAGGTAATTCTTATGAAGTTAAAGAAACAGAAATATTTAACGATATTAATTTTAAAGATGGCATTTTATGGGCAGTAGATGAGGAATGTAAATGCAGTGAAAAAATTTTCAGTGCTTTTTCAAAATATTCAAAGGAAATTAATGAAAAACTGATTATTATATTAATGAAAAAAAATATACGTATTAATAAGCTTTATTTACTATGTATAAAGTATTGAAAATAGTTTTTATAAGTGATAATATAAATAACAATATCAAAATAATTTTTATAGGTGAGATTTTAAATATGGATTATATACAAAGGATAAAAAATAGTAAAAGAATTGTCGTTAAAATAGGAACAACTTCTCTTACTTATTCAAACGGAAAACTTAATCTTAAAAGAATTGAAAAATTGGCGAGAGTTCTTGTCGATTTAGCAAATCAGCAAAAAGAGATAATACTTGTTTCGTCAGGAGCTATCGCCGTTGGAGCGGCACGTTTGGGTCTTTCGGAAAGACCTAGGGATATAAAAGGAAAACAAGCTTCTTCAGCGGTTGGGCAAGCGGTTTTGATGCAGATTTATGAAAAATTTTTTATGGAATATAATCAAAAAGTTGCTCAAATTCTTTTGACAAAAGATGTATTTGATTACGATAAAAAAAGAAATAACGCTAAAAATACGTTGTTTAAACTTTGGGAACTTGATGTTATTCCTATTGTAAATGCAAATGATACTATTGCAACAGATGAGCTTAATATGGAAATAAGTGATAATGATACTCTTTCAGCATATGTAGCAGTTCTTTCAAAAAGCGATTTATTAATTATATTGTCAGATATTGATGGTATGTACGATAAGGACCCAAATGTAAACAAAGATGCTAATATTATAAGGGTAGTTGAGAAAATAGATGACAGTATATACAGTATTGCCGGAGGAGCAGGAAGTTCTCTTGGAACAGGGGGAATGATTACAAAAGTAAAAGCGGCTAAGACGGTAAATGATAAAGGAATTGATTTAATAATAGCTTCAGGTGAAGAACCTTCAATTTTACATGATATTTTTGAGGGTAAAAGCGTTGGAACTTTGTTTTTATCTGAAAAGAGGAAAGTATGAAAAACTTAAAATCAAATATAAGGAAAGATTATTTAGAAAAAAGAAATAAATTAAAAGAAGATGAGATTTTAAATTTAAGCAATATAATATGCGAAAAAATTTTAAATACAAATTCATATGAACAAGCCGATTCTATTTTTACATATATTAATATGGGAAGTGAAGTTCAAACAATTAATATTATAAATAAATCAATTAATGATAAAAAAATAATAGCTGTACCATTGATTATAGGCAAACATAATATGGTTTTTATTAAAATCAATTCTTTTGACGGTCTTGTTAAAAATAAATTAGGAATTTATGAGCCTGTTTTTGATAAAAACAAAATTGTTGATTCTAATGATAAAAGTTTGATTATTGTTCCCGGAGTTGTTTTTGCAGAAAATGGATATAGAATAGGATATGGCGGAGGATATTATGATAAATATTTAAGTGAAAATGTATATATGAAAGCAATTGGGGCGGCATATAATATACAGATTGCAAAAAGTGTGCCTATTGATGATTATGATATAAGACTTGATTGTATTGTTACAGAGAAAGAAATTTTTTAGGAGGATTTTTTTATGTGTTCTATGATTGAAATTGGAAAAAAAGCAAAAATTGCCGCTATAAAATTAGCTAAAATAAGTTTGCGTGAAAAAAATAATCTTTTAAATTTAGCGGCTGATACTCTTATAAAAAATACAGATTTTATTTTAAGTGAAAATAAAAAAGATATTGATAAAGGACAAGAAAAAGGTATAAAAAAATCGCTTTTGGACAGGCTTATGTTAAATGAAGACAGAATTAAGGATATGGCTTATGGACTTGTTAATATATCAAAGCTTGAAGACCCTATCGGAGAGGTATTGTATATGAAAACTCTCCCTAATGGACTTAAAATAGGTCAAAAGCGTGTCGCTATGGGGGTTATAGGAATAATATATGAGTCTCGTCCAAATGTAACAGCAGATGCGTTTGGGCTTTGTTTAAAGGCAGGAAGCGCTTGTATATTAAGAGGCGGAAGCGATGCTATTAATTCAAATAAAGCTATTGTAGACTTATTTAGAGACGCTTTTAATAATAAAATAGATAATAATATAGTTCAGCTTGTGGAAGATACGACAAGAAAAAGCGCAGAAGAAATGATGAAACTTAATGAGTATATTGATTTGCTTATACCACGGGGAGGGGCTGGACTTATTAATTCGGTAGTGAAAAACAGTACTGTTTCTGTTATACAAACAGGGGTTGGAAACTGTCATATATTTGTTGATGAAAGTGCTGATATTAAAAAAGCTGTTGATATTACAATTAACGCTAAAGTACAAAGACCGGGAGTATGCAACGCATGTGAAACTCTTCTTGTTCATAAAAATATAGCTGAAAAGTTTCTTCCTGAGGTATGCGAAAAACTCAATAAAAATAAAGTTGAGATAAGAGGAGACGAATATGTTAAAAAGATAGTTCCTTATGTAAAAGATGCAGACGATAATGACTGGGAAACAGAATATCTTGATTATATAATTGCTGTAAAAACCGTAGACGATATTAACGAAGCCATTAGCCATATACAAAAATATTCAACAGGACATTCAGAGGCAATAATAACTGAAAATTATACAAATGCTAATTTATTTGTAGAACTGGTTGATTCGGCGGCGGTATACGTAAACGCATCTACAAGATTTACAGATGGAAATGAGTTTGGTTTTGGGGCTGAAATAGGCATAAGTACCCAAAAACTTCACGCAAGAGGACCTATGGGCATTAAGGAATTAACATCATCAAAATATATAATTTTTGGAGATGGACAAATAAGAGAATAGATTTTGATTTTACATGTTTTAAATAACTTTATATACTTTAAAAGTTTTTATTGACATAATATGTTTTGTAGAGTTATACTAATGATTACCGGCAGATGTTCCGGAGCCGGAGTAAATTTTTTTATTCCGGCGTTTTTTTACATATTTTCTATGTGTATACTATTTTGAAAGGGTGTTTTGTAATGAGTTATGTTGATAATGTGTTAAATGAGTTGATTTTAAAAAATCCAGGACAGCCTGAATTTCATCAGGCGGCAACAGAAGTTCTTAATACTTTAAAGCCGGTTATTGAGTCAAATGCTAAATATCAAAAATCATCTCTTCTTGAAAGACTTGTTGAGCCTGAAAGACAGATAATGTTTCGTGTTCCGTGGACAGACGATAACGGAAATGTTCATGTAAATAGAGGTTACAGAGTTCAGTTTAATTCTGCAATCGGACCTTTTAAAGGAGGACTTCGTTTCCACCCTTCAGTAAATTTAAGTATTATTAAATTTTTAGGATTTGAGCAAATATTTAAAAATTCTCTGACAGGACTTCCTATTGGCGGAGGTAAAGGCGGTTCAGATTTTGACCCAAAAGGAAAGTCTGATAATGAGGTTATGAGATTTTGCCAAAGTTTCATGACAGAACTTTATAAATATATTGGCGCTGACATGGATGTACCAGCAGGAGACATAGGTGTAGGCGGTCGTGAAGTTGGATATATGTATGGACAGTATAAAAGAATTACCGGACTTTATGAGGGAGTTCTTACAGGAAAAGGTTTGACTTTCGGCGGTTCTTTAGTTCGTACAGAAGCCACAGGCTATGGTCTTGTTTATCTTGTTGAGGAAATGCTTAACGCTAAAGGCAAGTCTTTTAAGGGACAAACAGTAGTAATATCAGGCGCCGGAAATGTTGCTGTATATGCCGCTGAAAAAGCTGTTCAGCTTGGAGCTAAAGTTGTTTCTTTGTCAGATTCAACAGGTTATATTTATGACAAAGATGGAATTGATATTGAATTTGTTAAAGAACTTAAATTTGTTAAAAGAGGACGTTTATCAGAATATACAAAACAAAGACCTAATGCTGAATACCATGACGGTAAAGGTGTTTGGAATATTAAATGTGATATTGCACTTCCTTGTGCAACTCAAAATGAGCTTGATGAAAATGACGCTAAGACTCTTATTTCAAATGGCTGCTATGCCGTAGGTGAAGGTGCTAATATGCCTTCAACTCTTGAGGCAATTAATGTTTTTCTTGAAAATAAAGTTCTTTTTGCTCCTGCTAAGGCAGCTAATGCCGGAGGAGTTGCTACAAGTGCTCTTGAAATGTCTCAAAATAGTCAAAGACTTAGCTGGACATTTGAAGAAGTTGACAGTAAACTTAAAAATATTATGGTTAATATTTATCATAATATGGATAAGGCTGCTGAAAATTATAATATGAAAGATAATTTTGTTGCCGGAGCTAATATTGCTGGTTTTGTTAAAGTAGCAGACGCTATGATTGCTCAGGGAGTTATTTAACCGACCGAAGTAATTGGGAGTGAAAGTTCTCACTGAATATAAAGGCAAATGTTTTTGCCTGTCGGCTGCTCGAATTTTTGTTGCACAAAAATTCGAGCAGCCTTGACAAAATTATTTTACTAAAGAATAAAAATTTTGAAAAAATTGGAAGGCTGTTAAAGAATAAAAGACAATTAAACTTACTTTTAATTAATAAATTTTCTGGACTATAAGTTAAATCTAATTTAAAATTTTGGAGTTTATTAAAATATAATTTCGAAAAAAATACTTCTTTATATTTTCAAGCTGTTTAACTATATAATTTTTATAAATCAAGTCCACATATGATTTTTTTAAGTGTTTCTGCTGAATGTTTAAGTGATTTTGTTTCTTCATCATTTAATGAAATAGGCACATGAGTTTCTATTCCATCTATTCCAACAATAGCAGGCATACTAAGAGCAATTTCATCAATTCCATATTCTCCATTCATTATAGATGATATTGGCAAAATGGATTTTTCATTTCTTACAATACATTCGCAAACTCTTTTAACTGACATTGCGATACCATAATAGGTAGCATGCTTTTTTGAAATAATTTCATAAGCACTGTTTTTTACATTTTCTTCAATTTGTTTCATTGTTTTTTTATGGTTAAAATAACCACGCATTTCACAAAAATTGTTTAAAGGAATACCAGATACATTAGTACTGCTCCATGCGGCAATTTCACTATCACCATGTTCTCCAATTATAAAAGAATGTATACTACGACTGTCAACTCCTAAATGTTCACTTAAAGCATATTTAAGTCTTGCTGTATCAAGAACTGTTCCGGAGCCGATTACTCTTTCTTTTGAAAAACCGCTTAATTTTACAGCAACGTAGGTAAGAATATCAACTGGATTTGATACAATAAGCAAAATTCCTTTGAAATTATGTTTTGCAATTTCAGGAATAATCTTTTTATAAATGTCAACATTTCTATGAACTAAGTCAAGCCTTGTCTCATCAGGTTTTTGATTTGCTCCAGCCGTTACAATTACAATAGAGGCATCTGTTATATCATCATAATTTCCAGCATAAATTTTCATTTGTCCGGCAAAAGGAATTCCATGTGCAATATCTTTTGCTTCTCCATCAGCTTTATCAAAATTAGCGTCAAGCAATACCATTTCAGTAAAAAATCTGCTTTGCATCAATGTAAAAGCAGTAGCTGCTCCAACAAATCCGCAGCCAATAATCACTACTTTACCTGAATTGATTTGTTTATCCATCTTTATTCCTCCTATTAGGCAGCAGAAATCAGTTATAAATTAATGAAATTTCGTATCATATTTTTATTTTCTTATGTGATATACTGCTTAATTATATTATTAATATTTTCTGCATTTCTTATATTATTATTCATTTTATAAAAGGTATTTATATCAAAATATAAATGCTATGAATTTTTTTATATGTCAATTTTAAGATTGTTTAAAAAAAATAATATATTTTATATATTACTTTCTTTTATCAATCCATAAAAGATATTTTTTCTGAATACAATCTTTTTGTGAATTTTCCTCAAAGTTTTTAATCTGTTCATTAATTAATAATTTGCATTCATCTGATAAAAGTCTTTGGGCATAATTATAGCAAACTTCATTTTCTTTATTGATATGCCTTTGAAGTAAATCGGCGTAACTTGCTGCATGGGTAATAATATCAAGTTTTGCTTTTGATGTAGGATTTTTTTCATATTGTGTAAGTGCTTTATCTAACTCATCTATATGATATCTTGCTAAATCATGTTCTACTAACATTCCATTACGAATTAGCTTTTCAGCTGCTGAATCATTTTTATCTAACATAAATTTAAACAATATCTTCTCCTCTTTTTCATGATGATGTTTGTCTGCGTAGTTTCTTACAAAATCTATACATTCTCTAAATTCCATTACATCAACTTTTGCCCCTTCAAGAATTAAACAGCATATTTTGTTTAAATATTCAGTTAGAGCATATATATTTTTATGTTCTTCTAAAAGTAAATCAATTCCATACATGTTTATTCCTCCCTTATTAAAGTAAACATTTAATTTTTATATTGTGTTTTGTTTTCAAATAATATAATTCCTTGAAAGTTTATAATATATAAGATTTTTTAATTAATATTTATTGGATATAATATGTATATTTTGAAGAAGATTAATGTAGAATAGAAGATAAATATATTCAATATTGTATTATTTGAACTTTTGCATATTTTAATTGTTATTAACAAAAATTGATTTGCGTGATAAAAAAAGTTATTGACAAGTTTTTTATTTTGTTGTATCATATATTGTGTTGTTAGTCAATAAATGTTTTTTGTAAGCACTATTAGCTCAGTTGGTAGAGCAGCTGACTCTTAATCAGAAGGTCCAGGGTTCGAGCCCCTGATGGTGCATTTTTGTGTTTGATTTTTGATATTTATTTTTATAAGCACTATTAGCTCAGTTGGTAGAGCAGCTGACTCTTAATCAGAAGGTCCAGGGTTCGAGCCCCTGATGGTGCATTTTTGTATGTTTTTATATGAGCGGATATGGCGGAACTGGCAGACGCGCTGGACTTAGAATCCAGTCC
>CAMTZM010000002.1 GCA_947086655.1 uncultured Eubacteriaceae bacterium
TAGCAGCCATAAAACTGCTACGCTTAAAAGTCTAACTTTTAGGGGTCACCTCATTATTAAACGATAATGATGTCTTTTTTATAATTTTAATCAAGCAAATATTTATTTATGCCGTTTGCTTCTACATATTTCCAAAATACTTCTTTTTGCTCAAACCATAGTATTTTATTTTTTTCAACTCCGTCTTTTTCAAGGCAGTCTATAACTTCTTTTGCTTTATCAGGGTTTTTTATTGTAACTAAAACAAAGTCATATTCTATTGACAATAAAATATTAGGTGACTGAGGATTTAATATATCATCATTAAATTTTGAATATCCGTAATCAATACAGCCCATTAATTTAAAATTTCCGTTTACTGAAAGCTGTTTTTTATATCTTCTTCCCAATTCTCCGGCGCCATATAGCACAATTTTTGAGTTTGGAGGAATTTTATCAATATAATAAGGGTCAATCCATAATAAATTTCTAATTTTAAATCCCATTTTTGTATTTATACCTATAACAAGAAACGATGTTATATAAATTTCGGATTGTATACGCATTTTATCAGTAAAGTTTTCATGTTCATATAAGCTTACAAGGCACTTATATATTTCATTTACATATAAAAGATAATCTTGATTAGGTGTGTGCATTATTGAGTCAGGATTAATAATGTAATGATAATACGCCTCTTTTAAAATTACTGCCGAATTACATGATAAAACAAACGCAAGAACATACATTTTATCTTCGGCAAAAACCAATTTTTCAGAAATTGAAAACTGGACTTTTTTTAAAATTTCAGACAAAAAAAGTTTGCAGCATAAAGACGCTCTTAAACCGGGCTCATTTTTATCTAAACTGTAAATAGTATTTTCTCTTAAATTCTGCATATTTTTGCCTTCGTATAAACCATAATCTACGGAGTCAAGATGCAATGTAGTATAACTGCCTTCAAGGAAATAACCGCTTGAAACCATATCAGCGTTATTTTCCTCTGCTGCTGACAAAAGCCTTTCATACATACAATCTTCAATATAATCGTCGCTGTCGATATAGCCTATGTATTTACCGGATGCTTCTCTAAGTCCGGAATTCCTTGCTGATGCTGCTCCTCCATTTTTTTTATTAATAACTTTTATTCTTTTATCTTTTTTGGCATAATCATTTAATATATCTAATGATTTATCATAAGAACCATCATTTACACAAATAATTTCAATATCTGTTAAAGTTTGTGAAACTATACTGTCAAGACATCTTTTAAGATATTTTTCTGAGTTGTATACAGGAACAATAACTGATATTTTAGGCATTAAATTCTCTCCTTTTTATGCGTATTTTAGGTGGATTATTAAAGTTATGGTATATAAAAACCTTTAAATTTGTTATTTGAAATATCAATTAATTTAAAACTGTCTAAATTTTTAGTTGAAAACATTGTTAAGTATTTATCTGTATACATATCAATATAAGTATAATTATTTTGATATTCAGAACAGTTTTTTGTTACAAAATCAACATCTGTATATTTAAAAGCGTTTAACATATCTTGAATATAATATTTATTATAATTGTATTGCGAATTAATATAGCAAATAAATCTATATTCACTTATTAATTTGTCATTTAATTGGTCTTCTGAAATAATGTCTGTATTTTTGTAAGTTTGTTCTTCTATAATTTTATCAGATAATTCATTGCGTTGTTTAACAATTACTAAAACTTTATTATTACTTTCTTTAAATGGTAAATCTAAGTAAGTTAAAATTTCTTTCATTCTGTCATGAGCTGTGTTTTCGGTCATAACATTTCTTATACCTATACTTTGGGCTTCAATAATATCTTTCATATTATTATATTTATTAAAGAAAACATTTAAATCCTCTTTTTTATTTACTATAAAAACATTTTTAAATTTTTCAGATACGCCTTTGCTATAATTTGATATTAAAATATTGCCTTGCGCTTGTAATTCATAAACCCTATTAGCAAACATTGTACTGCTGTTTTGTATTGTATTTATATTAACAGCATAGTTAAATAATTTATGTACTTTTTGTAATTTATCATGCTTAATACATTTTAACACCAAAATTAAGTATTCAAGAGGGAAGAATATTCTGCAGTCTTCATTAAAATTTCTGTCAACAATATAAAGCGATTTATAATTTTCAATAATACCATCAAAAATTTCTTTTAAAATTCTATTTCTTTCTTCATATTTTCTATACCATGAACCCGAAAAAATAACGCTGTCAATATTAAACCTATTTATTCCAATAGGATTATGATATAAAGGATTTACAGCAAAATTCACATTAAAAACATTTTCATTTTTTAAATCTGAAATATATTTTGGCAAACAGTTAATATCTGTTGTGAAAACATAATCAAAACCAAAAGCAAACTCAACAAATTCATCATAATGAACAGGGTCTTCTTTTGAGTAGAAAACAGTTTTTATATTACTGTTTTTTTCTTTATAAAATTTTGTTATTTCTCTTATTGTTTTTAATTTTTTATCAATAGGCATAAACCATTCTTTATTTAAGCCTCTCCATACTGTAACAACCATTAATACGTCTACTTTTTCAGCGTAGTCTCTGTAATTTTCAGGTGTAATGAAAAAAACATTACATAAATCTTTATAAAGCACATACAAAAATTCATCGCATATTATGCCTAAATTAATATTAAATTTATTATAAAATCTTGAACCGTTGCTTTCATCAATATATTTTATTTTTTCCTCAATCAATGAATCAAATTCGCTTTGATAATTTGTTTCTTCCCAAAGCATATATTTAGATTTATAATAATTAGTTATATTATAACTTGGGTCTATCAATTCTTTTTTTGCGCTTGCTGAAAAAATCTTATTTTTAATTTTTCTGCATGTTTCAATATCAATATTCAAACCTAAAAAGCAATACAAGAAAGTTGCTTCTGAGACAGGAAAAAAGTTATTAATGCCGTTTTTCATCATATACGGTATTTCTCTTCTTAAAGATTTTAAATTATTACTTCCCTCAATATAAGAAAGTCTTTTATCTAATTTACTAACATTTAATTTTTTTAATTGAGAGTAAATATAATCTAAGCTGCAAAAACTGTCAACAATAATATTATCTATTTTTTCTAAACTTATTGTTTTATTTATATCATCTAATGTAAAATATAAATTTCCGGCATAATTATTATTTTCTTTTTTTATTTCCTCAATATTTTTTTCAGTTATAATAAGGTTATTGGCAATATAAATATGTTCCTCAAATACATAACTTTTTATTCCTAATTCGTCAAGCTGTTTAGTAATTTCATCGTTATATTGAGGTGAAACTGCTATTATAACCGGAATATCTTTATAATTTTTAATATAATCGGCTGATACTATTTTTTTTTCGTGCAGAGTTTTGCCGGCTTTATTAGGGTCATTATCAACAAAGGCTAATATATTATAATAACCTTCATCTTCTAATATTTTAAATGTTTCTTCTCCGATTATTCCGGCGCCAAATAAAAAAATATCTTTCATAATAAAATTTCCTCCTGTAAAAAAACAAATGATTTTGTAAATTTGTTTTGCTTTTTATGGTTTTTGACCCGACAGAGTAAGTCCGTTTTTTAAGCGGCAGCACTTGCTCTTGTAGCCTTGACACATATTTTAGTTTTTACTGCGATTTTTTCTTACATCAACAACCTGTCCTGTTATATTTTCCGTAACGGTTTTTAAAGTAAATTCCGCTACTTCCGAAGCGGTTAAAAGAGTTTGTTTTGGCTCAATACCAAAATTATTTCTTCTCATAGGAGTATCTGTTCTTTCAGGATTCATAACATTAATTTTAATTCCAAAATCGTTATATTCCTCGCTTATTGCCTGTACAAAATTTACAATAGCGGCTTTTGTTGAGGAATAAATACTATACATGGCTCTTCCTCTTGTATAAGAACTTGATGTAAATAACAATATACTTCCTTTTGATTCTTTTAAATAATTAATAGCTGTTTTTGTAATATTAACAGGAGCGGTATAATTAATTGCAATCATATCATTAATATCATCATTTGACATTGCGTCAAATTTACATACTTTTAAAACACCAGCTGTAACAATAACATAATCTATTTTACCTTCATTTTCGTAAACCTGTTTTAACGCTTTTTCAACACATTTGCAATCAGTAACATCATAACCATTTTTACGTGAAAAACCATAAACAGTACAATTATGTTCTTTTGCTAAATTTAAAACAGCCTCTCCTATACCGCTGCTATGTCCAAAAATTATTCCAACTTTTCCGTTAAGTTTATTATAATAACTTTTATCATTTAAAACCATTTCGGAAGAATTAAGCTGAAATAATTTATCAGCTAAGTAAGCATCTTCTTTATATGTTATTTTAATATTTTTTTCTTCTCCTGTAACAACAAAAACCTTTCCGAGATTATATTTTACAATTAAACCGCAGTCATCTGTAATATCTTTTATAGGCTTTTCTAAATATAACTCATACGCTTTTTTTATAATATCGATTCTAAATCCCTGTGGAGTTTGCCCACGCATTAAATATTTTCTTTTAGGAATGTCAGTAATTATATTGTCATCGTCAACTTTTACTAATGTATCAGCAGAAGGAATAGCTACGTCTACCGCTTCATACTTTTCCAAAGCCTCTATTGTGTCGTTTATAATTTTATCTGAAACGAAAGGTCTTATAGCATCGTGAAATAATACATTTTCAGTATTATTATCACATGCCATTAAACCGGCGTAAGAAGATTCTTGTCTTGTTTTTCCGCCTTTTATTACTTTTTTTACTTTTAAAAAATTATTTTTTATAATAAGTTGATTCATATAATCATAAAAATCAGGATTAATTACAATAATTACTGAATCAATTTTTTCATTAGTATCAATCCTGTTAAGAGTATGTTCAATTATAGTTTTTCCGGATACTTTAACAAATTGTTTAGGCACATTTGCGCCAAAACGCTCGCCAGAGCCTCCTGCTAAAATTATCATTTGTGTTTTTTTCATAAGCTTATACCTTCTGTTTTTTCAATTTCCTGATTTCTGCCTAATTCAATCAGTCTGTAACACATGTCTATTATGTATAAAACCATACTAATATAAAATGGAGCTTGTTTATAAGGGGTAAATAAAAATATAGTCATCAATACGTCTTGCATTCCGTTATCCATTCCAAATAAGAAACCTTTTTCAAATAATATTCTTTTTAATCCCCATCTTCTTACAACTGTCAATTTTCTGAGCCTTGGAACAATATAAAATGTAGCTGTAATTCCGTATAAATGAAATACAAATATAAATGCAGCTATTGTATAAATACTTAAACCAACTCTATATCCCAATATAATATAAAAGCCTGTGTAAAATAATATGTCAGTTACTTTATCAAGTTTTTTGCCAAAATCCGAACAAAGGTTTTTATATCTTGCTAAATTTCCATCAAGTATATCAATAAATAAATATACTTGAATTAAAACAGCGGCTATGTAATATTTTTCAAACCAAGCTGTATAGCATAAAAGCGGAAGAGTTATAATTAAATTAAAAGCAGTAACCATATTAGGTGTTATAAATGTCTTTTTTAAAAAAGGAAGAAATAAAATAATTATTTCAGTATATATCCTTTCAATCCAATAATATTGTGGTCTTTTAGGTACAAATTCCCGACTCATTTTTTAACCCCCTTTTTTGTGTAGTGTTACAGGAACTTATTAATTTTATATCGGCATATATTAAAAATTTCTTAAATACATAATTTTTTATTATACAAACATAGTACATTATTTAAAAAATTATTTCAATGTTTTTTATTATAAAATTATTAAGCGTCACGCAAATAATAACTCTTATAAATTAAGAGAAATCAATTAAACAATCAAGTATAATATCGGAAATATGTTTTTTTGTTTCTGATTGCTTTTTAAATAATTTTATCAAATTTATGGCAGCCTTATGAAACATATTTAAACTTTGCTGAACATATATTATTATATAAGAAAGGATTATATGGAAAAACTTTTTAATTTATTTTGTATATTTACAAGCTTTATTTTTATTTCTAACGAAGGTCTTAGTATTTTAGAAAATACCGCTGTATTCATACTAATTCCGGAACAATTAAAAAAACTTTTATCAGTTAAGAAATACCAAAGATAACCTTAAAAAATAATAATTGTAAAATCAAATGAAATACCGAAGCTATAAACAAGACAAGCGGTTTATCAGCTTCGGCATTTTTTAACTTAAAAACCAGTAAAATTCTTTTAAAGTAAATAATTCTTATTCATTATTTGCAGTACTCTATTCCTCTATAACTTCTGCGGAACGAAGCAGCCAGCCCTGATACTCTAAATCAACAGCATCATTTTTTTTAAGCTCCTTATATTTTTTTTGATTGTGCACTACTAAGTCTATACTATCTCCATTGCTCAGCAAAAAAACAACATGATCAACAGCACCATACCCGGCTCCATTTGTTTTTACATATTTTTTTACAACTGTTGCTTTATCCGAATAAACAGGCTGTTCAAAAACCTCTTTACGAAATCTATAATTTGTAAAAGTTCTTGCTATAATCGCCATTAAAATAAAATAAATAATATATTTTATGTTTAAATTTGATATATTAAAAATTTTAGGTATAATTACAAACGGCAACCAAGCAGCTATGGCTAAAACAAACATACATAATGAACCCATAAACAAATCAGGTTTAAATGTGTACGTCCATAAACTACATACAGCGGAAATAAGTGTAATCAATAATAAAAATAACGTCATTATATATTCATCCTCCAAATTTAGTTATTGTTTTTTATTTTTTTGACATATATTCCATTAATATCTTTTTAGATGAAAAATCTTCATTATAAATTGGTTTTTCATCTTCTTTTTTTATGTAATACAATATCCAGCCTTGATATATTATATCAAGCGTATCTCTTTTTTTCAGCGCCTTATATTGTTTTTTTGATACTGTCATTTCAATTTTGCTTTTATCAGACAACAAAAAAACAACACTATTTCCGTATGCTTTAGATACTACTTTTGCCTTAGCTGACTGTATAGGATACTTAAAAGCATACTTTGCAAATTTTTTTTCCGGAATCATACTCTCCATTAAAAAACGGAATTTTATCTGTATCTTTTTTTACGCTATGAGTTAAAACCCCCTGATACATCAAAGTAACATCATCATTTTTATTAAGGTAACAGTATTGATTTTCTGTCATTGTTAATTCTAGTTTACTTCCATCTGATAACAGAAAAACACCTGTAAATGTATGATTTCTACCTGGAAATGGTTTTTTAATTAGCTTTGCTTTAACACATTTTACTGGCTTTTTTGCATTACTATCCATATCCTATATTATATAAAATAGGACTGAATATTACTAGGACAAGAGCAATAACAGTCATAGGAATTGAGCTATATTCGTATGAATATAATTCTGATATCAGAAAGTATAATAGCACAGGACAAAAAACCAACCATGTAATAAATATTTCCCATTTAGACATTCTCACCTAAATCACCTCTATTTAATTATATCATTCTTGCCAATAAGGTGGTAGTATCGCTATTAATAAGCTAACCTTTTAATTCATTATATCACATTTTTCAAAATCCCTCAGTTAAACATAGTTTTCATTGCCAATAAGCACTCTGTTTATCTGATTTACATTATTATATTCTTTTCAATCTATACATAGATTTTGTTTCTATCATATATTCTTCCTCCAATGATTACAATATGTGGTTTTGTTTATTATATATTCAGACACTTTATTTGCTATTAACGTAAAATCTTCTATTGAAAAAAGAGTACACATATCAACGTCTGCATGATATGGTACTCCTTTTTCAGCTTTTATATTTTCTATGTTTATTTAATTTACAAGCCAATTTATATTAATCTGGTTTTCTAATGTTAATGAAAAATATTTTGTCTCTCCGTTTACAAGCTTTTTTTATTTCGTTTATTTATTGTATATGTCAATTTTTTTAAAATTGATTTGCATGATTAAGTATATATAATTCTTGAAAATTTAACCTTTATGTAGTAATATATGTTATGGGTTATATTTAAGTTATATAAAAAATAATAGAATTTTATTAGATTATATATGAAAACTAAAATATATTGAAAGGAGAATTTTTTGAAATGATAAGAACAAGATTTGCGCCAAGTCCTACTGGTTATATGCATATAGGGAATTTGCGTACGGCGCTATATGAGTATTTAATTGCACGCTCAAATGGAGGCAAATTCATATTGCGTATAGAGGATACAGACCAAGAGCGTTTTGTTGAAGGAGCAGTAGATGTTATATATAAAACGCTTAAGCTTGCAGGAATAAAGCCTGACGAAGGTCCAAATATAGGCGGAGAATATGGACCATATATTCAAAGTGAAAGAAAAAACTGTTATATGGATTATGCAATACAGCTTGTTGAACAAGGCGATGCGTATTATTGCTTTTGCACAAAAGAGCGTTTGGAAGGGCTTAAAGTTTCTTCAAAAGATAATATAGCTAAATATGACAGACACTGTGCGAATTTGTCTAAACAGGAAGTTGATAAACTTATTAAAAATAATACTCCATTTGTTATAAGACAGAAAATAAAAGAAGGTTCTACTACATTTAAAGATGAGGTTTACGGCTTGATTACAGTTGATAATAATGAAATAGAGGATCAGATTTTAATTAAATCAGATGGACTTCCTACTTATAATTTCGCAAATGTAATAGACGACCATTTAATGAATATAACTCATGTTATAAGAGGCAGTGAGTATTTATCATCAACACCTAAATATAATTTGCTTTATGAAGCTTTTGGCTGGAACATTCCAACTTATATACATGTTCCGCCGGTTATGAAAAATCAAACGGAGAAACTTTCAAAAAGAAACGGAGATGCGTCATTTCAAGATTTAATTGAAAAAGGTTATCTTCCTCAAGCTATTGTAAATTACGTTGCGCTGCTTGGCTGGGCTCCTTCTACAAATCAGGAGATATTTACAATGGATGAACTTATAAAATCATTTGATACAAGCGGTTTAAGTAAGTCTCCGGCAATATTTGACATGACAAAGCTTACATGGATGAATGGAGAATATATTAAAAATCTTGATTTTGAGGAGTTTTACAATATTGCTATTTTAAAACTTGAGGACTCAATTAAAAGAAAAGATATAGATTTAAGGCTTATTGCGCAATATATTAAGACTCGAATAGGAACATTTAATGATATAGCTGAAATGGTTAGTTTTATTGATTGTGTTTCTGATTATGATGTAAGTCTTTATAAACATAAAAAAATGAAAACTGATGAAGAGTTATCTTTGAAAGTGTTAAGTGAGATGATTCCTGTTATGGAATCAATTGATAATTGGGATAATGATACAATATATGAAACATTAACTGATTTTGCTGCAAAAAATTCTATGAAAAATGGACAAGTATTATGGCCTATAAGAACCGCTCTTTCAGGAAAACCAACATCACCATGCGGTGCAAGCGAATTGGCAGTTCTTCTTGGAAAGGAAGATACTATAAAAAGAATAAAAGATGCTGTTTTAAAACTTTCTTCAATTAATTAATTTTAATTGTTTTCTGCATTAATTAAAAATTGTAATGGCATATAGAAAATATATTTTCTATATGCCATTACAATTTTTTAATTATTTAACATATAAAGCATTTTATTTACAGTTATATTTAGAATAGGATGTATTTTATTAGGTGCTATTTCGTTAAGAGGTTTTAATACAAACTCTCTGTTTTGCATATCAATATGAGGTATTGAAAGTTTTTCGGTATTTATGGTTAAATCATCATAAAATAAAATATCAATATCAAGAGTTCGTGGACCCCATCTTACTGTTCTTTTTCTGCCGAAATCGTCTTCTATTTTGTTTAAAAAACTAAGAAGTTCAAATGGATGCATTAAAGTATATATTTCAATACAGCAATTTAAAAAATTATCTTGTTCAACTCCTCCATAGGGTTTTGTTTCAATTATTTGAGAAACAGAAGATACTAAGTTTAGTTTTTCTTTTCTCAATAAGTCGATAGCGTTATTTATATATGAAATTTTATCACCAATATTTGAGCCTAAAGATAAATAAGCTTTATGCCATTTTCTTGTTATTTTTACTGAAACAGAATCAATGTGCAGCATTACAGGAGCCCATGGTTTTTTTATTTCCAATTCAAGTTTTTTTATTTTAAGACCATATTTAATAAGTAAATTTTGGGAAAGCATTTCAGCGGCTGTTTCTATAAGCGAGTATGTATTTTTTTCCATAAAGTCTTTACATTCCTTTGCGATTATGCCATAATTTAGAGTATCATCAATTGAATCTTTTAAGCCGGCTGTTCTTGTATCCGTATATATATTGATACAAACATAGAATTTTTGTCCAAGCTCTCTTTCCTGGCTGTAAACTCCGTGTCTTGCAAAAACTTCTATATTTTCTATATTTATTACATCAAATGTAAAATCATTCATTAATTAATTTACCTCCATAAAACATATTTTATTAAATTCGCTGAAGAATTTTTTCAATCATTTTAACGGCTTGTTTATTTTCATTAACATCATGTACACGTATAAAGCTGCATCCGTTTATACACGCCCATACGCTTGTAGATATAGTACCTTCTAATCTTTTATTTTCAGGAAGATTGAGAGCAGTTCCAATCATTGATTTTCTTGATGCGGCGTATAAAACAGGATATCCCAATTTTACAAGTAAATTAATATTTTTGGTTATTTCTATATTATTTTCATAACTTTTTCCAAAACCTATACCCGGGTCTATAATAATTTTATTTTGAGAGATACCAATATTTTTAGCTATATTAATACTTTCATTTAGTTCTTTTATAACATCGTTTAAAAAATTATTATATACACCACTTGATGAATTATGCGTAATTATACATACTACTCCGCTTTTTTTTACAATTTCAGCCATATCTTTATCTGCTTTAAGTCCCCATATATCATTTACTATATCTGCTCCGGTTTCAATTGCCTCTTTTGCTACTGTGCTTTTATATGTATCGATTGATATAGGTATATCAAATCTTTTTTTAATTTCTTTTATTACAGGAATGACTCTTTTTTTCTCCTCCTCCGATGTTATAACTTTATGCCCTGGTCTTGTTGATTCTCCGCCTACATCTATAATATCTGCTCCTTGTGAAATCATTTCTTCACAATGCAATAAAGCTTTGTCTATTTTATTGTATTTTCCTCCGTCAGAAAATGAATCAGGTGTAATATTTAATATTCCCATTATATAAGTTTTATTTTTAACATCAAAATTTTTATTGCCTATAATCATATTTTTCCTCCGTTTTCATATAAGCTTTAGTATATTATTTTTTTATTTTTCTTTTCTTCACTCCAGTTACATGTATCTGAAGAAATACACTCGAAACAAAGCCTTGAAAGTTTATCAGCTTTATATAATAAACTTGCTATATCATCTTTTTTACGAGATAAGTATTTTCTATGACATAAAATAGCATCTGTTATAATTATAATTTCATTATTGTCAAAATCGCATTCTTTTAAAATATTAGCCGCTATTTCAGCGCCGGCTATATTATGAGGTATATTTGACTCGTATTGAGTTACCCTTCCTAAATCATGAAGTAAGGATGCGGCGTAAATTATATCTTTATTTATAGTAAGTTTTTCTTCTAAACTTATTATATATGCTATTCTGGCAACATCGAAACAATGTGTAAGTCCATGTCCGCAATATTTTCTGTCTTTTTCAAAAAAATTAAGTTTTTCAATTAAATTACGAAATCTTGAATTTGATATAATTTTATGTACTCTTTCCATTTATTATAAACCTCTTATTTTATATAATTTAAAAACATGTTTTTTAGTTCGTTATTATTTTTAAATTCTCCTCTGCATACATATGTAAATGTTTTACTTCCGGGTTTTTTAACTCCTCTCATAGTCATACACATATGTTCAGCTTCAATAGCTACAATTACGCCCTTAGGTTTTAAAATCTCCATTATAGAATCAGCTATTTGATTTGTAAGCTGTTCTTGTATCTGAGGTCTTTTAGCAAATACATCTACGCTTCTTGCTAATTTACTTAAACCTACTACTTTTCCATCCGGTATGTAAGCAACATGGGCCTTTCCGTAAAAAGGCATTAGATGATGTTCACATATTGAGTATAAAGATATATCTTTTTCTATTATTATTTCATTATTTTTTGAAGTAAAAGTCTTTTTTAAATGTTCTTTGGCATCTTCATAAAGTCCCGAAAAGCATTCCTCATACATTTTCGCAACTCTTTTAGGTGTGTCGATAAGTCCTTCTCTTTTAATGTCTTCTCCTATACCATCAAGTATAAGTCTAACGCCTTGTTCTATTTTTTCTTTATCCATATTATTTATCTGTCCTTCCTATATTATTAACACATTTTATTAATTCACCTAAATAAGACAATGAGCCAAAAGCTAAAATTGCATTGTTATCTTTAGTTAATTTTATAGCTTTAGAAACAGCATTTTTAATATTTTCGGCTTTAAATGTATTTTCATTATATTTCTTATAAACTCTTAAAAGAGTATCTGCATCGGCTGTTCTTTTGTTACTGCATTCAACTATAATTATTTTTTCAGCTTTGCAAGCGGTTATTTTTGCTACTTTTTCATATTCTTTATCAGCTAACATTCCTATTATAAAGATTAACTTTTTGTTTTTTAAATACAATTCGGTTGATTTCATAAGTTTTTCAGCGGCATCAACATTATGTGCTCCGTCAACAATAAATATAGGTTTATTTTTTAAAATTTGAAATCTTCCAGCCCATGCAGCTTTTAAAAGTCCTCTTCTTATATTGTCTTCATTAACTTTAAAGTTATATTTATTTATTAAATCGCATGCTTTGACTGCTAATGCGGCATTTTCAATTTGATATAAGCCAAGCATTGAAATACATAAATTTTTATAATATCCATAGTCAAAATATTGTTTATTTTTATATAATTTATAATTAATTATATCTTTTTTATTTAAAAATAATATTTCGGAATTTTTTTCATTTGCCTCTTTAATTAACGCTGTTTCAGCATCAGTTTTTTGTTGAGCAGATATACATAAAACGCCTTTTTTTATTATTCCGGCTTTTTCTTTTGCTATATCATATAAATTATTGCCTAAAATATTAATATGGTCAATGCTTATACTTGTGATTATGGATAAAATTATATTTTCTGTTATATTAGTAGCGTCGTTTCTGCCTCCTAAACCAACTTCAATAACTGAAATATCACATTTTTTATTTTTAAAATATAAAAATGCTACGCATGTTTCAATTTCAAATCTGGTAGGATATACAGAAGTTTTATTATATAATTTTTCAGCAGCATTTTTAACTATACTAACATATTCTGCAAAATCGGTTTCATTTATAAATTTACCATTTAACTGCCAGCATTCTTTTGTATCTATAACTGCTGGTGAAACATATCTGCCAACTTTGTATCCAGAATCAATTAGTATTTCTGAAATAAATGTACCAACAGAACCTTTCCCGTTTGTACCAGCTATATGTATTGCTGGAACGCTGTTTTGTGGATTTCCCAAAAAGTAAAGAAGCATTTTCATATTTTCAAGCCCAAGAACTATGCCTCGTACATCTAAATTTTTTAAATAATCAATAGCTATTTTATAATCCATAAATCAATCCGTCCTTTAAATTATAGTACAAAACTAATAATACATCAAAATATAATATTTGAAAAGACTATTAAAGATTGATTTATACAAATAAATATGCTAAAATTTTAAAAATAAGTAAAATTTATATGTATTTATAAAATAAATGTGGTTGTAAAATATAATTTATTAGGGGGATAAAAAATGAAAAAAAAGTTTTTAAAAATAACTGCGTCAATAGCGTCTGTTATAATTATTTTATCAGGCTGTAACAGTTCAAATGAAAATATACCGGCATATAGTGATTTATCTGATAATATATCTAAAACAAATTATTCTGAAATGAAAATAGAAACGCAAAATCAAATGGAAGGAAATTTAACGGTAAAAGCAGAAAATGCAGTCAATGCAAATGTAAGCGGAAAAGTTTTAGAAACTCCTTTTTCACTTCATGGAGCTTTAAGAGTTGATGGAACAAATTTAATAGATAAAAACGGAGAGAAATTCCAGCTTTATGGCATGTCAACTCATGGAATTGCATGGTTTCCGCAATATATAAATATTGAGACTTTTAGAACTTTAAGAGATGATTGGAATACGAATTGTATACGTATTGCTATGTATACCGATGAATACGGAGGATATTGCAGCGGAGGAGATAAAGAGGCATTAAAAAACATGATTAAAAATGGCGTTCAATATGCCGGTGAATTAGGAATGTATGTAATTATTGACTGGCATGTGCTTAATGACCGTGACCCAAATATACATAAAGAAGATGCAAAGGTATTTTTTAATGAAATATCTTCTATTTATAAAGATTATGATAATATTATATATGAAATATGTAACGAGCCAAACTCGTCAGCAACATGGGAAGGTATAAAAAATTACGCAAATGAGATAATTCCAATAATAAGAGCAAACGACAGTAATGCCGTTATAATTGTAGGTACGCCTACATGGAGTCAAGATATTAATTTAGCTTCTGATTCTCCTTTACAGTATGATAATTTAATGTATTCTCTTCATTTTTATGCAGCAACACATACACAATGGCTTAGAGATAGACTAACAACATGTATTAATAAGGGACTGCCTGTTTTTATAACTGAATTTGGAATGTGTGATGCCTCAGGAAACGGAGCGAATAATTTTGAGGAAACAGCTAAATGGCTGGAATTAATACAAGAATATAATTTAAGTTATTGTTGTTGGAATTTAGCAAATAAAAATGAAACAAGCAGCGTAATTTCTGCTAATAACGGTAAAATTTCAGGCTGGGAAGAAAATGATTTAAGTGAAAGTGGAAAATGGATTAGAAAATATTTTAAAGATAATAAAAAATATTAAAAAAATACTTTAAAATTAAAACATTTTTTTATATTAAATAAATAAACCCGTAACATAGTGTATTTGAAGATTATATATTTCAGTTTTATATAATTTCAAATACTTAGTAAAATGTTATGGGTTTATTTGTTGATTTTGTAAGTTTAATTTATATTTTTTGTTTTTTTAAGCATATAAGGACATGTATTATTGTTAAAATTTATATTTAATTGTTTTTTTGTAGGTTTTGTTAATGTACACTTTCCGTCAGATTGGTATACACAGTCATTAATACAGTTTATATTCATAATTTATACTTTACTCCTAATCTTTTTTATTTATCTAACATTTATATTTCATGTTTATAAAAAACTAACATTTATATTGTTTTTTTGATATAATATATATTATTTTAGGGAATAGATGATTTATATAGAATTTAAAAAATAATTTTATACTTATAACTCTAAATTATATTTTAAAGATATTAAATAAAATTATTTTTATTTTTATACTAATCAAGTATTTCCTTTTGAGTGTGTTTAAAAATTAATTCGGTAAACAATTTTATGCTTTAACAAGTTTATTTAACCAATGGAGGAAGTCCACCGCTATTTTAAGTGAGTACTTACTCTTATATTCAATGGGATTTTAAACTCTCACTGAATATAAAGGCGAATGTTTTAGCAAGGCGGCTGCTCGAATTTTTTTGTAACAAAATTTTCGTAGTTTTGATTTTGTATACATCGAAATTTTTTTAAATGCCATATAGTTTATTACATAATGGAGGAAAAAATATGAAGGTAAGGTTGTTTTTAATTTTTTCTATTTTTTTAAATATATTTTTGTTTTCAGTTTCAGTTTTTGGAGCAGAGTATTTAAGTATGGAACTTGTATATGACGGAATTGTACATAAATATGGAGCGGAAAAAGTGACGCTTGTTGTTGAAGATGAGGAACTAAATAATCTTCCTATGCCTCCTGTTATTTTTCAGAATCTTACTCTTGTTCCAGCAAGAGAAGTTTTTGAAAAGCTTGGGGCAGAGGTTTTATGGGATAGCTTAAATTATGAAGTTACTGTAAATTATAACAAAAACAAACTTGTTTTGAAGATAAATGACAAAAATGCTCTTTTAAATGATAATAATATTAGTATGGATTTAGCGGCAAAAATTATTAATAATAAAACAATGATTCCTTTGCGTTTTGTTTCTGAAAATCTTGGATTTGATGTAAATTGGGACTCGGCAAGCAGAACGGCATCTGTAAATAGTGTTAAAAATTTAATAGAAATTAATTCCATAGATATTTCAAATAGTGAAAAGGGAGTTTATACTATTAACGCATCTGATAAAATATCGGATTATAAGACAGATTTTTTGACTGGAAATAGACTTGTTATTGATTTTTATAACACTCTTATAGATAATAATGTATATGAGAATAAAGGGGTAGCAGAGACAATTAATATTTCTGATTCGGCGGTTGAAAAAATAAGAACAGCTCAAAATCAAACAAGCCCTCAATATATTACGAGAGTAGTTTTTGATTTTAATTATGGATATGACCCTGATTATAATGTTTCTCTTTCAAATGATGAAAAATCGTTGATAGTAAATATAAATAAAGAATCAGTAGAGGACGTATTTTCGGAAGTAAATGAAAACATATATTATAGTCGTAAAGAAAAGTCTTTTGTTATAAATAAAAGAGGAAGTTATATTGATATAAATAAATTTACACATAGTGACGACTATAATTCAAAAAAATATACAATAAGCATGAATCAAAGTTGGAATAATATTATTAAAGATGAAACTATTTATGTAAATGATAAATATATTAATTCAATATCAATTAAAAGCAGCAATGGAAATACAGAGATAACTTTTGACGAGAAACAAATACTTACTTATAATGTTTCCGAAGATAATGAAAACATTTACATAAGGCTGCAGCATCCTAAATTAAAATATAAAAATATTGTTGTGCTTGATGCCGGACATGGCGGAAGTGACCCCGGAGCATCAGGATATGGGCTTGTTGAGAAAGATTTAACAGTTGACATTGTAAATCGAATAATGCTTCTTTTAGAGGATGATAATGATATAAAAGGGTATGCAACAAGAACAACCGATGTTTATCCTTCGTTTACTGATAGAAATGATTTAGGAAATGCGGTAGGAGATGTATTTATTTCAATACATATAAATTCAGCAGGAAGCAATACTAATCCTAATGGAACAGAAGTTTATTATCTTAATCCTAATACTTCGGATTCTGGAATGACAAGTAAAATACTTGCAGAGACTTTACAAAAAAATCTTTTAAAGGAATTAGGCTCAAATGACAGAAAAACAAAAACCGAAAATTTTATAGTATTAAGACAAAGTAATATTCCGGCTTCTTTATGCGAGATAGGTTTTGTAACAAATCCAGAAGAGGCAGCAAAACTTGGCAGCAGTGAATATAGACAAAAAGTAGCTCAGGCTGTTTATAATTCTTTAAAGGAGTTGTTTAAATTGTATCCAACAGGAAGATAATAAGCATAATTAGGGGGGAGATAGTTTTTGAAATTATTAAAAAGAGATAAAAGAACTGCTTTAATTTTAATGTTTATGGTTGTTATTATAGTTTTTATTCTTTTATTAAACGCTTTACATATTTTTTTGGATAAGATGATTGAATATGATGTTGATTTTACATCATATTCCTATTGTCTTGATAAAGAGTTTGATGATATATTAAAAGAAACAGAGAGAATTTCAAATCTTAGTTTTTTTAAAGAATTATTAAAAGAAAATAAAAGCGATAATGATAGTAAAAGATATAATGAACTTAAAATGGACTGTTATAAAGTAATGAATGACTATCTTTCGGACGGCGGAATAATAGGAATATATATATTTGATGAGTCAAATAATATTATTTACTCTCAAGAAAATGACGATTATTATAAAAAAGCTTTAGCTTATATTGATGAAAACGGATTAAATGACGATTACAAATTATCTGATTTTTTGTTTGATGAGTACAATGAGAGATATTACATTTTTTCTTATAGTCCTGTAAAAGATGATGATATTACTATTGGAGCTGTTTTATTGGCGTATAGTATGGATGTATTTAGCAACTTAATGTACTATGGAGGTATAAACGAATCATCTTCTTATACGTTTATGCTTTCTGACGGTTCTCTTCCTATGGGATATAATTATATGGATGGCGAGTTTGCGGAAAAATTAAAATCTTTTGATTTTAAAGATATTTTATTGATTAAATCGAATAGCATTGATTTTTCCAATAATAAGTCTGGGAACTTTAAAATAAACGCTGGTAAAGAAAACCTTATTATATATTATAATTTTTATAAATATGATAATTTGATTATGCTTTATATTATGGAAAATGATAATTCAGAGTATTTAAAAAAATTATCTTTTGATTTTCTGTTGTTTTTTGTTTTCTTTATTATTGCGGTAATTCTTATAATTAAGTTTATTAATATAAGAAAAAGAGAATTAAAAGCGTATACTGAAAGTATTACGCTTAAATCTTCAGGGCTTAATGGATATTGGTTTTCTAAAACAGGCATTGATGAAATTGATATGGTTATAAATGAAGTTGAAACGCTTATAAACTCTGAAAATAAACCTATGTATGAATTAGAGCGTATTTTTGAGATAATTGGAATTGATGCTGGTTATTTTGAGGTAAGACAAGATGAAGGAGTTATAATTTGTTCCACTCGTTTAATTGGAGCGCTTGGTTATAACATAGAAGAAGAAAAAGATGTAATTACAAAGATTCCCATAGATGTATTTTATAAAGAAAGGGAAAATACTGTTAAATGTCATTTTGAAAATGAGAAAAATATTTTTTGTATAAATAAAAATAATACTAAAAGATGGATTAAATTTATAGATGATTGCTATAATAATAAAATGAAAGGATTTGTAGTTGACGTTTCAAAAAAAATAATAGAGAAATATGGTGCTGATTATGACGATAAAAGAGATTATATTACAGGCATGCTTACAAGAGAAGCATTTATAGAAAAACTTACGATAGGCATAAATAATTATTCATTTGGCTGTGGTATTTTTGCTGTTTTTGATTTAAGCAGTTATAATTATATTGAAGAAGTTTATGGAAAAGATAACGCTAATAAGTATATAAAGGAAACATCAAAACTTTTCTCTATGTTTGATAATGAGGTTATTGCTGCCTATAAGGAAGGCAGTGAGTTTTTGGTTTTTATTTATTCAACTGATTCAAGAGCTGATTTAAAGCAAAGTTTATATAAATGGCATAATGATTATTGTAAAAAGCTTACTTATGAAACTCCTGATGGAAAAAAATATAAAATCAGATTTACAATAGGATATTGCTTATATCCAAATGATGCCGATAATGTAAATATGCTTATGAAATATTCAACTTATGCTTTATATGAGTCAAAACGTATGTACAGAGAAAGTATACATGCGTTTTCGCTTGAAAATTATAATAGGGATATATTTTTAGAGGTAAGAAAAGAAGCTTTTGATAAATTAATTGACCAAAATGAGTTAAATTTTTATTTTCAGCCTATAATAAGTCTTTCAGATGGCTCTATATATGGTTATGAAGCGTTGATGCGTCCTGACAATACTATTTTTTCATCTCCTATGGATGTAATAGATATTGCTATATCTGAAAAAAAGGAATATGTTTTGGAAAAATTAGTTGTGCTTAGCTGTCTGAAAATTGTACGTAAAAATAAAGATTTATTTAAGTCAAAAAGATTTTTTTATAATTCTTT
This sequence comes from uncultured Eubacteriaceae bacterium, assembly GCA_947086655.1. Lineage (GTDB taxonomy): Bacteria > Bacillota > Clostridia > Lachnospirales > CAG-274 > CAMTZM01. Next base: position 19,867 of record CAMTZM010000002.1, read on the forward strand.
AGGAAAACAGACACTTTCAGAAGAAGATGTTCAATCTATGAAAATAGAATACAGCGATATTGGGCACCTTCTTATTGTGGAATTGTCAGAAGATGAAAATGTAAATGAAATTGATATTATGAATAAATGTAAAAGAATGAATGAGGATAATTCAAAGGTTGCAATAGATAAATACGGTGGAAAGTTTATAAGCGACGATACGCTTCTTATGATGCATCCAAATTATATTAAGCTTGATAGGTCTTTGATTACTGATATAAGTTTAAGGAAAGAAAAACAGTCTCGTATTAGTAAGATAGTTAAATATGCGAGGGAGCATAATATTATGGTTATAGCGGTAGGAATTGAAACAAGAGATGAGTTGTATACAATTATTCGTCTTGGAGTAGACTTTGCACAAGGATTTTATTTGGCTTTGCCTAAACCTAATTTTGAATTAAATATTAATTCAGATATTAAAAAAGAAATACTTGAAATAAATATGCTTTAAATTTTTACAGGATGGTATAAAACAGTGAGAAAATTTATATTTTTGTGTATTTTGGTATATGGAATGGTTTTCGGGGCATTTTCTGTATCTGCACAGGAAATGCTTCGAGTAGGACTTGAAAGTGTATGCAATCATGTTCAGCAAGTTAATATAGGAAATAATAAAATATCAATTGGAATTTCAGCGGATGGCAATTTTATTTCTGATGCTGTTATTGAGGGAACGCAATTAAATGTAAAACCTTTAAATGGGGGTTATATTATCTCTGGAGTTTTTAACGACTTTATTTCAGCATCACAATATTTGAAAAATAGTAACAAAGTTAATTCTGTTCCTGTTTTTTTGGGATTAAACAAGTGGAGTATAGCTGATTTATCAGGCGGCGGAAATGTTGGAGCAAATGCGGTAATTATTTATGATGGCAGTAATCCTATTATGATTTCAGATTGTGAATATATGCTTCAAATAAAAGGTTACGATGATACAATTATAAATTCAAAAAAATATAGAGGAGTTATTGAGTTATATAAATCGGCTAATAGTATTACCGCTGTTAATGTTATTGATATAGAGGAATATCTTTATGGAGTAGTTGCTTCTGAAATGCCTTTTTCATGGCATATAGAAGCTTTAAAGGCACAGGCAACAGCGGCTCGAAGTTATGCTGTTTCTATGATTGAAAAGCATAAAGAAAAAGGTTATGATGTATGTGATACTGTTGATTGTCAAGTATATAAAGGTATTGAGGGAGAAGAAGAAACAGTTAAAACGGCTGTTAATGAGACAAAAGGAAAACTTATATATTATGATAATCAAGTTATAAACGCCGTATTTTTTTCATCAAGCGGAGGAAGTACGGCGGCGGCTGAAGATGTATGGGGTACGAGTTTTGAATATTTAAAACCTGTTAAAGAAATTAATGAAAATGAGGCTAAGGAATGGACAAGAACATTTACATATCTTGAAATTTCTCAAATTTTATCAAGAAATAACATAAATATAGGAAATATTGAAAACATATTTATTAGTGAAACCGATAAATATTCAAGAGTAAACGCACTTACAATAAAAGGAACAGAAGGCGAGAAAATATTAAAAAATGAGGAAGTAAGAACATTTTTTTCTTCTACAATAGGAGGAAGTCTTGATAGCAGAAATTTTGTTATAGGAGGAGTATCAAGCGTAAGTCAAAGCAATACTTTAAATGCTTTATCGGAAAATGCTTCAGAGTTTGTAAAACTTGCAGATGTTTATGTTGCTGATGTTAATAATAAACCTCAAAATATATCAAGTAAAAGTATATATGTTTTAGGGCAGGAAGGACAAAAAGAATATAATGTTAATAATATTTCAGTTACAGTTGATAAAGTAATTCCAAATAATACTCTTGTAATTAGTGGAAAAGGCTGGGGACACGGCGTAGGAATGAGTCAGTTTGGAGCAAAAGGAATGGCAGAGGCAGGACATAGTTATATAGAAATTTTAAAATATTATTATACTAATGTTGAAGTTATGTAAATACTTTTATTTAAGTCTAAGCATACAAGTTTACTTGTATGCTTAGAATGCTGATAGAGCAAATATGCTTATTTTGCTTATTTAAAGTTTGTGATGTTTTTTGTTTAGAATTTTTTAAATTTGCCTTGATTTTATATTGTGTTTTTTAGAATAATAAGATTAAGAACAACTGTAAATTGAAATTTAAAATTGAAAGGATGTAAATTTTTATGTATTTAAGCGATTTTAATTATGAACTTCCCGCTGAGTTAATTGCGCAAAAACCATTAAATGACAGAGCGTCATCAAGGCTTATGATTGTCGATAAAATTACTGGAGAGATTAAGCATAGCTGTTTTAAAAATATAAAAAATTATATAAATGAGGGTGATTGTCTTGTAATAAATGATACAAAAGTTATACCAGCTCGTCTTATAGGCAAAAAAAATACTGGCGCTAAAATAGAAATACTTTTGCTTAAACGTATTGATAAAGATAAATGGGAGACGCTTGTATATCCGGGGAAAAAAGCGAGAGTCGGAAGCGAGGTTTATTTTGGAGACGGTATTTTAAGAGCATTTATAGAGGATAGTACAAATGAAGGAAACAGAATTGTAAGATTTGAATATGATGGAATTTTTGAGGAAATATTAGATAGATTAGGACAAATGCCGCTTCCTCCATATATTAAAGAAAAGCTTGAAGATAAAAACAGATATCAAACAGTATACGCAAAATATGACGGTTCAGCAGCAGCACCAACAGCCGGACTTCATTTTACACCAGAATTGCTTGATGAAATAAGACAAGCTAAAGTAAATATAGCAAGTATAACATTACATGTAGGACTTGGAACATTTAGACCTGTAAAAGAAAATAATATTTTAGAGCATAAAATGCATTCTGAATATTATAATATAGAAAAATCTCAAGCTGATATAATAAATGAGACAAAATTAAAAGGCGGAAAAATAATAGCTGTTGGAACTACAAGTTGTCGTACTCTTGAATCTGCTGTAAATTCAAATGGTTTATTAGAAGCAAAAAGCGGCTTTACAGATATTTTTATTTATCCCGGTTATAAATTTAAAATAATCGATAATCTTATTACTAATTTTCATCTTCCGGAATCAACACTAATTATGCTTGTTAGCGCTTTAGCCGGAAGAAATAAAATTATTAAAGCTTATGAAACGGCGGTAAAAGAAAGATATAGATTTTTTAGTTTTGGAGATGCTATGTATATTAAGTAATTATAACAAAATAATCTATAAAATTAAAAAATTTGTTATAAAGAGCTGCTTTTAAATTTTTATATACAATTTAACGGTATTTAGTATAAATTAAAAAAAGGAGATAGTATTTAATGAATTTATTTGAATATCAAAGAAATAAAAATATGAAAAGCGAAGCTCCTCTTGCAGCAAGGCTAAGACCGGAAAAGCTTGAGGATTTTAAGGGGCAAAAAGATATTGTCGGTGAAAATACTCTCCTTTACAGAGCAATTAAAGCAGACAAACTATCGTCTATTATTTTATATGGTCCTCCGGGAACAGGAAAAACAACTCTCGCAAAAATTATAGCAAATACAACCTCAAGTGACTTTGTACAAATAAACGCTACAACAGCAGGTATAAAAGACATTAAAGAAACAATTGAGCAGGCTAAAGATGTTAGAGGAATGTTAAATAAAAGAACAATTCTTTTTATTGATGAGATACATAGGTTTAATAAAACACAGCAGGACGCTTTGCTTCCGCATGTTGAGGATGGAACAGTTATACTTATTGGTGCGACGACTGAAAATCCATATTTTGAGGTAAATAAAGCCCTTATTTCAAGAAGTATTATTTTTGAATTAAAAAAACTTAAAAAAGATGATATAAAAGAAATAATAAATAATGCTTTAATTGATGAAGAAAAAGGGCTTGGAATTTATAATGCTGTTATTGAAGATGATGCATCTGATTTTATTGCAGAAGTGTCAAACGGAGATGCAAGAGTAGCGTTAAATGCCATAGAGCTTGCCGTATTAACAACACCAAAGAAAAACGGGGTTACGGTTATTGACATAGAAACGGCTCAGCAGTGTATACAAAAAAGAGCAGTTAATTATGAGAAAAATGGTGATAATCATTATGATACAATATCCGCTTTTATAAAAAGTATGCGTGGTTCTGACCCTGATGCTGCTGTTTATTATCTTGCAAGAATGATTTATGCTGGAGAAGACCCTAAATTTATTGCAAGAAGAATTATTATATGTGCATCTGAAGATGTTGGAAACGCAGACCCACGTGCATTACAAGTTGCTGTTTCAGCAGCTCAGGCAGTTGATTTTATAGGTATGCCGGAGGGCAGAATAGTACTTGCGCAAGCGGCAGCATATGTAGCTTGTGCACCTAAAAGCAATTCTGCTATTGTTGGCATTGATAAAGCGCTTGAAGATGTAAAAAATATAACTATATCAGGTATTCCTCCTTATTTAAAAGATGCACATTATTCAGGGGCTAAAGACTTAAACAGAGGTATCGGCTATAAATATGTGCATAACTATAATAATCATTATGTAGAACAACAGTACCTTCCGCTTGAGTTACAAGGAAATTGTTATTATGAGTTTTCTAATAATGGATATGAAAAAAAGCTTAAACAATGGCTTAACTTTCTGAAAGGCGAGAATACTCTTTAAGTATTATTTTATATATTTCAAATGTAGTAAGAACGTCTGCATATGCTCTATGGGCGTTTTTATGTTCTATATTAAAGTGTTTGGCAAGATATTCAAGATTATGTTTTTCAGCTGTTTTTAAATATTTACGGCTCAAATACAATGTATCTAATGAAGGATTTTGAACAGTCAAATTTTGTTCAAAAGCGTTTTTTAAAAGAAAACTCATATCAAATCTTGCATTATGCGCTATTAAAGGCAGATTATCTATAAACTTTACAAATTTAGGCAATACATTATTTATAGTTTCTTTATTTTTTACCATTTCATTTGTTATATGAACTTTTTCAACTATAAACGGAGGTATTACTGTTTCTGGATTTACAAGAGTATTAAAACTTTCATTAATTTCTCCGTTTTTTATTTTTGCTGCTCCTATTTCAATAATTTTGCTTGAGTAAGGGTCTAATCCTGTTGTTTCAAAATCAAATATAATATAATTGTCATATATTGGCTGTTCTATTTTTTCATAATTGAATTTTTGTTTTTTATTATCTTTTTTATTTACAGGGGGATTATAATTATAAAACTCATTTTTAGATATATCCGATTTTTTAATAAGATATTTTACAAATTCATACATTTTATCACCTCTATATATTTCTAAATAATCCAGTTACTTTTCCTAAAATAACTATATTATCTGATATAATTGGTTCAAATTCATTATTTTCAGGTTTTAGTATTACCTTTTTGTTTTCTAAAAAATATCTTTTACAAGTAGCAAAATCATCGGCTAAAGCAATTACAATATCTCCATTTTCAGCAAAAGACTGTTTTTTAACTATAACTAAATCATTGTTTAATATTCCGGCATTAATCATACTGTTTCCTTTTACTCTAAGTACAAATGATTCTCCACGTTTTAAATAAGCGGCTGGAAGCGGAAAATATCCTTCTATATTTTCTTCTGCAAACATAGGTATTCCAGCAGAGACATCTCCTAAAATTGGTATTTGTACTATTTCTTCAAAATTAGTATAAAAATTTTCCTCAAGTATTTCTATATGACGATTTTTTAAATCTGAACGTAAAATATACCCCATTTCTTCAAGTTTTGTCAAATGAGAATGAACTGAAGAAGTAGAAGATAATCCGGTGACGGCACATATTTCACGTACTGTGGGAGGAATTCCTTTTGTTTTTATTTCTTTTTTTATAAAGTTAAGTATTAATTTTTGCTTTTCTGTAAGTTCTTCCATATTTGACACTCCTAATTTTTATTTATAATTAAAAATATATTTAATTTATAATATTGTTAAAAAGCATTGCAATTTTATGTATATTTTATCATGTTTTGAATAAAAGTAAATAGCTTTTCAAAATTTTGTTAAAAAGTGCAATTAAAAATATATTGATTTTAACAATAATATGTAATAAAATAAAAAACGTAGATGTTAAAATTTGTAAATAAAAAGTCTGCGGAGGGATAAAAATGACAGTTGAATTTTCAAAAGCCGGTAGGCTTTTAATTGTAATTATGAATGGTGATTTAGACCATTGTTCTTCAGAAGAAATAAGATATAAAATAGAAAAAGAATATAAAAGAATTAATGCTAAAAATATACTTTTTGATTTTTCAAATGTAAATTTTATGGATAGTTCTGGAATAGGAATGATAATAGGAAGATACAAAAAAATTGAAATTAATGGAGGAAAGGTAGCAGTAACTTGTATTAATGAGAATATTAGAAAAATTTTTGAAATGTCGGGGCTTTTTAAAATAATTGAAAATGTAGATGACAAAAATGAAGCCATTAAAAAATTTAGTATGGGGGGCTTCTAAAATGGATTATGATAATGAAATTGAACTTGTTTTAAGCAGCAATCCTAAAAATGAAGCTGTGGCAAGGGTTAGCGTTTCTTCGTTTATAATGGAGCTTAACCCTTCAATGTCTGAATTAACTGATGTTAGAACAGCGGTATCAGAAGCGGTTACAAACTCTATTATACATGGATATGAAAATAAAAAAGGAAGAATATATATAAAATGCGCTATTAAAGACCGTACAGTATATATATCTGTTGAGGATAGAGGAGTTGGAATTAAAGATGTAGAAAAAGCTATGCTTCCTTTATATACATCAAAACCAGAACTTGAACGCTCAGGTATGGGTTTTACTGTTATGCAGACATTTATGGACAGCCTTGAGGTTATTTCAGAAGAAAATAAAGGTACAAAAGTATTTATGGAAAAAAGCATATCAAAAGAAGTATTAAATGAAACATTAATTTAGATACTGTATTAAAAATTATTATGTTTACATAAAAATTTAAAAACTATATTTTATCATAATTATAACATATTAGAAAACTCTGTATATATTATTTAAAAAATTTTAATAATTGACACAGAGTTTTCAGACAGCCCATAATATTTTAATATATTTTGGCTATATTGTTTTTATAACGGAGGTTGGTACTATTGTGGATGATACCATAAAGTTAATAAGAATAGCGCAAACCGGAGATGAAGACGCGAAAAGAATGCTTATTGAGCAAAACACGGGATTAATTTGGAGTATTGTTAAAAGATTTTTAAATAGGGGATATGAGGCTGAAGACATTTTTCAAGTTGGAGCAATTGGATTGTTAAAATGTATAGATAAATTTGATGAATCTTTTAATGTTAAATTTTCTACTTATGCTGTACCTATGATTATGGGCGAGATAAAAAGATTTTTGCGTGATGATGGAATGATAAAAGTTTCAAGACCTTTAAAAGAAATAGCGATTAAAGCTAAGTATATTGAAGATAGTATTATAAAAAAAACTGGGGAAAGTCCTAATTTAAATGAAGTTGCAAAACAGCTTAATATAAATGTTGAGGAGCTTATACTTGCACTTGATGCAAATAGAGATGTTGAATCACTTTATAGTACAGTTTATCAAAATGATGGTAAAAGCGTATATTTAATTGATAAGCTTGATAAAGGAGATAATAAAAATGATGAAATTGTAGATAGTATAGTACTTAAAGAAATAATAAATACTTTGTCTGAAAGGGATAAACAAATAATAACCCTTAGATATTTTTGTGATAAAACTCAAAGTGAGGTTGCTAAAAAAATAGGAGTGTCTCAAGTACAAGTATCACGTATTGAAAAGAAAATTTTAAAATCAATGCGTGAAAAGTTTTCATAAAAAAGGAACACAAAAAATAATATGTGTTCCTTTTTTATTTTTATAATTATAAATCATATGGCGTCATTTGATATACATAATAATTAAGCCAATTACTGAATAATAAACTTGAATGAGATTTCCATTTTATAATAGGTTCTTTATTTATGTCATCATCTTTAAAATAGTTTTTAGGCAGTTCAATATCAAGTCCTTTTTCTTTATCTCTTAAATATTCATTTTTAAGCGTATTTGAGTCATATTCCGAATGTCCTGTAACAAATATTTGTTTTCCGTCTTTTGAGGCAGCTATATATACTCCTGATTCATTTGATTCGGATAATAATTCCAATCCGTCTGTTTTTTCAATATCCTCTTTTTTTATTCCTGTATGCCTTGAATGAGGAGCATAAAAAACATCGTCAAACCCTCTTAATAAATCGCAGTGTTTATATACTTTTGTATGCTCAAATACTCCAAACATTTTTTTAGGAAGTAAATATTTTTTTATGCCATAATGATAATATAATCCCGCTTGAGCACCCCAACATATATGAAGCGTGCTTGTTACATTTGTTTTTGTCCATTCCATTATATCTGAAAGTTCTTTCCAGTAAGTAACTTCCTCATACTCAATTTTTTCAATTGGTGCACCGGTTATAATCATTCCGTCAAAACGTTCATTTCTTAAATCAGAAAAAACATTATAAAATGTTGAAAGATAATCCATTGATGTATTTTTTGAAATATGACTTTCCATGTGCATAAACTTTATATCAAGCTGTAAAGGTGTATTGCTTAAAAGTCTTAAAAGCTGAACTTCCGTTTCAATTTTTTTAGGCATAAGGTTAAGCACAATTATTTTAAGAGGACGTATATCTTGGTGGAACGCTCTGCTTTCTTCCATTATAAATATGTTTTCTTTATTTAATATTTCTTTTGCCGGTAAATTATCAGGTACTTTTATTGGCATTTTTATCAGTCCCTTTCATTAAAATACTTTAAAATATTTTATATAATTATTTTAAATTTGTAAAGTGTTATAATATTTGATATAATAAAAAAAAATGCTTTTTAATTTAGTAAATATATGAAAATTAAAAAGTTTTCATATATATTCTGAATTTAAAAAGTGTTTTATAAAAAAATAAAACAAAAGTATAGGGGAAATAATTATGAATAGGTTGAATTTTGATATAACTATTATGCCGTTTAGAGAAAGTTTATATTTTATAACAGATTTTGGGGCGAAAAGCGGAGGAAATTTTAAAAATACAAAAGCTATTAATCAAGCAATTGAGAAATGCAGCCAAGAGGGCGGAGGAAAAGTTGTTGTACCTCGTGGAATATGGTATACCGGTCCGATAATATTAAAAAGCAATGTTAATTTGTATCTTGAAGATGGGGCTGTTATTTTATTTAGTTCTGATTTTGATGATTATCCTTTAATATACACAAGCTGGGAGGGATTTTTTACTTATAGATGTATTTCACCTGTTTATGCTGAAAATTGTGAAAATATAGCAATTACAGGAAATGGAGTAATTGATGGAAATGGAAGTGCGTGGAGACCTATTAAAAAATTCAAAATGACTGTTGATGTATGGAATGAACTTATATCGTCTGGAGGCATAGTAGACGAGGAAGCTGAAGATATAACATGGTGGCCAACAGAATCGGCTATGTGGGCTGACAGAGCAATTAGAAAGGATTCGTCTATTATAAAAAACGAGGAATTATGCAAAAAATATAGAGACTATTTAAGACCTGTACTTGTTAATTTTACAAATTGCAAAAATATTTTGCTTGATGGACCTACATTTCAAAATTCACCGGCATGGTGTATACACCCGTGGAAATGCAGCAATATTATTGTAAAAAATATAAATGTAAGAAATCCATGGTTTTCTCAAAATGGAGATGGTATTGATATAGATTCATGTAATTTTGTGAAGATTTTAGATTCCACATTTGATGTAGGTGACGATGCTATTTGTATTAAATCAGGTAAGAATAAAGATGGAAGAGATTTAGGTATAAAATGTGAAAATGTTATTATTGAAAATTGTATAGTTTATCATGGACATGGAGGTTTTGTAATTGGAAGTGAAATGTCTGGAGGAGTTAAAAATATTGAAGTAAATAATTGTACTTTTATAGGAACTGATACAGGAATAAGATTTAAAAGCTGCATAGGAAGAGGCGGAGTTGTTGAGGATGTATACATAAATAATATAGATATGACTTTAATTGAAAACGAGGCTATTATATTTACTATGGGTTATGATATTGATACAAAAGAAGGTCAAAAAATTAATGATGAGGAGATACCTGAATTTAAAGATATAACTATCGAAAATGTTAATTGTGTCATGGCAGATAAACCAATATGTATTTGCGGACTTAATGTTAAACATATACATGATATAAACTTTAAAAATATAAATATTAAATCTAAAAAGATGGGAGAAATAAAATACGCTGATAATATAAATCAGTTTAATGTAAATATAGATGTTGATAATAACTTATAAAATTATATTAAAATTCTTTCAAATTGACATTATTAAAAAAAAGGTGAGTAGGTTGATAAAGAAGTTTATTTTATTTTTATTAATTTTTTCATTTATATTATTTATTAGCGGGTGTACGGAAAAAAATGCCGATGAAAAAAGTATAACTGTATATGCAATGGATACGGTTATGGATATAAAAGTATATGGCGGAAATGATGAAATACTTGATAAAGCCGAAAGTGAAATAAAGCGAATTGAAAAATTGTTTAAACGTGATGACAATAATAGTGATGTAAATAAAGTTAACAACTCTGAAAGTATTAAAGTATCAAATGAAACTTCATATTTGTTTTTAGAAGCTTTGAAAATAAGTGAAGAAACAGAAGGAAAATTTGATATATCCATTGCACCTGTAATGGACTTATGGGGGTTTTATGTTAAAAAGTTTTATGTGCCTTCTTCAGAAGAAATAAAAGAAGAATTAAAAAAAGTAGATTACTCAAAAATATCTGTAAATAATGATGTTGTATCAAAGCCTGTTAATCTTGAAGTAGATTTAGGAGGTATTGCTAAAGGGTATACATCTGATATGCTTATAAATATGTTTAAAAAAGATGGAATTAAGTCGGCAATAGTTTCATTAGGAGGGAATGTACAGGCGTTAGGCACTAAAACAAACGGTGACGAATGGAAAGTTGCTGTTCAAAATCCATTTGATGAAAACAATTATATTGGAATTATTAAAATATCAGATAAAGCTGTTATAACTTCAGGAAATTATCAGCGGTATTTTGTTAGTGAAGGTAAAACTTATCATCATATTATAGATACATCGACAGGTTATCCGGTTGAAAACGGACTTGTTTCGGTAAGTATAATAAGCAAAAATGGTACATGGGCTGATGGTTTATCCACAGGGATTTTTGCAATGGGGCTTGAAAAAGGAATTGAGTTATGGAAAAAACATAACGATTTTGACGTAATTTTTGTAACTAATGATAAAAAAGTTTATATTACAGATGGTATTGCTGATAAATTTGAAAGTGATATGCCGTTTGATATTATAAGAAGATAGAAAAAAATCGACTTTATACTAATAATTATAAATATTAATAAAGCAGACTGTCGAAAAAGTCAAAATTTTTTTAAAACTTTAATTTATGGAAAAAGCGTCGCAGACTTTAAGCCGCAAAACGGGCTTTGCCCGTTTGAGGAAAAGAGACGTTTCAAGGGCTTTCAAGCCTTGCACGAAGAAACGTCTCTTTATTCTTCTGCTTGAAATCATCGAAAACTTTTTTTTCGATGACAGCGTTGTCGACTTTGTCGACAAGCTGAAAGGTTACATATATTTTTATAGAATAAAAATATATGTAACCTTTGAATGTTTCGATTATTTTTTATGAAGTTTTTTGTATTATATCACGTGCAATAAGTACGCCGGATGCTCCTGCCTGAGCAAGTCCTCTTGTTATTCCAGCTCCGTCTCCGCCGCAATAAAGTCCTTTTATTTTTGTTTCAAGCGAATTTGTTAATTCAGGACGGGCAGAATAAAATTTTGCCTCAACTCCATAAAGAAGTGTATGTTCAGATGCAATTCCGGGAGTAACCTTGTCAAGTGCATAAAGCATTTCAAGTATGCTTTTCATTGTTGTATAAGGCAGTACAAGACCTAAATTTCCGGGTACGGCTTCTTTTAATGTAGGCTCAATAAATCCTTCTTTTATACGTTTAGGAGTTGAACGCCTTCCTCTTACTAAATCTCCAAGTTTTTGCACAAGTACGCTTCCGTTTGAAATATAATTAGCTTGTCTGCATATTTCAACTGCGTATTCATTTGGTTTATTAAATGGCTCTGAAAACTTATGAGATACAAGGAGAGCAAAATTTGTGTTATTTGAGCCAAGTTTTGGGTCAAGATATGAATGTCCGTTTGCAGCCATTATTCCGCTGTGATTTTCTATAACAACGTATCCCGAAGGGTTGCTGCAAAATGTTCTAACTTGAGTTCCCACAGAAGCGTTAAATAAAAATTTACCTTCATACAAATTTTCATTTATTTCGCTCATTATAACATTTGATGTTTCAACTCTTACTCCAACATCAACTTGATTGTTATACATTTCAAGTCCATTTGATTTCAGTACTGATGTAAGCCAGTTTGAACCGTCACGTCCCGGCGCTATTATTATATTATCGGCATAATATTCACTTAAATCAGAAGTTCTTATTCCCTTAACTTTTTTTATATTGTTTGTATCTTCTGTTATTATATTTGTAACTTCTGTTTTAAATAATATGTCTATTCTTTTATTAAGGTACTCAAATATATCTTTTAATATATTAAGATTATTTTCAGTACCTAAATGGCGTACATGTGCACGTAAAAGTTTAAGACTTGCAGCATAGGCTTTATGCTCAATATTTTTAACCGGTTTTGTGTCAGGATTTGTTTTTATATCAGGAGCTCCATGAGAAAGGTTTATTTTATCTACGTATTCAATAAGTTCAATAAGTTCAGAAGGATTAATATAATCGCTTAACCAGCCTCCAAACTCGGTAGTTATATTAAACTTTCCATCGCTGTATGCTCCGGCGCCGCCAAAACCGGATGTAATAGAACAGGCCGGAAGGCAGTAAGAGTTTATTTCTGTTTTGGGACATGATTTAGTTTTTCCTTTTAGTATAGGGCATGTACGTTTATATATACTGTTTCCCTTATCAACTAAAAGAATCTTTTTATTTGGAGCTTTAAGAGTAAACTCATAGGCTGCATATATACCACCGGGTCCAGCTCCTACAATTATTACATCATATTTATTCATATAAATAATACCTCATTATACTTAAAAAACAACAAAAAACAATATCAATAAGTTATCAAAGACTATTCGCATTTTTGCTCTGCAAAAATACTCATAACCGACGGTTTCTAATAAAATCTTTTATAGTAAATGGAATTAAATCCCATTTACTACAAGAATAAACGCCCTTTAAAATAGCGGGAGACTTCCTACATCGGTTAAATCGATTTTGTTTTTTTGTTGTTTTTTATATTCGTATTTTAATTTTAAAACATACTTTTAATTAATTTTTGTAAGCTGTGATTATATTGTTCCATTGTATACAAGTCCCTTTTTAGGGTCAACCGATATTATAACAGAGTTTTGTATAAGAGAAACGACATTTTCATTACATATTATTACAGGTATGTCTAATGCGCTTCCTACTGTTTCAGCATGTGAAAAATCGTCTTGTCTGTCTGAACCTACAATAATAGCAGATGCTTTTTTAATATAAGGTATAAGTTTATTGTTTGTATTACTTACAACAAGTATATCGCCTTTTTGGAATAATTTTTCGGCATCATCTAATTTAGTGATTACATTTGCACGTCCGGAAACTATTTTTGTTCCGACACCTCTGCCTTTAACAATTACATCTCCTACAACCTGTACTTTTAATGTATTTGTTGTTCCAGTTATACCAACAGGTGTACCGCCTACAATTATTATTATGTCTCCTTTTTTAGCGAAATCAAGTTCAAGTGATTTATTTGCGGCAATATCAAAAAGGTCGCTTGTATTTGTAAGTACTTTTTCAATAACATAAGGATAACATCCCCATAAAAGGTTTAATTGACGACGTACTTGTTCATCTGGAGTCAAAGAAAGTATTGGGCATGATGGTCTGTATTTCGATACCTTTTTAACAGTATAGCCTGAATTTGATACGGCAGCTATACACGATGCGTTTAAATCATGAGCAGTAGTACATGTAGCATGACTTATTGCATTTGTGATATTTGTTAAATGTTCAGTTACCTGATTTGAAAATTCTTTTACATAATCAATAGATTTTTCAACTTTTGTAGCTATTTTAACCATTGTTTCAACAGCTTCAACAGGAAAACCGCCTTTTGCAGTTTCACCTGAAAGCATAATAGCGTCGCTTCCGTCATATATTGCGTTTGCTACATCGTTTGCCTCTGCTCTTGTTGGCCGTGGGTTGTTAACCATTGATTCAAGCATTTGTGTTGCTGTAATAACTGGTTTACCTTTGTATTTGCATTTTTTAATAAGTTTTTTCTGTATCATAGGTACTTCTTCAAGTGGTATTTCAACGCCAAGGTCACCGCGTGCAACCATTATTCCGTCAGCAACTTCAAGTATGTCATCAATATTATCAACTCCGTCACGGTTTTCTATTTTTGCTATTATTTGAATATTAAGTCCATTATTTTGCTCTAAGATTTGACGAATTTCTAAAATATCATTTGCGGAGCGTATAAATGATGCGGCAATATAATCAAATCCCATTTCAATACCAAATTTTATATCGTCTATATCTTTTTGCGTAAGCGCTGGAAAAGATAAATGGACATCAGGAAGATTAACTCCTTTTCTTTGTCCTAATTGAGCGTTGTTTAAAACTTCACAAATTACATTTGTTCCGTTTATTTCTTTTACCATTAATTCAATAAGTCCATCATCAATTAAAACAATTGAGCCTTGTCTTAAATCTTTTACAATATCTTTATATGTTACTGAAACAATTGTATTATCACCTTCAACGTCATCAGTTGTAAGTATAAAATTTTGTCCTTTTTCAAGAAAAACGGATTCATCTTTTAATGTTTTAGTTCTTATTTCTGGTCCTTTTGTATCAAGAATTAATGGAATAGGAAGGTCAAGCGCCTCACGTACTTTTTTAATTGTTTCAATTGCTTCCGTATGGGATTCATACGTACCATGAGAAAAATTTATACGTGCTGCATCAGCTCCAGCTTTAAAAAGTTTTGTTAAAGTTTCTTCAGAATTACTTGCGGGTCCTATGGTTGCAACAATTTTAGTTTTACGCATATAATATACTCCTTTGTTAAAATTTTTGAAATATTGATTAAAAAAATAATCAATATTTCAATTACAATTATATTGCCAATATTTTTATCATTTCATATAATGAATTATCGTACTCACGTTTGTATTCTAAAGCTTCATCTAAATCTAAATCAAGATATTTTCCATTACGGTATACCATTACTCTATTTTGTCTTCCCTCTAATATGGCTTCAACAGCTTTAAATCCCATTACAGAACCATGAAGTCTGTCAATTGCAGTAGGTATTCCGCCTCTTTGAAGATGTCCTAAAATAGTTGCTCTTGTTTGTATTCCTGTTACTGATTCTATTTTTTCGGCTAATTCTTGAGAATTGCCTATACCTTCTGCTACAACAACAAGGTTGTGGTTTTTTCCGTGACTTCTGTTTTCTAATATTTGTTGAATTACCATTTCACTGTTTACATCAGGATTTTCAGGTATAAGAACTTCTTCAGCTCCTCCGGTAAGGCTGCACCATAAAGCAATATATCCGCAGTTTCTTCCCATTACTTCAACTACACTGCATCTTTCATGAGAACATGAAGTATCTCTTATTTTGTTTATAGCTTCCATTCCAGTGTTTACAGCAGTATCAAATCCAATAGTATATTCTGTACAATCAAGGTCAAGGTCGATAGTTCCGGGTATTCCAAATACGTTTATACCTAATTTTGAAAGTGCCTGAGCTCCATGGAGAGAACCGTCACCGCCTATAACAACAAGCGCATCAAGATTTAAAACTTTTGCTATTTGAGCCGCTTTTTCCTGTCCGGCTTGAGTCATCATTTCCGGACATCTTGCAGTTAAAAGAGTAGTACCGCCTCTATACATAATGTTAGAAACATCAGACGCCTCTAAATCCATAAAGTCTCCTGATATAAGTCCCTCAAAACCTCTTCTTATACCAACAACTTTAAGTCCTTTATGTATGGCAGTTCTTACGACAGCACGAATTACAGCGTTCATACCAGGAGCATCTCCGCCGCTTGTCAATATACCAATTTTTTTAATTTTGTTTTCCATTATTAATCCCTCTTATTCATATAATTTATTGTTTGATTGAATATATAATTTTAATGTCAATATTAAGCAATTTTACCCACTATATATTTTACAATTTAATATATGTTTTAGTCAAGTATTTTAATAATTTATTTATCCTCTTTTAGAACAACACAATTTTCTCCAAGAAGTTTTTTAAGTTTGTCTATTAGATTTTCATCAATATCAGCATAATTTTCACTTTTTAAAGTTAATTTTTGTTTTTTTGCCTCATTATATATTATAACAGGTGTATTACCTTTTTTTGGTGAAATATATTTTATTATATCGTCAGGCATAAGATTTGAGTCTTTAGAAATTTTAAGCCATAATGTTCTTTTAACAGGCGAAAGATTTTCGTATGTCTGTATTGATTCGCAAATGACTTTTGAAGGCTGGTCTTCTGAAACACTTGCATGTCCTGAGACAAGTATTACAGTTTCTTTTTGTAAAATTGATGAAAATGAGTCATATACATTAGGAAAAAGTATAATTTCTATTGTGCCATACATATCCTCAAGCCCTAAAAATGCCATTGTTTTATTGTTTTTAGTATATTTGACTGTTATTTGCGATATTATACCGCCTATTATTACTTTTTGACCGTCATATACTTTTTTATTAGAATTTTGAAAGTCTTCGTTTTGTTCCGATGTAAAATCAAGACTTGTATTACTTATATATTTTTTTAGTACATTCTGATATTCCGATAGAGGGTGTCCGCTTATATATATACCAATTACTTCTTTTTCAAGACTTAATAAATACTTTGTATCAAATTCTTTAATATTCGGAAGATGATCTTCAAAAGCACGTTCTTTATTATCCTCAAGCTGAAACAAATTAATCTGCCCTTCAAGATTTTTTTTCTTTTTTTGTCCTATATCGTTATATAAATTTTTATATATTGCTAAATATTGGGAACGCTTTCCTCCTAATGAATCAAAAGCGCCGGCTTTTATAAGATTTTCTATTGCTCTTGAGTTAAATTTAAGACCAACACGTTCAATAAATTGAGACATACTTATATAAGGCCCATTTTTTGACCTATTTTCAACAAGTAAATCAATAATTGCTTTTCCAACTGTTTTAATTGCTGAGAGACTAAATCTTATTTTTTTATCTTTTACAGAAAAATGTCCGTAACTTTCGTTTATGTCGGGAGGAAGTAATTCAATGTTCATTTTGCGGCATGCGTATATATATTCAGTTACTTTGTTTGGAAAGTCTATTACACTTGTAAGAAGCGCTGCCATAAATTCAATAGGATAGTATGTTTTTAGCCATGCTGTTTGGTATGCTACAACAGCATACGCTGCTGCATGAGATTTATTAAAAGCATATTTTGCAAAATCAGCCATTTCATCAAATATTTTTTCAGCTGATTCTTTATCTATTCCATTTTTTATACATCCCGGAACATTTTCTTCATTTAATCCAAATATAAAGTTTTTTCGTTCTTTTTCCATTATATCTGCTTTTTTCTTACTCATAACACGACGCACCATGTCGCTTCTGCCTAAACTGTATCCGGCTAAATCCCGCACAATTTGCATTACTTGTTCCTGATAAACTATACAACCATATGTGTTTTTTAATATAGGTTCTAAAGATTTATGAGTGTATTTTATATTTTTTCCAGAATTTTTTCCATTTATGTATTTTGGTATAAATTCCATAGGTCCCGGACGATATAATGAGATACCGGCAATTATATCCTCTATATTTTTAGGTTTTAATTCTTTCATAAATTGTTTCATACCAGGACTTTCAAGCTGGAATACCCCTTCCGAATTACCGCTTGCTATAAGTTCAAATACGTTTTTATCATTATAGTCTATATTTTTCTGTTCAATATTTATTCCATAATTTCTTTTTATTTCATTAAATGCATTTTTTATTACTGTAAGAGTTCTTAAACCTAAGAAGTCCATTTTTAAAAGTCCAAGTTCTTCAAGTGTTGTCATTGTATATTGTGTTGTTATAACTCCATCGTTTGAGTTGAGCGGAACATAGTCTACTACCGGTCTGTCGCATATTACTACACCGGCGGCATGAGTAGAGGCATGTCGTGGCAAGCCTTCTAATTTCATAGACATGTCTATTAAATATTTTACGTTTTCATTATTTTTATATTCTAATGAAAGTTCAGGATTTAATTTAAGCGCTTTTTCTATTGTAATTTTTAATTCCATTGGAATCATTTTAGCTATTCTGTCAACTTCTGCATAAGGCATTGCAAGGGCACGTCCAACATCTCGTATAGCATTTCTTGCAGCCATTGTTCCAAATGTTATAATTTGAGCTACATGGTCAGACCCATATTTTCTTACTACATAGTCTATTACTTCCTGTCTTCTTTCATAACAAAAATCTATGTCTATATCAGGCATTGTAATACGTTCCGGATTTAAAAACCTTTCAAAAATAAGACCAAAGCGTATTGGGTCAATATCCGTAATTTCAAGACAGTATGCCGCTATGCTTCCAGCAGCAGAACCACGACCGGGACCAACGGAAATATCATTATCTTTAGCATATTTAATAAAATCCCATACAATAAGAAAATAATCAACAAATCCCATATTGTTTATTAAATCAAGTTCGTATTGAAGCCTGTCTTTTAATTCTTTTGTAATATTTTCATAACGCTTTTTCAAACCTTTATAGCAAAGTTCATTTAAAAAATCAAAAGCGTTTTTATTTTCCGGAACATCGAATTTAGGAAGTTTATATTTATTAAACTCAAATGTTACATTACATTTATCAGCGATTTTGTTTGTATTTTCAAGCGCTTCATGTGCATAAGGAAATAGGCTGTACATTTCTTCAGGCGATTTAAGATAAAATTCTGAACCTTCATATTTCATTCGGTTTTCATCATTTATAGTTTTGCCTGTCTGTATACATATAAGTATATCATGAGCTGCGGCATCATCATGTTTTATATAGTGCAGGTCGTTGGTACATACTAAAGGTATATTTGTTTCTTTATTTATTCTCATAATTTGCTGATTTACTGTTTTTTGTTCAGGGATTCCATGGTCTTGCATTTCGAGATAAAAGTTTCCGTCTCCAAAAATTTCATTATACTTTAAAGCCATTTCCTTTGCTTTTTCATATGACACATTTAAAATTGTTTTAGCTATGGGGCCAGCTAAACATGCGCTTAAAGCTATTATGCCATCGTGATATTTTTCAAGTGTTTCAATATCTATTCTCGGCTTATAATAAAAACCTTCTGTAAAACCTATGGAAACAAGTTTAGCTAAGTTTCTGTATCCATTATTGTCTTTAGCAAGAAGTACAAGATGATAGTAAAAATTATCTTTTGATGCATCTTTGTTAAGTCTTGAAGTGCTTGCCACATATGCCTCGCATCCAATTATAGGTTTTATTCCATTTGCTATTGCCTCTTTATAAAATTCAATAGCGCCATACATTACTCCATGGTCTGTTATAGCAATTGAATCCATACCAAGTTCTTTTGTACGTTTTATAAGTTCTTTTATTTTTGAAGAACCGTCAAGCAAACTGTATTCGGTATGTACATGAAGATGTGTAAATTTTTTAGTAGAATTCATATAAAAAACCCCTATTATTAAATTTAATCTTTATATTTTATTTAAAGCTGTTAAAATTTAAGTTTTATCAAAATATTATTTAACATGCAGATGAAGTCCGCCTCTGTTTTAATAAGGCGGTTACTCGAATTTTTGTGTAACAAAAATTCGAGTAGTCTTAACAATAAGTGTAACACAAATTATATTCCATTTCAATTATTTGGCTTTACAAAACTTAATTTAATGCTATAATTTAAAGAAACTTAATAATTAACATTTCTTTGTTTTATAGTATAGTTTTACAGAGATTTTTTAGATACACTTTAAATAAAAAATATTAAATCTGGAGGGATAAAATTGGAAAGAAAATGGATTGATAATATAAAAATTGTTGAGCCGTATATACCTGGTGAACAGCCAAAAGATGAAAATATTATTAAATTAAATACAAATGAATGTCCTTATCCGCCGTCTCCTTTGGTAAATGACGCAATAAAAAATTTTGATTATGGAAATTTAAGGCTTTATCCGAGTATTAATTGTGATAGACTTAAAAGTATAATTTCTGAGAATTATAATGTTTCTAAAGATATGATTTTTCTTGGAAATGGTTCTGATGAAGTGCTTGCACTATGTTTTATGACTTTTTTTAATTCAGATAAACCTGTTTTATTTCCTGATATTACATATTCATTTTATGATGTATGGTGTAAACTTTATAATATAAAATATGAAAAAATTCCTGTTTCTGATAATTTTGAAATTATATCAAAGGATTATTTTAAAGAAAACGGAGGTATTGTAATAGCAAATCCCAATGCTCCTACGGGGCTTTATTTGGAATTTGAAGAAATTGAGGAAATTGTTAAAAATAATGAGAAAAGTATTGTTATTATTGATGAGGCATATATAGATTTTGGGGGAGAATCAGCGGTATCTCTTGTTAATAAGTATAATAACCTTGTTGTTGTCCATACGTTTTCAAAATCAAGAGCTCTTGCTGGTATAAGAGTAGGTTTTGCTATATTAAACAGCGAACTTAAAAGCTATCTTGAAGCTGTTAAAAATTCATTTAATTCTTATACTTTAAATTCTTTATCTATTACGGCTGCCGAAAAAAGTATGTCTGATTTAGAGTATTTTCAAAAATGCCG
Organism: uncultured Eubacteriaceae bacterium; assembly: GCA_947086655.1. GTDB lineage: Bacteria > Bacillota > Clostridia > Lachnospirales > CAG-274 > CAMTZM01. The sequence goes on from CAMTZM010000002.1 coordinate 40,860, forward strand.
TGAAAAGATTATTTCTACAAGAAACAGAACAATTAATATTTTAAATTCAATAGGATTTAAAACACTTAACTCAAAAAGCAATTTTGTTTTTACTACTTGTCAAAATCAAAAGGCGTCATATTTATATGAATATTTGAAAAGTAAAAAAATAATAGTACGTTTTTTTGATAAACCAAGGATAAATAATTATCTTCGTATAACAATAGGTACAGATTATCAAATGGACAAGTTATTTGAAGAACTTAAAAACTGCTTATAGAAAAAAACTCATCTGTTAATTTATTAAAGCAACAGATGAGTTTTTTGTTTTAATATAGTAAAAAGAATTAAGAATTTTTATTTAATAACGATATTTACAATTCTTCCGGGAACATAAATTTCTTTTACAATATTTTTACCTTCAAGTTTAGATGAAAGCTTAGCTTTTGCCAAAGATAAAACATTGTCTTTATTTTCATCCGGGCTTATTTCAATATTGTCTCTTAGTTTTCCATTTATTTGTATAGCTATTGATATAGTATCTTCTTTCATCTTATCTTTATCATATACAGGCCATTTTTGTTTAAATACACTTTCGCTGTGTCCTATTTTTTCCCACATTTCTTCTGCTATGTGAGGTGTAAAAGGAGCAAGGAGAGTTATTAAGGATTCAATCATTTCTTTTGAAACTCCGTTTTCTTCCTTTGCCAAAGATGTCATTTTATTTGTAAATTCCATAAAACCGCTTATAACAGTATTAAGCGTAAGTGCATTAAGACGATTTGTAATTTCATAAATCATTTTATTTCTTAGCTGTTCAGATTTTTTAGAAACAGGTATAATTTTATTACTATATTCATCGACAAATTTCCAAGTTTTATTCAAATATCTGAAAACACCGTCAATACCGCTGTCATCCCAATCTGAGTCAACCTCTGGAGGACCTACGAACAATTCATACATACGGAGAGAATCACAGCCGTATTTTTCAACAAGTTCATCAGGAGAAACAACATTACCTTTTGACTTACTCATTTTTGCGCCATTTTTATTAATCATTCCTTGATTAAATAAACGCATAAATGGTTCTTCAAAATCAACAACACCTATATCATATAAAAATTTAGTATAAAATCTTGCATATAAAAGATGAAGTACTGCATGTTCTATTCCACCTACATACATATCAACAGGAAGCCATTTTTTAAGAGCTTCTTTTCCAGCAATACAATTATCATTGTGATTGTCACAATAACGAAGAAAGTACCATGAAGAACCGGCCCATTGAGGCATTGTGTTAGTTTCTCTTTTTGCTGGTTTGCCGCATTTAGGACAAGTTGTATTAACCCATTCATCAATTGCTGCAAGAGGAGATTCTCCAGTTGATGTAGGCTGATATGACTCAACATCAGGAAGTTCAACAGGAAGTTCATCTTCATTTACCGGAACAATTCCGCATTCTTTACAATGTATAAGCGGTATAGGCTCTCCCCAGTATCTTTGTCTTGAAAATACCCAATCTCTAAGTTTATAATTTACTGTTTTTTTGCCTATTCCTATTTTTTCAAGATAATCGGCAATTTTTTCTTTTGCGTCAGTTGCTTTTAATCCGTTAAACTCTCCTGAGTTTACCATTATACCATCTTCAATATAAGCTTCATTAAGGCTGTCTTTTAATGTATCGCCTTCTTTTATTATAACTTGTATTATTGGAAGGTCAAATTTTTTTGCAAAAGCAAAATCTCTGTCGTCATGTGCCGGAACACACATAATTGCTCCTGTTCCGTAATCGGCAAGAACATAATCGGATACCCAAATAGGAAGTTTAGCACCGTTAAGAGGATTAATTCCATAACTTCCTGTAAATATACCAGTTTTTTCTCTGTCGGACATTCTGTCAACAGACGATTTTGTACTTGCATCATATACATATTTATCAATTTTTTCTTTGTTTTCTTTTGTTGTTATTTCATTTACAAGTTTATGTTCCGGTGCAATTACCATAAAAGTTGCACCATAAAGTGTGTCAGGACGTGTTGTGTATACTTTAAGCGATTTGTCAGTTCCGTCAATTTTAAAATCAACTTCAGCTCCATAGCTTTTTCCAATCCAGTCGGACTGCATTTTTTTGACTTTTTCAGGCCAATCAAGTTTTTCAAGGTCTTCTAAAAGTCTTTGAGCATAATTTGTTATTTTAAGCATCCACTGCCGTAAATTTTTCTTTGTTACAGTTGAACCGCATCTGTCGCATGTTCCATTTGTTGCTTCTTCGTTTGCAAGTACAGCTTTACAGTTATCACACCAGTTAAGCGGCATTTCTTTTTCATAAGCAAGCCCGTTTTTAAACATTTGTATAAAAATCCATTGAGTCCATTTATAATATTTTGGGTCGGTTGTGTTAATTTCTTTATCCCAATCATAAATAGCGCTTATTTCTTTAAGCTGTCTTTTAACATTTGATATAGATTCTTTTGTAGCAGTTCTCGGATGAGTTCCTGTTTTAATTGCAAAATTTTCAGCGGGAAGTCCAAATGCATCCCAGCCCATAGGGTGAAGTATTTCAAATCCCTGCATTAATTTATAACGGCTTACAACATCACTTAATACATATCCTCTCCAATGACCTACATGCAATCCATTTGCTGATGGATAAGGAAACATATCAAGACAATAATATTTGGGTTTGTCCGTATTTGTAGGATTTACAGGGTTTTTTTCCCAATTTGCACGCCATTTTTTTTCTATTTCTTTGTAATTATATTTTGTACTCATTTTTTCCTCCAAAAATATTTTTTACTATATTAAATCAGTGTTTATTATATGTTGTAAAACGCTGTTTGATATGGATAAATTTATAAAACATTTTATAACAAAGTAATATAAAAAACAAGTGTTATTACTTAAATTACATTTGAAAACTCTATAAATGTACAAATAAACTATATATTATTATAATTTATTAGTTTAAAAATTATTTTTTTTGCATTTTCTTTTTTTTCACTGTTTCTTATAACGCCTACATATCTGTTTCCATTTTTATAGTTATCATTATTTTTTAATACGGTATCTGTATTTTTTAAATTAATTCCGTATGCAAAATTTTGAACTTTATCATCAAAAGTATAATTAAATAAAATTTTATCATCATTTAAAATATTAAGTTCATCAGTTGTAAATACTTCGGAAAGTTCAATAATAAAACCTTGTTCTATTAATTTTCTAAATGAATGTTCATCAGCTATTATAATATCAAGCATATTTGCCATTGAAAGAGTTTGGAATTTAATTTGAAGCTGATTTGCTATTTCAGGTTCGCTTTCTGGAACATAATAAGAAGCCGCTACTATTTGTTGGTTTGTATTTTCAAGATTTACATCTTCGGGAGTTATTTCATAAACAAGCCTATCTGTTGTATCACTGCTTACGGAGTCTGAATAAATAGCTATATTGCAATAAATATCAGGAGGCGGATTTATTATATAATTATTTATTAAAACAGATAAAGCCGCTATTATAAAAATTACTGAAAATATATGAAGTTTATAATATTCCCATATATGTTCAATTTTTTCTTTAGCAGTCATATTTTTAAATTTTTCGCTAATCATCTTCTTCCTCCATAAATTGTGATGATAGTTTTGTAATAGTTCGCTCAAGAGCGTCTTTTGACGTTCCCAACGGTACGTCTTTATAACGATAGTCAAATTTATTTATAAATAAGTCAATTTCATCTTCAATTCTTTTAATATTATTTATTTCAACTTCTGAAATTATATCAAAAAAATTATTAAACTCCTTTGTTTTAAGTTCTTTAAGCCCCTCTGTTAAAAGCATTGAATAATGTTTTATACAAAATCCTTTACAGTTTTTAACTGTTTCTTTAATTGAGTTGTCTTTTTTCCATAAATAAAAGAATGTATTTATGTATCTTTCAAATGTTGTATTTATTTTGTTGCAAATATAACAAGAATTTGTTATATTATTAAGAAATTCGGGAATTTTTTCCGCTGAATTGTTTTTCTTTGAGAAAATTCCTTTTGTACTTGAAATAAGTCCCGGTTCAGGTCTGTTTTTTATATATTCGCTGGAATATTTTTTAATAGCAGAGTTTATTTTATGTATATGAGTTTGAGCCATTAAAGATAGCCCAAGACGGTTTTGTTTAGTATACATTTTGTGATAATGTTCTTTACAGAAACCTATTTTATCTGTTTCTTCACGAATATCGTCTTCCATATATGAAGGTCCAAGCATATACTCTATGGCATCGTTATCAAGTTTATTGTACATACTGCAAAACGGACATTCACTGTTTTGGTTAAAACCGTCTGTTACCGGAATTGTATAAATGTTTTCTTTCATGTCGCACCTCTTTTTTTAGCAAAGTAAATTTGCGTGATTTTGAATTTATGGAAATACTTATTTTAATAGTTAAAAAATATTTGTATTTCCTTAAAATAGCAACATATAACATTGTTGCGTTAATACAATTTTAGCATGTTTTTAAATTATTAGAAAGGGGATTTTTATGAAATATACAGAAAAAAATAATACAATTATATTAAAAGAACTTGATAGTTTTAATATTGAACAAATTTTAGAATGCGGACAATGTTTTAGATTTGAAAAGATTGATAATATGAAGTATGAAATTATAGCATATGGAAAAATTTTAAATATAGAGCAAAGTTCAAATGGTGTAAAATTATATCCATGTAATGAAAACGAATTTAAAAATATATGGTATAATTATTTCGATTTAGAAAGAGATTATTCACATGTAAAAGAAACAATTACAAAAAATGACGATGTAATGAAAAAGGCATGTGAGTTTGCACCGGGTATAAGAATACTTAATCAAGAGCCGTGGGAATGTTTAATATCTTTTATTATATCTCAAAATAACAGAATACCTATGATAAAACAAGTTATAAAGAATATTTCGAAAATGTATGGCAATGAGATTGAAAATGAGCGTTATATGTTTCCGACAGTTGATGAACTTCGTGTTTCAGATATATCAGGGCTTGAAAAGTGTAAATCCGGATTTAGGGCAAAATATATATTAGACGCTGTTGAAAAGGTTGGTTCAGGTAAGATTGATTTAGAAAACTTAAAAAATTTTGATACTAATAAAATAAAAGAAGAACTGCTTGATATAAAAGGCGTAGGGCCAAAAGTGTCAGATTGTATTCTTTTATTTTCATTTGGAAGATGTGAGGTATTTCCTACTGATGTATGGATAAAAAGAATTATGGAACATTTTTATTTTAATGAGGAAACAACGTCTATTCCTAAGATACATGAAAAAGCTAAAATGAAATTTGGCAAATATGCTGGTTTTGCACAGCAATATTTATTCCATTATGCAAGAACTATTTTGAAAAAATAAGGAAATAGGCGTAAATTAAAGTATAAATTTAAAAAAATATGATAATACTTTTTTATAGTAAAATTTGGCTGTTTTTTGATATTGCATAAATAAAATGCTTAAATTAATATATATCATGTAATTAGCACTCAATTTGAGTGAGTGCTAACAGTCGAATTGAATTTTAGAAAAAATTCCGGGAGGTAGATTTATAATGAAACTTAAACCATTAGGTGACAGAGTAGTTATTAAGCAATTAGAAGCGGAGGAAACTACAAAATCTGGTATTGTTCTTCCTACGCAGTCAAAAGAAAAGCCGCAGGAAGCAGAGGTTGTAGCTGTGGGACCAGGAGCTGTGGAAGATGGAAAAGTTGTTCCTATGCAGGTTAATGTTGGCGATAAGGTTATATATTCTAAATATGCAGGAACGGAAGTTAAAATTGATAAAGAAGAATATATTATTGTAAAAGAAAGCGATATTTTAGCTATTGTAGAATAATTATAACTTATTAATAATTATGATTATATTTAAGGAGGAACTATAAAATGGCAAAGGAAATTAAATACGGCGTTGACGCAAGAAAGGCGTTGGAAATAGGCGTAAATAAACTTGCTGACACTGTTAAGGTAACTTTAGGACCAAAAGGACGCAATGTTGTTCTTGATAAAAAATTTGGCACTCCGCTTATTACAAACGATGGAGTAACAATTGCTAAAGAGATTGAACTTGAAGATTCTTTTGAAAATATGGGTGCACAGCTTGTTAAAGAAGTTGCAACTAAAACTAATGATATAGCTGGAGACGGAACAACTACTGCTACTGTTCTTGCACAGGCAATGATACAGGAAGGACTTAAAAATATTGCTGCCGGAGCTAATCCTATAATTTTAAGAAAAGGTATGACAAAAGCTACTGAGGCGGTAGTAGAGGCCATAGGAAAAATGAGTCAAAAAGTTGACGGAAAAAATCATATAGCTAAGGTTGCTGCTATTTCTGCTTCTGATGAGGAAGTAGGCAAAATGATTGCCGATGCTATGGAAAAAGTTTCAAACGACGGTGTAATCACTGTTGAGGAATCAAAAACTATGAATACGGAACTTGAGCTTGTTGAAGGTATGCAGTTTGACCGTGGATATTTATCAGCTTATATGTCCACAGATATGGAGAAGATGATAGCTAAGCTTGACGACCCATATATACTTATTACTGATAAGAAAATATCAAATATTCAAGATATACTTCCAATACTTGAGCAGATTGTACAAACAGGCGCTAAACTTTTAATTATAGCAGAAGACGTAGAAGGCGAAGCGCTTACCACTCTTATTGTAAATAAGCTTAGAGGAACATTTAATTGTGTTGCTGTTAAAGCTCCTGGTTTTGGAGATAGAAGAAAAGCTATGCTTGAAGATATATCTATACTTACAGGAGGAACAGTTATATCAGAAGAACTTGGATACGACCTTAAAGAAGCTACTATGGAAATGCTTGGACGTGCTAAAACTGTAACAGTAAATAAGGATAATACTATAATTGTTGATGGTGCAGGAGATAAGGCACAAATTTCTTCAAGAGTTGCTCAAATTAAAGATCAGATTGAGGAGACTACATCTGAATTTGATAAAGAAAAACTTCAGGAAAGACTTGCTAAACTTGCTGGAGGAGTTGCCGTTATTAAGGTTGGCGCTGCTACTGAGACAGAGTTAAAAGAAAAGAAACTTCGTATGGAAGATGCTTTAGCAGCTACAAGAGCGGCAGTTGAAGACGGTATTATAAGCGGAGGCGGTTCTGCTTATATTCACTGTATACCAGATGTTGAAAAGATTGTAGATTCACTTGATGGAGATGAGAAAACAGGTGCATCAATTATACTTAAATCACTTGAAGCTCCTCTTCGTCAGATTGTAAACAATGCCGGACTTGAAGGTTCAGTTGTTGTAAATCAGGTTAAAGGTACGCAAAATGGATATGGATTTAACGCTCTTACAGGAGAATATATTGATATGGTTGAGGGCGGAATACTTGACCCAGCAAAAGTTACAAAGAGCGCTATTTTAAATGCAAACAGCGTTGCGTCAACTCTCCTTACAACAGAGGCGGTAGTTACTGATATTAAAGAGCCAGAACCTCCTATGCCAGCTGGAAATCCTGGAATGGGAATGATGTAATAGTTTATTTAACTAATTGAGTAAGTACCCCGCTGTTTTAAGGGGATACTTAACTATATATTCAGTGAGAGGAAAAACTTTCACTAAATATATAGGCGAATTTTTTAGCTCGTTGGTTACTAAAATTTTAGTAGTATTGACTATAAAAAAGGCTGTAACAAAATGTAAAATTGTTTTGTTACAGCCTTTTTACAATAATTTTTAAAATGTTTCTATGGGCGGGTTCCAAAAAATTGGTAATAATCTGTTTTAATATTTCCATTAAACAATTTTCTTTTTTTATCGGCTTTTCTGCCATAAAGTTTTTCAAATTCCTCACAAGAAGTTATTACATATACAGACCATGTTTTATTTTTATTAAATTTGTTTCCCATTTGTCTGTATAATTTTTCTATTTCATTAATAGTTCCAATTCTTTCGGCATAAGGGGGATTACATATACAAATCCCGTAATCATCCATTAGTTTTATTTCTTCAAAAGGCTGTACTTTAAAATATATGCAGTCGTCAACTCCGGCAAGAGACGCATTATGCTTTGCATTTTCTATTGCTTTGCTGTCAATATCCGATGCGTAAATTTCAAGCTTTAAATTAACATCAATTTTACCATAAGCGTTTTTTCTTTCTTCTTTCCATAGTTTTTGGGGAATTATATCCCAATTTTCTGAAACAAATTTTCTCAATATTCCGGGAGCTATATTTTTTGCTTTTAAAGCAGTTTCAATTGGAATTGTTCCGCTTCCACATACAGGATCAAGCAGTATCCTGTCTTTTTTCCAAAAACTAAGTGCTATAAGAGCATGTGCTAATGTTTCTTTTAATGGAGCAGTTACAGATGATTGTCTATATCCTCTTTTATTTAAAGAAGGACCGGTTGTATCCAGTGTTAATATGGCTGTATCTTTTAAAATTGATACTTGTATTTTATATTTAGCTCCGTTTTTTTCAAACCAGTTTACATTATATTTTTTCTTTAAACTTTCAACTACGGCTTTTTCTACTATTGATTGACAATCAGGTATACTGAATAACTTTGATTTTACAGATTTTCCGCTTACTGTAAAGTTACCGTTTTTTGGTATCCAATCACTCCATGGTAAAGCCTTTGTGTTTTCAAATAATTCTTCAAATGTTTCGGCTTTAAACCTTCCTATTACAACAAGAACCCTGTCGGCACTTCTTAGCCATATATTAGCTTTTGGGACTGCTGAAATATTTGAAGTGAAAGAAATTGCTCCATCACTTGTTTTTATATTTTCAAAACCTAAATCGATTATTTCTCTTTTTACTACACTTTCTAATCCAAATGTTGATGTAGCTATAAATTCAAATTTGTCCATTACTTATTTCTCCCTGTGTATTATATAAGCTTTTTTTTGTTTTGTTATTTTTAATATTTTTATTTTATCACAAAATCTATATTTTGGACACTTGTAAAAGGCATTTATTCACGGAAACAGGATTTACTTTTTTGCACCAAAAAGAATGCTCAATAAAACTTCAGGATTAAGAGCAGCTTTGAACATCATTTTTTTGCTTATGCGTCCGTACTGTGCTTGTGTAACAAGAGAAAGTGCTGTTTTACGTAAAACATTCATATTTAACGGTGAATTATCTTTTCTTACTCTTGAACTATCTTCTAAAAATATTACATCTAAACACCAATGAAGCTGATTTTCTATAGACCAATGTTTTCTCGCAGAATATGCAAATTCATTAATATCTGTTAATGATGTTATAAAATATCTCGTATATTCGCTTTTTTTATCATCTTCATATATTGTTGATTTGACTGCACCTATACTTTGTAATCCTTTCCAGTCCTTTTTTTGTTCAAGCCACGAAATGTCCCTGAGAAGTCTGTATTCTCGTTTTTCTATCCTTCCGTGTCCTTTGTCATATGTTTTAATACACGGCAGTTCCTTCTTAAATTCTAAAAAATAATTATCAACATCTTTATACAATATAGGCTGATTACTTTTTAATCCTATAGTATAATCTGCTTTTCCATCAATGATTTTTTTGACAATTTTTTTCTGACAACTCATCGCATCCGCTGTTATTATTGCTCCTTCTACATCTATTAAATTGAGTAATTCCGGAACTGCTGTTATTTCATTTGTTTTTTCTTCAACTGCTAATTCTCCCAATGTTATTTGATTTTCCGCTACAAATGCACTTATAACATGATACGCCTTATGTTCTTTATTTCCACTTCCACAGATTGTTTTTCCATCTAATCCAATAACACAACGTTTTTGACGCTCGATTTCAATCCAATTTGCCAAACATCTTGAAAGTTCCGATGGAACAAGTTTTTCAAATAAACGTCTGAATGTATCGCTGTCCGGTATACCGTTTGGAAGTTCAAGAAAATTTCGTAAAAATTCTTCACGTTCTATGCCGAATTCCTCCATATCGGCATAATCTTCACCGCCGCATATTATAGTACATAAACCAATAATTATTATATCTTCAAGTTTATGTCGGATATTTCCGTACTCTGTTCTTCTTGGGTCATTTATGTTTTTTATCTCTTCTTTTAATTTTTCTATTTTCATATTTTTATCTTATATTATTTTTCTAAAAAAGTAAATGCTGTTGTCATGAGAAATTAAACAAATGATATTTATTTTATTCGAATATTGTAATATAATATTAATTATGATAAGTGAGGAGTGTTTGTATGGAATTTATGTCAGCAAAAGAGGCTGCTAATAAATGGGGAATATCACAACGGCGTGTTGCTGTTCTTTGTTCTGAAAACAGAATTACAGATGCGGCTATGGTTGGAAATATGTGGATTATTCCTGATACTGCCAAAAAGCCTGAAGATGCAAGAAGTAAAAAGTATATAATGAATGACGATAAAATTATAAAGCCTTTTTTAAAATGGGCAGGTGGAAAAGGACAGCTTTTAAAGGAAATTGAAAAATATTATCCTTTTGACAGCAAGGCTATAAAAAAATATGCAGAACCTTTTGTCGGAGGGGGAGCAGTATTGTTTGATATTTTGAATAAATATAACTTGGAAGAAGTTTATATAAGTGATATAAATTTTGAACTTATTAATACTTATTATACTATTCGAGATAAAATTGACGAGCTTATTAATTTACTGTCAGTCTATCAGTCAGAATATGTTTCACTTGAAACAGAATTGCGAAAAAAGTATTATATTGAAAAAAGAGAACGCTTTAATTATTTAAAAATTAATGGTGATGAAAACGTAGATATAGAAAAAGCCTCGCTTATGATTTTTTTGAATAAAACTTGTTTTAACGGCTTATTTCGTGTGAATAGAAAAGGGTTATTTAATGTACCTATGGGTGCATATAAAAATCCTCTTATATGTGATGAAATAAATCTTCGCTTAGTATCGGAAAAATTAAAAAATGTAAATATCGTTTGCGATGATTATAAAAAATCGGCTGATTTTATTGATAAACATACTTTTGTGTATTTTGATCCTCCGTACAGACCTTTGACAGAAACAGCAAATTTTACGGCTTATACGGAGGAATTGTTTAATGATGACGAACAAATTACCCTTGCACGTTTTGCCGATGAAATAACTAATAAAGGGGCAAAAGTTCTTATTAGTAACTCAGATCCTAAAAATATGGATATTTCTGATGATTTTTTTGATAATATTTATTCTGAGTATAAAATCAAAAGAGTTGGGGCTAACCGTATTATTAATTGTAAAAGTGAAGCAAGAGGAAAAATTAAAGAACTTTTAATTTCAAACTTTTAAGGATGAAAATTTTATGCCGTATACTATAAAAGCAAAATGTCCATGCTGTAATAAAGAAGCTGATGGATTAAAAGAAATAGATGAAAAATTTGGGTGGAGAATACCTAATGATAAAACAATACCCCAATCATATTGCAGAAAATGTCGTGCTGCTCATTGTAAAGCAGGAGAACCTTGCAAAGTGAAATGAGGTTGAATATATGAAAAATAGAAATTTTAATGATTGGCTATCGTATTTTCGCAATAGTATAGCGGATTATGGATATTATATTGATTTTGAAAAAGTTCACAATAATGTGAACAATATAAAAGTTGAACTTAATATACTTAATTCTTTGATAGGTTCGAAAAATATTGAGAAGGATTTTAAAAATTTGATTGCTGAATATCCTAAAGTAATAAAGTGTATACCTCTGCTTTTAGCAGTTAGAGCAAATGAAATATATGCTATTGATGAAGATGGTGCTTTTAAATATAATTTTAAAGAGCCTAATCTTTCGGTTGAACAATATAAAGTATTTATGCGAAAAACAGGATTATTTGATTTAATACAAAATCATATTATAAGTAATCTTGTTGATTATGCAACAGGTGTTGAAACCGGTCTTGATTCAAACGGCAGAAAAAATCGTGGCGGTCATCTTATGGAAAATTTAGTTGAGAATTTTATTAAAAAAGCCGGATTTATTAAAGATAAAAATTATTTCAAAGAAATGTATATTCATCAGATTACAGAAAAATGGGAAATTGATTTATCAGCTATTTCCAATCAGGGCAAATCTGAAAAGCGTTTTGACTTTGTTGTAAAAACTGATAATATGATATATGGTATTGAAACTAATTTTTATACAGGCGGCGGTTCTAAACTTAATGAAACAGCAAGAAGTTATAAACAGATTGCCGGGGAATGTAAGGATATTGCTAATTTTACATTTGTATGGTTTACTGATGGGAAAGGCTGGACAAGTGCAAGACATAATCTTGAAGAAACTTTTGATGTTATGGAACATATTTACTCTATTAACGATTTGGAGAATGGTATAATAAAAGAGGTTTTTAAATAATGAAGGAAAAGAAAATAAATAAATGGGAGCCGGAAAACTTTGAACTTGAAATGACTACACATTGGTCTTTTCCAAATCGTGGAGATTGGGCAACTCACGATGCAAAATGGCATGGAAATTGGTCGCCGTACATACCAAGAAATATTATATTAAGGTATTCACAAGAAGGCGACTTGGTTCTTGATCAGTTTGCCGGAGGAGGTACTACACTTGTTGAAGCAAAGCTTCTAAATCGTGATATAATTGGTGTAGATGTTAATGAAACTGCATTAGAACGCTGTCGGGAAAAAGTTGATTTTGATTATAAACTGGCTAAAGGCAAAGTATATATTAAAAAAGGTGATGCGAGAAATCTTGATTTTATACCTGATGAAAGTATAGATTTAATTTGTACTCATCCTCCTTATGCCAATATTATTCAATATAGTGAAAATATAGAGGAAGATATATCCCGTTGTAAAATACCTGAGTTTCTTGGTGAAATGAAAATGGTAGCATCAGAAAGTTATCGGGTTTTAAAAAAGGATAAATTTTGTGCTGTCCTTATGGGTGATACAAGGTAAAAAGGACATATGATTCCTATGTCTTTTGATGTAATGAAAACTTTTCAAGAAGTTGGATTTAAGTTGAAAGAATTGATTATAAAGGAACAGCATAATTGTACGGCAACTGGTTATTGGAAAACAAATAGTGTGAAATATAATTTTTTATTGATTGCACACGAATGTTTGTTTGTATTTAGAAAGTGAGGATAAAATGCAAGAAGATAAAATACCAAAAATATTCATATCATATTCGTGGAGCAGAGATGATATAGTTTTACCATTAGCAGAACGCTTAGTTTCGCATGGTGTAGAAGTTGTTTTAGATAAGTGGGAATTAAAAGATGGTCAAGATAAATATGCTTTTATGGAACAGTGTGTAACTGACCCTAATATTGATAGAGTTTTAATTATCTGTGATAAGTTATATACTGAGAAAGCTAACAATAGAGAGGGTGGTGTTGGCGATGAAACTGTAATTATTTCTCCTGAAATGTATGGTCACGAAAAACAAGAAAAGTTTATACCAATAGTAGCAGAACATGACGAAAATGATGAACCTTATTTGCCAGCATATCTAAAAACTAGAATTTACATTGATTTATCTAATGATACGGAATTTGAGGTGGGATATGAAAAGCTTTTGCGAAATATATATGAAAAACCCCTATTTAAAAAACCGAAATTAGGAAGTAAACCAGAATGGTTAGAAGATGAAACTAATTATTTTCTTATAAGAGATTTAATAAAACAGATAAAAGGTGCTTTCAATAAAAGAAAACAAGAAATATTAATTCAAAAATTTATAGCACAATATATTGAAAATATGAAACAATATTATAATAAGAATATTAAAGATGCCAGAGAAGTTTTCAATAAATTTATAGAAACTAAGGTTATAAGAGATGTTTTTTTGGATTTTTTAGATGTTATTATAGAGTTAGATATCGAAATAGGCGATTTATTATGTAATATTTTTGAAACCTTTTATAATACTTTGATTTATACTAAAACATATTCAAATTCATCTTCATGTAAAGATTATGAATTTGATGTATATAAATGTTATATATGGGAATTATTTATATGCACAGTTACCTTTTTAAGATATTATAAAGAGTATGGTATACTTAACTGCATTTTAAGTAATACATATTTTCTTAGATTTACACCTTTAGATGATGAATTAACAGCTGCTAATTATTCAAAATTTAGACATTACAGCAGAATAATTGAGGAATATTATAAACCAACAACTGAGAAAAAGAATAAATATACTTTATTAGGTGATGTTATTTGTCATGAAAGAGAAAAAAAACCAATTTATACAACTGAAACCTTGGCTCAAGCTGATTTATTTCTACATCAGGTTTTTAATGCACTGAATTTAAAGGTAAATGAACGATATTATTTTTACAATTCACGTTGGTTTCCTACTTGTTATATCTATACAGAAGAGGGAGTAACCGAATGGATAAAAATGAAATCTAAAAGGTATTGTGAAAAAATGTTTGTATTATTTGGTGTTTCAAATGTTAGCGATTTAAAACAAGCTATAGCAAATTGTGCTACTAATAAAGATATTAGATACAGTGATTGCTACTATACTGCTCCGTCAATTTTAAGTTGTATAAAACTTGAAGAAATAGGAAGTATGAATTAATTGTTACAGGTTATTAGAAATGTAATACTATTTATAATCCAATGAAACCTTACCAAAATTATAGTTTTATTTTTATTAAAAGGCGGCATTAATCCTTATTTTTATTTGGCAAGATTTTCTTAGGGGGAGCAATAAAAATAATTTTTTATATATTTATGTAAAAAATTATTAATAATATAATATTGTCAAATTTAGATTTTATGTTAATATTAAAATGTAGGTTGTTTTTTCAGTTATTTAAATACTTTAGCATATAAATTTAGTGACAATAAAATGACAATAATAATTTAAAAAATCTATATAATTTATATAATTTCAAATAATAAAAACTTATTTTTTCAATATTTCTATAAAGAAGATAATTAAAATATATATGAAATTTGCGAGTGGGAATAGTCAGAACCACCGGCTAAGCCGGTGGTTCTGACTATTCATATTATGGGTCGTGACCCAGTTGAGCACCCAAAAGGTGCGAAACAAAAAACCACCCGCTATGCGGGTGAGGAACAAGGAGTTATACAAAAAAATCACCTTTCTGATATAATAACTGATATAATAAGGTTGTTCAAGCCAAAATTATATAAGAAGAAAGGTGATTTTAATGGCAAATAAAGCAAACAGTTTATCGCACACAAAGTGGTTATGTAAATATCACATAGTATTTACTCCAAAATATAGAAGAAAAATAATATACAATCAGTATCAAGTTTGCATGATATAATAAAACAGCTATGTGCATATAAAGGTGTGGAAATAATAGAAGGACATATGATGCCTGACCATGTACATTTGCTTTTAAGTATTCCACCCAAAATAAGTGTATCACAATTTATGGGATACCTCAAGGGTAAAAGTTCACTAATGATGTTTGATAAACATGCAAATTTAAAATATAAATTTGGGAACAGACATTTTTGGGCAGAGGGATATTATATAAGTACAGTAGGGCTTAATGAGGCAACAATAAAGAAATACATACAAGAACAAGAAAAACATGATATAGCGATGGACAAATTAAGTGTAAAAGAATATGAAGACCCCTTTAGGGGTTAGCCGGTATTACAATGCCCTTTTAAGGGCGGCAACGAGTCAAAGGCGATTATGGGCTTGAACAAAGTGAAAGCCAGCGTCTTTAGACGCCGGCTGGTAACTGCCCCTTATAGGGGCGAGCAAACCACCCGTTTGACGGGCGGTTCTGATTATGTATAAATTATAATTTTTGTACCATAGTTAACTTTTTCTCCGGCAATAGGAAATTGATTTTTTACTATATCTCCGTTTCCTTTTATATCATATTTTAAATTTAATTTATCTATTATCTGTTTACTTTCTGAAACTTTTAATCCTGTCAATTCAGGTATTGTAATTTCTGATGTTTCATCAAGCTGCATTTCTTTTTCTGAATATAAAGGGGTAATTCCTAAATAAGGAAGTGTATTTGACATTATTTCTTTCATTACAGGACCGGCAACTTGACCTCCGTAATATACTCCTTTTGGTTCATCAATAAGAACAAGCCCTATTACTTGAGGATTTTCTGCTGGGGCAAATGACATAAATGATGCTATATATTTTCCGCTTCTTCTTGGTAATTTTTCACTTGTGGCGGTTTTTCCTCCTATTCTATATCCTGGTATATAAGTTTTATTTCCTGTACCTTCCGATACTACGCTTTCAAGTATATATCTCATTGTATCAGAAGTTTCTTTTGATATAGTCTGTTCACCTTTTTCGTAATTAAATTCTTCTACAACATTATTATTTTCATCAATTATTTTTATTCCAAAGTGAGGAGTAATAAGATGTCCTCCGTTTATAACTGAAGAAATAGCCCTAAGAAGCTGTAAAGGTGTAATTTGAAACGACTGTCCAAAACTCATTGTGGCAAGTTCGACAGGGCCAATATTTTTTAATTTGTGCATTATTCCTACTGCTTCACCGGGAAGGTCAATTCCGGTTTTTTTATCAAATCCGAATTTAAGCATATAACTGTAAAATTTTTCTGCCCCAAGTCTTTCGGCTGAGTCCATAAATACAGGATTACAGGAATTTTGAACGCCTTGCACAAAGTTCAAAGTTCCATGACTTCGAGGAGAACGCCAGCATTTTATTCTCCTTCCGGCTACTGTTCTTCCTCCGCCGCAGTTAAAACTATCGTTTACACTTACAACTTTTTCTTCTAAACTTGCAGAAGCTGTTATAACTTTAAAAGTTGACCCTGGTTCATATGTATCGTTTATACTGAAATTTCTCCACATTTGATTTAGATATTTATTTTGTTCTTCTGAAGATATTGTGTCCCAAATTCCTTTTAATTCTTCGGAATTTATAGTAAAAGGGTCATTTAAGTCAAAATCCGGCTTATTTGCCATTGCATATATTTCTCCGTTTTGAGGATTCATTAATATTATAGTTCCTCTTTTTGCATCTTTTGCTTTTACAGCCTTTTCAAGAACTTGTTCGGCATACTTTTGCAGTGTTATATCAATACTTGTTATAAGGCTGTATCCTTCTTCCGGCTCAATTCTGTCCTCTTGTCCGTCTTTCATTTCAACACCTCTTGCATCTGTTTCTGTAAGTATTTTCCCCTGTTTGCCTTTTAGATATTTTTCGTATTTTGATTCAAGTCCTATTATGCCTTGGTTATCTTTACCTACAAATCCAATAACTTGAGAGGCGAGTGTTGAGTAAGGATATACTCTTTTTATATCTTCATCAATTACTATTCCAGGTATATTTAGCTGTCTTATTTCATTTGCAAGCTGAATATCAACTTTTGTTTTTATTCTTTCAAGGGCTACTTTCTTTTGTATTTTTTTAAGAACTTTATCGTAATCCATATTAAGCTTTTGAGAAAGAACTTGTGCTGCTTGATTTTCGTCTTTAATCTGTGCATGTATAACACTAACTGAAGAAACTGTCTGAGTAAGTGCAAGCCCGTTCATATTTCTGTCGTATATACTTCCGCGTTTTGGGGATATTAATCTATCCCTTGTTTGCTGTTCATATGCTTTTTCCTGGTAAAACTGTGATTCAAAGCTTTGTATGTAAAAAATACGAAATATTACGGCAAAAAGCATTGTTTCACATACAAAAAGAAAAAATAAAAGCCTTTTTTTCATTTTTATAGTGGGTTTATTCATATATCCTCCTTTACATATTTCCGTAGAAACTTTTATTATATGCTTATTTTATTTTATTATACAGCTTAGAGAAAAATACATTGTAGTAAGTTTAATTTTATGTTAGAATAAATTTTGGAAAATAGTAGAATGTATCTTAAAACTATATAAATTTTTAAAATAATTGGATTTTTATACAGTTTCAATAATGTATATGGAGTTTTTGGATATGCTCTATATTGAGAAAATTTTAAAGTATTTATATAATACTTATTTTTAATCTATATTTTGTATACGTATTTGTTAATAGTTTTATTAAAGATTATTATATAAAGGAGGTTTTTTGATGTATAATAATGTAATTCTCAAATTAAGCGGCGAAGCCCTTACAGACGAAAGTAAATCGGGTTATGATAAGTCGGTAGTCAATAGAATAATTGATGAGGTAAAAGAGCTTATTTTTAAAGGAGTTAAATTATCAATTGTTGTAGGAGGAGGAAATTATTGGCGCGGCAGAAGCGCTGAACCGTCAATGGATAGATGCCGTGCTGACCAAATAGGTATGCTTGCTACTGTTATGAACGCTTTGTATTTACAAGATTCGTTTGAAAGGAAAGGGCTTAATGCAAAAGTTATGACACCGTTTGAGGTTGGTACAATGACTGAAACTTTCTCAAAGGAAAAGGCACTTAAATATTTAGATGATAAAAAAATAATTATTTTTGCCGGAGGTATAGGACATCCTTTCTTCTCAACTGATACGGTTACAGCTTTAAGAGCGTCGGAACTTGAAGCAGAGGCTATTTTATATGCAAAAAATATTGACGGAGTTTATGACAGTGACCCAGCTTTAAATCCAAACGCTAAAAAATATGATACTATTAAATGTAAAGAAATAATAGAAAAAAATTTAAAAGTAATTGATATTGCCGCAGCAAATTTGTGTTATGAGCAAAAAATACCTGTTATTATATTTGCACTTTCTGAAAAATTAGGTATAATAAAAGCAGCGACAGGGGAAAAAATTGGTACGGAAGTTACTGTTTAAAAAAATAAATATTTTAAGGAGGACAAAAATATGTCTAATCGTACTGATGTATATGAGGAAAAAATGAATAAATCAATTAAAAGTCTTGAAAATGAGTTAAACACTATTCGTGCTGGAAGAGCAAATCCACATGTACTTGATAAAATATTGGTAGATTGCTATGGGGCACCTACTCCTATTAATCAAATAGGAAATATAACAGTTCCAGAAGCTCGTTTGCTGCAGATTTCTCCATGGGATTCATCTTTATTAAAGGAAATTGAAAAGGCTATTAATATGTCTGATATAGGTATTAATCCATCAAATGACGGAAAAGTTATACGTCTTGTTTTTCCAGAGTTGACAGAGGAAAGACGTAAATTATTGGGAAAGGATGTAAAGAAAAAGGGAGAAGACGCTAAAGTTGCCGTAAGAAATATAAGACGTGATGGTATAGATGCGTTTAAAAAGCTTGAGAAAAGCCATGAAATTACAGAAGACGAGTTAAAATCTCTTGAAGATAAAATGCAAAAACTTACGGATAAGAGTATTTCAAGTATAGATAAACTTGTTGAAAACAAAACAAAGGATATTATGGCCATATAAAACAAACGGCTGTTTCAAAATTTTATACAGTTTTGAACAGCCTGTTTTAATTTTGAGAAAATATGTAAAGTTTTCAAGTGATTAACTTTATAGACATAAGAGTATGTTTTAATATACGGAGGAAATTATGGATAAAAATATACCAGAACATATTGCTATAATTATGGATGGAAACGGAAGATGGGCAAAAAAAAGATTTATTCCGAGAAAATTAGGGCATAGAGCAGGCGCTCAAACATTAAATAAATTAATAAAATATGCAGATGAAATAGGTATAAAGCATATGACAGTATACGCTTTTTCAACTGAAAACTGGAGTCGTTCAAAAGAAGAAGTTGATGCGCTTATGAATTTATTAAGAGAGTATATAAGCGATTACATAAGAGATAATAAAGATAGTAATATAAAAGTTGATATGATAGGTGATATAAGTGCTCTTGATGATGATATTCAAGAAAAAATTAAAGAACTTGAAGATGTATCTTCTATAAAAAAGGGTATGAATTTGCATATTGCGGTAAATTACGGAGGTCGTGACGAGATTTTGCGTTCGTTAAAAAAAATATATAAAAACATTGAGGAAGGCAAAATCTCATTTAATGATATAACAGAGAAAACAATATCAAATTTTCTTGATACGAGAAATTTTCCTGACCCTGATTTAATTATAAGAACAAGCGGAGAGTTAAGATTAAGTAATTTTATGCTTTGGCAGGCTGCTTATTCTGAGTTTTACGTTACTGATAAATTATGGCCGGATTTTAACAAAGACGACCTTTTGGATGCGATAGAACAATATAAAAGTCGAAGCAGACGCTTTGGCGGAAGATGAGGTGCAGAAAAATGGCAGTAAGAATTATATCTTCTATAATAGGACTTCCTATTTTAATAGCTTTGGTTTTATTTGGAGGAATATATTTAAAAATTGGAATATTATTTGTTTCTTTAACGGGAATGTATGAATTTTACAAAGCAGTTTCAGGCAAAATTATGCCTATACACTTTATAGGTTTTTTAATGGCTGTAATATATATTTTTTCATTAAATACAAAATTAATTAATGTTGATTATAGATTGTTTCTTATGCCGACTATACTTCTTTTATTTGCTTTAATGGTTTTTCAGTATGGAAAAGTGAATATATTTGATTGCGCTGTTACATTTACAGGTTTCTTTTATATAGCGTTTATGCTTTCAAATATTTTTCTTATAAAGGAATTAGAAAATGGGCAATATTATGTATGGCTTGTATTTATATGTGCATTTTGCAGTGATATAGGAGCTTATTTTACAGGAGTTACATTTGGAAAACATAAGCTTACGCCTGTTTTAAGTCCCAATAAAACGTGGGAAGGGGCAATAGGCGGTGTTGTTTTTACGGCGTTAATGACTGCTTTGTTTGTATTTGTGATTTCAAAAATATACAATTTTGAAATTAATAACTTGTCAGTTTTGATTTTCTTTTTTATAGGCTCTATTGGTTCTATATTTGCTCAAATTGGAGATTTGACAGCATCAAGTATAAAAAGACATGTAAATATAAAAGATTTTGGGCATATTATACCAGGACACGGCGGAGCACTTGATAGGTTTGACAGTGTGCTTTTTACAGCTCCGACAATATATGCACTTTCAAAGTTATTATTATAAGCTGTATAATTATGAAAGGATGATTTTAATTGAAAAACCACATATCTATTTTAGGTTCGACAGGCTCAATTGGCATGCAGACCCTTGAAGTTGTAAGAACTCTTGGCAATATTAAAGTCGACGCTATTACTACAAATACAAATATAGATATTTTTGAAAAACAAATAAATGAATTTAAGCCGTCTGTTGCTGTTGTTGTTGATGATAAAAAGGCTTGCGAACTTAAAAAAAGAATAAATATTAAAGGCGTTGAAATTCTTTCATCAACTGAGGGTTTAAAAATAGCCGCAACTGTCGATAATGCAGATATGGTTGTAAACTCTGTTGTTGGAAAGGCAGGACTTGAGCCAACAATAGCTGCTATAAGAGCAAAAAAAAATATAGCTTTAGCTAATAAAGAAACACTTGTAGCTGCCGGAGAGTTTGTAATGAATGAAATAAAAATAAATAATGTAAAAATGTATCCTGTTGACAGTGAACATTCTGCAATTTTTCAGTGCTTACAGGGTAATAATAAGAATAAAATATATAAGATACATTTAACGGCATCAGGAGGGCCATTTAAAGGTTACAAAAGTCTTGACAATATAACTGTCGAAGATGCTTTAAAACATCCAAATTGGAATATGGGCAAAAAAATAACTATTGATTCAGCTACGCTTATGAATAAAGGACTTGAAGTTATTGAGGCAAAATGGCTTTTTAATATTAATGAGGATAATATAAATGTTGTTGTTCACCCTCAAAGCATAATACATTCTATGGTAGAATATGAAGATGGTGCAGTTATTGCTCAGCTTGGGCTTCCTGATATGAAACTGCCTATACAATATGCGCTTACATATCCCAAAAGAGTTAAAAATAATTACAGTAGATTAAATTTTTTTGAATATAATAATTTAACTTTTGAAAAACCGGATATGAATGTTTTTAGATGTCTTTATTTAGCTTTTGAGGCTTTAAAAGAGGGCGGAACAATGACTGCTGTATTAAATGGAGCAAACGAGGCATGTGTAAATAAATTTTTAAGCCGTCAAATAAGCTTTTCAAGTATACCTATGCTTATAGAAAAAACTATGTCTGCATATAATGTTAAATATAATTATTCTCTTGAAGATGTTATAGAAGCTGACAACTGGGCAAGAAATTATATAGAAACGCTGATTTAAAGCAGTATTGTATAATTTAACCAAAACAAGTAAGTTATTAGATACTTAAGCGGGACGCTTGCTCTTTTAGTATTTTTTTAAAGCAAAAATGCGAATAGTCTTTGACTAATATTATTATTTAATGAGGTGAATTCAATTGTCTATAATATTAACTGTCATTATATTTGGAATTATAGTTATTATACATGAATTTGGACACTTTATAGCGGCAGTAAAAAGCGGGGTTTATGTTGAGGAGTTTGCTATTGGAATGGGGCCAAAAATCTTTGGAATAAAAAAAGGAGATATTTTATATTCAATAAGGCTTTTCCCAATAGGCGGTTTTTGCAAAATGGCGGAAGAAGACAATGATGAAGTTGATAAAAAAGGATTTAATAGTGTTTCTCTTTATAAACGCATGATAATTGTTTTAGCCGGTGTGTTTATGAATTTTTTGCTTGCATTTGTTATATCAACACTTCTTGTTATGTTTAATGGCATTAACGAGCCTGTTGTAGCAGAAATATCGGAAGGATATTCCGCTCAAAAAGCTGATATGCATATAGGTGATAGAATTATTAAATATAATGGTAAAAAAATTCATATATATGATGAGCTTAGATTTTATTTGAATACGTATAGCGGAGGAGATATTAAAATCTCAATAGAAAGAGACGGAAAAATATTAGATAAGATTGTTACTCCAACTAAAAACGAG
The DNA here is from genome assembly GCA_947086655.1 of uncultured Eubacteriaceae bacterium. Lineage (GTDB taxonomy): Bacteria > Bacillota > Clostridia > Lachnospirales > CAG-274 > CAMTZM01. The sequence continues at coordinate 63,676 of CAMTZM010000002.1, forward strand.
TATGGAGCATATATAATAGGTTTTTCACTTAATCCCAAATCGCCTTTTTTAAAAGAAAAAATAGAGGGCATGGAAAAAGCAGGATTTTTTGAAAGCTGCAAAAATGGTTTTTGGTCAATGGTTTGCATGGTTAAGGTGACGTTTTACGGACTTAAACAAATATTTACAATGAATGTTTCAATAGATGAAATGGCAGGACCGATAGGTTTGACTGCTGTTGTAGGAGACGTATACGAGCAAACTAAAGAAAATATATGGTATACAATACAATCTATGGCAAGCCTTGTAGCTCTTTTAAGTGCTAATTTAGGAGTTATGAATATTTTACCTATACCAGCTCTTGACGGAGGACGTTTTATATTTTTGTTTGCTGAAATGATTAGAAGGAAACCGCTTCCTCCTGAAAAAGAAGGAGTAGTTCATTTAGTGGGCTTTGTAATACTTATGATTTTTGGAATTGCGGTTGCTTTTAATGATATACTAAAGTTTATTTGATACAGTCAATTTAGCCGACGGAGGAAACCTCCCGCCAATTAAGCGGGGATTTAGTAGGAGAGAAACCTCTCATAGTTTTAACAAGAGATTATTAAGGAGGATTTATGTATATAGACAGGAAAAAAACAAAGAAAATTAAAATAGGAGATATTGCGATAGGAGGAAACAGCCCTATCGCAATACAATCAATGTGTAATACAGATACAAGAGACGCTGAAAAAACAATTGAGCAAATAAGAGAACTTGAAAAAGAAGGCTGTGAAATTATAAGAGTAGCTGTTTTGGATATGGAAGCGGCTGAAAAAATAAAAGAAATAAAGAAAAATATAAATATACCTTTAGTTGCTGATATTCATTTTGATTACAAGCTTGCTTTAAAGTCAATAGAAAACGGTATTGATAAATTGAGAATAAATCCGGGAAATATTGGAAGTAAAGATAGGATAAAGGCTGTTGTAGATGCTGCGGCTAAAAGGAATATACCTATAAGGATAGGCGTAAATTCGGGTTCGCTTGAAAAAGAAATTTTAGAAAAATATGGGAAAGTAGTTCCGGAAGGTCTTGTTGAAAGCGCTTTGAAACATGTACATATTCTTGAAGAGTTTAATTATAAGAATATAGTAATTTCAATAAAATCATCAAGCGTTCCTTTTTCTTTAAAAGCCTACGAAATTTTAAGCGATAAGACTGAATATCCACTTCATGTTGGAATAACCGAATCAGGTACTGTTTATTCCGGTACTATAAAGTCAGCCGCCGGAATAGGAGCTATTTTATCAAAAGGTATAGGCGATACAATAAGGGTATCCCTTACAGGAAATCCTGTTGAGGAAGTAAAAGCAGCTAAAGAGATTTTAAAATCACTTGAAATAAGAAACTTTGGAGTACAGTTTATATCATGTCCAACTTGCGGAAGAACTGAAATAGATTTAATTTCAATAGCAGAAAAAATAGAGGAAAAATGTAGAAATATAAATAAAAATATTAAAGTTGCTGTAATGGGCTGTGCCGTAAATGGTCCCGGAGAAGCAAGAGAGGCTGATATAGGCATAGCCGGAGGAAAGGGATATGGTTTAATATTTAAAAAGGGAGAGATAGTAAAAAAAGTTTCTGAAAACTCTCTTATTGATGAATTTATGAATGAACTTAACAAGCTTTAAAATGAGGTGAGTTATTTGTTAGCAAAGAAGTTTTTAGATGTATTTGGTAAGCTTGAATTGTCAAATAGTGTAAAAAATAATCTGAGAAATGCTAATGTGGATAAAGTACATGTTTTTAGCCGTGAAAATAAAATGAATATTATTTTAAGTTATAATAATATAATTAATGAAAAATATTTGTGTGATTTTAAAACAGATATTATGAAAAACTTTCCTGTAATAAATGATGTTGACATAGATATTTTATATAAAGTTGAAGATAAAACAACAGAAGAAAAAATAAACGGCTATTGGGATAATATTTTATTTGATATAAATAAAAAAAGTCCTATGTGTTATCATTTATTGAAAAGCGGTAAAAAATCATTTAAAAATGAAATACTGACAATAAATGTAGGTTATAACAGTTCATTTTTATTTAGGGCAAAAAAGATTGATTATTTTATTAAAGATATTTTGAGAAAAAGATTTAATATTAATATTTCAGTTGTTTTTAAAAATTTAGATTTTGAAAATAATGAAAAAAATAAATTTAATAGAGCCGAATACATAAAACAAGAAATTGTTAAACTTCAAAATGCTCCTTCTTCTCCTTCTTCTAATCAAACTGATACAAATAAAGGCTTAGTTTTTGAAAATCAAAAAATAAGAAAAACAAAACGTGTTAATGTTAAATTTTCTGACTTTGAGGATACATACAGCACTGTTAAAGATTCAATAATAGAAGGAGAAACAGTTGTATTGAATGGGAGGATTATTTCAGTTGAGGAAAGAGAAACTAAATCCGGAAAAATTTTATTAAGTGTGGATATTACTGATTTGACAGATTCAGTTACATTTAAAATGTTTTTAAAACCGGAAGAATATACTGACGAAATAAAAGGAATGCTTAAACCTAAAAATTATGTTAAAATAAAAGGAAAAGTTCAGTTTGACGATTTTACAAAAGAATTAAATATAATGGTTTCAAATTTATGCAAGGGAGTAGAGCCTGAGATAAGACATGATAATTCACTTTTAAAAAGGGTTGAACTTCATCTCCATACTCAAATGAGTATGATGGATGGTATTTCATCATGTTCAAGCTATATAGAAAGAGCAGCAAAATGGGGACATAAGGCAATAGCTATTACAGACCATGGAGTTGTACAGGCGTTTCCTGAGGCAATGGATGCAGCAAAAAAATATGGGGTTAAAATATTATATGGCGTTGAGGCTTATATTGTAAATGATTTGGGAGCAATAGTACAAAGCAGCAAAGGACAGGGACTTGATGACGAGTATGTTATTTTTGATATAGAAACAACAGGGTTAAAAAAAGAAACAGATAAAATAATTGAAATAGGCGCTGTAAAAATAAAAAACGGACAAGTTATTGATAAGTTTTCTGAATTTATAAACCCAAATGAAAAATTAAGTGATAAAATAATTGAACTTACAGGAATAAATGATGAAATGCTTAAAGATGCTGAAACAGAAGATATAATACTTCCAAAGTTTGTTAAGTTTATAGATAACAGCGTGCTTGTTGCCCATAATGCAAATTTTGATGTTGGATTTATTCGTCATTGGGCTAAAAATAACAGAGTAAATATACATAATACGGTAGTTGATACGTTAGAACTTTCAAAATTTTTATTTCCTCAGCTTTCAAGGTATAAACTTGATATTGTTGCCAAACATTTAAGTGTATCTTTGGAAAATCATCATAGAGCAGTTGACGACGCTAAAGCCACAGCAGAAATATTTTTAAAGTGTATACCTATTTTGCGTGAAAAAGGTATTTCAAAACTTGATGAAATAAATATATTGGCAAGTAACTCAATAGATATAAAGAAACTTAAAACTTATCACGCTGTAATACTTGTTAAAAATCAAAAAGGACTTAGAAATTTATACGAACTTATATCCAAGTCACATATAGATTATTTTTTTAGACGACCACGGATACCAAAAAGTGAGTATATTAAATTAAAAGAAGGACTTATTATAGGAACAGCTTGTGAAGCTGGTGAGTTTTTTAAAGCTGTTTTTGAAAATAAACCCGATGATGTAATAGAGGAGTTAGTTAATTTTTATGATTATTTAGAAATTCAGCCAATAGGTAATAATGAGTTTATGGTTAGAGACGGCATTGTAAATTCTATTGATGAATTAAAGGAAATAAACAGGCGTATTGTAGAAATAGGAGAAAAATATAATAAATTGGTAGTGGCTACATGTGACGCTCATTTTTTAGAACCTCAAGATGAGATATACAGAAGAATTATACAGGCAAGCGAAGGTTTTAAAGATGTTGATAATCAAGCTCCTCTCTATTATAGAACAACAGAGGAAATGCTTAATGAATTTGACTATCTTGGAAAAGAAAAAGCCGAAGAAATTGTTATAACAAATACGAATAAAATAGCAGAAATGATTGAAGATGTTAAGCCAATTCCTGACGAAACTTTTCCGCCTAAAATTGACGGAGCAGAAGAACAACTTGTGGAAATAACAACAAAGAAGGCTAAATCAATATATGGAGAAAATCTTCCGGATATAGTTAAAAACAGACTTGAAAAAGAACTTAACTCAATTATAAAAAATGGTTTTGCGGTTTTATATATTATAGCTCAAAAATTGGTTTGGGATTCAAACGACCACGGTTATATAGTAGGTTCAAGGGGATCGGTAGGTTCTTCTTTTGTAGCAACTATGGCCGGTATAACGGAAGTTAATCCTTTGTCGCCGCATTACATATGTTCTGAATGTAAATATTCAGATTTTGAATCAGATGAAGTTATAGCTAATTTAGGCAATTCAGGCTGTGACTTACCAGATAAGATTTGCCCTGTATGCGGCGCTAAACTAAAAAAGGATGGACATGATATTCCATTTGAGACATTTTTAGGATTTAATGGAGATAAAGAACCTGATATTGATTTGAACTTTTCCGGAGAATATCAGCAACAGGCTCATGCTTATACAGAGGTACTTTTTGGAAAAGGACATGTTTTTAAAGCTGGTACAATAGGTACTGTTGCTGAAAAAACGGCATATGGTTATGTAAGAAAATATACGGAGGAAAGGGAACTTTCTATAAGAAGTGCTGAAATGAATAGACTTAAATTTGGCTGTGTTGGAATAAAGAGAACAACAGGGCAGCATCCAGGGGGTCTAATGGTTGTACCAAGAGACAATAGTATTTATGAGTTTTGTCCTGTACAGCGTCCGGCAAACGATTCTGACTCAAGTGTAACTACGACGCATTTTGATTATCATTCAATAAGCGGACGTCTTTTAAAGCTTGATTTGCTCGGACACGACGTTCCAACTATGCTTCGTATGTTTAAAGACATTACGGGTTTTGACCCTTTAGATACGCCTCTTGATGATAAAGATACAATGTCTCTTTTTACATCTCCTAAAGCGTTAGGAGTAACGGAGGAACAAATTAACTGTAATACAGGTACATTAGGACTGCCTGAGTTTGGGACAAGGTTTGTAAGACAAATGCTTATGGATACAAAGCCGACTACTTTTTCAGAACTTGTAAGAATATCGGGTTTATCTCATGGTACAGGTGTATGGCTTGAAAATGCACAGGAACTTATAAAAAATAAAGTAGCTACTTTAAAAGAAGTAATACCTACACGTGATGATATTATGGTATATCTTATTATTAAAGGTGTAGAAAATAAAACCGCTTTTACAATTATGGAAAAAGTAAGAAAGGGAAAGGGACTTTCTAAAGAAGATGAAGAAGTTATGCGTAATTCTAATGTTCCAAATTGGTATATTGATTCATGTAAAAAGATAAAATATATGTTTCCTAAGGGACATGCAGTTGCATATGTAACAAATACTTTTAGAATAGGCTATTTTAAGATAAATTATCCAGAAGCTTTTTACGCCGCTACATTTTCGGTAAAAGCTGAAGATTTTGATTATCTTATTATGTGTGATGGTCCAAAAACCGTAAAAGAAAATATTGATAAGATTAATTCTTTAGGAAAAGATGCGTCTGCAAAGGATAAAAATACTCTTACAACACTTGAACTTGTTTATGAAATGTATGCAAGAGGTTTAAAATTTGTACCTATGAATTTATATGAATCCGATGCTTTAAAGTTTAAAGTAACTAAAGAAGGTCTTATGCCGCCTTTATGTACAGTTCAGGGACTTGGAGGAAATGCAGCGCAAAATATAGTTGAGGCTCGTAAAGAAGGAAAGTTCTTTACAGTAGAGGAATTTAGAGAAAGAACAAAGGTAAGCAAATCAGTAATAGACCTTTTAGAGAAAAACGGTGTACTTGATGGTATACCTAAAACAAATCAAATGACATTATTTTAAACGACATAAGTAGTATTAACAAAGTATAATGATATGTTTAAAATTACCCGTTTAAAAATAAGCGGGTAATTTTATTTTATACTAAATACTATTATAATGTTTTAGTGATTATTAACAGGCGTAGGTTTGTTTTTTATTATATAGTCAATAATATCTTCATATTTATACTCTATATCGGGATAAATACCTTTTTTGTGTATAGATGATTTATCAGGACATAAAAGTTTTAGAGTAGTTAATTTAAGTGCATATCCATGTTTTAATGGCGCTGTAAATTGTCCGATTCCTTTTCCAAATGTTTTATCTCCAACTGTTATAACATTATCAAGATTTTGTTTTAATGCAGATATCAAAACTTCAGAGGCACTTGCTGTATTTATGTCTTGAAGTATATATATTTTTTCATATGAAAGTCTTTTAGAATTTTTTGTTTTAATTTGTTTTGAAAAAAGTTTTAATCTTGTATTTTCATATGCTATTGTTTTATTGTTTTCAATAAATAAATCTATAATTTTATATGTTTCATCAAGATTACCACCGCTGTTTGAACGAAGGTCAAGTATTAGTATATTGTTATTATCAAGCTTTTTTATATTATCAAAAATAAAATCTTTGCTGTATTTTGAGAAATTTGTAAGTTTTAAATATACTATATTATCATCATATTGTTTTATTTCTGATTTTTCAGCAACTTCTTTTTTCTTATTTTTTGATTGTATATATTCTTCAGGAAGATAAATATACGTATATGGGTCATCGCTTTTTGAATAAAAAGCAGAAGTTGTTAAAGCGATTATTAAATCGTCAAAGTTTTTATAGTAATTTTCAGTATTTTCTTCTTTTAAAAAATCTTTATATAAATCATTTAAAGTGTCAGTATATATATAACCGCTGCATATTAATATTTTAAATACAATATAATCATAGTTAAAATAAATTTCAGTTCCAAACAGAAACATAAATATTATAAGAAATATTTGAGTAATTCTATATTTTACTTTTAATGTTATTTTATTTTTTTTCTTTATAAATAATTTTCTCATTATAAACAACTCCTTATATATTTATGTCATTGCACCATCAAGAGTTATAACTTGTCCGGTAATGTAAGATGAATTGTCGCTTACTAAATATTGTACTAAATCAGCAACTTCACTTGCAGAGCCAAACCTCATGAGAGGTATTTCATTTTTTAAAGTATTTTTTTCCTCATCATTAAGAAAATTATTCATTTTTGTATCAATTACACCGCATGCAACAGCGTTTATTCTTATACCACATGGACCGAGTTCCTTTGCTAAAGCTTTTGTAAAAGAATTTATTGCCCCTTTTGAAGCAGAATATATTACTTCGCATGAAGCGCCAATATTTCCCCAAATTGACGATATATTGACTATTTTCCCATTATGATTTCTTATCATGGACTGCAATGCTATATGAGTACAATTAAAAACACTGTTTACATTATTATTAATTATTTCCTGCCATTTTTCAGGTTTCATTTTATTAAATAAGCCTATATATGATATTCCGGCATTATTTATAAGAATATCAACGTCTCCAAATGTATTATTAATTTCATTGAAAAGTTCTTTTACATTGTTATATATTGATACGTCTTTTTTTATTGATATAACATTTTTATTTATTTCTTTTAATTGTTTTAAAGTATTGTTAAGTTCTTCATCTGAGTTTTTAGAGTTTATTACAACATTATAATTTTTACTTAAAAAAGTTTTTGCAATTTCCTTTCCGATTCCTCTTGATGAACCAGTAATTAATACAGTTTTATTATTCATTTTTAATTCCTCTTAGCATTTTTATTTCTTCTTTGTATAAATTTGTGTTTTTATCAATCCATGGAGTTTCAAGTATAAATATTTTTCCTTTTGCATATTCTGAATGAACAATATTATATAAAGCTTTAAAACCAATCATGTCACGTCCACGAGGATTATTTTCATCAGCACCTATATTGGCATGTCTGTCCTTTTTTGCTCCACATTTATTTAAAGAACCGTTTATATGAAACACTTTAAGTCGGTCAAGACCTAAAACTTTATTAAAATTATCCATAACGCTTTCAAAGTTATTAATTATATCATATCCGCTGTCGTGTGTATGACATGTATCGAAACATACGCCTATTTTATTACTCATTTCAACTTTTTCTATAATTTCTGCTATTTCATCAAAAGTTCTCCCTATTTCACTTCCTTTTCCTGCCATTGTTTCAAGGCATATATAAGGTTTTGTATCTTCATTTAATACTTTGTTAAGCCCTTCGGCAATTCTATTTATACCATATTTTACATCTTTGTCTGTAAAAGCGCCCGGATGAAGTACAATATAATTTGAGCCAAAGGCTTCTGTTCTTTTAATTTCAGATTTTAAAAACGATACAGCAAGTTCATATATATTTTCTTTATATGATGCAAGATTTATTATATAAGGAGCATGTACGACTATATCGCTTATTTTGTGTTCTTTCATGTATTTTTTTCCTTCTTCAATTTTCATATCCTCAATAGGCAGTCTTTTTGTATTTTGAGGAGCTCCTGTATAAACCATAAATGTATTTGCGTTATATGAAAAAGCTTCTTTTGCTGCTTCTATAAGTCCTCCCGAAATAGAAACATGCGAACCTATTTTTATCATATTATTGAACCTCCTTTTATATTACAATAATAGCAGTAATTTAAAATATAGTCAAAATTTATTTTATTATAATATATGCTTAAACTAAAATATATACAAAAATTATAATTTTTTAAAAAAACTTGACAAATTAGGTCTATTAATATAGACTTACATTAAGGTTTATATTAATAGACCTAATTATTAGGGAGGATTTATTATGGATTATTTAAAGCTCTGCGATAGTGACTATAAGTTTATGATGATTATTTGGGAAAATGCTCCGATAAATTCAGGAGAAGTTGTAAAAATTTGCAAAAATAAGCTTGGATGGAAAAAATCGACTACATATACCGTTATTAAAAAAATGTGTGAAAAGGGTTATATAGTTAATGAAAATGCTGTTATTTCTGTTTTAATTCCAAAAGAAGAAACACAGATTAATGAAACAGAGTATTTTGTGGAAAGAACATTTAATGGTTCTATTTCACATCTTATAGCGGCGTTTTTAGGAGGCAAAAAAATAACGGATAAAGAAGCCGAAAATATTAAAAAGATGATTGACGAATATAAGGGGTGAAGTATATGTTTTTTTTAGGAGATATTTTTATAAAACTTTTAAATATGAGTATAACTGCTGCTTATGTAATTATAATTATTATGGCAGTTAGATTTTTACTTAAAAAATTTCCGAAGAAGTATTCTTATTATTTGTGGGGAATTGTTGGATTTAGGCTTATTTTTCCTTTTTCAATAACTTCGGAATTTAGTTTTTTAAATCTTAATACATTTACAAATATAAATGCCGGAAACTATGGAATGGAATATATTCCTTCGGATATAGGTTTTATGGATACTCCTATAATTGATGTAGGAGTAGATTCTGTCAATAAAACGGTAAATTCTTTGCTTCCGGTATCAGAAATTCAAAATAGTATAAACCCTATGCAAATTTATATACTTATAGCCGTTATTTTTTGGATTTTAGGTATAATTTTTATTTTATTGTATGAGATTTTTTTATTTTTTCGCATGAAAAGAGTTGTTAAAAAAGCTATTTTTTATAAAGATAATATTTATGAGTGTGACAATATAGAAACTCCTTTCGTTATGGGATTTATAAAACCTAAAATTTATATACCTTTTCGTTTAAATGAAAAAGCATTTTCTTATGTTTTGTGTCACGAAAAGTATCATATAAAAAGATATGATAATATTATAAAAATAATTGCTTTTTTTATACTTATTGTATATTGGTTTAATCCTTTTATTTGGCTGGCTTATTTTTATATGAATAAAGATATGGAAATGAGCTGCGATGAAAAAGTGATTTTAGAAATGGGAGTAGACTCTATAAAAGATTATAGTTATTCTTTACTTTCTTTTGCTGTAAATCGCAGAAGATTACCATTTGGACCTATTGCCTTTGGAGAGTCTTATATAAGAAAAAGAGTAAAAAATATTTTAAGATTTAAAAAACCTAAATTATGGATTAGTATTGTTGGTGTTTTAATTGTTTTTATAATAAGTGTTGTTTGTATAACAAACAAAAGCGAACCAAGGGATACTTATATAACTTTTACAGATAATTATGAAACAAAAAAAGTTGTTGAAAAATTTTTTAGCTGATTTTTTTATGGTAAAATTATATGCAAAGCTGGACACTCCTCAAAATAAATAATTATTGACGATTATATTAAGTGTGAAGTATAATATAATTTATCAACATATTTGCATTGTAAAAAAAAAGGAGGGCAGCATATTGAGACAATTTTTTGGTATGAGCCATAGCGGAAATTTAAAAGAGGCGGTAAAAGGGCTGAATAATCCTCAGTTGATTATGCTACTGTCTAATAATGAGCAGTTTGAATTACATGTAAAGGAATTAGCAAAGCTTTATCCAAATGTTCCAAGTATTTGCTGTATTGGAATGAGTTATAGTAAAACAATTGTGGAAAAAGGTGTAGGTGTTATAGCTTTTTATGATGGTGTTTCTGTAAAGGTAAATGTACTTGAACAGGTGTCTGTTATGCCGGTAAAATATATTGACAGACTTGAACAGGATGTGAAAAAAGTTAACGGAGCACAAGAAGATACAATATGCCTTGATTTTTGTTCAGGAAATGACGCATGTGTATTGACTACTATGCACACTGTTCTTAAACGAAGAAATATTTCATTAATAGGTGGAACATGTGATGCCAAAAAGGTTTCTGTTAATGGTATTATTTACGAGGATGCGGCAGCATATGCATTGATTAAAAATAATAATGGCAGAGTAAAAGCTTATAAAGAAAACATATATAGTCAAAAAGGAAATTATAGATTTATAGCTTCAAATACTGATAAATCAAAATACATAATTGGTTCGTTAAACGGAACGCCGGCAAAACAAGTATATCAAGATATTCTTAAGATAACGGAAGATAAAATATTAACACAAACATTTAAAAATCCATTTGGAAAGATTAATGGTGATGACACTTGTATTATATCTATTAAAGATGTAGAAGGAAATGCATTATCATGTTTTAGGCAAGTAAATGATTCGGATATTCTTATTATGCTTGAACTTGGAAATTATAAAGAAATTGTAAAAAATACCATTAATAAAATAAAGAGTGATTTTCCTAAAATTTCAGCAGTATTTTCTGTTAATTGTTTATTTAGATATTTATTATTTAATGATAATAATTATATGCAGGAATACTTAAATGAAATGAGTGCTTTAGGCAATCATGTAGGTTTTGTAGGTTATGGAGAACACTATAATAATAAGTTTGTAAATCAGTCAATGACATGTGTAGCATTTGAATAATAGGAGGGAAAAATATGCTGTTTCAAAAAAAAACTAATAATGAACTGAAAGAAAGACAGCATAAAGAAAAAAGCTTATATCCAGTGCTTTATGTGGTAGACAGTTTAAAGGAATACTATAAAGAACTTGTAAGAAAAGAGGTAAATTCTCTTTGGGAGCTTAGTATGGTAGAAAATTCTTTTAATAACGTGCTTGGTGAAGCTGAGAATTTTCAGGAAAAGTTACAGGATTTTGGACAAACTTTTTCAAATATTAATCAAGTATCCAATGAGTTTGTTACGGTAAGAGGTGACATTAACCAGTCTGTAATAAATGCGCAGAATAAAGTTGATGAACTTAAAAGCAATTCTATTATGGTAGAAACGTATTTTGATGAAATGAAAAATACATTTGAAACTTTAAAAAATGCAGTAGAGAAAATAAAAAATTATATGGTTAAAATTGTAGATATTGCTGACCAAACAAATATACTTGCTATAAACGCATCTATTGAGGCGGCAAGAGCAAATGAAATGGGAAAAGGATTTGCAGTTGTTGCGGCTGAGGTTAAAAAACTTGCGGATGAAATTAAATCTATGGCTTATGAAGTTGATTTAGGTATTAATAATGTTGAAAGTGATACAGATAAGCTTAATGTAAGTATTAATACCTCTCAGGAAGCATTAAAACAAAGTATTAATAATGTAAATGAGACATATGATGAATTTGATAAAATTACGAAAGCGGCAGAAGGCGCTGTGTCTGTACAATCAGAAATTTCAAATGTAATTGAGGACTCAAAAATGTCACTTAATACATTGTGTGGTTTTTTTGATAAAATGGAGGCACAGTATAAAGAAGTAGTAAAACATATTGCGTCTGCTAATAATCTTGGAACTACAAAAAGCACTATGTTTGAGGATATTGACAATATGATGTCTCAAATTCATCCTATTATAGAAAGTGATGTTTTTAAAGAAAAATAATTTTTATGAAATGCTCCGTTAAGCCGGAAATATAATCCGATTTGACGGAGCATTAATATAATAATAAACTTTGTTTAACATTGTGAAAATTCGTATAATATATAATGAAAATAAATTTTTTTTAATCTTTTCTGCTTTAATTATATGGTATTTTCATAAGCCGGTTAAATAAAATATAAAAGGGAAAAGGATGTAATTATGAATATAAAAGAAAATAAAATATTTTTAAAAAATGTAGCGTTTTTAGCAGTGCCAATAATTATTAATGAAATGCTTAATTCATTTGTAAATATAATGGATACTTTTATGATTGGGCAGCTTGGAGAAGAAAGTGTAGCCGCTGTTGGGCTTGCTAACCAGTTGTTTTTTTTATTTAATTTGCTTTTATTTGGAATATCAAGCGGTGCATCTATTTTTATAGGGCAGTATTGGGGCAAAAGAGATTTAAAAAGTATACACAAAGTAATGGGCATATATATGAGTGCTAATATTATTGCCGCTGTAATATTTTGTACGCTTGCACTTGGTTTTCCAGAGTTTGTAATGAGTGTTTATTCAAAAGACAAAAAGGTTATAGAAATAGGAGTGAAATATTTAAGAATAATAGGAGTAAGCTATTTTATAACAGCTTTTGTAGTTGGTATAAATGCGGCGCTTCGTGCAATGGGCAAAGCCATATATCCAATGACTACAACTTTTATATCTTTAATGTGTAATATTATATTTAATTATATATTTATATTTAAGCTAAATTATGGAGCTTCTGGAGCAGCTTTAGGTACAGTTTTGGCTCGCAGTGTTGAAATGTGTGTACAAATTTTATTAGTAAAAATAAGAAAACTTCCGGTTGTTACAAATATTAAATTATATTTTGATTTTAATAAACAATTTTTTATTGATTATGTAAAAATTTCTTTGCCTGTTGTTGCAAATGAATTTATTTGGGCATTAGGAACTTCAGTATATAATGTAGCATATAAATACAGCGGAACAAATGCACAGGCAGCAATACAAATCTCAAGTACGGTTCAAAACCTTTTTATGGTCTTTGGTTTAGGTATAGGAGTGTCATGTGGTATTCTTTTATCTAATTTTTTAGGAGCCGGAAATATAAAAAAGGCGATTTTATATTCAAAAAAATGTATTTTGCTTGCGATTATTGTAAGCGGCTTTATATCCATTGTTTTGGTTATAATTTCACCGTTTATACTTTCATTTTTTAATGTTTCTGATATTGTATATGAGTATACAAAATATATTATTTTTGTTATAGCAGGTATGTTAGTTTTTAAAACTTTTAATTATACTACTATTGTAGGAATTCTTAGAAGCGGAGGCGATACTAAATTTTGTCTTTTGCTTGATGCGGCAGGTGTATGGCTTGTTGGTGTTCCGTGTGCATTTATTGGTTCTGCGCTTTTTCACTTTCCTATTTATGTAACATTTGCGCTTGTGGCAAGTGAGGAAGTATTTAAGTTATTTATAAGTGGAAAAAGGGTAATGAGCAATAAATGGGCAAGAAATTTAATTGAATAATTAAAATATTCAGTGTTTTTATTTAATGTAGGTAATATAATATGATATAGGAAAACATTGATTTATACTATTTGCAGCAGAAGTTATATTTAATGTTATAAAAAAGCGTTATTAAAATTTTATATAAAACTTAAACGGTATTTAGTATTAATTAGTGTTTTCATATCCTATTATTTAAGGAGTTGTTTAAATGAAAGAAAACAAAACTTTTTTCAAAGGAATATTAGCCGGTATTCTTATTGTTTTGGCTGTTAATGCAATCTTTAACAGTGGTTCTGTTTTATACCGAAGAATAAGAAATGAGGGTGTAAATCCAGAAAAAAAGATAAATGAAATCTTACACGTAATTGATAAATATTATACAGGTACGATTGATGAGAATAAACTTGCAGAAGGAGTCTATGCCGGATTAGTCAGCGGACTTGAAGACCCTTATTCATATTATATGGATAAAAGTACGTTTGAAAGTTTTCTTGAAGATACAGAAGGTATATATACAGGAATAGGCATTGTTGTTAAAATAAACCCTAAAGATAAGAAATTAATTATTATATCTGAATTTGAAGATTCTCCAGCATCAAAAGCAGGTCTTATGGTAGGTGATAAAATATTAAAGATTAATGATACAGAAGTTGGAATTGATAATTATGAAGAATCTATAAAAATGATGAAAGGAAAAGAAGGTACAGATGTAAAGCTTAATATTTATAGAGAAAGTACAAATTCAAGTTTTGATGTAAATGTTACAAGAGAAAGTATTGATGTTCCAACAGTAGTCTCAAAAATGATAGATGAAGAAATAGGATATATTAAAATATCGAAGTTTGACAGGGTTACATATGAGCAATTTACTAAAGCTTATGAAACGCTTGAAAAAAGCAATATGAAAAAAATTATAGTAGATTTAAGGGATAATCCCGGAGGACTTTTGGATACAGTTGTTAAAATAACCGATATTTTTGTACCAGAAGGATATATAACATATATAGAAGACAAAAATGGGAAAAAAGAATATGAATATTCAAGTAAGGACTGTGTTAAAATACCTTTAATTGTTTTAGTTAATGGAAACAGCGCAAGTGCATCAGAGGTATTTTCGGGAGCTATTAAAGATTTTGGAGTTGGAAAGCTTGTGGGAACGACTACATTTGGAAAGGGAGTTGTACAAAATATATATAAATTAAGCGATGGAAGCGGAATAAAAGTTACAATAGCAAAATATTATACTCCAAGCGGCGTTTGTATTGACGGAAAAGGAATTAAACCTGATTATATTGTAGAGGCATCTGAGGATGGTACGGATTTACAGCTTGAAAAGGCCATAGAATTGATTAAAGATATGTAGTTTTCTAACAAAAAAACGCAAGAGATAAAATCTTGCGTTTTTTTGCTTTTTCAAAGAGTCAAGCTTTTTTACCTTAAATAAAGTCAAATTCGTTTTCAAGTGAATCGTATGCATCTTTATGGCAATTTCGTGATGAGAAATATATACAGTTACTACAATTTGGAAGTGTTGAACCATAGTGCGAAGCCGGAAAATCGTTTATCGGCTTGAAATTTTGACAGCAATTTTTATTGGTTTTCAATTTAATCACCTCTTAATAATAATATTTTCATTATTATTGAATTTATGTATTTTTATTTATTTTTTGGTGAAAATAATAATAGACTGTTGCAAATATTGTATTATGGTGCTATAATTATTTTAAATTTTGACATCATTGAAAGAGTGGGGAAACCCACTCTTGTTTTATATGAAAGGATGATAAAATGCAGACAAATGATATTGCCGGCAGAGTTTTTAATATTGTAAAAAAATTTGCTGATGAAAAGGAATATGAAATTGTCGACGTTGAATATGTTAAAGAAGGACCTAACTGGTATTTGAGGGTTTATGCTGATAAAGAAAGAGGCATAAATATAGATGACTGCGAAATTATAAGTCGTTGGCTTGATGAAAAATTGGAAGAAGATGATTTTATAGAGCATGCTTATATTCTTGAAGTAAGTTCTCCTGGAATTGATAGAATTTTAAAGCAGGATTATGAATATACAAAATATAAAGGGAGACTTGTTGATATTAAGCTTTATAAACCTTTAAACGGAAGCAAGGAAATTCAAGGCGAACTCTTGGGACTTGAAAATGGGGAAATAAAAATAAAACTCTCTGACGGCACTATTATGACAGTTAATAAGAAAGAAAAAGCTGTATGTCGTCTTGCTGTTGTATTTTAACCGACATAGGAAGTCCACCGTTATTTTAAGGAGGTACTTACTCTTATATTCAGTGAGAGGGAAAGTTTTCGCTGAATATAAAGGCGAATGTTTTAGCCCGGCGGTTACTTGAATTTTTGTGTAATAAAAATTCGAGTAACCTTGACTATAATTTAAGGAGGAATAGGAAAATGGATAGCAGTGCGGAGCTTTTAGAAGCTTTGGACATGATTAGAAAAGAAAAAGGAATTGATAAAGAAATAATATTTGAGGCAATAGAGACGTCACTTGTATCAGCATGCAAAAAAAATTTTGGTACGTCTCAGAATATTAAAGTTGAGATAAATAGGGAAACAGGAAATGTACAGGTATTTGCGCAAAAAGAAATAGTTGAAGATGTTTATGATGCTTTTCTTGAAATATCATTAGAAGATGCAAGAAAAATTGACCCTATTTTTAAAATGGGAGATATAGTTGATATACCTATTACACCTAAGAACTTCGGAAGAATTTCAGCTCAGACAGCAAAACAAGTAGTTGTACAAAAGTTTAGAGAAGCTGAAAGAGCAAAAATGTATAATGAATATGCAGCTAAGGAAAGAGATATTGATACGGGAATAGTTCAAAGAAATGAAAGAAAAAATGTTATTGTTTCCTTAGGAAAGCTTGATGCCGTTTTGCCGGTAAAAGAGCAAATGCCTGGAGAAGAGTATAAATTTAACGACCGTGTAAAAGTTTACATACTGGAAGTTAAACAAACTACAAAAGGACCTCAGGTAACTGTAAGCAGAACGCATTATGAACTTGTAAAAAGGTTATTTGAATTGGAAGTTCCAGAGATTTACGATGGTACAGTAGAAATTAAAAGTATATCAAGAGAAGCCGGTTCAAGAACAAAAATGGCGGTTTATTCAAAAAATCCCGATGTTGATGCAGTGGGAGCATGTGTAGGTCAAAATGGAGCAAGAGTAAATGTAATTGTAAATGAATTAAAAGGAGAAAAAATTGATATTATAAATTGGAGTGAAGATGTAAAGCAGTTTATTTCAGAAGCATTAAGCCCTTCAAAGGTAATTGCCGTTGAGATTAACGACGAGGAACAAAGTGCTAAAGTTGTTGTGCCGGATAATCAATTATCCCTTGCCATAGGAAAGGAAGGACAAAATGTAAGGCTTGCTGCAAGGCTTACAGGCTGGAAGATTGATATAAAAAGCGAGGCTCAGGCTAAAATGACAAAATTTATTGATTTTTCAAAAAGCGATGCTTTTTTAGAGCAGTATGAAGACGAACAAGCGGATATTAACGGCAAAGACGCTGAAGAATAATAAAGAGGAGAGATGTTTGAATGAAAAAACGTAAAATTCCTCTAAGAAAGTGTACCGGATGTCAGGAAATGAAAAATAAAAAAGAACTTGTGAGAATTGTAAAAAGTGACGACGGAGAAATTTCTATTGATGTTACAGGGAAAAAACAAGGTCGTGGTGCTTATATATGCCCTAATATGGAATGTCTTTTAAAAGCGCAGAAAACAAAAGGACTTGAAAGGTCTTTTAAAACATGTATACCAAAAGAGGTATATGAAAATTTGAAAAGTGAGTTGACCGAAAATGGACAGTAGAAAATTTTTTTCTATGCTTTCTTTGTGCCAAAGAGCCGGTAAACTTATATCCGGAGAAGAATCCTGTTTATCAGCGATAAAGGATAATAGCGCTGTTTTTGTTATTATTGCAGCCGATGCATCTGATAATACGAAAAAAAAGTTTACTGATAAATGCAGGTACTATAATGTTGATTGCATTATAACACAAAACAAGGAAAATTTAAGCAGAAGTATAGGAAAATACGACAGAGCTGTGCTTACGGTTATCGATGAGAATTTTGCGTATAAAATAAAAGAAATATTGAATAATTCAATAAAAGAATGATTTTTCTTTTGTTTTGAACTCGGCTTTTTATGACGTTTTTAAAGCATATATGAGAAATAATATAATTGGAGGTGGTTTATTTGCCTAAAACAAGAGTACATGAATTAGCGAAAACATTAAATGTTTCAAGTAAGGATTTGATTGAAAAGTTAAAAGAATTTAATATAATTGTAAAAAATCACATGAGCAATTTAAAAGAAGAAGAAATAAATACTATATTAAAGTATTATGATGACCAAAAAGGCAAGAATAACAGTAAAGATGTTAATACTAAATCTGATAAAGAATATATAAATTCAAACGAAGATAAAAATAATAATAAAAACAAAAATAAAAAGGATAATAAAAAGGAAACTGCTATGCAAAAAGAAGAACAAAAAGAAGATTCTGAAATTGGCGTAATACAGATAGGCGCTAAGGTTACAGTAAAAGAACTGGCGGAAAAGCTTGAAAAAAGTTCGTCAGAAATAGTTATGAAACTTATGAATCTTAAAATAATGGCAACAATAAATCAGGAG
The DNA here is from genome assembly GCA_947086655.1 of uncultured Eubacteriaceae bacterium. Lineage (GTDB taxonomy): Bacteria > Bacillota > Clostridia > Lachnospirales > CAG-274 > CAMTZM01. Next base: position 82,279 of record CAMTZM010000002.1, read on the forward strand.
ATAGATTTTGATATTGCCTCAGCCATTGCGGAAGATTATGACATAATAGCTGAACAAGAACAAGAGATAGATATACTTGAAGAGGCTTTTAAAGAAGATGATGATGACCCAGCAGATTTAAAGGAACGTCCTCCGGTAGTTGTTGTAATGGGGCATGTTGACCATGGCAAAACGTCTTTGCTTGACGCAATAAGACATAGCAGAGTTACAGAAAAAGAAGCAGGAGGAATTACGCAGCATATAGGTGCGTATACTGTTTCAATAGACAACAAGCCAATTACATTTCTTGATACTCCAGGACATGAAGCGTTTACGGCAATGAGAATGAGAGGTGCTCAGGTTACTGATATAGCTATACTTGTAGTAGCTGCTGACGATGGAGTAATGCCTCAGACGATTGAGGCTATAAATCATGCAAAAGCTGCTAATGTTGATATAATTGTAGCTATAAATAAAACTGATAAACCAAGTGCTAATCTTGACAGAGTAAAACAGGAATTAGTTGAGTATGGACTTGTAGCAGAAGATTGGGGTGGAGACACAATATGTGTTCCGGTTTCTGCTGTAACTAAAGCAGGTATTGACCAGCTTCTTGAAATGATAATACTTGTATCTGAAATGAAAGAACTTAAAGCAAATCCAAATAAAAGAGCAAGAGGAACAATTATTGAAGCTCAGCTTGACAAAGGAAGAGGACCGGTTGCTACGGTTCTTGTTCAAGACGGTACATTAAAAGTTGGAGACCCTATTATTGCCGGTTCAAGTTACGGAAGAATAAGGGCTATGATGAATGATAAAGGGCAAAAGGTTAAAAAAGCCGGTCCTTCCGTGCCTGTTGAGATTTTAGGACTTTCAGAAGTTCCACAAGCCGGAGATATGTTTTATGTAGCTAAAAATGAAAGACAAGCAAGACAGGTTGCCGAAAGCGTTGTAGCAAAAGGCAGAGAAGATATGATAAAAGAAACTCCTCAGAAAGTATCACTTGATGATTTATTCAATCAAATACAATCAGGAAATGTTAAAGAACTTAATATTGTAATAAAAGCAGATGTACAAGGCTCTGTTGAGGCTATAAAAATGAGTTTGGAAAAACTTTCAAATGAGGAAGTAAGAATAAGAACTATACATGGCGGAGTAGGAGCTATTACAGAGTCAGACGTTATGCTTGCAAGTGCGTCAAACGCTATTATTATTGGCTTTAATGTAAGACCAGAATCCTCTGCAAAAGCTGTTGCCGATGCTCAAAAGGTTGATGTAAGGCTTTATCGTGTAATATATAACGCTATTGAAGATATTACGGCAGCAATGAAAGGTATGCTTGACCCAGTTTATCAAGAAAAGATAATAGGGCATGCAGAAATAAGACAACTTTTTAAAGCGTCAGGAGTAGGAACAATCGGAGGTTCCTATGTTACAGATGGAAAACTCCAACGCAGTGCACAAGTTAGAATAGTTAGAGACGGAAAGGTTATTTATGAGGGTGAATTTGCTAATTTGAAAAGGCTTAAAGACGATGTAAAAGAAGTTAATTCAGGATATGAATGCGGATTGTCTTTTATTAAATTTAATGATTTAAAAGAAGGTGATATTGTCGAAGCATTTATAATGGAGCAGCTCCCTCAATAAAAGGTGATTATATGAAAAATAGCACAAGAATGATTAGAATAAACGATGAAATAAGAAAAGAAGTTTCAGAGATTCTTCGTTCAGAACTTAAAGACCCACGAATTGGCACAATAACAAGTGTTTTGAAAGTGGAAACAACAAACGACCTTAAATATTGCAAAGTATATGTAAGTATACTTGGTGACGAAGATAAGAAAAAAGAAACAATTGAAGTATTGAAAAATGCCTCTGGATATATTAGAAAGCTTATAGCTGAAAGAATAAATTTGCGTTGTACACCTGAATTTAAGTTTATATTAGATGATTCATTGGAATACGGTATTAAAATTTCAAAATTGATTGATGAAATTAGTAAATAATATGTAGGAGGTTTATTTTTGAAAGAATTTTTGTTAAATTTAAAGGATTGTTTAATAAAAAATAAAAAAGCAGTTATAGCTACACATGTAAATCCTGACGGCGACGCAATAGGTTCGGCGTTTGCAATGGCATTAATTATAAAAAAAATTGGCGTCGAACCTTTTGTTGTTATAGACGATTATAATGATAAATTTAATTTTATTAAAGGAACGGAATTTATATATAAAGGAGATATTTTAGATATTTCAGATAAAGTTTTAATATGCGTTGATTGTGGGGATAAAAATAGAATCGGATGTGTAGGAGACTTATTTGAGAGAACTGAAAATGTATTTAATATAGACCATCATATAAGCAATACAAATTTTGGAAACTTTAATTTAGTATATCCAAATGCAAGTTCAACATGTGAAATTGTATTTGATATAGCGGAGTTTTTTAATGTTTCTGATAAATATATAGCAGAAGCGCTATATACAGGAATTATAACGGATACATGTGGTTTTAAGCATAAATCTACTACCGAAAAAACACATATAACAGCCGGAAAACTTATAAATTTTGGAATTGATTTTTCAGAAATACAAACTAATATGCTTTATTCTCATTCTTTGACAGAAGTAAGCGTTTTTTTAAAAGCGCTTGAGAATATGAAAATAAAAAGTTTCATATCATATACTACTCTTTCAGAAAAAGAAATGAAAGACTGCAACGCTTCATCAAAAGATGTAGATGGAATTGTAGAATATATACTAAATATAAATAATATAAAAATGTCTTTTTTTATTTATGAAAAAGATAATGGAAACATGAAAATAAGTTTTAGGTCAAAGGAAATAGATGTAAATAAATTAGCATCAATGTTAGGCGGAGGCGGACATGTGCTTGCCGCTGGTGCAGAGTATAAAGGAAGTATGGAACAGGCGTTAAATAAGGTATTTGAGTTATTGGAAAAAGAGTTGGATTTTAATGGATAATTTATGTGGTTTTATAAACATATATAAAGAAGCCGGATACACATCACATGATGTAGTCAATATTGTTAGGAATAATCTTAATCGTGTTAAAACAGGACATACAGGAACATTAGACCCAGAGGCGACAGGAGTTCTTCCTATATGCATTGGAAAAGCTACAAAACTTTCGGAATATATAGCATCTTCGACTAAAGAATACAGAGCCGAAATGACGTTAGGAATTAAAACGTCAACACAAGACCATACAGGAGAAATAATAGAAAAAAATAATGTTAATGTGTCAATAGATGATATAAATAACGCCGTTTTAAGTTTTAAAGGAGAGATTTATCAAAAACCTCCAATGTATTCGGCTATAAAAGTAAATGGAAAAAAACTTTATGAACTTGCCCGTCAGGGAAAGGAAATAGAACGTATAAAGAGAAAAATAACAATATATGATATAAAAATAAATGATATTATTGGAAATAATGTTGTTATTATGACAATATTGTGTTCCAAAGGTACATATATTCGTACTTTATGCAATGATATAGGGGAAAAATTAGGTTGTGGGGCTCATATGTCTTCTTTGCTGAGGACAAAGACAGGAAAATTTTATATTCAAGACAGTATTAATTTAAGTGAATTTAAGGACTATGTTTTTAAAAAAAGATATGATGATATAATTATTCCTATTGATAAAGTATTGAGTGAATTAAAAAAAGTTATTGTTTCAAATAAGGCTTATAAGTTTTTATATAATGGAAATAAAATAAATTTGACTTATTTAAGTGCAGAGCCAAATTATAATGAAAATGTTTTAGCTTATGATTCAAGTGGTAAATTGATTGGTATATACATAAGGAGGGAAAATTTTTTGTCTCCTCTTATAATGCTGATTTAGGGGTGGAAAATATGAAGGTAATTGAAGATAATAATATAAACTCCACTAATTGTTCAGCGGTTACTTTGGGTAATTTTGACGGAGTACATTTGGGGCATCAAAAGCTTATAAATACAATAAAAGGATATGCAGAAAGTGATAATTTGACATCGGTTGTATTTTCGTTTTTTCCGCATCCGCTTGCACTTTTTAATGGAGATAAAGTTTTTTATACGATATTTACACCAGAGGAAAAGAAAATTATAATGCAGAATTTAGGTGTTGACGTTTTAATTCAATATCCTTTTACAATGAAATTTGCAAACCTTGAACCTGAAGATTTTGCAAATACATTGTTTGACAAACTTAAATGTAAAGTTTTAGTTGTTGGCGAGAATTATATGTTTGGCAGGGAAAGAAAAGGAAATTATGAACTTCTCAAATATTTAGGAGAAAAAAGAAATATAAATGTTATTAAAATAGCGTCTGTAAATGATTCAAATGAACGTGTAAGCAGTACAAGAATACGAAAATGTCTTTTAAAAGGAAATATATGCGAGGCTAACAAACTTCTTAATAAACAATATTTTGTTTCTGGAAATGTTTGCAAAGGACAGTCAATTGGGCATAAAATTGGTTTTCCTACGGCTAATATTGAAGTTTATGAAAATAAGTTACTGCCTATTGACGGTGTTTATATGACAAAAACATTTTATAATGGAATATATTATAACTCTATTACAAATATAGGTAAAAATCCTACTGTAAATGGAGTTAAAAGAACGGTTGAGACGCATATTTTTGATTTTAACGGGGAAATATATAATCAAAAGCTTTTTGTTTATTTTTATGAGTTTATACGCCCGGAAATTCATTTTAATTCAGTAGATGAGCTGAAACGTCAAATTACGGAAGATAAGAAAAAAGTTTCCGAAATGTCAAAAAAATTGTTGAATTAATTATACCGTTGTGGTAAAATTAGTTTTGAGTAATATCCGACGTTCAGAAATTGGTTTCTCCGACCGTTTCTTAGCGTTTGGGGTGTTATAATAAATTTTTGGAGGATTTTTAAAAATGGAAATGGATAAGAAAGCAATTGTTGCGAAATATGGAAGAAACGCTGCCGATACAGGTTCACCTGAGGTTCAGGTTGCGCTTTTAACAGCAAGAATTAACCATTTGACAGAACATTTAAAAGAACATAAAAAAGACCATCATTCAAGAAGAGGTCTTTTAAAAATGGTTGGACAAAGAAAAGGCTTATTGAATTATATTAAATCGAAAGATATTGTTAAATATCGTGAGCTTATTGGTGAATTGGGATTAAGAAAGTAAAAAAAAGTTGGGCGGATTTAATCCGCTCATTCTTTTTATGGACAATTTTTATATTTAGGAGGACGAGTTATGTACAAGACATACTCAATGGAACTTGCAGGAAGAACGCTTAGTGTTGAAATCGGCAGAGTTGCCGAACTTGCAAATGGAGCGGCTATAATAAAGTATGGAGATACTGTTGTACTTGTAGCTGCTACGGCTTCAGACAAGCCAAGACCGGGAATTGACTTTTTTCCTTTAAGTATTGACTATGAAGAAAAGCTTTATGCAGTTGGGAAAATTCCGGGTGGCTTTATAAAAAGAGAGGGACGCCCGACAGAAAAGGCAATTTTAACCTCAAGACTTATTGACAGACCTATTCGTCCATTGTTTCCAAAAGATTACAGAAATGATGTAGGTATTGTTGCTACTGTTTTATCCGTTGACCAGGATTGTTCGCCGGAAATAGCCGCTATGATTGGTTCATCGGTTGTTCTTTCTATTTCTGATATTCCTTTTAATGGGCCTACGGGAGCTGTTTCGGTAGGAATGGTTGACGGCGAGTTTGTTATAAATCCAACTACATGTCAAAGAGAAAAGAGTTGTTTATCACTTACAGTAGCGTCAACAAAAAATAAGGTAATGATGATTGAGGCAGGCGCTGACGAGATTAGTGATGACGATATGTTTGATGCTATTATGTTTGGACATAAAGAAAATGTGAAAATTGCGGAATTTATTGAAAATATAGCTAATGAAATAGGAAAAGAAAAACATTCATATGAAGAACACAATGTTTCTCCAAAACTTTATGCTGAACTTAAAGAGACAATTCCAGAAAGTCAGATGGAAGAAGCCGTATTTACTGATTTAAAACAGGTTAGAGATGAACAAATGTCAGCTTTAACACAAAAGGTAATGGATAAGCTTATGCCAGAATATGAGGGCGATGATGAAGAAGCTTATCAAGCGGAAATAAACGACGCTATATACAAATATGAAAAAGAAACAGTAAGAAGAATGATTTTAAAAGACCACAAACGTCCTGACGGAAGAAAAATTAATGAAATAAGGCAGCTTAGCGCAGAAGTTGATATATTGCCTCGTACTCATGGTTCAGCTTTGTTTAAAAGAGGACAAACTCAGGTATTAACTGTAACTACCTTAGGTTCGATGGGAGAAGTTCAGCATTTAGATAGTTTGGACGAACTTGAGGATACAAAAAGATATATTCATCATTATAATTTCCCAAGTTATTCAGTAGGAGAAACAAAACCTTCAAGAGGACCAGGTCGTCGTGAAATAGGACATGGAGCGTTGGCTGAAAGAGCGCTTGTTCCCGTTATTCCATCAGAAGAAGAATTTCCTTACGCTATAAGGCTTGTTTCAGAAGTGCTTAGTTCAAATGGTTCAACGTCACAGGCAAGTGTATGCGGTTCTACACTTTCTTTAATGGATGCCGGAGTACCTATTAAAAAACCTGTTGCCGGTATATCCGTAGGCTTAGTTACAGGTGAGAGTGATGATGAGTTTGTTCTTTTAACAGATATACAAGGACTTGAGGACTTTTTTGGAGATATGGATTTTAAAGTTGCCGGAACGCATGACGGTATAACAGCAATACAAATGGATATAAAAATTGATGGGCTTACTCCCGAAATAATAAAGGGAGCTTTGAAAAATACACATGAAGCAAGAGATTATATTTTAGATGAGGTAATGCTTAAAGCTATTCCAGAATATAGGAAAAACCTTTCTAAATATGCTCCTAAAATTTCATTTGTACAGATTAATCCTGAGAAAATGTCAGAGGTTATAGGCTCAAGAGGAAAAACAATAAATAGAATTATAGAAGAATCCGGAGTTGATAAGATTGATACTGAAGATGATGGAAGAATCTTTGTATCTTCTTCAGATTCAGAAAGTCTTGAGAAGGCTGTTAAAATGATAGAAGCAATTGCAAAAGAGCTTGAGCCGGGTTCGCTTTATACAGGAAAAGTTACAAAAATACTTGATTTTGGCGCTTTTGTTGAAATAGCTCCGGAAAAAGAAGGGCTTGTTCATATTTCAAAGCTTGCACATGAAAGAGTAGCTAAAGTTGAAGATGTTATAAAAGTTGGAGATGAAATTTTAGTTAAGTTTATTGGTCTTGATGAAAAAGGAAGAATAAATTTATCAAGAAAAGATGCTATTGCTAAACCTGAATCAAGAAAAAAATAATAGTATTGTAATATAAGCCTGTATTTCAAAGATTTGTATGCCAAATTAAAGAAAAGAAATCAGGCTTTAATTTTAAAGGATATTTCAGTTTAATTACACAAAAAATAAATACTATATGAGAAGGTGCGTTAATGGTTGACGTTGTTAAATTAAAAAATGGAGTGACTGCTGTATTTGAAAAAGTGCCGTCCGTTAGAAGCATTTCTTTTGGTATATTTGTAAAGAATGGTTCAAGAAATGAAAATATTAATAATAATGGTATATCTCATTTTATAGAACATCTTATGTTTAAAGGAACATTAAACAGAAGTGCGGCAGATATTGCTGAAGATATGGACGGCGTTGGAGGACAGGTTAATGCGTATACGTCAAAAGAATATACTTGTTATTATTTTAAAGTGCTTGATGAGCATTTTGATAAAGCATTTGACGTACTTGCGGATATGTTTTTTAACTCAAAGTTTGATGACTGCGATATTGAAAAGGAATGCAAGGTTATTATTGAGGAAATAAATATGTATGAAGACACTCCTGAGGAAGTATGCTATGACGAGTTGCAATATAATGTTTGGAAAGACAGTTCCTTGGGACTTCCTATATTAGGTACAAAAGATATTATTTCTAAATTTGACAGTAAAATTATAAGAGATTATTTTAAAAGCCATTATAGACCGGATAATACTGTTTTGGCCGTAGCTGGAAATTTTGACACTACGCAAATGGAAAACAAGTTCAATGAATATTTTGGAAAATGGAAATGTAATGAAGATGAATTATGTGAAAATAAAGATGTTGAATATAAAACATGCATTTTAAAAAAGGAAAAAGATATTGAGCAGGTACATCTTTCAATTTGTTTTCCTTCTCTTAAATTAGGTACAGAAGATAATTACACATTAACCGCTTTAAATACTATTTTTGGCGGCGGTATGAGTTCAAGGCTATTTCAACGCATAAGAGAAGAAAATGGGTTGGCTTATTCAGTGTATTCATTTTGTACAAGTTATGTTGATGCCGGATTGTTTAATATTTATGCCGGTTTAAATCCAATACAGCTTAGTTCAGTTAAAAAGCTTATATTTGATGAAATTAGAATTATAAAAGAAAGTAAAGTTTCGGATTTACAGGTTGATAAAATAAAACAGCAACTTAAAAGTAACTATATTTTAAATCTTGAGAATACTTCTTCAAAAATGTCAGGTATTGGAAGAAGTATGCTTCTTCTTAATAAAATTAAAACTCCGCAGGAAGTTATTGAAAAAATAAATATGATTACATCAGACGGTATTCAAAAGCTTGTGAATACTATTTTTGATATGGATAAATATTCTGAATCAATTGTAGGAAGAAGTATTATGAATTAAAAAATATGAATTGGTGATAATATTTTATGATAGCATAGCTATTAAAGTTTTATGCCAAGGAGTGATTTTATGAAAAGCAAACCGTTTGATTGGACAGCTCTTACGCTTGTTATAATTGGAGCAGTCAATTGGGGATTAATAGGTTTTTTCCAGTTTGACCTTGTAGCTACTATATTCGGCGGCATGGATTCATGGATAAGTCGTATTATATATGCCATAGTCGGTTTAGCAGGATTATATACTTTAAGTATGTATGGTCGCATAAGTGAAGATATGATTTCTGATGATAACTGACAAATTTTATAAACGACAGTTTCAATAAATATAAATTATCTTATACTAAACACTGTTTAATATGTAAATAAATTTTTATTGATTTTTTAAATGGTGTTTAGTATAGATTAAAAGTTTAAATTAATGTTAATGTGTATTTACATATATGGAATTTATTAATAATTATTTTTTTATGGAACTTTTGATTATTTTATTCGTCTAAATAAGTGTAAACAAATAAAAATAAAAATAAATTGTTTTATTACGGAGGAATTTATAATGAAAAGAAAAAATATATGTATATTAACATTATCGGCTATGCTTTTATTATCAAGTTCAGTATACGCACAGCAGAATGAAGAAGAAGGTATTATGCTTATAAACGAAGAAGACGGCATTATGCTTATAAATGAGGAAGAAGGTATTATGCCAATAAATGATGAAAATAATGAAGAAGTAAAAACAGCTAAAATATCTATTGATGGAGAAATTTTAGAAGATATACAAGTATTTAATAATGAAAATGATATAATTATGGTTCCTGTTAGGGCTGTTGCAGAAAAGCTCGGTTTTGAGGTTGAATGGCATAATGATACAAAAACAGTTATTTTAAATCAATTACCTGTTTATGTGACATTTTCTATTGGAGAAAACGGATATACTATTGCTAAAACAGCTCCTATGCCTCTTGAGGAAGCTCCTATTTTAGTTGATGGAACAACTTATGCTCCTATTTCTTTATTTAGTGATTTATTAGAATATGATGTAAATATTGATAATGATATTATAGATATAAAAACTAACAATTAATAAGTTATTATATTAATTTGTAAGTTTAACGGCGTTGTTTTACAACGCCGTTTTTATTGTTATATATCAGCACAATTATTGATAAATTTTTATCAATAATTGTGCTGTTTAAATAGTTGATTTATGAAATTGTATTAATAAGATAATTTTTATTGTAATAAGTATATAAAAAATCTTTATTAATTTAAAAAAATTTGTTAAAATAATTATTGCATTAATGTTTGTATTTTTTGTAATTAGATGTTATAATATTGTTTATAAAATTGTTAATAAAATATCAAAGTTTAAGGAGGACAATAATATGGCTAAAGATGTGGTAAGTAAACCAGCACCTAATATTATTGATACAGTTGAAGCGTTAAATGCCAGAATTAAAGAAATGCGAAAGGCACAAAAAATTTTTGCATCATATACACAAGAACAAGTAGATAAAATATTTTTTGCTGCTGCTATTGCCGCAAATAAAATGCGTATACCTCTTGCAAAAATGGCGGTTGAAGAAACCGGAATGGGAGTTGTTGAGGATAAAGTAATTAAAAATCATTACGCATCTGAATATATATATAATACTTATAAAAATGTTAAGACATGCGGTGTATTGGAAGAAGATAAAGTTTACGGGACTAAAAAGATAGCTGAACCTATTGGTATTATTGCAGCAGTTATACCTACTACAAATCCTACATCTACCGCTATTTTTAAAACACTTATTTCTCTTAAAACAAGAAACGCTATTGTAATTAGTCCGCATCCTCGTGCAAAACAAAGTACAATTGAAGCGGCAAAAACTGTTTTAGAAGCAGCCGTTAAAGCTGGCGCTCCGGAGGGGATAATAAGCTGGATTGATGTGCCTTCACTTGAACTTACAAATGAACTTATGAAAACTGCTGATATTATTTTAGCTACTGGCGGTCCAGGAATGGTAAAAGCAGCATATTCGTCAGGAAAGCCGGCTCTTGGCGTTGGTGCCGGAAATACACCTGTAATAATAGACGATACTGCTGATATTAAAATGGCTGTAAGCTCAATAGTACATTCAAAAACGTTTGATAATGGTATGATTTGTGCGTCAGAGCAGTCTGTAACTGTTTTAAGTTCTATATATAATGAAGTAAAAGAAGAATTTATTAAAAGAGGCTGTTATTTTTTAAAGCCTGATGAAATAGATAAAGTTAGAAAAACTATTATAATAAATGGAGCTCTTAATGCAAAAATTGTAGGGCAAAGCGCTTATACAATAGCTAAACTTAGCGGTGTTGATGTAGCGGAAAAAACAAAGATATTAATTGGAGAGGTTGAATCAGTTGATATATCAGAAGAATTTGCTCATGAGAAATTATCTCCTGTATTAGCTATGTATAAAGCTGATACTTTTGATGATGCTATTAAAAAAGCAGAACAGCTTGTAGCTGACGGCGGCTATGGTCATACATCTTCTATTTACATTAACACAAGAGAAGATGATAAAATTAATAAATTTAGTGAGGCAATGAAAACATGCCGTATTTTAGTAAATACACCTTCTTCTCATGGAGGTATAGGCGATTTATATAACTTTAAGCTTGCGCCGTCATTAACTCTTGGATGCGGTTCATGGGGTGGCAATTCCGTATCTGAAAACGTTGGAGTAAAGCATTTAATTAACATTAAGACTGTTGCCGAAAGGAGAGAGAATATGCTGTGGTTCAGAGCTCCTCAAAAAGTTTATTTTAAAAAGGGTTGTACGCCTGTTGCTCTTGATGAGTTAGGAAATGTAATGAATAAAAAGAGAGCTTTTGTTGTAACTGACACATTTTTATATAAAAATGGATATACAAAAGGTATTACAGATAAGTTAGATGAATTGGGAATTACACATACTTGTTTTTATGATGTTGCTCCGGATCCAAATCTTGCGTCAGCTAAAAAAGGCGCTGAAGCTATGAAGAGTTTTGAACCTGATGTAATAATTGCTCTTGGCGGCGGTTCGGCAATGGATGCTGCTAAAATTATGTGGGTGCTTTATGAACATCCAGAAGTTGATTTCTTAGATATGGCTATGCGTTTTTGCGATATAAGAAAAAGAATTTACACATTCCCTAAAATGGGAGAAAAAGCTTATTTTATAGCTATACCTACATCTTCGGGTACAGGTTCAGAGGTTACTCCTTTTGCTGTTATTACAGATGAGACTACTGGAACAAAATATCCTCTTGCTGATTATGAACTTCTCCCTAATATGGCAATTATAGATGCTGATAATATGATGAATCAGCCAAAAGGACTTACAAGCGCATCAGGTATAGACGCACTTACTCACGCTCTTGAGGCTTATGCTTCTGTTATGGCAACAGATTTTACAGATGGTATTGCACTTAAAGCTATGAAACTTATATTTGAGTATCTTCCATCGGCTTATGAAAATGGGGCTAATGATATTGTAGCAAGAGAAAAAATGGCAAATGCTTCAGCTATGGCTGGTATGGCGTTTGCAAATGCGTTTTTAGGAATATGTCATTCTATGGCGCATAAATTGGGTTCTTTCCATCACCTTCCTCATGGTGTTGCAAATGCACTTTTAATAACAGAAATTATGAGATATAATTCTGATGATTGTCCTGTTAAAATGGGTACATTCCCTCAGTATCAATATCCTCATACACTTGAAAGATATGTTGAATGTGCTAATTTCTGTGGAATAACAGGAAAAGATGATAATGATACTCTTAATAAATTTATAGATGCTATTGAGCAATTAAAAGAAAAAGTAGGAATAAAGAAAACAATAAAAGATTACGATGTTGATGAAAAGCAATTCCTTGATACTTTAGATGAGATGACAGAACAGGCGTTTGACGACCAGTGTACAGGAGCTAATCCACATTATCCTTTAATGAAGGAAATTAAAGAAATATATTTAAAAGCTTATTACGGTAAATAAGAGGGGGATGTTTTTATGAATTTAGATACTATTATAGCAGAGCGTCCATCTAAGAAAATATATAGAGATGGAAATTATGTAATAAAAGTTTTTGACGAAAATTTTTCAAAGTCTGATGTATTAAATGAAGCTTTAAATCAAGCAAGAGTTGAGGAAACAGGGTTAAATATTCCAAAAGTAGAGGAAGTTGCAAAGGTAGACGAAAAATGGGCAATTGTGTCAACATTTATAGAGGGAAAGACTCTTGAACAAATAATTGCGGAAGACAGAAACAACCTTGAAAAATATATTGATAGATTTGTTGAGATACAGCTTGAAATGCATTCAAAAACTTCTCCTTTGCTTAATAAGCTTAAAGATAAAACTCAAAGGGAAATAAGTTCAACAGATTTAAATGCTACAACTCGTTATGAACTTCATACACGTCTTGAAAGTATGCCTAAGCATGTAAAGGTGTGCCATGGTGATTTTGTTCCAAGTAATATTATTATAGCTCCTGAGGGAAAAGCTTATATACTTGACTGGTCGCATGCTACTCAAGGAAATGCGAGTGCTGACGCAGCAAGAACATATTTGCTTTTTAATCTTAGCAACGATTTAGAAGCGGCTGAGATGTATATTGACAAATTCTGTGCAAAAAGCGATACAGCTAAGCAATATGTACAACAATGGCTTCCAATAGTTGCTGCATCAAGATATTTAAGAGGAAAATCTGAAGAAAAGAAACTTCTTATGAGATGGCTTGATGTATTTGACTATCAGTAAAAATAAAAATTAAAAAAAAGAAAGGATTTATCATATTTAATTAATTTTAAGTTATATGATAATCCTTTCTTTTTTTATTGCAAATAATGTAAATTTATGATAGTATTAATGTGGTTTAATTTTTTATAAAACGTGAAAAGTCAAAGACTATTCGCATTTTTGTTTTTCTGAGGAGGTGTTATTATGAAATTAGCTGAAGCTCTAATTATACGTTCTGATTTACAAAGAAGAATAGATGAATTAAAACAACGTCTTATAAGAAGTTCAAAAATTCAAGAAGGAGAGTGTCCTCCTGAAAATCCTAAAGAGTTACTTTTTGAACTTGATAACTGTACTAATGAATTAACTAATATTATTCAAAAAATATATAAGGCAAATGCTAAGGAAATTATAGACGGCATAGGTACAATAACTGACGCTTTGGCAAAACGAGAGGTTTTAATGTTAAAAAGAAATACTTTGTATTCGCTTTTAGCGGAAACATCTATAAGACAAAATCGTTACAGCGGTTCAGAAATAAAGATTTTAAGTACTGTAAATGTTAGTGAAATACAAAAACAAATAGATGATATATCTGCTGAATATAGATTGTTAGATACAAAAATACAAGAAAAGAATTGGTTAATTGATATTACAGATTAAAAATTTTTATGGAATAACATTAAAAGGCGAGCGTAAGCGATTGGCATGAAATGTCAGAAATTATGTTGGTGCGCATGGGGCTGCGTGGGTTCGATTCCTTTAATTACAGTTAGGCCCATAAATGTTACATTAGAACAAATACGGTTTATTATTTACTACCAAACGCTGATTTTAATGTTAGGGCGGGTTTGGGGAAACTATTATTTTAGCCCTTATATTTTATAAGGGCTAAAATAATGTTAAATATATTTATGAGCAATAATGTGTTAATGTCTCTCTTACAGCTTTTTTGCCTTTATTTAGTTCTTTGAAATATTTTTCTATTTTTTCACCTATTCCGGCATCATATAAGTTTAAACCAAAAATTGATTTATTTGATAATATTTTAGAAAGTGTTTCGTGAACATTTTCATTTTTTCCAAATTCAATTTTATCTATTATTTTGGTTAATTCCAAAAGCAGCGGGTCAGGGCTTAAATCAAATTTTTCTCCATTGTCGTCGATAGCCATTAAGTAACGACACCATCCGGCAATTACAAGGGGAATATATTCTAAGTCTGTAACTGATAGTTTATCTGATTTTATATATGCTTTTATCGTTTCTCCAAATCTTATTCCTAATTTTTGAGAAGTGTCGCATGCTATTCTTTGAGGTGCGTCGGGAATAAATGGATTGGGAAATCTTATATTTATAGTTTCATCAATAAAATCTTTAGGAGATATAATGTCAGGATTTATAACAACAGGAAGTCCTTCTTTATATCCAACATTTTTTATTAAAGATATAAGCTGGCTGTCTTTCATTTCTTCAGATATCTTTGTATATCCCAATAAACAGCCAAATATTGCAAGACTTGTATGAAGTGGATTTAAACAAGTGCATACTTTCATTTTTTCAACTTTATCAACAGTATTTCTATCAGTATATATTGTTCCGCTTTTATCAAGCGGAATTTTTCCGTTTTTAAAGTTATCCTCAATAACAAGATATTGAGATTGTTCTGCATTTACAAATAAAGCAGTATAAGTATTTTTAGATGTAACGATAGCTTTAGAATCTTCTAAGCCTGTTTTTTCAAGAAGTTTTATTACTGTATCGGATGGACGTGGAGTTATCTTATCAATCATTGTCCATGGGTATGATATATCATATTTTACATAGTCTATAAATTCTTTTTCTGTTATTCCATTTTCTACCCAGTTTTCAGCAAATGAATAAATAGCTTGTTCAAGTTTTGAACCATTATGAGAACAGTTATCCATGCTTACGAAAGTTAAAGGCAATTTTCCGCTTTTGAATCTTGTATAACATAAAGCAGCAAGTTTTCCTATATAGCTGCAAGCTTTATCAGGATTATTTTTAAAATCTTTTGAAACATCTTTAATGTAATTTCCTGATGTATCTTTAAGGTTATATCCTTTTTCGGTTATTGTAAAAGATACCATTTTAAGTGTTGGAGCTGAAAAAATCTCTTTAAGTCTTTTCCAATCATTAGTGTTTTCAGTGTCAGCACATAAGGCTTCGGCGATACTTGCTATTACTTTTTTATCAGCATTTCCGTCGGCTTTAAGTGTTACTGATATATGAAGGTTGTCGTAATTTTTTATGCTTTTTTCTATAATTTCATAATCATAACCTTCGGCTACAATAATTCCTGTTTCAATTATTTTTCTATTTAATAAATCTTGACATATTACCGCAGGAAATGCGCGAAATATATTTCCGGCTCCAAAATGAATCCATTCAGGATTTTTTTTTGTTTTTTCAATCATTTTATTAATATCAAATTGGGGAAGTTCATAATTATTGTTTTCCCATTGTTGTTTATTTTCAAGTTCGCTTAATTTTAATCTCATTATATTTCAACTCCCTTTTTTATTTATTAATAGTTTTCCCATAATTATTTATAATAATCAATTTTAAAAACAGGTATGGAGTTTTTATATATACTATATCTAATAATTTGAAAATTTATGTAATAAATAGTATTAGAAATAAATAATATATAAGTAAACAGTTATAAAAGTTTAAATAATATTTAGGAGATTTTTCATGAGAAAATTCTTTTTTATTGGTTTATTATATATTTTTATGCTTGTTATAGCTATACCATGTAGTATTACTTTTTTATTTAATAAGTTTAATCAAAGTGAACAAAAAAAGGATATTTATATTCAAAATGATTATGAAACAAAGATTACTCCTGTTAAAACGGATTATATTATTGTTTATGATAAGAAGTCTGGAGAAAACAAAGATTTAGAAAACTATATTAAAGGAGTAGTAGCAGCGGAAATGCCAGTATCTTTTGAAAAAGAAGCTTTAAAAGCACAGGCTGTGGCAGCAAGAACATATACAATAAGAGAAATTGGTACAGCAGATGAAACAAAAATTGACGCCTCTAAAATAGGACAGGCATATATTACAATAGACGAGATGAAAGAAAGATGGAAAGATAAATTTGATGAGTATTATAAAAAAGTCTGTGATGCTGTGGATAGTACAAATGGTGAAATTATGGTTTATAATGACGAACCTATTCTTGCTGCTTTTCACTCTACAAGCGCCGGAATAACAGAAAGTTCAGAAAATGTATGGAGCGGAAGTCTTCCTTATTTAAAAAGTGTGGATAGTTCAATAGATAAAAATGCTCCTAATTTTATAAGTACAAAAAAGGTTAGTATATCAACATTTATAAATACTCTTAAAGGTTATAATGTTTCAGGGCTTACAAAAGATAATATTAAGAATGATATAAAAATAGTTTCAAGAACAAATGCCGATTATGTTAAATGCATAAGTATAGGAGGAAAAAATTTTGAAGGTACTGAAATTCGTAAAATTTTTGGACTTAGGTCGGCTAATTTTACAATAAGTTACGATGAAAACAATATAATATTTACAACAAAAGGTTATGGACATGGTGCAGGTATGAGTCAATATGGAGCTGAATTTATGGCTAAGGAAGGAAAAAGTTATCATGATATATTGTCTCATTACTATACCGGAATTTCATTTTCAAAATATTAAAGAGTTTAAATATGTATTTTAATAAATAGATTTTAAGGTAATGTTCTTCTTTTTGAAAGTTTGTTTATTAGGTGCAAAGTTAGTTATTTATATATTAAATGCTACGACCAGTTTAAATTTATATCTGCACTATAAAAGAATAATAATGCCAATATAAAGACAAATTATATTATTTTTTTGTATATTTTGTACAAAATAAATAACTATTAAAATTTACTAAAGGAGAATTAATATATATATAGAATAAATAATTATAAGGCGTTAATATAATTTTGTGCATTTACACAATTATTTGTATTGATGTATTTTAAATAAAGGAAATAACGACTAATTTGGACTTAAAAATAACAATGAGATATTTTTTTAAGTTATTTGTTATTCAGTTTAATCAATGTTTCCTAAAAAATAAAGAACAGGGTGTGATTTTTTTTATGAGAAGTTACAGTAGCAAAGAAATAAGAAATGTTGCGATTTTAGGACACAGCGGCTGCGGCAAAACAACAATTGCTGAAGCGGCGTTACATGTAAGCGGCGCTACAAAGCGTTTTGGCCGTATTGAGGAAGGTAATACTATAAGTGATTATGACCCTGAGGAAATTAAAAGAAAAGTTTCTATTAATGCATCTGTCATTCCGGTTGAATGGCTGGATAATAAAATTAATTTTATAGATACTCCGGGTTATTTTGATTTTGTTGGAGAAGTTAAACAGGCGCTTAGTGTAGCCGACCTTGCACTTATTGTAGTCAATGCAAAAAGCGGAATAGAGGTTGGTACTGAACTTGTATGGGAATATGCTGAAAAAATGAATATTCCTAAAATGGTTTTTGTTAATGGAATGGATGATGAAAACGCTAATTTTGATGAAGTAGTTGAATCAATGAAACAAGTTTTCGGAAAAAGTATTGCTCCGTTACAAGTTCCTTTTTATGATAATGGTAAATTTAAAGGCTTTGTTAATGTAATAAGAAAAGAAGCAAGAGGCTTTTTTAATGGAATGGTTGAGCCTTGCCCTATGCCTGATGGACTTGAAGATTCTGTGGATTTAATGAGAAATATGATTGAAGAGGCTGTTGCTGAAACAAGTGACGAACTTATGGAAAAGTTTTTTGATGAAATTGAATTTACAGTTGATGAAATACATGAAGGACTTAGAATTGGTATTGTTGATGGTACTGTTACGCCTGTTTTATGCGGAGCTGCTAATTCCACAATAGGTATAAGGGTTCTTTTAAATTCTATTAATAAGTTTTTGCCGCCTACAAATGTTGTAAATGCAACTTCGATTGCTTTAAATCCTAAAACAGACGAAGAAGTTGAAATAAACTGTGATGATGAAGACCCTGTTTCAGCTTTTGTTTTCAAAACCATTGCAGATCCGTATGTTGGCAGACTTAGTTTATTTAAGGTTTGTTCTGGAGTTATAAAAAAAGACTCCATGATTAAAAATGTTAATAAAAACTTTGCTGAAAAAATAAGCAGTTTATATATAATAAGAGGAAAAGAACAAATGCCTGTTCAAATGCTAAGAGCCGGCGATATAGGAGCGATTGCTAAACTTCAAAACACAAGTACATGTGATACACTTTGTGCAAGTGAAAGACCTGTTATGTTTAGACCTGTTGAATATCCTAAATCACTGTTTTCAAAGGCAGTTAAAACTAAGACTAAAGGTGATGAAGATAAAATTTCTCAGGCTGTTGCTAAATTGATAGAAGAAGATAAAACATTGAATTTTAAAGTAAACAGTGAAACAAAACAATCTTTAATTTATGGAATTGGAGATACTCATCTTGACGTATTTGTAAGTAAATTAAAGAATAAATATAAGATTGATATTGAACTTGAAGAACCTATTGTAGCTTATCGTGAAAAAATTAAAGGCAGTGTTGAGGTTAGAGGAAAATATAAAAAGCAATCTGGAGGACATGGACAATACGGAGATGTTCTTATGAAATTTGAGCCGGCTGACGATTTAAGTATTCCTTATGTTTTTGAAGAAAAAATCTTTGGAGGTGCTGTTCCTAAACAATATTTTCCAGCCGTTGAAAAAGGTATACAAGAATGCGTAAAATCCGGACCTCTTGCAAGTTATCCTGTTATAGGCATTAAAGCTACACTTTTAGATGGTTCTTATCACCCTGTTGATTCGTCTGAAATGGCTTTTAAAACTGCTACTTCTATGGCATTTAAAGATGGTTTTATGCAAGCGAAACCTACTATTCTTGAACCGATTGCAAAAGTTGAAGTTTTAGTTCCAGATGCATATACCGGCGATATTATGGGTGATATCAATAAAAGACGCGGACGTATTTTGGGTATGGATAAGCAGGGAAATAAACAAAAAATTACAGCAGAAGTTCCAATGGCTGAAATGAACAATTACTCAATAGATTTACGTTCTATGACTCAAGGCCGTGGCTCATTTGATATGGAATTTATACGCTATGAAGAAACTCCTAATGATGTACAGAAAAAAGTTATTGATAAAAGAAAAAAGGAACAGGAAAGTAAAGATAAATAATATAAAGGATTTTTAAAATAATTGAATATATAAAAGAATAAAATTGATTAAAAATCAAGATTTTAAAGAATTGCAATTTTCAATAATACAGTATTTTTTAATTCTTTATTATTAAACTGCAGGTGTGTTGAAAAATCAATATATTAAAGGGCTGTCGCAAATCATTATTTGTGTACAGCCCACTTTAATTGTGTAAAACCTTGTATTGGATTAATTACATTAACGGTGATATAAAAAATAAAGAATATTTAACAAAAACAAATTATGCATTTGACAGAAGATACATAATGAATTAAAAATAGTATTAAATTACAAGGTTGAATATGAGACCTGTTTACAATAAAATTTATAAATAGGATAAAACAAGAAGAATATTAAGAAAAAGTAAAACAGGCTTAGTAAGTATAAATATTATTAATTTTAATTAAATAATAACAATTGTACAAATACGTTCATACAATAACAATAACATTAGGTAAAGGTGTGTAAAAATATGAGCAATGATTCCGAAAATAAGATACGCCTTATAATTGAATGTCCTGTGACGCCGGAAAAAGAAGAAATTATAAAAGAAATAGCAACCGTTAGATACAGTCTTCCGCTCATAAACTCCTATGTAATTGAACTTAATGAATCCGACCTTCCAAAATTAAAAAATATGAATGATTTAAAAGCAGTTCATCATAGTACAAGGATTACTGCTCAAATGGATGGAGCAAGAAAAACCGTAAAAGCAGAAAGTGCATATGAAAAAGGCTACACCGGAAAAAATGTTACAATAGCTTTTTTAGATACCGGTATAGCTCCTGTAAAAGATTTTACAGTTCCTCATAACAGAATAATAGCATTTAAAGATTTTGTAAACAATAAAACAGAAGCATACGATGATAACGGACATGGTACACATGTAGCCGGTATTGCAGCCGGAAACGGATATATGTCTAACGGAAAATACATGGGTATAGCTCCAGATGCGAATATAGTCTCTGTAAAAATACTCAATAACAAAGGAACTGGAAGTTCTGACGATGTTCTTGCCGGTATACAATGGATAATAGATAATTCTAAATATTTTAATATAAAAATAGTAAATTTATCAATAGGAACTATCAGTACAGCAATAAATGACCCACTTGTCAAAGCCGTAGAAGCTTTATGGGACAGAGGCATTACAATTACAACGGCGGCCGGAAACAACGGTCCAAGTCCCGGTTCGGTTACATCTCCGGGAATAAGCAAAAAAGTAATAACTGTCGGTGCAGCAGATGATAAACTAATAAAGTTGTAAAATATATTATACTTTTTATTATATTATTATTCAATATTAATAACACTATAATCATTCAATGATTTAATACATGACTCTATAACTTCATCTTTTACATCATTATCTACATAAACTTCTGCAAACTCATCAAAACCATCTTCTTTTCTAAATTTTACATTTGTTACAAAATCAATTTTAATAAGTTCATTTTTAATTTTTTCTCTGCATTTATCGCTTTTAATTCCTTTTATATAAACAGCTTTATAATCAATTCTTTCAATTTTAAAAATAACAGGTCTAGTTCCATCAGAACAACAGGCTATCATAACTTTTTCATCTTTCATCCATTCACGCATAATAGAACCGCCTTGAAGTCCGGTATAAATATATCTATTAATAGCATCCCATGCTTCTGAACACTGGTTACCTTTTCCCATTGTCCAAAAATCATCTTTTCCGGCATATCTCTCAAATAAAAACTCATCTCCAATATTATACATAGGACAACTTCCAGAATTAGGATTTAAACAATATTGATTCTGCAACTCAGTATATAATTTTTTATCAATTACTGTTAGTTTAACTTTGTGCTGCATATATTAATATCACCTCTATAAATTAACACAAAAAAGTTTTATTAGATTCTTTCTGCTATATAATATATTAATTCTTCTGTTGCTTCCCATCCGAGACATGGGTCAGTTATAGATTTTCCATATATATGTTCATCAATTTTTTGATTTCCCTCAACTATATAACTTTCAATCATAAAACCCTTTATAATATTTTTTAATGTTTTATTATATTTTCTGTTGTGCATTACTTCTTTTACTATCCTAGGCTGTTCATAAAAACATTTTTTAGAATTTGAATGATTTGTATCTATAATAAGCGCTGGGTTTTGATAATTTCCCTTTGCATACATATCAGATGCACGAGTCAAATCCTCATAATGATAATTAGGTACATTATCGCCATGCTTATTTACTGAACCTCTTAAAATTCCATGTACATAAGGATTTCCTGATGTTTTAACCTCATAACCATTATAAATAAAATCATGACTTGACTGAGCAGCAAGTATAGAATTAAACATTACAGTTAAATCACCGCTTGTAGGATTTTTCATTCCCACAGGAACATCTATACCGCTTGCTGTAAGACGGTGCTGTTGATTTTCAACACTTCTTGCTCCAATAGCTATATAAGTAAGCAAATCAGAAACAAACGGAAGATTATATGGATATAACATTTCATCAGCAGCCGTAAGATATGTTTCACTTATAGCCCTTATATTCATTTTTCTTATTGAAAGTATTCCCTCAAGTATATTAGGAGCTTTTTCCGGGTCTGGCTGATGAAGCATGCCTTTGTATCCTGCACCGGTAGTTCTTGGCTTTCCTGTATAAATACGAGGTACTATAAACAATGTATCTTTAACTTTTTCATTTATCTTTGCAAGTCTTGTTACATAATCGCATACCGAATCTTCATCATCGGCTGAACAAGGACCTATTATTAAAATAAGTTTATCAGAATTACCTTTAAAAATATCAATCAGTTCATTATCACGCTGCTTTTTTATTTTCTCCAAATGCTTTGGAAGAGGAGTCATTTCTACAACTTCTTCCGGCGAAGGTATTTTTCTTATATTTATAAAACTCATTAAACACACTCCTTTTTTTATTTAACTGACGGAGTAAGTCCACCGCTGTTTTAAGGGGGTACTTACTTAAATTTATATATAAAAGCAATCTATTACAACAAGCAAAATACTGCTTTAAGACAACCTATAAATAAATATAGCTTTTATTTTATATTTAGTCAAGAATTTTTTAACAATATATTATTTTAAATGTTAAAAATTTAACTTATATTGTGGTATATATATTTTATTTGTTATAATTAGATAAAGCTTTGTTTATATAATCTCAAAATGAAAATAAAGATAACTTTTTTTGAATTAATCAGTATTTTCATAATAATATATTATTGGGGCAATATATTTAAGAGATTAATTTTTTTGATAAGCAAAATAAATAGGGAGGAGTTGGTTATGTTATTTCTCGTTAAATAACAAAATATGCTGTAATTAAATAATAATTTATTACCGATATAATTATTAAGGAGATAATTAATGAAAAAGATTTATAAATTTTTCATACTATTATGCAAAAAATCAGTCGAGAACGAAATTATTTATTTTGCTAATGCTCTTACTTATAAATTAATGCTTGCTGTTTTTCCGTTTGTTATATTTTTAATATCGCTTTTAGGGTTTTTTAATTTAAAAGCAGAATTTGCTTATTTACAATATGAAATACCCAATGAAATCACAGATTTGTTTAATACTTTTATGCAAGAAGTAATTTATAGTAAAAATACAACCATTTTATCATATAGTTTTTTATTAAGTATATACAGCGCTTCATCAGGATTTATACACATGATAAAAGGTCTTAACAAGGTTTTTGATATTGACGATAAGAGAAATTTTATTGAAACAAGAATAATAAGCATTTTACTTATGCTTATATTTGCATTTGTAATTATTTTTTATCTGCTTGTTAATATATTTGGAGATAAAATAAGGCTGTTTCTTATTAGTCTTAACTCATGGGATTATTTGTTTGAAACAATATCAGTAACAGCAGGTTATTTATTTAATATAGTTTTTGTTTTTTGCATTATTTATTTGATTTATAAAATTTCAATTGTAAAAAAACTTAAATTTATTCAGTTGTTTCCGGGGATACTTTTTACAATGACAGGCTGGAATTTGGCAAGTAAATTATTTAATATATATGTAAATAATTTTTCGAGGTATTCAAAAATTTATGGAAGTATAGGAAGTGTATTTTTATTGCTGCTTTGGCTGAATATTATTTCATTTTTGCTCCTATTGGGAGGGCAAATAAATGCTTTGTTATATTATTCAAAGGAGGAGGTCTTGCAGCAGTCATAATGTTTTCAGGGGGCTAACATATGAATTATTTTAATAAAATTAAAGAATTCGCATCAAAGTTCATAATTGTTTTTATAATTTTCGAAATTGCCGCCATGATATATTTTATTTGGAATAAAATGGCGGCAGGGGTTGTTATATGTGCATTAGGTATTGCATTTTTTTATTTTGTATATTATTTTGTAATTTCTGCAGAACAATATAACAGGGATATAAAGGGAATATTCAAGTTAATTATTAATATATTTGAACATATATCATATGGAAATGATACTTACGTAAATAAAAGTATTGACGAAATAAAGCTTAAAAATAAAACTGCAAATGATTTATTTATTTCAGACTCATTGAAAAAGATTGAAGAATCTGTAACATTTGATAGAAATAATAAAAGGCTTATAAATAATATTTTAATATTAGCAGCAGCTGAAAAAGATTTATCTGTTTTTCTCGAAAAAGCAATGCCTGTGGTATTAGATGTTATACATGGCTGCTGCGGCGTATTTTATACATTTAATAAAGCTTCAAATAAGCTTGAGATAAAACATAGCATAGGATTTGGAAAAGGAATTTACAGTCAGTTTGATATAAGAATGAATGAAGGTTTTTTAGGAAAAAATGTTTCTGATACTGCTATTAGCGTTGTAAGCGGTATAGATGATGACTCAATTTATGTTACAAAATCATTTCTTGGTTCTATTAAACCTAAAAATATATATATTGTGCCTATATTTGAAAAAGATGCCGGAGAAAACCTTTCAGCAGTCTTTGCAGTTGGAACAATTGGCGAATACGATGAAAAATATATAAAAATGCTTGATGTAATAAGAGAGTACATATCTTATGCAGTTTCAAACGGAGAGGATTACAATAAAAATTTAAGACTTACAAATGAGCTTAAATTTCAAAATCAGCTTATACAAAACTTAAATGAGGAACTTGAAGCTAAAATAAAAGAAAGAACTTTATTTTTAAATAGTATTATAAACAGTATAAGAGATTATGCCGTTATTTCTGTTGATGTTAATAAAAGAATTACTCTTTTTAATGAGGGTGCTGAAAACATGCTTGGTATTTCAGCGGCATCTGCCGTAGGACAGCATGTTAAAGAAATAAAAGGATTTGAAAAATTTATATCTGCAAGCATACTTGAATATATTTCAGTTGCTTTAAAAAGTGGTAAATCACATGAAATTTGTGAGATAAAAAAAGAAAACGGAGAAACAGTCCTTACTAATTTAGAAATCTTTACTGTTTATAATGAAATAAGAGAGCCTAACGGATATACAATTTTATTAAACGATATGTCAAATATAAAAAGGCTTAAAACAAGTGTAGAAATAGAAAAGAAAATGAGTGAGATTATGCTTGTTGAAAGTGCAAAAGCACTTATAGTTGTAAAAGAAACATATATAATTGAAGGCATAAGCAAAAATGCAGAATATGTTTTAGGTATAAAAAATTCTGATGCTATTGGTAAAATTATTTGGGAAATATTTGATGAATCTGAAAAAGTTAAAACATTTACGCAAAAAATATTTGAAAAAAATTTTGATGTTTCAGAATCAATTGATATATTAAATGAAAAAATGAAAATATCTATGAAGGCAATAGCTGTTAAGGACGATATTGGAAATGTTAGAAAAGCTATTATATATTTATAAAAAACAAAATATTGCTTTTAAAGTTGATTTATGGACAAACTAAATCATACGTTACATATAATACATACTAAATATTAAACAAAGGCAAATATACTTGTTTGCCTTTGTTTTTAAATATACATAAAAAAATAAAGCACAAAAAATATGCTTTATTATCAAACTAGGCTAGCAGGATTCGAACCTGCGGATGACGGAATCAGAATCCGTTGCCTTACCGCTTGGCGATAGCCCATTAAAAATATTAAAAAAATAATCAGGGCTGGCAGGATTCGAACCTGCGAATGCAGGGATCAAAACCCTGTGCCTTACCGCTTGGCGACAACCCTATACTTATGTTATGAAAAGCACGAGACGGGATTCGAACCCGCGGCCCTCGCCTTGGCAAGGCGATGCGATACCACTTCGCCACTCGTGCATATGCAGTTGGGGGGACTCGAACCCCCAAGGTCTAGGACCACTAGATCCTTAGTCTAGCGCGTATGCCAATTCCGCCACAACTGCAAAAAATATTTTTAATCGCTTATGTAACATTTGATTAACCATTGTTTACCTCGGCGACTTAATTAGTATACGATATTTTTTAAAATTTGTCAACACTTTTTTTAAAATTTTTTTATATTTATAAAATACAAATTTTTAGACATAATCTATCTTTATATTAATGCTTAATTTATCATATTATATACTTATAAGTATATTTAATTATAAAAAACAATAAATCAATTCAAATATTTAAGGAGGAATTTTTTTGAAAATAGCAATTTATGCACGTAAGTCAAAACTGACTGAAAAAGGTGATAGTATTAATAATCAAATATCAATGTGTAAAAATTATGCTAAACTTCACTTTAATAATTGTAATTTTATTATTTACAAAGATGAAGGATTTTCCGGCGGAAATACTAAACGTCCTATGTTTAAAAAACTAATGAAAGATATAAATATAAAAAAATTTGAAGTTTTAATATGCTATCGTCTCGACCGTATAAGCAGAAATGTAAATGATTTTTCAAATACTTTAAAATTGCTTGATTATAATAACATATCTTTTGTATCTATAAATGAACAGTTTGATACGTCAACTCCTATGGGAAAAGCTATGATATCAATAGCTTCGGTATTTGCAGAACTCGAACGTGACACAACAGCTCAAAGAATAACTGATAATTTTACTGAACTTGCTAAAACAGGACGTTATCTTGTGGGCCGACCGCCTGAGGGATTAAAAACGAAAAAACTTTTAGGAAAAAATAATAAATATTATAATATTCTTGAGGTAGTGCCAGAAGAAGCTGAAAAAATAAAATTTATTTATAAAAAATATATTGAACTTCAAAGCTTAACTCAAGTACAAAAATATTGTATAATGAATAATATAAAAACTAAACGTGGAAATATAATTAAGTCTGACAGAATTAGAGCTATTCTTACACATGAAATATATGCCACAGCCGATAAATATACATATGAGTATTTTAAAAAACTTGGTACAAAAATTGTTGCATCAAAAGAAAAATTTGATGGAATACATGGTATTACAGTATTCAGACGAACAAAAGCCTTTCATGGAAGACATAATGCAAAAAATGACCCTGAAAATATAATAATAGGAGTTGGATTACATGAAGGTATAATTAAATCTAAAGACTGGATTAAAACTCAGCAAATAATAAAGTCTCATAAAAATAAATTTTCTCGTAATGCCACGGGCTCTCATGGAATTTTAAACGGAATTTTACGTTGTGGCTCATGTGGAAATTACATGAGACCTGTATGTATTAAAAATAATACATTTAGGTATGCATGTGTAACTAAAAATGATACATCAAGCAAACTATGTCAAATGAAGAGTGTAAAACATACAATTGATAATGATATAATTAAAATAATAACAAAAGTATTTATTAACAAAAGTATTTATAATAAAATTTTAATAGAAAAACAAAAAGAATTTTGTAATAAAAAAAATTTGCTGGAAGAAGAACAAAATAAAATAAAAAAACAAATATATGAAAATAAAAAAATTATAGATAGTTTAATATCAAAACTTTCTCAAGTATCAAGTCAAACATTAATATTAGCTATTGAAAAACAAGTAGACATTGTTGATAAAGAGAACTTAAAATTAAAGGAAAGATTAACAAATCTAAAATTACAATATAAAAATAATAAATCAATTCAAATAAATCAACAATATATAATAAATGCCTTTAATGAACTTAATTCAAAAAGTTTTTTTGATATTCAAAATACCCTTATAAAACGAAA
This sequence comes from uncultured Eubacteriaceae bacterium, assembly GCA_947086655.1. Taxonomy (GTDB): domain Bacteria; phylum Bacillota; class Clostridia; order Lachnospirales; family CAG-274; genus CAMTZM01. The sequence continues at coordinate 110,132 of CAMTZM010000002.1, forward strand.
TATAATTAAATTAATTATAAAACAAATAATATGGAACGGAAAAGAATTTTATATTGAGTTTTTAACATAAAAAATTACCGCTTTATATGTTTATCAGATGATAACAATGAAGTATATGTGTGGGGAAACAGACTTGTAAATTTTTCGGGAAGAGGGCCAACTGCTGAATGTATTGTAAAACCGGACATAATTGCCCCCGGTTCAGATATTATATCATGCCTTACTCCAACATATTATTATGAAAAAAGTCCTGATGAAATAAACATTGTTTCAGATAATTACATGAAATTAAGCGGAACATCAATGTCAACTCCTATTATTACAGGAGCAATAGCTTTGCTGCTTGAAAAACATGGCACTATTTCTCCAAACGAAATAAAATATATGTTAAAACATGGCACTACCAACTTGAATTATCCTCAGAACCAACAGGGATGGGGTTTAATAAATATTGAAAAATTAATTTCCGAGGAGGTATATCATGTCTGAAAATAATACTATATATGAAATTGCTCAATTAATGAGCAGCAGAACAAATCTTCAAAATGACTTTGCTGAAGCGGCTCAGTTAATAAATAACCTTTTCAAAAAGAAATATATTGACAAAATAAATTATACAATACAAAATCAAAGAACAAATATACAAAAAAATCCTTCAAAAGAAATAAATTTGCTTAACGCATTTAAGCCGTTTTTAAATTCCGAATATCATAGTAATATAGATTCTCTTATAAACATATTTACAGATATGAATGTAATAAAAAATATACAAAATGAGATATATAAAAACAGAAAAGTCTCAGTATCTTCTTTGAATAGCATTAATGACACTGAAAAAAACAAATATAAAAATATATCTATTGATTCTTCAATACAAAAAGACGGTATTTATGAAATAGACCAAAAATGTATTTCAAATAAACAATCAGAAGTTAACAATGATAATAATGGTATTTATCCTATTCTTCTTTTTATGCTTTTTTCAAGTTTTATGTAAAACAAATTGAGTTTAAAAATAAGACTGTATCAAATTAATTAAGTTATAGACTTTATAAAAAATATGATGTACTATTTTACAGCACAGCAAACAAAAAAAGACTCAAACCTTTAATGGAATGAGTCTTTTTTTATAACTTAATGCAGCATACACATTTTTTATTTAATCTTCATATTCAACAAATACGGCAAAAATAGTTTTATTTGAACCGCCGCCATAAGTATATATAGTATTTTTCATATCATCAGTTTCATATACCGCCTCTGCAAGAACTCCGTTTCCATTTCCATAAACTTCTTTTGCTTCGTGTCCATCCTGATAAATTACTTGGTACCTTTCTTTTGCGGCATCAAAAACTACTGTAACTTTACATTTTTTATAATCTTCAGAAGGTTTAAAATAAACACATCTTTTTGTTTTAGAACCTCCTCCAGCTTGAAGTCCTCTTTTCAAATCATAAGTTTTACCATTATATGTATACTTGTAATCATTTGAAACGGCATTGAAACCACCATAGCCGTATAATTTATCAACTTCCTTTAATTCTGTATCATCTGTACTTTGAACATAGCTGTTAAATTTTTCGTCAGTAAAGTTATAACAAACAAATTTAGGGTCTTTTAATTTAGTATAAATATATTCATATTTTTTTGACAAAGGAGGTATATCATTACTACCATTACAAACAAATAAACTAATTTTTTCTTTGTCATTAAATATATCATTAACAATATATTCTCCTGTATCAGATACAAATGTTTCACAGGTTCGCAAAAGATTTCCAGAATTGTCATATACTTTAGTTATTAAAACCGCTTTTGGGTTTCTTTCATCTCCGTTATATGTTATATCACATTTTAATTTGTTATAAACCATATTTTCTATATTCTTTATTTCATATTCGTCAAGACCTTGTATAGGTTTCTTTTTAAACTCTCTAAGTTCTGTTATAATATTTTCAGTTATTTCAGGTATTTTATCAGGGTCAATCTCAATTTCTAAATTTTTCTTTGCTGTATTATAAATAGAAGTCATTTCAGTCCAATTTTTTTCAGAATATTCCTCATTTTTAAACGATTTATAAAATGTATCAAGTTTATTTATATATTCTTGCCTTTCTAAATCTGACATTGCATTTTTCAAAACACATTTTACAGGAAATACATCTTCTTTCATATTTCCATTTATTGTTACAGAAACAGTAATTAAAGCTACTCCTTCCTCTGTTCCAGCTGTAACTTCTCCTTTTTCAGATACTACTGCCACATTTGTATTATTACTTTTATATGTAATTTTCGCATTATATAAATCATATACAGTATCATCTGTCATTACTGCTGACGTATTAGCATTTACACTCTTAATTGTACCTGCAAGCGTTCCGTCTGCTTTTATAGCTCCTACAACTGAAATGCCGGAAGGAATTGTCTGAACTGTCTTTAAATCACAAGCTAATTTACCTGTTACATTAAACTTAGCTTTAAGCATTTTTTTATCATCAGAATTTCTTCCAACCATTAAATTATACTGTCCTTGTGGAATATAAAGCTTTTGTTTTGTTTCATCATAAAAACTTAAATCTGAAATTTTTACAGTCATTGAAACAGTCTTTTCGCTGCCTTTTTCAAGTTCTATTCTCTCAAAACCTTTAAGCTGTTTTAAAGGCTGTTTCTTTCCATCGCCTTCGGGAGATTGTATATATAACTGAACAACCTCACTGCCATATAAATCTCCTGTATTTTTTACTTTTACACTTGCTGTTATTTCGTCTTCAGCATTTACGTTTGTTTTTGAAAGTGTTAAATCAGAATATTCAAACGATGTATAACTTAAACCGTATCCAAAAGGATATTGAGCATTTCCATTATAATATTGGTAAGTTCTTCCCGGAAAATTTTCTTTTTGACGTATACCGTAATCATTTCTGTTCCATGTTATTTTTTCATCATCTAAAACTCCTTTAGAATTTACTGTCATTATTTCTAAATCATTTGGATTGTACCATGTAGTTGATAACTTTCCTGAAGGATTTACAGCCCCTGTTAATATTTTCCCCAGAGCTTTTCCTTGAGTTTGTCCATTGTATGAAGTCCATAATATAGCTTTTGAGTTATTTTCAAATGGGGATACGTCAATTTGTCCTACTGTCTGCATAACAACTATTGTCTTTTCTGGATAAGCTTTAGCTATTTCTGCCACATGAGATTGTGTGTCAGGCAATTTTATACTATTTCTGTCATGAGATTCTTTTGAATCGGATAAATCAGTACCGGCATATGCTATTATTAATTCAGCGTTATCAAGTTCTTCTTTATTATTTTCTATACTAAAATCAGGAAAAATAGGAGATACTGATAAATATAAATCGGCTGTTTGATTATAACCTCCATCTTCACCTATATAATCTCCATAGCATTTAACATAATCTTCTAAATTATTTGTCTTATTTGTTTTTATTTGAGAAACCAAAGGACCTCCTTTTCCATAATTAATTTTTAATAAAGATTCCGGCTGATTTCCGGCTGCAATTTCAGCCTCTACTTTTACAACATTTGAAAAATCAATTCCTTTAATAACCGCCTGTGCTTTTATAGTGACATTTTCAAAACCATTTGCTGATTTGTCCATTCCTTTAATATCTTCTGCTTTTGACAAATCAATATTTCTTATTTTTCCATCTTTAAGAATAAGGTTTAAGCTTTTTATATTAAATAAAGTCACACTGTTAGGCAAACTTCCTACTAAACTAAGTTCTGCATTAGGATTTATTTTTGCCAATTCACTTTTTATTCCTTCATAAGGGCTTATTGTATTATCAGGAGTTCCCGAATAATCCCCTAAAACAACCTCGTCGGAAAATCTGCCTACTATTGCTACTTTTTTAATATTATTTGAAATAGGAAGTATATTATCTTCATTTTTCAAAAGAACCCATGATTTTTCTGCTGCCTCTTCGGCAACTGCTATATGTTCTTCTTTCTCAAGTACATCATCTTTAATATCTTGATAAATAGCTCCCTCATCAAATTCACCTGTTCTCATTCTCTGTAAAAACAGTCTATATACAGCTAAATCAATATCATCTTCAGTCATATAATTATTTTTTATAGCATCAAAACTGTTTGATTGAGAAACAGAGCCGCAATCAAGGTCGTTACCGGCTTTTATGGCAAGGGCTATTGTAGCTGATTGAGGTATTGTTGATAAATCTTTTACATCAGGGAAAAATGTACGTTTATATGTAATTCTTCCATTTAAGTTATTAACTGCACCGCAGTCTCCTGTTACATATCCGTCAAAACCCCAGTTTCTTCTTAACAAATCTGTAATTAAATGCTTGTTTGCCGGAGACGCAATATAATCGTAAACAGTTTCTCCATTTCTTGTAAGAGTAATAGCATTGTAAGAAGTCATTACAGACGCTGCCTTTGACTGTTCAACAGCAGTTTTAAAAGCTTTTGTATAATAATCATAAAGTGTTTGCTCGTCCATTACGGAAGAACCGCCTTGTCTTTCACCTTCACAGTTGTTTGCTGCAAAATGTTTTAAAGTAGCTATTGTTTTTAAGTATTTTTTATCACTGCCCTGCATTCCCTTAACAAATTCAACAGCATATTGTCCGGTTAAATAGGGGTCTTCACCATATGTTTCCTCATTTCTTCCCCAACGGGGGTCTCTTGCCATATTAATGGTCGGACTCCAATAAGATAAATCATAGCGTGGGTTTTTAGCTCTTGCCTCTGTTGAAGTTATATCAGCAGCACGATAAATTAAATTTCTATCCCATGTATTTGACATAGACAAACTTGAAGGAAAACTTGTTGCTTTTCCCTGTCTTGCAACTCCGTGGATGCCCTCTCTCCAATAATTATACTTTGATACGTCAAGTCTTTCTATATCAGAAGCTCCATGTCCGAGTTGTGAAATTTTTTCTTCAAGCGTCATTCTTGAAACTAAATCGGCTGCACGTTCCTCAAAAGATAATGATGTATCTTTATAATACAATATATCTTGTTTTAAAGGTTTTATATATATAGCTGAAAAATAATCAATGTTTTTTTCGGTTTCTCCTAAGTAATTCAATTTTAAATCGTATGTTCCAGCTTTTAAATCATTAAATACAGCAGTATATATTCCCATATCAATATTAATGTCTTTAAGTTTTCCTATATCTATTATAGTATTATTATTTTCAGCCGTTTGGTCACCTAATTTTACAGAAAATCCTCTTTTATTATAATTTTCAGCAAGAAGACAAACTTCATATGAACCATCTTTAGGAATATTTAATTTTAATGAAACTTCAGTTTTTCCATCTTTTATATCATTTGAATATGAAAGAAAACCTATTTCATATTCACCGTCTGAATTTTTAACCGCTTTTCCAAACATATTATTTACACCTAAATTTTTATATGCGTCAATATTAAGCTTTATAGTAATAGGAGTATTTGTAATACTTTCAGTTTCCATAAACTCAGAAACATTATAACATGTATTTGTTGTATAAATATTTTCTGCATAAATAAATTTGCCGCCTATATCAGACTCAGATGAAAAAAACATAACAGCGCCTAAAAATGCAGCCCCAAGTTTTTTAAAATTCACCATAAATATCACTCCTCAAATTTTTCAAGTAATAATTTTGTTAAATAAATTTATTAACAATGTGTAAAAGGACACCTCTTGAAATTATGTTTTTTAAAAAAGCATAGTTTTTGGAAGTGTCCTATAAAAAAAGTTTAAATTTTTTTATTTCTAAATTATTGACATAGAATCAACTTTTGTCATTTATATATTTTATTTTGTGTATGTATTACATAATGGTATCATATTTTCAATAGATTCCCAAATACATACTTTAACTGAATCGCCTACAATTTTACCAACAGTTACCTCACTGCCAGCTCCTACTTGAGCTGTTTTAATATCTGTTAATATTCCTTTACTGCTATATCCGGCTACAATAACAACAGCGTTATCAGGCAAATCTTTACCCCTTATAAAAGTAACTGTTCCTGTATCTTGATTAAAACTTTTTATTTCGGTCTTAGGTTCAACTACAATAGGCTGATTGCTTTTAATTGTAACCGAGTAAAGGTCTGGAAGCCAATCAGAATCATTATAAAAAGTAATATCTCCAGTATAATCCTCTTTAAGTGTAATGTTAATTTCTTTCATGCTATGATTTTTACTTCCTATTGTTGCAAATTTGTATGCCTCTTTTGAAGAATCTATAATAACATTATCTGCTTTGGTATCTGGCAAATCAATTATAACAGCTTTGTCAGAGCCGCCTCCAAAATAATAAACAGTATAGTCTCCGGCCGGAAGTGTTATATTTTCAATAGCCGGTTTATTATCATAATCTCCGCTTTTTCCAATATAGTTTAAATAATAAGAGCTGTATCTTAAGTCTAATTGTGTATCATTAGACGGGTCGGCAAATATAGCTTTAAGTTCGTCACTTATACCATCAACAAATACTGCTCTTTCACTGTTTTCATTAATTCTTGATGATTTTGTTCCTGTATTGTATTTTGATGGATTTAGGAAATTTGTATTAATTGGGTGTTTATCTCCTGTTCCGGCAAATATTCCTATTATTGATTCAGGATATGTTATTGGTTCTTCGTAAAATACATTAAGTTCAGCAATTCTCCAATATTTGCTTGTCTCAGCATCACTTATCTCAATTTTAATATATCGAGCTTCTTTGTCATCAAATTTAATGTTAAGTTTTGCATCATTTGTTGTATTTCCTGAAACAATAGGCTTACCAAAATCACTTCCGTTTTGTGATATATAAACATTAAAGCCTTTTGGATGATCCCCTTTATTTTTATCTACATTCTCAAGAGTAATTTTATTGAATTTTTCTGTTTTACCAAAATCAATAACTATATTTTTACCAATTTCCTGATAACTTCCATGCCAATTTGTATTTATATCTCCGTCAATTATTGCTGAAATACTGCTGCTATTTTTTGAGGCAGTAACTTTCCATAAACTTCTGTCAAGTCTGCCGTCTGCCTGCAAAAACTTAATGCTATTTAAATTAACAAATCTTGGGTCTGATGCTAATGGACCATTTGCGTCAAATGTAATAGCTATACTATGATTGCCTTTTATAGTTTTATCAAGTATACATGTAACTTCTTTCCATGTTTGTTCTCCGCCTGTATCCGGAACATTTATTGTTCCTATTACACCGCTGCCTAAAGTATCTAATTCAACTTTTAAAGTAAAGCCGGCTTTATCACTTGCAACTTTTGCCACAATTGTGTTTGAGCCTATTTCTCCAAATTCAACATTTTCAAATATAATATGATTGTCATAATTGTCTTGATTTCTTACATACCATTCTTGTCCTGTTGGAGTTTCAACATCAACCTTAGTTTTAGTTTCTGCTGTTGTTGCTGCTATACTGCTGTAAGCATCTTTTAAAGCTCCTGACGGAGTATCATCAGGTCCGCCAGATGGTGCTTCTGGCAATTCTAAAAGAGTATATCCGGCTTCTCCTTCTGTTTCTATGGTAATACCGTTGCTATCAAGAGTTCCGTTGTATTCAACAACAAGTTCTTTGTCGTATCCTGTTCCGATTCTCTCAAAATTAACAGATGTTCCGTTAATTTTAACCGTAGGAGCAGTCTCACCAAAATTATCAGAAAGATGAATCTTTTTTACATCAATAGCATTTTCTGATTTTACAGTCATACTTTGATTTTGTTTAAGGTCTCCGCTTTCTGTACAGCTAACAGTACCATAACCTTCAGGCATAATAAATAATCCGTCTGTCATAACGTCATTCATTTCAGGCAAAAGCCGTGGCTGTACCCAAATATCCTTGCTTCTTTGGTCACGGTAATACCCTACAACATCGTTATAATTGCGCCATAATGACGGCATACTAATATATTGTTTGTCACCGGAAATATTTGTCGCATTGTAATTAGGTGTTGTAACCGCCGGCAAAATACCTAACTGATGATTGAAAACTTGATTTCTGTCATCGTATTGACGTTTATATGAATCACGATGATAAGCTTCAAAAATATTTTCACGTCTTGTATGAAGCAAAAGTCCGCCGTAATGAACAAGTGAGTAAGGAGTCCACTCGTTATATGTACCCTTTAATGTTCCCATTCCCCAGTAATATGGATGATAAAAACTATCAAGTTGTTCAAGAGCATAATCCGTTTGTTCATCTGTCCAAATTTGACCTAATTTTAAGTGCATTGACAACCATTGTCCGGTTAAAAATGACTCACTTACACGTTTATCTTCTGGAAAATTATTATTAAGATATCGAGCTGCAAATGATTCTTTAACTGTATTATAGGCAGTTGTATATTTATCTGCCTCATCAGTTTCTCCTCTCTCCGTTGCTATACGAGCCATAATATCATAAGCAACGGCTGAAACGCTGGCGTTAAAAGGATTAGGATTTCCTCCGGCATCATATGAGTTTTCAGAATCATCAAATGTATACGGGTACTCTTTATTTCCATAAAGTTCTACTTGTTTTAATATACGGTCTCCAGCCTTTTTCATATAAGGCCAGAAATAATCTAAAACAGTTGTGGTATCACTAATTGTATCTGTATCTTTACCTTTAATGAAATCCTTTGCAAGTGGATTTCCGGCAATTTGCATAGTTTCATAAACAGAAATAATTAATCCACAGTTAAGGTCTACCCATTTGTCAACATTTCTGTAATCAGAATGTTCAGTATAATCCCAAGCAACTAACTCTGAGCGAAGCGATTTGTCTTCAACAGCAGTATTAAAATCGTGATGTATCTGTCCGTCATTTCTTTGTGTTCTTGCCCAATATTCAAGTTCTCTCCATGCGTAGAAAGGAACAAGCTGTGCTATAATTTGACGTGCATGCCACATTTGGTCCATTGTTCCAAAACAAGTCCATTGTCCTTCTGCAAAAGCTACACGGCCATCTTTTTTGTACATTGAGTTGTTAGATATATTACATAATGTATTTTGAATTTGAGTTCTAAACCAATCAGGAAGGTTTGAATTTCTCATTTTGTTGACAAGTTCTTCGCCGTTGTTTTTAAGTATGTCAAAATTGTCCAAACCTCTTTGGGCAATATCACCAGGATTATCATAAAAGTTAAGATAATAATGCCTTTCTGGGTCAGAATTGTCATACCATGCTAATACAAATTTTACAGTTGCTGTTTGGTTAGCCTCAAGGCTTACTTTAACTGCTACTTTATTTGTTTTTCCATTTATTGTGTTATTTAATACTCCGTCTGTATTAAATCCGTTGTCGTTTCCTACTGACACAACAGCGCCGCTATGCTCGGAAACTCCGTATATTGCCCATTTTGAACCGTTAAACCCCTTTCCGTAAACATAAGAAGGATTATCATCGGTTGTAAGCTGAAATGCACATGAAGCGTCAACACTGCTATCTCCAATATTTTCAAGTGTCATCTCATAAAAAGCATATGGCATGCTCATATTATCATAATTTTTATTGTCTAAAGGTGAAAACGCTTTGAGGTTTACTTTAACATTATCCGTTACACCCATATTTGCAAAATGCATAGGCCATATAGCATCATCATCAGAACGTCCATTTGTAACAACTGATTTCATTGTATCGACAGTTTTAACTGAGCCGTTTCTATTTGTATACAGCTGAAATTTAGCGCCGCTTAACTCTTTGTAATCATAAGCATCAGCCGGAGCTTTAGTCAACGCATAAAATGCACCTTTTTTAGCATCAAATTTTACACCGCCTGTACCAAACCCTCCTAAAGGTGTTCCAGTTGTCCCGTCAACAGGAGAATAATTATTTGATGATGCAAAAACAGCTTTGTTATTATCTCCTAAGTTATTGTTTGTTTCATTATCGGCTAGAATATACAGGCATAATACTTCCCAAAATTGTACATCCAATTAAAGTCATTGCCAAAGTTGTTCTTATTTGACTTTTGACTTTTTTTAGAGAAATCAACATAATAACACTCCTTTTTATATAGATTTTTTGTTGTTTCACCATAGAAATATTGTCCGTTGAAACATGTCGCATTCCTAAAACTTTAGTTTGATTTTGCCCATAAATTTTATAGTATATTCTTTTTTAGCTTTTATTTTCATTTTGTCTTATATTTTCAAATATACCTTAAAATTATATCTTAATTTTAACATACTTTATAATAAAAATAATACTTACCTTTCACCCAAAACTCCCTAAAAATCACACACATATAAATAAGCATTTTTTTATTGAAATATATATTTCTTTATGATATAAAATAAATAAAACAATAAAAAAGTGAGGTTATTAAATGAACCCTTTTTATGAAGTAAGAAAAAATGATTTTACTGTAAAAAATAATTTGAGCGAAGTTAATTTCAATTCACATATACACTCAGACATAGAAATTCTTTATATACAAAAAGGCTCTCAGCATATTATAATAAACAATAAAACTTATGAAGTAAAAGAAAATGAAATGGCGGTTATTTTCCCTAATATATTGCATAGTTATTTTAGAGTTTCCAAAAGTTCAAGAGCAATAGACGCCATATTAATAATATGTTCAAAAAGATTTTACAGAAATTTTTTTCCTGATATGACTGACAGTATTCCATTAAACCCTATTATAGAGGAAAAATCAATACATCCGGATGTAAAATATGCCTTTAATCATATAATTAACAGTTTTCATAATAATTTAAAAATAGGCTGGATTATTATAATAATGACACATATACTAAGTTTTATGAATTTGTCTAAAACAAAAAAACAGCCTATAATAGATATGAGCTATAAAGTAATAAGTTATGTAAATGAACATTTTACAGAACATTTAACATTAGATTTAATAGCAAAAGAATTATCTGTAAGTAAAAATTATGTATCAAGAATATTTTCAGAAAAAATAAAAATGAATTTTAGAAGATATTTAGCTATATTACGTGCTGAATATGCCGCTAAATTAATAAGAACTACCGATGATAAATTTACTGTTATTTCAGAAATTTCGGGATTTGAAAGTTTAAGTTCATTTAATAGGATTTTTCATGAAATATATGGTTTGTCACCTCGTGAGTTTAGGAAAAATATAATTAAAAAAAATTAATTTTAATTTATATCTGTATATAAAAAAGCTGTAAAAAGTTTTAATTTAACTTTTTACAGCTTTTAAAATCTTTTAAATAGCAGTAAGTAATTTCATAGTTAAACTGCTTTTATCTTCCTGAGCTTTTTTCTGCATAAAAAGTTTATAATGGTCTAAAACTTCACTTTTCTTCATATCGGAAACAGTACCAGCCATATCAGCATCAACAATACCGCTGTTTGCACTCTGAAGATTCATAGATGAAATATTGTTGCTTGAAATTGTATAATCAATTCTGTTTTCAGTTGCTCCTATATCACTTCTAAGAGATGCTACTGTATCTAAAGCATCATCTATATCATTAAGATTGAAATCTTTTGTAACATCAAAATCAGCGATTCCAAGACTTTCAAGTACAGCATTTCCTAAAGATTTGTCGTACCCACTTCCATCAGGTGAAACTGCGAAATGTAAATTTCCGGCGCTTCCATCAAGAAGATTTTTAGTGTTAAATGAGGAATTATTTATAGAATCAGAAATACCTTTTTTGAGTTCATCAATTTCATCTTGAATATATTTTTTGTCAGAAGCAGTGTAAATAGAATTTGATGCCTGTAAGGCAAGTTCACGCATTCTTTGAAGATTGCCTGAAATTGTGCTTAAACCGCCTTCTGCTGTACTAAGTAAGCTTTTAGCGTCAAGCGCATTTTGAGTTCCTTTATTATAGCCGTTGCTTTGAGAATTAAGCTTTTCGCTTATCGCTAAACCGGCAGCATCATCAGCCGCACTGTTAACTCTTTTTCCCGTAGAAAGAATTTTATAGTAATTGTTTGTAGATTGTATACCTGATATAGTCATATTTATCAACTCCTTTTTTTATATATTTATAACAAATTCTTCCTCACTATTATTATACTACTTAGATATTTTATTTTCAATAAAAATAAATATAAAAATAAATATAAAATATTAAACGACATGACAATATATAAAAAATACAAAGTTAACAACAAAAATTCGAGTAGTCTTGACTACAAATTATGGCCTGTACTATTAAAAATTTTAAATTTTAGTCAATTTTTTTGAATTGGTGCATATGATATATTGAATGATAATTAAAAATTAGGAGGTAACATTCATGAATTTTGGAGGAAATAACTTTATCTGGATTTTATTCATTCTTTTATTCACTCAGGGCTTTGGCAACTGTGGCGGCGGATGTGGCGGCGGTTTTGACAGTTCTTGCCTTATTCTTATCCTTTTCTTCTTAATGTTCTCAAACGGCGGCTTTGGCTGCGGCATCTGTGAAGCAAAATAATTAAAATTAATGAAATGCTGATTTAATAGCAAAAAATAGGCGTTTGCGGCATATTTATTTATTCTATACCGTAAAACGCTTATTTTTTTGTTATTATATTGTTTTTAATTACATAAGTTATATAAAGGAAATATTTGTTTATATAAAATCAATGTTTCCGAAGTGTATCTTAAAACAAAAATATACATAGTTTAAAGATATGCTTTAAATGGATAAAAAACTGATTAAGGAGGATATGAGTTGGAAATTAATGATATGCTTAAAACTGCTGAACTTATTGGAAGTAACAAAGAAAATATAAGTTCTATACTTAAATTAATGGAATTAAAAGATTTATTTGACATGTATCAAAATATGGCTGTTTCAATTCAGTCAAATGGAGGCGATTGGAAAAAGGAAATGCTTATGTCAATAAAGCCAAAAGTCAAAAAGGATAATCAAAATAAAATAGATATGCTTATTAAGATTATTGAAATTAAAAAAATTATGTCAGAGATTTAATTTAGGAGGATTATTTTTATGGAAGTTAATTTTGATGAAATTTTAAAAGACGATGCTTTTAAAAATGTTGATGAGAACAAAGTAGCTGTTTTTAAGGAAATAGCTGATAAACTTGAGGGAAAAAACGCATCTGAGTCAATGAGGATTCTTTTAGAATACCAATATAGTATGCCGCAAGGAAAAACCGTATCGGCGGAAGAAAAGACATTAATGCTAAACGCTATTATGAAAAGACTGCCTGAAACAGAGAGAATACGTTTTTCTGCTATTTTAAAAATGGCTGGAGTAATAAGTTAATAAATATAAAACAACAAAATTATTACATAATTTTAATATTTATAATTGTATTTTGTTGTTTTACTATGTATACAAATATCTTTTATATATGAATAAAATTATATATTATAAAATATAATTTATTAGAGCGTATATTAAAACTAAAATACGCTCTAATAAATAAAAATAAAATACAAAGGCGGTAATATGATGGAAAAAAACAATTATTCGTCTCACAGAAGAACAATGCGAAATAAATATAATAAACATGCTTATAATCGAAAAAAAAATAACTTAAATGATGAGACAGTCAGTACTTTCGGACTAAGAAGTTTTATAAGCGCAATTGCCGTGGCAACGGTTTTTGTAATGTCACAAATGAATAATGATACTACAAACAAAATATTAAATAACCTTGAAAACGCAGTTTTCAAAAATATAACTGATGAAATAGAGTTTGGAACAGATAATTTTGAAATAAAAGACGTATTCTCCGAATTTGGTTTAAAAGCTGAAAGCATATCAGGAAAAGAAATAAGCGGAACATTTAGAGTTGATGAAAATATACTTGAGGAAATGAGAAAAAAAGAAGGAATATACGGTAAAGTGCAAAAAAAACATTATATTCCGACGGTAAGATAACTGTTGGAATAGAAAAATGGATTGAACCGGTAGCAAATGGAGTTATTACATCATTATGCGAAAAAAGAATAAGCCCAATAACAAATAAAGAGGAGTTTCATAATGGAGTTGATATAGCAATAAAAGAAAATACTCCTGTGGCTGCTGTAAAAAACGGTATGGTTACTGAAGTAGGTGAAAGTAAATCATTTGGAAATTATGTAAAGTATTTAACAAATGATGGCTATACAATTATGTACGCACACTTAAATGAAGTTACAGTAAAAAAAGATGATAAAATAAAACAAGGCGATATTGTGGCTTTATCAGGGAATACAGGCTATTCTACGGGCCCGCATCTTCATTATACTATATGGAAAAACGATGAAATAATTGACCCAATAAAATTTTTAAGCCTTGATATTCCATAAAAGTTTTATGTATCATTAATATTATTAAAAAGTTTTTGTACATAATATAGATACATAATATTTATTAATTTAATTTTTCTTTAAAACGGTAAGGAGAGAGGCCTTATTGAATGTTATGAATTTATTTGGTTTTAAAATAATTATTAAACCATCTTTCTGGATAGTATTTTTTATAACGATTGCTCTTGGTTCCCTTGAGCAATTTTTTATTATTTTAATTGCTGTAACTATACATGAACTCTCGCATGTTGCGGCTGCTTTTTTTGCTGGTCTAAAGCCAGAAAAAATTATTATTACTCCTATTGGAGAAATAGCTGTAATAAAAGGACTTGAACAAATAGGTGTTTTTAAAAGAAGTTTTGTTGTTTTGGCGGGGCCAGTTGTAAATATTATAGCGGCTGTAATTATGAGCCTTTTTACAGGAGAAAAATTTATAAATATAAAAAATGTGAATTTATTTATAGCAATATTTAATTTGCTTCCTGTTTATCCTTTAGACGGAGGACGTTTTCTTCAATTTCTAATAAGCAGAAAAATCGGCGTTTTATCATCGAATAAGTTTATAATAAAAATAAGCAGTATTATAAGTATAATTTTAATATGTATTGGGGTTGTTCAATTTACACTTTTTCCTTATAATATGAGTATTTTTTGTATAGGTGTATATTTACTTAAAAGAAATAAAAAAGAATATATAAATATGACATTTGAATTTTATAAAACAATTATTAACTATAAAAAAAGATATAAGAAGAAAATGCCTGTAAGATTGTTTTATGTTGATAATAATTTAAACATTAAAAATATATTATACAGCATTTGCTGGGATTATTATTCTATTTTTATAGTAGGAAATGCCGGAAAATCAGAAATAAGCATTACCGAAAGAGATATTATAAACTATATTCAATATAAAGGACTTAATGGAAGTATATATGATGTAAAAAAATTACTTAACAATTCAAATATTGATTAATTCAAATTTTGCTTAATTTACGTTTTCTGTTAATTTTCATTTTTATATTTTTTTATACAATTTTTAGTTTTTAAATGAGCAATAAATTTTTATATAATAAAAAAAGTATTTGATAATTATAAAAAAATATGGCACAATATATGAAAAACCTACTTTACGGAGGAATACAACAAATGATAGATGAAATTCTTCTTCAAGTTGAGAAACCAGGAAGATACATAGGAAATGAAATAAATATGGTAAGTAAAAATCCCTCTGATGTCGATATACGTTTTGCTTTTTGCTTTCCGGATGTTTATGAGGTGGGAATGAGCCATATTGGATTACAAATACTTTATTTTTTCTTTAACAGAAGAAACGATACTTATTGCGAAAGGGTATTTGCGCCGTGGACTGATATGGAGGAATTAATGCGTAAACACAATATTCCTCTTTTCGCACTTGAAACAGGCGATAGTATAAATAAATTTGATTTTGTAGGGTTTACTCTTCAATATGAAATGAGTTACAGCAATATAATAAATATGCTTAATTTAGCTGGAATAAGTATTTGGTCTAAAGACAGAACAGAAGATGAGCCTATTATAATAGCCGGAGGTCCTTGTGCATATAATCCGGAGCCTTTAGCCGATATAATAGATATTTTTTATATAGGCGAAGGAGAAGTAAACTATGATGAGTTTCTTGATATTTATAAACAATATAAAAAACAAGGAAAGAGTAAAAAAGAATTTTTTGAGAGAGCAGCTAAAATAGAAGGTATTTATATACCTTGTTTTTATGATGTAGAATATAAAGAAAATGGGGAAATAAAAGAATTTAAAAGAAATAATATAAACGCTCCTAAAAAAATAAAAAAAGTAATAGTAAAAGAGTTAAATAATGTTTTCTATCCTGATAAACAACTTGTACCTTTAATTGAAACTGTGCATGACAGAGTTACTCTTGAAGTATTTAGAGGCTGTATAAGAGGATGTCGTTTTTGTCAGGCAGGATATATTTACAGACCTGTAAGGGAAAAACATTCAGAAAGATTGATTAATGATGCAAAAAGTCTTGTTAAATATTCGGGACACGAAGAAATATCTCTTTCAAGTTTAAGTACAGGCGATTACAGAGAATTTAAAGAGTTATCTCAAGGACTTTTAGAGGAATTTTCAAAGAAAAATGTTAACATAGCTTTGCCATCTTTAAGAATAGACGCTTTTACACTTGAACTTATGAAAAAGGTTCAAGAAGTAAGAAAGTCAAGTCTTACATTTGCACCTGAAGCTGGTACTCAGAGACTTAGAGATGTTATAAACAAGGGTATAACAGAAAAAGAAATACTTGACGGATGCAGGCTTGCTTTTGAAGGCGGCTGGAGTAGGGTAAAGCTTTATTTTATGGTTGGACTTCCCACAGAAACAGAAGATGATTTAGCTGGAATTGCTAAACTTTCCACAAAAGTTATTGAAGAATATTACTCTATACCAAAAGAAAAAAGAAGTAAAAGTATATGTGTTGTTTTGAGTTCTTCATGTTTTGTTCCAAAACCTTTTACGCCTTTTCAATGGGAACCGCAGGACACATATGAACAATTTTTGAAAAAACAGAAATTTGTAAAAGCAAACCTCGAAAAAAAACAAGTTAAATATAATTATCATGAAGTACAATTAAGTTCAATGGAAGGCGTATTAGCAAGAGGAGACAGAAAAGTTGCAAAAGCAATTGTAAAAGCGTGGGAACTGGGAGCTAAATTTGACGGCTGGAATGAACATTTTAAATATGATATATGGACTAAAGCTTTTGAAGATACAGGACTTTCAATGGAATTTTATGCTAATAGAAAAAGAAGTTATGACGAAATACTTCCATGGGACCATATATCTATTGGCATTAGTAAACAGTTTTTTATTAAAGAAATGGAAAAAGCTAAAAAAGGTGAAATTACATTGAATTGCCGTACTGAATGTGCAAACTGCGGCGCTAAATGTTTTGAAGGAGGAGTTTGCTATGAAGTACAGAATTAAATTTTCCAAATTTGGCAAAATGCGTTTTATAGGACATCTTGACCTTTTGAATTTGTTTCAAAGGGCTATAAAAAGAGCTGATATTCCTATTTCATATTCAAAAGGATTTAACCCTCATCAACTTATATCATTTGCAATACCTTTACCAATAGGTATGAATGGATATGGAGAATATGCTGATTTGAATATTAAAGATGAAATAGAACCAGAATATATTATAAAGAAACTTAACAATGTAATGCCAGAAGGTATTTGTATTATTAATGCCAGAATTTTAGACAATAATGAAAAAAATTGCGCTGCTGCTTTATGCGCCGCTGATTACGAAACTGATTTGAATTATATTAAAAAAGACTTTAACAAAACTATTGAAAGTATACTTTTTCAAAAAGAAATAAATTTAGAAAAAAAGGGACGAAAAAAAGTTCGTATTGTAGATATACGTCCTTTGATTTATGATATTAAAGTAAGTGACACAGAAAATCGAAAACTAAAGTTTTTAATAGCTACCGGCAGTAAAGAGAATTTAAAACCTGATTTACTTTTAGAATATATATGTAAGTTATTAGATGTTGAATATATACCTTATAAAGTAAATATATCAAGAAACGAACTTTATAGAAACGAAAACAACAAATTCGTAAATCTTTTTTTGTGAGGTGTCTATAATGAATAAAATAATTATTGACAGCATTTCCAATCAAAAAAGGATGGCTGTTGTTGAAAAAGATTTATTATCTGAAATTGTTATAGATTCAGGAGAAGAAATTTTAGCTGGAAGTATTTATATAGGAAAAATTATGAGAATACTCCCAAGCAAATTTGCATTTATTAATTTAGGATATGATAAAAACGCATTTTTATACTTAAATGATAAAAGAGAAAAAGGATTATACAAGTATAATGAGAATAAAAAAAAGTATGAATTAACAATTAAACAGGGACAAGATATAATTGTTCAAGTTATAAGAGAACAGGTTGACGAAAAAGGTGCAGCAGTTACATCTCAGATTTCATTAAGCGGAAAATACGCTGTTCTTTTATGTGGAGACAACAGTATAAATATATCAAAAAAAATAGACGACGAGCACGAAAGAAAAAAATTATATAATATAGCTCAAGACTGCCTTCCTGAAAATTGCGGACTTATAATGAGAACAAATTCTTTAGAAATTGAAAAAGATGAAATAGCAGAAGATATAAAGAAACTTTATGAAAAGTATAAAATTATAGTTAAAAAAGGACAATTTATTAAAGCGCCGACGCAAATTTATAATGTTGGTTCAGTAATCGAAAAAACAATTTCAGATTTAACTTTAAAAGATAAATATGAAATAATAATAAATAATATAAATGAGTATGAGTATTTTTCTCAAAAATTTGAGAATGTAAAATTATACAACGATAAAATTCCGATTTTTGAGTATTATTTTATAGAAAAACAGATAGAAAAAGCGTTACATGAAAGAATATGGCTTAAAAGCGGCGGATTTATTATTATAAACCAAACAGAAGCGTTAAATGTAATTGATGTTAATACAGGTAAGCATATTGGTAAAAATCACAGACAAACCGTAATTAAAACAAATGAAGAAGCTGCTTATGAAATAGTTCGTCAAATTCGTCTTCGCAATTTATCGGGAATGATTATAATTGATTTTATTGATATGAAATTTGAAGAAGACAGAATTTATATTGAAGAAATATTGTCAGATTTAATAAAAAAAGATAGAATAAGTATTACAAAAGTTGGTATGACTGAATTAGGGCTTATGCAGCTTACAAGAAAAAAAATAAATAAGCCTCTTAATAAGCAGCTTATGTGCAAATGCCCATGCTGTAATGGACAGGGATATATTTATAATGAGTATTATATTGCTGATAAAATAACTTCTCAAATTTGTTCAATTTTTGCTCAAACTATTTATAATGAAATAATACTTTCTTCAAATAAAAGAGTTATTAATGCTTTTAAAGGTGAAAATGAGCAATATAAAGAAATTGAGAAAAAATATAACGCAAAAATAAAATTTAATGTAATTATTACACAGCGTCTTGATTATTATGAAATTGAAAAGAGGAGACGGGATTATGCAGAAAAATAATAAATATATAGCTCTTAGAGTTTCAACTGTTTCTGTTATAGTGAATATGATTTTATCTGTATTTAAACTTTTAGCCGGAATAATTGGAAACTCTTCAGCTATGATATCAGACGCAGTACATTCAGCCTCAGATGTTTTTAGTACGTTTATTGTAATAATAGGTGTAAATATGTCAAGCAAAGAATCTGACGCCGAACACCCTTACGGACATGAAAGACTTGAATGTATAGCCGCTTTTATACTTGCAGCTACACTTTTTGCAACTGGAATAGGAATAGGATATGCCGGAATAAATAAAATATTTTTTGAAAAAGGGAATATTGAAGTTCCTAAATATCTTCCTTTAGTTGCCGCAATTTTTTCGATTGCGATAAAAGAGGGAATGTATTGGTATACAAGAAATGCTGCAAAAAAAATAAAATCAGATGTTTTAATGGCAGATGCATGGCATCACCGTTCGGATGCACTTTCTTCAGTTGGAAGTTTTATTGGCATTTTAGGTGCATTATTTGGTTATCCGGTATTTGACCCAATAGCAAGTGTTGTAATTTGTTTATTTATAATAAAAGCGGCATATGATGTTTTTAGCGAAACTGTAAAAAAGCTTGTAGATACTTCATGCGAACAATCTATTGTTGATGAGATAAGGTGTGAAGTTTTAAAACAAAACGATGTAGTTTGTGTAGATGAACTTAAAACGAGAATGTTTGGTTCAAAAATTTATGTTGATTTGGAAATAGGAGCAGATGAAACTATTTCATTTAAAAAAGCACATGCTGTCGCTGAAAATGTTCATCATGCTATTGAAAAAAATTTTCCAGAGGTAAAGCATTGTATGGTACATGTTAATCCTGTAAAGGTTTCAAAAAATGAAAATATGAAATAATGTTTAAAAACAAAATACAAATTAGATATAAAGTCAAAAACTTTATTTTCTATAAATAAACTAAATTTAATTTATATTTGATTTATATATTTTTGATATTTAACGTAAGAAAATTTTTAGCAAAGCATACAAAAAACTTCATAGTAAAAAAAATTAGAGTTAAATTGCCTCTGATTTCTTTTTTAATTCTTGTGTTAGTTAATGCTTATTTTTAGAAACTTAAGAAAACATATGTTTGACCTTAAAAAAACATTTTGCTATAATATCTTTGTAAATATTTAAAAATTATTTGTTAAAAGAAAGAAGGGATAATAAAATTGAAAAAAGATAAATCTGTTCGCAAACAAATTTTATTAGGTTATAGTAGGATTATTGTAGTAATGATTTTGTTGGTTGTACTTTCATTACTTTCATTAATGCAAATTAGCCGAAACTATAATAAGGTATCAAATGATTATAATAATCAAACAAATACTCAGGCAGCATTAGCGAAACATTATGAATGGCTGGATTTATTTAGTGAAAGTATTCAATACGGAACTGAATTTAAAGGAAGTCTTGATTCTAATACTTGTCTGCTTGGACAATGGATTTCTGAAGTTGATGATGAAGATATTTCAAATACAATTATTTTAAATTCTTTAAACAATATTCAGATTCCTCATGAAAAAATGCATACTTTAGCTTCTGAAATTTTAGAACTTTCAAAAACTGACAAAGATATGGCATATGAAAGATACATAAAAGAAATTAAACCTTTGGTTGAGGAAGTAATTTCCGGAATTGAAAAAATTTCAAATGAATATTATAATATTGCAGCTAAAACTTCTAAAGAATTTGAAAAATTAATAATAATTACTATTGTTATAACTGTATTAGTTGCTTTAATAGGAATTTTAGCAGCAATATTCTATGGTAGCCGTTCAGCAAATCAAATTTCAGAACCAATTACTTCAGTAGCGGAGTGGTCACAAAAACTTTCACAGGGTATTGACCAAATTGAATTTAACCAAAAAATGTTTGAAATTAATAAAAATAATGAAATTGGTTCAATGATTTCTTCATTTAAGAAAATGGTAGATAATATACAAGAAAATGTTCGAGTAATTCAAAGACTTGCGCAAGGAGATATGACAGTATTTGTAAATATACATTCTAACGATGATGTACTTGGAAAAAGCCTTTATCATCTTGTGCAGTCAAATGACTTTATGTTTGCAAAGATTATAAAAATTGGCATGTCTGTTGCCTCAGGCTCGCATCATATTGCAAATGCAAGTCGATTGTTGGCAGATACTGCCTCTAAACAAGCTTCTGCTGTAAATGAATTAAATAATTCTACCGAAGAAACTAAAACACTTGTTCAACAATGTACGGAATATATGAATAACGCCACAAAACTTTCGCAGTCAATGCGCCAAGATGTGCAAAACAGTAATGAAAAAATGAAATTGCTTGTACAATCTGCAGAGGAAATAAACAAATCATCTCTTAAAATTTCTGATGTTATTAAATTAATTGATGATATTGCTTTTCAAACCAATATTCTTTCATTAAATGCGGCAATAGAAGCAGCTCGAGCTGGAAAAGCCGGAAAAGGCTTTGCAGTAGTAGCTGAAGAAGTAAGGCAGCTTGCTCTTAAAAGTGCTGCTGCCGCAAGTGAAAGTAAAAACTTAATTGAAGCTACAATACGTGCAACAAATGACGGCAGCAAAACAAGTTCAGAGGCATTTGAAACATTCCAGCATATTGTTATTGACCTTGATAAAATTATAGAAATGGTTTCAGGAATTTCAAATTCTTCAGAAAAACAAGAAAAAGCAATTGAACATATACATACTCAAGTTGAGTTGATTAACGATTCAATTACATCTAATGTATCAGCAAGTGAAGAAACAGCTAAGGCAAGTAATAAAATGAAAGAAAATGCGAAATTGCTTGAGGAAGAAATGCGTAAATTTAATCTTCGTCAGCGTGAATTAGGTCGAGCTTATATTCCGCCGGAGAAAAAAGACGACGAGGAATTTATTAGAGAAGCCAACAGAAATTATAATAAAGCTTTTAAGGAAAATGCTGAAAAAATAATTCGAGTGGATAATTTGGAACTTTAAAAAAACTAAGGGAGGCAGAACAATATAAAAAGTTCTGCCTCCTGTTTCATATTTATTTTAACATTTCCCTTTCTTGACAAAATCTCTTACTTAATATATACTTAAAATTAAATTATTATAAATTTAACCGACGTAGGAAGTCCACCGTTTCTTAAACGGGTAGAGAAGTCTTAACTAAAGAGATTTATGATAACTTTCACATTAAAGAGCTAAAATATATTATAAATAAATTTTATTTAATATTAAAAAATTTGAAAGGAATCATTAAAATGGCAGTTACAATAAAAGATGTTGCAAACCTTGCGGGAGTTTCACCATCAACTGTATCACGTACCTGTAAAAACCATCCGTCAATTAGCAACGAAACTAAAGAAAGAGTTCGTTATGCTATTGCGCAGCTTGGTTACGAACCGAATCTTTCAACTTCGACAGATAATAATTGCATACAAAAAACAATTGGTATTATACTTCCTCCGTCTGATAAAGAGGCGTTTGAAAATTCATTTTATCTTGAAGTAATTCGTGGAATCAGCCAATTCTGCAATAAACATGGTTATATAAATACAGTTATAACTGGTCAAAGCGATGATGAAATTCTATCCATAATAAAAAATCTTGAAAAAAATGATATGTCAAATGGATTTATATTATTATATTCCAAACAAGAAGATGCTGTTATTGATTATCTTTATAACTCAGGTTTATTATATGTTTTAATAGGAAAAGCGTACAAATATGCTAATCAAACGGTTTATATTGACAATGATAATATTCTTGCCGGAAAAGATGCAACGGATTATCTTTGCAGACTTGGACATAAAAAAATAGCTTATATTGGCAGTGATAATAATATGATATTTTCAGCGGATAGAAAAAGCGGATATATGCGTTCTCTTGAAGAAAATAAAATTAATTATGTACCTGAATATTGTCTTGAATTTTCTTCTACACAAACCGCCGCTGAACCTATACGCATATTATTGCATTCTGAAAACAGACCTACTGCTATTGTAGTAAGCGATGATATTTACGGCGTTATTTTTGAACGTGTATGTGCAGAAGAAGGAATTAAAATTCCAAATGATATATCAATTATTTCTTTTAATAATTCGTTATTCGCTCGTCTAACATCATCGCAGCTTACATCAATTGATATTAATTCAGTTCAACTTGGTATTGAAGCATCATCACAGCTTATTAATCATATTGAGAATCCTAATCTTATGGCTACAAAAATTATTGTTCCACATATATTAATTGAGCGTAGCAGTTGTAAGCAAGTTGATACTATAAAATAAAAAAATATTGATATTTTTACATTTGTTAAAGGGCTATCATAAGATAGCCCTTTAATTGTTTAATTTTCATATATATTTAAAATTTTAAACATCTAATTTTATTGTTTTATAAACATTTGAGTCCAATAAGGTGTAGAACCTTTTAACGCATAGCCAATACCCATTTGCGTATAATTAGGATTTAATATATTAGCTCTATGTCCTTCTGAATTCATCCACGCATTAACAACTGCCTCTGGAGTTTTCTGCCCTTTAGCAATGTTCTCACCGGCATATGTATACTTTACATTAAACTTTTTAAGCATGTCAAAAGGTGAACCATATGTAGGCGATGTATGACTAAAATAATTTTTATCACGCATATCCTCTGATTTCATTTGCGCTACTTTTGACACTTCAGCATTTAAAGTAAGTGGACTTAATCCGTTTGCAGTTCTTTCTTTATTTACTAAATCAAGAACTTGCTGTTCTATTGACTTATTTACAGAAGGATTATTTGAAGTTTGACTTTGAGTAGTTGTTTCGGTAGGTTTTTCAACTACTGCCGAAGTAGTTGTTTCGGTAGGTTTTTCAACTGCTGCCGAAGTAGTTGTTTCGGTAGGTTTTTCAACTATTGCCGAAGTAGTTGTTTCAGTAGGTTTTTCAACTGCTGCCGAAGTAGTTGTTTCAACAGGAACACAAGGTTTGTTTGAAACATTTTTATGACTGTTAATATACTTAATATACCCATTCCTTAAATAAATATCAAAAGCATCTTTCTTAACATTTCCTGATTGTGCATATACCCCTGAGGAGGAAAGAATAGTTAATACACAAAATATTGATAAAAATTTTTTCATAATAAAAATTCCTTTCTTAAATGTAAATTATTTTTCTATGTCGTAGATTGGAACTTTTTTATTCTTGTGAGCGTTTTGCTCTATGTATATTGACTTTTTTATTTTCTGCTTTGTATGCCTATATACTAACACATAAATATTTAAAAAGTAAATACAGAATATATGGTACGTTAGGTAAGGCAGTCCAGTGATTGAATAATTAATCTATTAAAACAAAATATGGTTTCAAAGCTTTAAATCTTGTTATATATTTAAAACCTGCTTGTTTTGCCATATCGTAAGCAATGTCAAAATTATTTGCAATATCAAAAACATTGTGAGCGTCAGAACCAATTGTTAAAATTTCTCCGCCTAATTCTTTGTATCTTTTTAATATTTCAAAACTGGGGTAAGTTTGATTTATTCCGTATCTATATCCGGATGTATTTATTTCAATACCTTTCCCTCTTTTTATAAGTTCTTTTAATACATTATCTATTATATCAGAAAAGTCGCTGTATTTAAGCGAATTATCATTATAAATACCATAACGAGATATAAAATCAATATGTCCATATACACAAAAGCTTAAACATGTCTTTATATTTTTAAGCATTTCATCAAAATATTTTGTATAAGCCGTAAATTTATCCATATTTTCGAAATAATTATCAAAATATAAATCCTTGCCTAAAACAGCATGTGAAGACCCAATAATAAAATCAAAGGGATAAAACTTAGAAAATTCATTTATAATATCGGCTTTTTTATTATCAAGACCTATTTCAATTCCATAAATAACACTTATTTTTTTTGAATATTTTTCTTTAATAATACTTATGTCATTTATATAATCGTTATAATTAGAAACTTCATACCTATCGTCGTAATCTACATGGTCTGTAATGGCAATTTCACTTATATTTTTATCAATAGCTGATTTAACCATTTCCTCCATTAAAGCGTCGCTGTCACTTGAATAATTGCTATGACAATGATATTCTATTCTAAACATTTATAACCAACCTTTCTTACTTTAATTATAATGAATTTTTGCGTTTTTACGGTTAAATATAAAATTTTATGCCGTTTATAACATAATATCATAAAAAACAAAAATTTTCATTAAAGTTATTTGTTTTTTATGAGACAAAAAAATTATTTAAAAAAATTGATTTTTGTTTTGGTATTGTTGAAGGTATTGCTATGATTAGAATAATATGTTACTATAAATCAAAGGTATGAACAATTTGTTTTACAAATTAACTCATATTATACTAAAGACTATTTAATGGTCTTAGTGTTATATGGTGTTTAAAAATGCTTTTATGTTAAATCTTTATTATATTATAGAATTAACATAATCAGTAAATAATTGCCATAGCATGTGCCTTGTTAAAATAGTATAAAATGTACTTAGTAATGTGTCTTTAGAAAATACATAATCTTTAGACTATTTTAGTGTATTTGAAAGGAAAAAGTATATTTTTATGGAAGAAAAAAATAGCAATATTTATGAATTAATCAACAGTATTGACTTAAAAAACCTTTATACATCAAAGGAAGAAAAAAAGACAAAAGAAAGGGAAATAAATAAAATAAATCCGGCAGACTGTTTATATGACAGAGTATGCGAATGTCCTGTTTGCAGAAACAAATTTAAAACAAAGTCAGTCCGAAAAAGCAAAATAAGATATATAAATAATGAAATTGATTTAAAACCTTTATTTGAGCCAATACAGCCAGATTATTATGATGTTGTAATTTGTGACAAATGCGGTTATTCCGCAATTTCGTCTAAATTCCAAAAAATTACCGATTCTCAGGCTGAAAAAGTACTTAAAATTATTACTCCTAAATTTTATCCTAAGCAATATCCTGATTTATATTCGATTGATGACGTTATTGAAAGATACCAGCTTGCGCTTTTAAATTGTGTAGTGAAAAATGTAAAAGCTGGTGAAAAAGCTTACGTTTGTTTTAAAATAGGATGGTTTTATAGAGACAAAAAGGATGAAAAAAATGAATTAAAGTATATGGAAGCGGCATTTGGCGGTTTTAAAGTCGCATATGAGAATGAAAGTTTTCCTATGTGCGGACTTGATGAAAATACACTATTATATTTAATTGCTGCCACAGGCGCTAAAATCGGATGCTACGATGAATCGTTAAGGTTTTTAAGTCATCTAATGGCAAAAAGGGGGCTTAGCATACGACTTAAAAATAAAATTTATGATTTAAAGGAATTTATTAAAGAAAAGAAAACTTCTAAAAAATAACGAGATACTGATTTTAAATATTATATAATATTTAAAATCAGTATCTTAATAAACAAACAATATCTATGAGGAGATAAATTAATGAGTAACGAAAATAATGAACAATTAACTGATGAACAAATTCTTATGTGCTTGTATGATAAAACTTTTACATGTCCTGTATGTGAAAAAACATTTAAGTCGAAAATGATTAGAAAAGGCAAATCAAAATATATAAGAAGCGATATTGACTTAAAACCTATTTATTATCCCTTAAAACCGGAATATTATGATGTAATTGTTTGCAATAACTGTGGCTATGCTGCTGTTTCAAATAAATTTGACAATTTAACATACAGTCAGCAAGGTGAAATATTAGAAAAAATAACTCCAAAATATGTAAAAAAGGATTATCCTGATATATATGATGCTGATACAGCTATTGAAAGGTATAAACTTGCGCTTTTAAATTGTATGGTAAAAAAATCAAGAGTTGGAGAAAAAGCTTATATATGTCTTAAATTAGCATGGATTTACAGAGATAAAGAAGATAGAAAAAATGAATTTTCATATTTAAAATCAGCTTATGATGGTTTTAACGAAGCTTTTACAACTGAAAAATTTCCTATATGTGGAATGGACGAAGATACATTGCTTTATATGATAGCTGCCATAGGTGTTTTAATAGGAAACTTAGAGGATTCAAAGCGTATTCTTGGAAAACTTATAGTAAAGAAAAGCTTGACAAAAAGATTAAAAGATAAAATAATTGACGCTAAAGAGAGAATAAAAATAATTGAGGAAAATAATATTACAAATGAAAATGAATCTTGAGAGGTAAATTATGTATTTAAAAAGGCTTGAGATAAAGGGTTTTAAATCTTTTCCCGAAAAGATAACACTTGAATTTGATAAAGGTATAACAGCCGTTGTAGGACCTAACGGAAGTGGAAAGAGCAATATATCAGACGCTATAAGGTGGGCTTTAGGCGAACAAAGCGTAAAAAACCTACGCGGAGACGGAAAAATGGAAGATGTTATATTTGCCGGAACTCAAAACAGAAAAAAACTTGGCTTTGCTGAAGTATCAATGATTATGGATAATTCAGATAACGCTTTAAATATAGATTATAACGAAGTTACAGCAACAAGACGTCTTTTTCGTTCCGGTGAAAGTGAATTTCTTATAAACGGCTCAATATGCCGACTTAAAGATATTCATGAATTGTTTATGGATACTGGAATAGGCAAAGAAGGATATTCTATAATAGGGCAGGGACGTATAGATGAAATTTTAAACAGTAAGTCTGAAGATAGAAGACTTTTGTTTGAAGAAGCTGCTGGTATAATAAAATATAAAAGCAGAAGAATTGAAGCCGAAAGAAAACTTGAAAGAGAAAAACAAAATTTAATAAGAGTTAATGATATAATATGTGAAATTGAAAACCAGCTTGAGCCTTTAGAAAAACAAGCTGAAAAAACAAAAAAATATTTAATGCTTACAGAGCAAATTAAACTTATAAAAGTAAATTTGTTTATAGATGAATTTGAGAAAATCGAAAAACAAAAAGAAAATGTTGACGAAAATTATAATAATACGGTAATTGAAATCGGAAACGAAGAAAAAAATCAAATAAAATTTGAAAAAAAACAAGCCGATTTAAAAAACAAAATAAACGAAAATACAAACGAACTTGAAAATATTAAAAATCAATTAGGGGATATAAGAAGCTCTATTGAACAGAAAAAAAACGATATAAAACTTATTTTATCTGAATTGGATTATAAAAATGAGGATATAAAAAGATTAAATCGTGATTTAATTTCAAATAAAAATGAAAAAGAGCAAAAAAATGAAGAATTGAAAATATTAAACATAAAAAAACAAGCTCTTGAGCTTGAAAAAGCGCAAAAAAAAGAAAAATTAGACAAGCTTTCAAATGAATTTGAGCTTATAAACAGCAATGTTGACTTACAAGAAGAAAAAATTGAAAGTTTAAATTCAAATATTATTGAAAAAATGAAATTTAATGTACAGCTTGAAACTGAAATAAAAAATGCAGACACTAATTTAGAACAATTTATTAAAAACACAGAAAAAATAAAATCTGATATAAAATTTATAAAAAGCCGTATAAATGATAAGACTACTCATTTACAGGCGCTTAATATTAAATTGGATGAATTAAATAAAGAAGAAAATAATTTAAAAATAAAAGCTGTTAATTTAACAAATTCAATTAATATTTTAAAAAATAAACTTGAAAATGAAAATATTAAACGTGAAAACACAGCAAAAAATTATAATAACAGTATTTCAAAACATAATATTCTTTCTGAACTTGAAAAGGATTATGAGGGATATTTTACAAGCGTAAAATCGGTTTTAAAACAAAAAGAGTCAAATAATCCTTTATTTGAAGGAATCTGCGGCGCATTAGGAGAATTAATTAATGTTAATAAAAAATATGAGAACGCTATTGAAACAGCTTTAGGCGGCGCTATACAAAATATAGTTACTAAAACTGAAGATGATGCCAAAAATGCAATCAATTATTTAAAACAATCCAATAAAGGAAGAGCTACGTTTCTTCCTTTATCGTCTGTAAAGGGCAAGTACGATAACGATGTTTCTAAACTTAAAAATGAAAACGGCTTTATAGGCATGGCAAAAGATTTAATAAGCTATGATATTATATATGAAAATATTATATCAAGTATTTTAAACAATGTAGTTGTAGTTGAAAATCTTGATTATGCTGTAAAAATTAATAAAAAATACAATTATATTTTTAAGATAGTAACTTTAGGCGGAGATGTTGTAAATAAAGGCGGTTCAATGACTGGCGGAAGTATAAGCAGAAAATCAGCCGCTATATTTTCAAGAAACAGAGAAATTAAAGAACTTAATAAAATAATTGATGATAATAAAAAACTGCTTGATAATATAAACAATGAAATTTCTGAATTAAAAATTAATTTAAACGAATTAGAAAAAGATGAAAAAATAAATAATGATTTGATTAATGGAGTATTAATTGAAAAATCGGACATATTAAGTAAAATTGAACAGACAAAACAAAATATAAATGAATTAAATGAAAATAATAATAAACTTATAGAAGACAAATTCAAATTTGAAAAAAGCTTTTCTGAAAATCAAAACAGTTTGGAAACTAAAAAAGCAGAATTTTCTAAGCTAAAAAAAGAAATAGATGAATTAAATAAACAGCTTATATCATACCAAAGCGGTATAGAATCGGACAAGGAAAAAAGAAACGAACAAAATAAACTTCTTTCCGAACTTCGTATACAAATAAGCGAAATAAACTTTAATGTAAGTTCTTATGAAAAAGATTTTAAAAGAATAAAAAATGAAATAGATTCCATTGAAATTAAAATAAATGATATAAATAAAAATTTAAACAATTTAGATGTAGATATAAATACTAAAAAAGACGGAATAGAAAATTTAGAAAACTTAATTATTGAAGAAGAACAAAAGCAGTCTAATATGAACGAAAAATATAAAGATACAAATAATTTAAAGGAAAAGCTTATTTCTGAATCTGATAAACTAAGTAAAGAAATACTACAAAATATGGAACTTATTTCTAATTTGAAAAATGAATTATCAAGGCTTAAACTAAGAAAAGAAAATCTTGATGAAAAAAAATCACGTATTTGCGATGATATGTGGAATGAATATGAAATAACATATTCATTTGCAAAGGGATATGAAAGACTTAAAATACCTATTGAAAAACTTTCTGAAGAAGAAAAGAAAATAAAAAATAAAATAAAAGAACTTGGAAATATTAACCCAAATGCGGTTGATGAGTTTAATTCATTAAAAGACAGATTTTCTTTTTTAACAAAACAGCGTAATGATATTATAGATGCCGAAGATAACCTTTTAAAAATTATAGAACAGCTTCAAAATTTAATGGAAAATCAGTTTAAAGAGCAATTTAAAAAAATTAATGATAATTTTGGGATTGTTTTTTCGGAAATGTTCGGCGGCGGAACAGGGTTTCTAAAACTTTCTGACGAAAAAGACGTGCTAAACTGCGGTGTTGATATAATTGCACAGCCACCCGGAAAAAATGTTCAAAGTATGTCTCTTTTGTCTGGAGGTGAAAGAGCGCTTACAGCCATAGCACTATTATTTGCTATTTTAAAAATGAAACCATCTCCATTTTGTATACTTGATGAAATAGAAGCGGCTCTTGACGATGCTAACGTGAGAAGATATGCAAACTATTTAAAAAATTTTTCTGACAATACGCAGTTTATAGTTATAACTCACAGAAAAGGAACTATGGAAGCCGCTGATACATTATATGGTGTTACTATGCAGGAACAAGGAGTCTCTGCACTTGTTTCAGTTAAATTTGTAAATGAAGAATTAGCGTAAAGGATAGGTGAATGTTTTGATTTTTAATTTTTTCAAAAAAAATAAAAATAATGAGAACATTTCTGAATCAAATGAACTTGAAAATGAAATACAAATTGAACAAAATACAGATTTAGAAAATAACGAAAATAATAATGAAGAAACTGAAGAAAATAAAGAAAATGAAAATTTTGAAACACAAAAAGAAACTGAGGAAACATATAACGAATTAAACGAAACAGCAGATACTTCAAAAAATTTTGAAGAAGAAAATATAAACAATAAAAAAAGCTTTTTTGAAAAAATAAAAAGCGGTTTGTCAAAAACGAGAAATAATATTTTAAACGGTGTCGAACAAGTATTAAAAAATTTCAAATCTGTTGACGAAGAACTTTTTGAAGAATTAGAAGAGGCTCTTATAATGGCAGATATTGGAGTTAATACATCCAGCGAAATTATAAACAGAGTTAAAGAAATTTCAAAAAAAGAAAAAATTATTGATTCGTTAGAGATTAAACAAGTTATTATACGTGTTATAAGTGAAATGCTTGAATCAGAAACAGATGAACTTGAATTAAAAAGTCCGGCAGTAATACTTGTAATAGGAGTAAACGGTGTAGGAAAAACAACAACAATAGGCAAATTGACATATAATTTTAAACGTGAAAATAAAAATGTTCTTATAGCAGCGGCTGATACGTTTAGAGCAGCGGCAATAGACCAGCTTCAGGTTTGGGGAGACAGAACAAAAACCGATGTAATTAAGCATCAGGAAAATTCAGACCCGGCGGCAGTTGTTTTTGATGCTGTAAAGGCTGCTAAAGCAAGAAAATCTGATATTCTTATTTGTGATACCGCTGGCAGACTTCATAATAAAAAGAATTTAATGGAAGAACTAAAGAAAATATCGAGAGTTATAGAAAGAGAATATAGTGACGCAGCAATTGAAACATTTCTTATATTAGATTCTACAACAGGGCAAAATGCGTTACAGCAGGCAAAGTTATTTAAAGAGGCTGCTAATATAACAGGTATTGTAATGACAAAGCTTGACGGTACAGCAAAAGGCGGTATAGTTATAGCTATAAAAAATGAATTAAAAATACCTGTAAGATATATAGGCGTTGGGGAAGGAATAGAAGATTTGCAAAAATTTGATTCTAAAGAATTTGCAAAGGCTTTATTTGAAGATTCTAAGTTATAATTAAGCTTGTTTTTTAAAATTTATTAATGCTTTATAATATTTAAAAAAAATATAAAAAGGAGTTCAAAATTATGAAAATCGAAACTAAATGCTTACATTCAGGCTATACGCCTAAAAACGGAGAACCAAGAGTAGTGCCTATTGTTCAAAGTACAACTTATTGTTTTGATTCTACGGAACATATAGCTGAACTTTTCAATATGCCTATGGAGTGTATGTACTCAAGATTTGCCAACCCTACGGTTGATGCAATAGAAAAAAAGATTGCACAGCTTGAGGGAGGGGTTGGAGCGTTGGCAACAAGCAGTGGGCAAGCCGCTTCACTTCTTTCTATTTTAAATTTATGCAGTGCTGGAGATAGTTTTATTTCAGCATCAGCAATATATGGAGGTACTGTTAATTTATTTGCAGTAACTTTAAAAAAACTTGGAATAGAGTGTATATTTGTAGACCAAGACAGTTCAGAAGAAGAAATACAAAAAGCTTTTAAACCAAACACAAAAGCGGTATTTGGAGAAACAATTGCAAATCCGGCTTTATCTGTATTTGATATAGAAAAGTTTTCAGCAATAGCACATAAAAATGGAGTACCTCTTATTGTAGATAACACGTTTGCTACTCCTATTTTATGCCGGCCTATTGAATGGGGAGCTGATATTGTAGTACATTCGACTACAAAATATATGGATGGACATGCTGTACAAGGCGGCGGAATAATAGTAGATGGAGGTAAATTTGACTGGACAAATGGAAAATACCCTGATTTTGTGCAGCCTGATGAAAGCTACCATGGAATTTCATATACAGAAACTTTTAAGGAAATGGCTTACATAATAAAGGCAAGGATGCAGCTTATGCGTGATTTTGGATGTTATCCATCAGCAAATTCAGCATTTTTACTTAATTTAGGATTGGAGACTTTGCCGGTTAGAATGAGACAATACTGTGAAAATGCTTTAAAAATGGCGGAATTTTTAGAAAGTTCCGAGCATGTTGTTTCTGTTAGTTATCCGGCCCTTAAAAACGATAAATATAACAAATTGGCTCAAAAATATTTGCCGTTTGGCTGCAGCGGAGTTATCTCATTTTGTATAAAAGGCGGCAGAGAAAATGCCGTAAAATTTATGGATAGTCTTGAACTTGCTTCAAAAGTTGTACATGTAGCTGATATTCGTACATGTGTTCTTCATCCAGCTTCTTCAACTCATAGACAACTTACAGATGAACAGCTTGAAGCTGCTGGGATAAATGCCGGAATGATTAGACTTTCAGTAGGCCTTGAAAATATAGAAGATATAATTTGTGACATTAAAAAAGGATTTGACGCTATAAAATAAAAAAACATTAATAATATAATCTTATATAAAAGTCTTATACGCATATTAATAAGCGTGGACTTTTATATGGGATTTTAATAGTAGTTTTGACAAAATAATAGGCAAAAACAATAAGTTTTTGCCAAATAAAATTTTAAAATACACTTTAAACAAATAATTTTACATATTATCTAAAAAAATAATAAAAATCAGCAATATGAACAAAGTATCTTTAAAATCCGGCTGGCAATTCGGTTTAGGCTGACAATCAGGTTTAGACGGACAAGGCTGACAAGGCTGACAGTTTGATGCTGGAGCTGATACCGAACGCCTAAAGTCCTGCTTATTTACATATTGTTTAAATTGTTCAGGAATGTCGTTTAAATTATTATTTTGTGAATTCAATTAATTAACCTCCGTTTATAATTCTTTATTTTATAATATATTATAAATATTGATATATTAGAACACTAAAAAAATGAAATTTGAATTTAAAAAAAATTCATTTTTAATATTATATATAATTTGAATATATGATATTAATCGCAATTACTTATTTTTTTTACTTATTTTTTGAAATGTTTTTGTCTTAAAAATCCATTTTTCAGAAAAATTATGTTGACATTAGTATTTTTATTAAGTAAAATAATTATAATTGATAAAATACATAATTATTTGTTTTTATTGCCAATAGAAGAGGAGGAATATATATGTTTGTTTTTAATAAAAAAACGAACCTTTTGGAAAGACGTGAATTAAATTATCCCCTTCAGGATGTTAAAGAACCTAATTTATTTAGAAATTTATATAGTTATACTGAAGTTCCTAAAGTTGCGTTTAATCATAGAATAGTGCCTATTGATATGCCTGATGAAATATGGATTACAGATACTACATTTAGAGACGGGCAGCAATCAAGAGAGCCTTATTCTGTGGAGCAGATTGTTCATATATACGAACTTCTCAACAAACTTGGCGGTCCAAAAGGGATTATAAGACAGAGTGAATTTTTTATATATACAAAAAAAGACCAAGAAGCCGTATACAAGTGTCTTGAAAAGGGGTATAAATTTCCAGAGGTTACTACATGGATAAGAGCCTCAAAAAGTGACTTTGAACTTGTAAAATCAATAGGAATAAAGGAAACAGGTATACTTGTAAGTTGTTCTGATTATCATATTTTTTATAAAATGAATATGACAAGGAGAGAAATTATTGACCACTATATAAACATAATAAGTGAATGCATAGATATGGGAATAAAACCACGATGTCATTTTGAGGATATTACACGTGCTGATTTTTATGGGTTTGTAGTTCCTTTTGCATCTGAACTTATGAAACTATCTGAGAAAACAGGAGTACCTGTTAAAATACGTGCTTGTGATACAATGGGATATGGAGTTACATTTCCGGGAAGTGTTTTGCCAAGAAGTGTTCAAGGTATTATTTATGGACTTCATCATCATGCAGGAGTCCCAAAAGAACTTATTGAATGGCATGGACACAATGATTTTTATAAAGCGGTCTCAAATGCGTCTTATGCCTGGTTATATGGTGCATGCGGTATAAATACTTCTTTATTTGGAATTGGAGAAAGAACGGGAAACACGCCTTTAGAGGCTATGGTTATTGAATATGCACAGTTAAGAGGTACTCTTGATGGTATGGATACTACTGTTATAACTGAACTTGCCGAGTATTTTCAAAATGAAATAGGATATAATATAGCTCCTAATACTCCGTTTGCCGGTTCTGAGTTTAATGTTACACGTGCCGGAATACACGCTGACGGATTACTTAAAAATGAGGAAATATACAATATTTTTGATACTGAAAAGCTGCTTAACAGACCTTGCCGTATAGCTGTATCGAAAACATCTGGACTTGCAGGTATTGCTCATTGGGTGAATACATATTATAATTTAACTGAAGATGCCGCATATGACAAAAAACATCCTGTTATTGAGGCAATTAAGCTTTGGGTTGATGAACAATATGATGAAGGTCGTGTTACAGCCATAGGCGATAAAGAACTTTATAAAGTTTCAAAAAGAATAATAGATAATTTTAATAAAGGAAAAAATGATTAATTCAGTAGGGAAGAAAGCTCTCATTGAATATAAAGGCAAATGTTTCCGTTTGTCGAATACTTGAATTTTTGACTCTTTAAATACTAAAATTTTATTAATTTTGTTTATAGATATACTAATTATATATAAAGGAGTGCGTAAAATGAATAAAATTGAAACAGCAAAGGAAAAGTTTGGGGCATTAATTGAAGAACAGCTTAAACGTGTTGAAAGAATGAAACAAGATAAAGAATTTATTGATTTTAGCAAACTTGACAAAATTAGAATTGGAATTGTTGGCGGCGACGGTATTGGACCAGCTATAACCGAGCAAGCTCAAAGAATTTTAGAATTTCTTTTGCAAGATGAAGTAAAGAGCGGAAAAATAGAATTTAATGTTATTGATGGTTTAACTATTGAAAATAGAATCGCTTCAAAAAAGGCGATTCCAGATGATGTATTAGAGGAAATAAAGAAATGTCCTGTTATATTGAAAGGACCTACAACTACTCCGAGAGCCGGAGATAAAGTTAATATAGAAAGTGCAAATGTTGCTATGAGAAAAGAGCTTGATTTATTTGCAAACGTACGTCCTGTTAAAATTCCAGAGGAAGGAATTGATTGGGTATTTTATAGAGAAAATACAGAAGGAGCTTATACACTTGGAAGCAAAGGGTTTGATGTCGATGATGATATAGCTTTTGACTTTACCGTTGCTACAACAGACGGTACTGAAAGAATTATAAGAGCTGCTTTTGAATATGCGAAAAAGAATGGAAGAAAGAGAGTAACGGCAGTTACAAAAGCAAATATAATAAAAACAACCGATGGTAAGTTCCTTAATATATTTAAAAACATAGCTAAAGAATATCCTGATATTGAAGCTGATGATTGGTATATTGATATTATGACTGCAAAACTTGTTGACCCTAAACGCCGTACACAATTTCAAGTTGTTGTTCTTCCAAACTTATATGGGGATATAATTACAGATGAAGCGGCTGAATTTCAAGGCGGAGTTGGTACAGCTGGAAGTATAAATATGGGGAAAAAATATGCTATGTTTGAAGCTATACACGGTTCTGCCCCAAGAATGGTTGAAGAAGGCAGAGCAAAATATGCTGACCCTTGCAGTATAATACGTGCCGCAAGTATGCTTTTATCTCATATAGGGTATGCTGATAAAGCTGAAAAACTTGATAAAGCACTTGATATATGTACTAAAACAGAAAAAAAATATGTTATTACAGGCAGAAGTGACGGTTGTACTTCAGAACAGTTAGCGGATTATATTATGGAGACAATAAGAAAAAATGGATGAATTTAATGGATTTTCAAAAGAGTCTGTTGACTTATTGTGGCAAATTAGATTCAATAATACTAAACAATGGTATTGTGAAAACAAAAATAATTATGACGAATTGATTAACACTCCAATAAAACTTCTTTCATCTTATATACTTAAAAGTATGAAAGAAGTTTACAAAGATTTTAACGCAAATGTTAAAATATCAAGAATTAACAGAGATATTAGGTTTACAAAAAATAAATTGCCTTATAAAGAAAATAAGTGGTTTTTTATAAGAGAAAGTTCAAAAGGCGGTATAAAATGCAACAAACCTACTTATTTTTTTGAAATATCTCCGGAGTGGTATAGATATGGATTAAGTTATTGTCCTGAAACAGATGGACTTTTAAAATACAGAAATAAAGCTGATAATGACTTAAGTAGTTTTAAAAAAATAATAAAAAAATTTAATTCACAAAAAATTTTCATAATTGAAGGTGAAAAATATAAAAAGCTGAAACGAAAAGATTTAGACTCTTTTGTTTCAGATTGGTATAATAGAAAAGAACTTATTTTTGTTAATTATGAAAATTATAATAATAAAACATTTTTTGAACCAGATTTAAAAAATATTGTAGTTGAAGATTTTAAATCAATTCACTTTTTATATAACTATTTTTGTACAATAAACTAATTATATAAAAAACGGCTGTTAATTTTTATTATAAATTAACAGCCGTTTTCAGCGTCTCAATTTTATCGACACGCTTACAGAAAATTACGGCATCTTTTGCAATTTTACGAAATTTGTGACTTTTACGGGAAACAATGTCATTTTCTAAATTCAAATTTTCTCCTCAGACGAGCAAAGCCTGTCTTGCGGATTTAAGTCTGCAACACTTTTTGTAATTTCCAATTCTTTAAAAATTCATATTTTTTAATATTTAGGGTTTCTATTATTCTAAAAAAAATTCTCATTTTTTAGCAGTTTCAGAATATTTTTTCATTATATATTGCTTTTGATAGTCTAAAACCTTAGGAACATAATTTTGAGTTTCTTTAAACGGAGGAATACCTCCATATTTGCTTACATTTCCGGGACCAGCGTTATAAGCAGCAAGCGCAAGAGAAACATTGCCGTTAAATTTATCAAGCATTTGACTTAAATATTTTGTTCCGCCTTCAATGTTTTCATCTATATCATAAGGATTTGAAACATTTAAAGATTTTGCGGTATTAGGCATAAGCTGCATCAAACCCATTGCTCCGGCTGAAGATTGTGCCTTTGGATTAAAATTACTTTCTTTTCTTATTACAGCTTTAATTAAACTTTCATCAACATTATATTTTTTAGCAGCGGCAGCTACTGCATTTTCTATTGCGGCAGAAATTTCAGGACTGTCGGAAATATCAGAATCACCTGAAATATACTTATTTAATATAGTTTCAAAACTTTGAGTGTTTGTTATATCATCTGAGTGTTTATTCAAAGCTTTTGAATGGCTTAAGCTTACAGGTACTCTGCTTTGTATATCAGCTAAAATACTGTCATATATAGAACTTACATCTAAATTAAACATAATTATATAACCTCTTTTTAAATAAAATTTTATAAAATACAGAAATAAATTTACAAAATAAATTGTATTAATTTTAATATGTATGTTATAATAATTTTAAAGTATTGATAAAAAAAAATCAATAACTAAATAAAAAAATTTTTTTAATAAAGCATTAATAAAATTACAATATTTAACTTTTATATTTAATATGACTTAAAAATTGACACACATTTTAAGTTGTTTTTTAATATTATTATTTAGTGACTTCATTATAAAGAAAGCAGGATAATTTATGAACGATAAAGCACTACGCACATTAGAATATAGTAAAATAATAGAAAAGCTTAGAGGATTTGCTGTTTCTAAAATGGGAAAAGAAACAGCAGAAACTTTAAAACCTATGAAAGATATAAATGAAATTATAAATTCACAAAAAGAAACAAGCGAAGCTGTAAGTATGATTTTAAAAAAAGGCTCTCTTTCATTAGGAGGTTTAAAAGATATACGCTCATATATAAAAAGAGTAGCAGTAGGAGGTATGCTTTCAGCAGCAGAATTAATTGATACATCTGATTTTATAAGAACATGTAAAATAGCAAAAAAATATTCAGCCGCTGAAAGTAAAAATGATATTTTTGAAATACTTATGCCTAAATTTGATTTGATTGAAATATCATCAGAACTTGAAAGAGAAATAAACCGATGTATTATATCAGAAAATGAAATATCAGACGATGCTACAAGCGAACTTAGAAATATAAGACAAAGTATAAGTTCATCAAATAATAAAATAAAAGAACAGCTTAACAGCATTATTCATTCTCAAAGTTACAAAAATATGCTTCAAGAACCTGTTATTACAATGAGAAACGGTCGTTACTGCGTTCCTGTAAAACAGGAATACAGAAACAGTTTTAATGGTATGGTACATGACCAATCTGCTACCGGAGCAACATTTTTTATTGAACCCATAGGTGTTGTACAGCTTAATAATAAAATAAAAGAATTACAAATAAAGGAAAAAAATGAAATTGAAAAAATATTAATATATCTTTCTGAAAAAGTTAATGAAAATGCAGATTTGCTTTTAAGCAATACAGAAATTTTGACAGAAATTGATTTCATATTCGCAAAAGGCGAACTATCAATTAGTATGAATGCTACGGAGCCTATTTTTAATAATAAAGGGTATATAAACCTAAAAAAAGCAAGACATCCTCTTATAGATAAAAATTCAGTTGTTCCAACAAATATTTATTTAGGAAAAGAATTTACTACATTGCTTATAACAGGCCCAAATACTGGCGGTAAAACTGTATCATTAAAAACTATTGGATTATTTACTTTAATGGGGCAGGCAGGGCTTCATATACCAGCTTTTGATAATTCCGAACTTTCTGTTTTTGACGAGGTTTTTGCAGATATAGGAGATGAACAAAGTATTGAACAAAGTTTAAGTACATTTTCATCACATATGAAAAACATTGTTAAAATAATTGATGAGGTTACGGATAAATCTCTTGTGCTTCTTGATGAACTTGGAGCAGGAACTGACCCTACTGAAGGTGCAGCGCTTGCTGTTTCTGTTATTGAATATCTTCATAAAAGAAAAATAAGAACGGCTGTTACAACACATTATAGTGAATTAAAAATATACGCTATTTCTAAAGACGGTGTTGAAAATGCAGCATGTGAATTTGATGTAAATTCATTAAAACCAACATATAATCTTCTTATTGGAGTTCCCGGAAAAAGCAACGCTTTTGCTATATCAAAAAGACTTGGACTTCCTGAATTTATTATTAACGACGCAAAACAATATTTAAGCCATGACGACAGGCGGCTTGAAGATGTAATATGTGACCTTGAGATAAGCAGAAAAACGCTCTCTATTGAACAGGAAAGAGCTAAACAATATAGGCTTGAATCTGAAAATCTAAAAAAAGAACTTGAGGAACAAAAAATAAAGACAAAGACACAAAAAGACAAAATAATATTATCAGCACATGAGCAAGCTCGAAAAATGTTAAGTGATGCAAAAGATGAAGCAGACAAAATAGTTAAACAAATGCAAAAAATGATTAAAATGAATGTTTCTTATAAAGAACTTGAAGAACAAAGACAAAAACTAAAATCAAAATTATCAGATGTAGATAATAAAATAAGCAATTCAGCAAAAAAGAATATAAAACATAAAAAAATTAATAAGAAACTTGTAAAAGGTGACGGCGTATTTATAAATTCTCTTAATCAAACAGGTATTGTAATTAACCCGCCTGATTCAAAAGGTGATTTAATGGTTAGAGCCGGAATTATGAATATAAAAGTAAATATATCGGATTTGTCTATGGACGACTCAGTAAAAAAAGAAAAAAATATTATGAAACAATATTCTTCAAGCACTGTTTCAAAAAAATCTCAGTATATATCTCCTGAAGTTGATTTACGTGGTTTAATGGTTGAAGAAGCTATTGAAAAAACAGATAAATATTTAGATGATGCATGTCTTGCAGGAGTTTCACCGGTAACAATTATACATGGCAAAGGTACAGGGGTATTGAGAAATGCAATTCATGATTATCTAAAAAATCAGACTTATGTTAAAAGCTATCGTTTAGGTGTTTATGGAGAAGGTGAGACAGGCGTTACAATAGTTGAATTAAAATAATATTAAAAAAATGTTTATATTTTAAAAAATTATTTACAGATATTTGATTAATTTGATATAATGAATTGATTTATAATATATAATAGGGGGGATCTTTAATGAATCTAAAAGATAGCGCTGAAGTAATAAAAAAGGAAATTGATAGCACGACTAATGATAAAAATAAAGAAGATGCCTTAAAAAAGTCTTTAGACGCAATGCAGGCAATAGAAAAAGTAAGGGATCTAATCTTTAAATATAGGTGTTCCGCTGTTACGTTAAAAAATCAAAAAACTTATTTTACCGAACATGATATAGGATATTGCAAAGGTGCGCTTGATGTCTTTGAACAGACTCAAGAAGATATCGAAGGAGTTTTAAGAAGATACGATTTGCTGTAAAAGGAGGATAACCATGACCAGCAAAACAAAAGTTTTAGTTGTTGACGATGATATACATATAGCTGAACTTATTTCTCTTTATCTCAATAAAGAAGGCTTTGAAACAAAAGAAATATATAGTGGAAAAGCAGCGGTGGAAGAATTTGCTTTATTTTCTCCGCATATTGTTCTTTTGGATATAATGCTTCCTGAAATGGATGGTTATCAAGTATGCCGTGAAATAAGAAAAGTAAGTTCTGTTCCTGTTATTATGTTGACAGCAAAAGGAGATGTTTTTGATAAAGTACTTGGGCTTGAGCTCGGAGCTGATGATTATATTGTAAAACCATTTGATTCTAAAGAGCTTATAGCACGTATAAAAGCAGTTTTAAGAAGATATGATAAAAAAATTGATGATAAAAACTTAAACAATCAAATAGTAGTTCCAAATATGACTATTAATCAGTCAACATATATAGTAACATATCATGGAAATGAACTTGAACTTCCTCCAAAGGAATTTGAACTTCTTAATTTTTTAGCACAAAACCCAAACCGTGTTTTTACAAGAGAACAGCTTCTTGATAAAATTTGGGGATATGAATTTGTTGGAGATACAAGAACCGTTGATGTTCATATTAAAAGAATAAGGGAAAAAATGCCTTATGAAGACGTATGGA
Organism: uncultured Eubacteriaceae bacterium; assembly: GCA_947086655.1. Classification (GTDB taxonomy): domain Bacteria; phylum Bacillota; class Clostridia; order Lachnospirales; family CAG-274; genus CAMTZM01. Next base: position 152,379 of record CAMTZM010000002.1, read on the forward strand.
GTATAAAAACTGTTTGGGGAGTAGGATATAAATTTGAAATTAGGTAAAAATTATTGTTGCAGCTTTTTATAAGGTGTGTTAAAATAAATAATGTTGTTTTTGTATGAATTTTGAATTGGAGGTGTGAATTAATGTCAACCATCAGAGCAATTCTTTCAAGAGAAAATGTCTTTATTGCTTTATCTGTAATAGAAGTTATATTATGCTGCGGACTTGTTGGTACAATACTTATGCAATCGAAAAAGGCTGCCGGATTTGGCGGTGTAGTCGGTGGAATGGGCGGTGGACAAACTTATTGGGATAAAAACAAGGGAAGATCTTTTGAAGGTATACTTGAAAAGTATACAAAAATTCTTGCCGTTTTGTACATTCTTGCCGCTATTGGCATAGGTATTATATGCAAATAATAAAAAGACTGCTGTAAAATATAAATCTATTTTGCGGCAGTTTTTTTTACAAAAAAAGTTTAACAAGTTTTTAGTAAGTACACTTGTCAAAATTTTAATAAAAATTTATACTAAATATTATTTGAAAATTATTTTGTATTACAAAAAAGATTTAAAAACATATAATAAAATGATAAATTATAATATCAAATACATGGTTTTTGAAAGCAAGGAGGACACAAAAATGAGTTTAATGGATGAACTTAAAGATTTAGGAGTTAATGTTGATGAAGCGTTAAAAAGATTTATGGATAATTCTTCACTATATGAAAGAATGATTTTAAAACTCACTTCAGCCGTTAAAGAATTAGAAGTAATGCCTTACCTTGAATCTGGAAACTATGATAAGGCGTTAGAAAATTCTCACACTTTAAAAGGTATAATGGGAAATATGTCTGTAACACCACTTTATAATGCCTACACGGATATTCTTACACTGCTTAGGGATAATAAAACAGATGAAGCAAAAGATATACTTAAAAAAATTCTCCCAATTCAAGAAAAAATTATATCTTGCATAAATAATTATAAATAAATACATTTTCTAAAAAAAATAATACCTATAAACTAAAAAGTTATAGGTATTATTTTTTATTATTTACATTATTCCTCAATGCTTGCTAATACCAACTTAGGGTCGGTATTATTGTCATCTTTTGTAAGTTTAAACTCAAGGTGAGGTCCAAGAAGAACATGATAATATGACGGTTCGCCAACAGCTCCTATTACAGCTCCTTCAGTAATGACCTCTCCTTCTTTTACAAGAATGTTTTCATCTAATTGGCTGTATGTAGACAGCCATCCGTTGCCATGATTAATAACTATATTTTGTCCGCCTTCTTCATCTTTGAAAACCGATTCAACAATGCCTTCAGCAGAGGCTTTTACTTCTGTACCAATAGGAGCAGCTATACAAATTGAATCATTAGTACGATACTGATCTAAAGTTTTATCGTAAATAGCTGTTTCCATGCTGTAATCCATTACAATTTGTCCAGATACAGGCCAACTCATGTCTTTTGTATCATCAAATTGACTGAATATTTTTTTACTGTTATCAGAAGTATTAACTGTTGATTTATTAGTATTGGTATTAGTTTGTGGCTGTGTTGTAGTATTTTCTGAAGATTTAGCGGTGGTTTTTTGGCTTTTCTCAGATTTTTCGGAAATTTCTGGTAAAGCTTTGTTTTCCGCTGTTTTTTGTCTTGTTTCAGTTTCCGTGTTTGCTTCTGTATAACTTTTTACATTACTTTGATTTGCCTGTTCAAGAGAAATTTCAGGCGGCGTTTCATCAGGCTGTTTAGCTGTTTTCATATTATTTACGGATACAACTCCGGCAATTACTGCTATGGCGGCTGCGCATGAATATAACGCTATTGTAAAACCTTTTTTAGCAAATAAATCTTTAAATTTATTATTTTTGTTCATTTAATTAACACCTCCAATAATATTATTGTCATAAAAAACAAAGCTTATTCAAACTATATATTTTTTTTAAAAACTTTCCATATAAAGCCAGTAATTTTTAATAGTGATTTAAAGTAGTCTTGAATTATTTATAAAATTATAGTAATATTTGAATGTAATAAATATTTTTTATTTATACTAAATACTATTTAAAAATTTATACATTAAAAAAATAATTATTTTAACCGACGGAGGAAGTCCATAGTTATTTTAAGAGTGTACTTACTCTTATATTCAGTGGGATTTTAAGCTCTTACTGAATATAAAAGCAAATGTTTTCGTAGTTTTGTCAAATATATCTTATAAATGGAGGATTAATAAAATGAGCGTTAATTTAAAAGGAAAAAGTTTACTTACTCTTAAAGATTTTAGTAAAGAAGAAATATACTATCTTATTGATTTGGCGGCTGAGTTAAAAGAAAAAAAGAAAAATGGTATTTTTGAAAAAAATATGAAAAACAAAAATATAGCTTTAATTTTTGAAAAACCATCAACACGCACAAGATGTGCATTTACAGTGGCATGTAATGACGAGGGGGCTCATCCTGAGTATTTAAGTAAAAATGATATACAGCTTGGACACAAAGAATCAGTTGAGGATACGGCAAGAGTTTTAGGACGTATGTTTGATGGAATCGAATTTAGAGGATTTTCTCAAGAGGTTGTAGAAAAATTAGCAAAATACAGCGGTGTACCTGTATGGAACGGTTTGACAGACGATGACCATCCTACTCAGGTACTTGCTGACTTTTTGACTATACGTGAACATTTAGGAAAACTTGAAGGCATAAAATTTGTTTATGTAGGTGATGGAAGAAATAACATGTCAAATGCACTTATGATTGGCTGTGCAAAAGCCGGTGTTAATTTTACAGTAGCCTCACCAAAAGAACTTTGGCCTAAAAGTGATATTTTGAATATATGTAAAAAATTTTCAGAAGAAAGCGGAGCTGAAATTAATGTAACAGATAATAAATTTGACGCAGTTAAAAACGCCGATGTTATATATACCGATGTTTGGTGCTCAATGGGAGAAGAAAACAAAAGCGAAGAACGTATAAAACTTTTAAGCCCTTATCAAGTTAACAACGAACTTATTAAAGCATCAGAAAATGAAAAAGTTTTATTTATGCACTGTCTTCCGGCTGTTAAAGGAAAAGAAGTGACAGAAGATGTATTTGAAAGTAAATATTCAGTTGTTTTTGATGAAGCTGAAAACCGTATGCACACTATTAAAGCTGTAATGGTTGCAAGTATAAGAGGCTAAAATTAATGGATTTATCAATTATAATAGTAAATTATAATACAAAAAAAATTTGTGAGAACACAATAAATCATGTTATTAAAAATACTGAAAATATTGAGTATGAAATAATAGTTACAGACAATTCAGATATAAAATCTGAAGAATTAAATTATAATAACAAAAAAGTGAAAATTATAAAGATTAATAATAAAGGCTTTGGAAACGCATGTAATATTGGTTCTAAATACGCAAATGGAAAATATATATTATTTTTAAATTCAGATACTATTGTATTTAAAAATACACTTGACAAATGTGTTGACTTTATTAAAAAAAATAGCGATATAGGTGTTTTGGGGATAAAGACTTATCTTTCAGACGGCAAAACATTAGACCATGGCTGTAAAAGAGGATTTCCAACTCCTTTTAATTCAATGTGTTATATATTGGGATTAGATAAATTGTTTCCTTATAATAAAACTTTTGGCGGATATAGGCTTACTTATTTAGATGAGAATAAAAGTCATTATGTTGATTCTGTTTCAGGAGCGTTTATGTTAATGCCGTTAGAACTTTTTAAAAGTCTTAAAGGTTTTGATGAAAGTATTTTTATGTATGGAGAAGATTTAGATTTATGTCTTAGGGTAAAAAATAAAAATTTAAAAATATTTTATTATGCCGATGCTGAAATGATTCATTTAAAAGGAAAAAGCGGACTAAGCACAAACAATAAAAAAGTATTAAAATACTTTTATGACGGAATTAAAGTATTTTATAAAAAATATTACAAAGACAGTAACTTTATTATTATGAAATCAGTATGTTTTTTTATTGATATTATGTATATTATATCATATATAAAATTGTGTGTAAAAAAGAGGTGAAAATTTATGAAAGGAATTGTTTTAGCCGGAGGAGCCGGCACAAGGCTTTATCCTTCAACTATTGCTTGTTCAAAGCAAATTTTAGCCGTATATGATAAACCTATGATATATTATCCTGTATCAACTCTTATGCTTGCCGGAATAAGGGAAATTTTAATTATATCCACCCCAAGGGATATTAATTCATTTAAAGAATTATTTGAAGACGGAAAAAAATTCGGTCTTCAAATATCATATGCCGTTCAGAAAGAGCCTAAAGGACTTGCCGAAGCTTTTATAATAGGTGAAGATTTTATTAAAAATGATAACGTATGTCTTATATTAGGTGATAATATATTTTATGGCTACGGTTTTACAGGAAGATTAAAAAATGCTATAAAAAGAAAAAAAGGAGCAACAATATTCGGTTACCATGTAAGTAATCCACAAGAATTTGGAGTTGTGGAATTTGATAGTAAAGGCAATGTTCTTTCAATAGAAGAAAAACCTTTAAACCCTAAGTCAAATTATGCTGTTCCCGGAATTTATTTTTATGATGAAAATGTTTCTGAAATAGCAAAACAAATTAAACCATCTAAAAGAGGAGAATTAGAGATTACAGCTATAAATAACATATATCTTCAAAAAGGAAGTTTGAAAGTTGAGTTAATGGGCAGAGGTATGGCATGGCTTGATACAGGTACACATAGAGCGTTGCTTAATGCTGCAAATTTTGTTGAGACTGTACAGACAAGACAAGGACTTTTTATAGCATGTTTAGAGGAAATAGCGTACAGAAATAGATATATTACAAAAGAACAGCTTTTAGAGCAAGCTGAAAAACTTAAAAAAACAGAGTATGGACAATATTTATATATGATAGCTGAAAATACAGATATTAAAGAAACATTGATTTAAACTTATAATAAAAACAAAGGAGAATAAAAATGACAACATATTTAGTTACAGGAGGCGCTGGATTTATTGGGTCAAATTTTATTATTTATATGCTGAAAAAATATAGCGATATAAAAATTATAAATATTGATAGCCTTACTTATGCCGGTAATCTTGACAATTTGTCAGATATTGAGAATAAAAGTAATTATAATTTTGTTAAAGCTGATATTTGTGATTTTGATGCTGTTAAAAAAATATTTTCCGAAAACGATATAAATTTTGTTGTGAATTTTGCAGCGGAAAGTCATGTTGACAGAAGTATAAATGAACCAGATGTATTTGTAAAAACAAATGTTTTCGGAACTGTAAATCTTTTGAACTGTGCAAAAAATAGTTGGCAAATAGGAGAAGATAAATATAAAGAAAATCATAAATTCATACAGGTTTCTACCGATGAAGTATATGGCTCTTTAGGTGAGGAAGGATATTTTACTGAAACAACCCCTTTATCGCCGCATAGCCCGTATTCGTCAAGTAAAGCGTCGGCAGATTTATTTGTAAAGGCTTATTTCGATACTTATAAAATGCCTGTAAATATTACGAGATGTTCAAATAACTATGGTCCATATCAATTTCCAGAAAAACTTATTCCTTTAATGATTAATAACACTTTAAGCGGTAAAAAGCTTCCTGTTTATGGAGACGGGCTTCAAATACGTGACTGGCTTTATGTTGAAGACCACGTTAAAGCGATAGAACTTACAGTTCAAAAAGGAGTTTACGGTGAAATTTATAATATAGGTGGAAATAATGAAAAAACTAATATAGATATAATTAAAAATATAATAAACTGTATAAATGAAGAAACAGGAAAAAATATAGATTACAATATAATAGAATATGTTAAAGACAGAAAAGGACACGATAGAAGGTACGCTATTGACGCTTCAAAGATAGAAAACAAACTTGGATGGTATCCTGAAACAAAATTTGAAGATGGAATTAAAAAAACAATAAAATGGTATCTTGATAATGCAAAATGGCTTAATAACATAACAAGCGGAAGTTATAAGGATTATTATAAACAAATGTATGAAAATTAAGTGATTGGAGTGCTTTTATTGGGTAAATTTATTTTTAATAAGACTGACATTAATGGACTTTACGTTATTGAATCTGTTGCAATTAATGATAACAGAGGCTATTTTATGGAAACATATAATTATAATGATTTTAAACAAGCTGGTCTTGATATGGTTTTTGTTCAAGATAATCAGTCAAAATCAAAAAAAGGCGTTTTAAGAGGGCTTCATTTTCAGAGAAAAAACCCGCAAGGAAAACTTGTAAGAGTAATAAACGGAGAAGTTTATGATGTTGCCGTTGATATTAGAATAGGCAGTCCTACATTTGGAAAATGGTTTGGAATTGTTTTAAGTTCTGAAAATAAAAAACAATTTTATATTCCGTCCGGATTTGCTCATGGCTTTTATGTATTAAGTGATGAAGCTGAATTTGTATATAAATGCACTGACTTTTATGCGCCTGGAGATGAAGGCGCAATATTATGGAATGACAGAGAACTGAAAATAAATTGGCCTATAGATAATAGCGTAGGTGTAATTTTAAGTGAAAAGGATAAGCTTAATCCTTCATTTAGTGAATTATATACTTAAATAGATTATATTAAAGCTTTGTGTCAAAGACTATTCGCATTTTTGCTTTGCAAAAATATTCATAACTGACGGTTTCTAACAAAACCGATTTAGTAAATGGTAAAATCCCACTGAATACAAAAGTTAAGTCCCCCTCTTTTTAAGCGGGGGACTTACTTATATCGGTTAAACTATCAAAATAAAAATTTTAATGCTATTACAAAAAAAATAAATACTTTTTAGTTTCAATTATCATTTTTTTTATTTATGTAATACAAAGCTGGCATTACCGCTTTAAGCAGCATACCTGTTATACAGCCCATTATAACTCCCGATATAATTAATATAGGTATATAATAGAATATATAATTTTGTTTTAAAATTAAAGATAATGCTGTAATTTGCCCTATATTATGAAACACCGCCCCAAAAACGCTTAAAATAATATAAGAAATTTTTTTAATAGTATACATAAGAATAATAATAACAATAATTGATAAAATTCCGCCGCTTAAACTTAATATAAATGCTGTAACACTTCTTGTCGATAAAACAAAAACAGACTTTAAAAACGCAAGAAAAAACGCTTCTTTTTTTCCTATAAAAAAAACAGCATACATTATAACTACATTTGATAAACCAATTTTAACACCTGGCGGAAGAAAAGCAACCGCCGGAAACATACTTTCAGCAATAGACAATACAACAGTAAGCGCAAGCATTACTCCCAATAAAGTTATTTTTTGTGTTTTCATAAATACTCCTTTTTTAATGAAAGCAATTAATTTTAACTATGAAACAGCATCAAAATCATTATCAGATTTATTAGATTTAATTGTTAAAGACATTTTATTAGGCAAACATACTGCCGTTTGTCCGGCTATCCCTATAAAACCTGTATTAACACAGATTTTGTCCGGACAATCTGACTCTAAAAAACGTATTTTATTGTCTTTAATCTCAAATTTAACATGTGGATTACTTTTAACAGAAAATACCTTATTTTCATCTAATAAAACAATCTCTTTTTCTTTAGCGTTTATACTTATTTCAGCATATAAAGTATCATATTTTGCAAATATATAATTATATAAGTAATAAATAATAAATGAAATAATTAATAAACTTATAATTATATATATATCTTTTTTATTAAAAAAATTTGATTTATACATTTTTTATTTTCCTCTTAATACTAATTTTATCATATATAATAAATTAATGTTTTTCCGACTTGTTTAAATATTTATCTATTATTTTTTCTGCAAGCTGTTTTCTCATATACGCTTCATTTATAAGCATAAGTACTGTAAGTAAATAATTTGTATTTTCGTCATTATCATCTAATATAATATTTTTTGTTTTATACATTATATCTTCCATTAACGAGTTTTTTTCATTTTCTTGAATATTAATAAATGTTTTATAAATTTCTTCTATTTTATCATCACTAATTTTAGAAAGAAATATTTTTATATCATTAATAGAAAGTATAGATTTTAAATAATAAATCATAATTAAAGATATAATATGTTTTTTTGAATATTTTTTCTTATTCGGAGGACTAATAAGTCCTGCTTTTGTGTAATTATTTATCATTGTTTTTGTTAATATTTTGTCGTCGTTATTTCTCCTTAATAAATTAAGCTTGTCCTCAGCAAAAGTAGTTATTTGATCCATATATAAATCTATATCAGGAATTTGAGATAATGGAATCAAATCAATTTTAATTAAATCGTTTATAGTTTCCTTAATGTTTTCGTTCATAAAAAATCCTCCTACAAAACAAAATAACAAATACTATAAATCAGTATTTCTTATAGTATACCATGTTATAGGGTTATGTAAAATAAAAAATTTGAAAAAAATAAAAAAATATATTGTAAATATAATCATATTATGTTATTATAATAATATAATAAGTAGTAATTAAAACTATATAATGCATTTTGGAGGTGTATTTATGAAAATTGAAAAACTATGTAGAGAACCTATAAGCGCTTTAACTCACTTTATCGGATTTTTATTTGCTATTCCATGTGCTGTTTTATTAATATATGAGGCTTCAAAATATGCTACGGTATGGCACGTTGTATCGTTATCAATATTCGGCTCTGCTTTAATGCTTTTGTATGCTGCAAGTTCTTTATATCATATGCTCCCCGTAAGTGAAAAAATTGTTAACATTTTCAGAAAAATCGACCATATGATGATTTTTGTATTAATTGCCGGAACATATACTCCTGTTTGTCTTGTATCTTTAAAAGGTGTATGGGGATGGACACTTTTAAGCGCTGTATGGGGATTTGCAATAATTGGAATAATACTTAAAGCATGTTGCATTGACGCTTTAAAGCATCTGTCAACAGCTTTATATGTAATAATGGGGTGGCTTGTTATAGCAGCTTTTTATCCTCTTGTAAAAGCCGTACCTATTGGGGGGATTCTTCTCTTATTAGCCGGAGGAATTGTATACACATTGGGAGCTGTTATATACAGCATGGAAAAACCAGATACGATTATAAGAAAATTTGGTTTTCATGAAATTTTTCATATATTTGTTATGGGCGGAAGTTTCTTTCATATACTTTTTATGTTTGAATATATTTTATAATTAAAATATAAAATCATAAGGAAATGAAATAAAACATATGTACATTTTAATTTTATTTCTTTATGATTTTTTCGTATAATTTAGTTTTTGCGTATGTTCTGATAAAAACAGACGCTATTATTATTCCGGCGGCAATACCTAAAGTTGTCATAGCTGTTATTTTTCCATATTCATTAAATTTCTCGCTGTTTCCGCTTATTATATTTATTATAGTATAATAAAGACTTCCGCCGGGGGCAAGTGGAATTATTGAAAGAATAAGAAATACCGTAGCCGGAGCTTTATATAAACGTGCTGATATTTCAGAAAATAAAGTAGCGAATATTGATGCAATTATATTACATAAAAATATATTAGAAATAAAAAAACACGATATAATATATATAAAACTTGTAAGAACTCCTCCAATAGCCGTATAAATTATTTTCTCTTTTTTTATATTAAAAATCAAGCCAAATCCTATTAAACCAATAAAAACAAACAGTAAATTATAAAATTCACTCATTTAAGTGTACCTCCTGATATAAATATCACTGCCGCAAAACTTAATCCTATACTTAATGCCGTAAGGAGAGCCTCTATAAGTCTTATTGTGCCTGCTATAATATCACCTAAAAGCATATCACGTATTGAATTTATTGTAGCCATTCCTGGTATAAGAAGCATTATATTGCCTATTATTATTTTATCAATACTTTCCCCAATTCCTAATTTAGTAAGTATAACAGCAAAAATACCTGACATAGCAGAACATATAATTGTATAAACTATTCTATTTATATAAGAAATTCTTGTATATACTGTAATATAGAAAATAACAAGAGATGCTGCCGCTGATACAAAGGCATCTAAAAAATTAGCGCCGAAATACATAGAAAAAGACCCTGATATAAGCATATTTCCAATACATTGTTTTAATGGAGTTTTTATACTTTCATGAATCAAATCATTAATTTTAAACTCTATTTCATCTATATTAGGTTTGTTTTTACATATATACCTTGAAAGAGAATTTGCAGTTTCAAGCATTTTAAGGTTTGTACCTACATCATAAATTCTTCTTATTTGAGTTAATGTTTTATTATCCGAAGTAGTTATGCAAACTGAAATTATAGAAGTAAATGAAAAAACATTTATTTTTTTTATATTATAAGCTTGACATATTTTTATAATTGTAGTTTCTGTCCTATTTACTTCACCACCGCTTTTAAGTATTATTTCTCCTATGTCAAGACATAATGACAGTAAATTATCAAAATCGATATTCTTATCCATCTTATACCTCTTTAGTATTTTTTATACAGTATTTACATAAAAATAAAATATTATTATAAATATACAAATTATTTTCAAATATATAGACATGTTTATATAATATCCTTTTTATATATATAAGTAAATATTTTTTTTAGAAAATACTTTAAAAAATTTGAAAAATAATGTATAATGAATTTGTGCTGTTTTTTATTATAAAAATTAAACTAATTTGATATTATATATATATTGAGTAAAATACTTTTTATTAAGGAGATTTGTTATGTTTGGTACTGATATTGGTATAGATTTGGGTACCGCCAGCGTACTTGTTTATGTAAAAGGTCAGGGTATTGTGCTTAAAGAACCTTCTGTTGTAGCAATAGAAAAAAACAGTAAAGAAATTTTGGCGGTTGGAGAAGACGCAAGACGTATGCTTGGAAGAACACCAGGTAATATTGTCGCTATAAGACCTTTGAGAGAAGGTGTAATATCGGATTATGATATTACTGAAAAAATGCTTAAATATTTTATAATGAAATCGGTTGGACATCATTTATTTAGAAAACCAAGAATTGCCGTATGTGTACCCAGCAGTGTAACAGAAGTTGAAAGACGTGCTGTTGAAGATGCAACAAAACAAGCCGGTGCAAGAGAGGTTTTTGTTATTGAAGAGCCTATTGCGGCAGCAATAGGCGCTGGAATTGATATATCAAGAGCTATGGGCAGTATGGTAGTTGATATAGGTGGCGGAACAACTGATGTTGCAGTAATATCTTTAGGCGGCACTGTTGTAAGTACATCTTTAAAAGTGGCTGGAGATAATTTTGACGAAGCTATTGTGAGATATATGCGTAAAAAGCATAATATACTAATTGGAGAGAGAACCGCTGAAGATTTGAAAATAAACATAGGAACAGCTTTTAGAAGACCTCCAATAAATATGGATGTAAGAGGAAGAAACCTTGTGACAGGACTTCCAAAAACAATTAATGTTACATCAGATGAAATGTTTGAAGCTTTACAGGAATCTGTAACAAGTATAGTTGATTCTGTACATTTCATACTTGAGAAAACCCCGCCGGAACTTGCCTCAGATATTTCTGATAGAGGAATACTTATGACAGGAGGCGGCAGCCTGCTTTATGGGCTTGATATGCTTATTAAGGATAAAACCGGTATAGAGGCTTTCATAGCTGAAGACTCAATATCATGTGTTGCAATAGGAACAGGCAAATATATAGAATTTGAATCAACAGGTAAAATGAAAGGCAAAAGGAGGAAATAATAAATGATTAGAGGGTTATATACGTCAGCGACGGGCATGATTACGCAAATGCGTAAAATGGACGTCGTTTCAAATAATCTCGCAAATGCTGATACAACGGGATTTAAAAAAGATTCTACAATTACACAGTCTTTTTCAAGTGAACTTGCTAAAAGACTTGACGACCCAAAATACAGGCTTATAAAACATAATACTGGTATTGGTGAAATGAGTTTAGGAGTATTTGTAGATGAAGTTTATACCGATTTTTCGACAGGGTCTTTTAAAGCAACAGAAGCTCCTTTAGATGTCGCTATAAATGGAGAAGGTTTCTTTGTAATAAGTGTAACTGACAATCAAGGTGAGACAACAGAAAAATATACACGAGACGGCGGTTTTACTTTAGACGCTAATAATACACTTGTAACAAAAGACGGCTATAAAGTTATGGGAGAAAAAGGCGAGATTAATATACCTAACGGCGTAATAACAATTGATGAAAAAGGCAATATTTATTCAAATGATGAACTAATAGACAAGCTTTCAATAGTTGATTTTGAAAATAAGGAATCACTAAGAAAGTATGGTGATAATTTATATGATACAATTGATGAAACTGTAACAAAAGATTTTGAAGGTACAGTCATTCAAAGCAGACTTGAAACATCAAATGTAAATACTGTATCAGAAATGGTTAAAATGATAACTTTATCAAGAAACTATGAAGCAAATCAAAAAATGATTCAAACTCATGATTCAACTCTCGGTCGTACCGTAGGTGAATTAGGAAAGAAATAATAGGAGGTAATTTATTATGATGCGTTCTTTATGGACTGCGGCGTCAGGTATGACAGCACAGCAGCTTAATGTTGATACTATTTCAAATAATATAGCTAATGTTAATACTACGGGCTATAAGCAGGAAAGACTTGAATTTAGGTCTTTGCTTTATCAAACAATGGAAAGAGCTTCTTTAGATGACAGCGATGATGGAAAGCCTGTTAATTTACAAGTTGGGCATGGAGTAAGACCAATTGCTTCTTCAAGGTCATTTGTAAATGGAAGTATGGAAAGAACAGAAAATCCTCTTGATTTTTATTTACAGGGAGACGGTTTTTTTGTAATAGAAACTGATGATGATACAATTAGATATACAAAAGACGGCAGCTTTAAATTGAGTATTGTAGATGATACATCTTATCTTGTAACATCAGAAGGATATTCTGTTTTAAATGTGGATGGAGACCCAATTTCTTTTGACAGTGATATTAAAATATCACAAATAAGCGTAAATGCCGAAGGAAATCTTACATATATAGACGAAGACGGAGAGGTACAGGAAATGGATATGCAATTTGATATTGTACAGTTTCCAAACGTACAAGGTCTTGAAGCGATTGGAAACAATCTTTATAAGACAACTTCTGCTTCTGGAGAAGCTATACAAGAATCTGAAGGCGATATAAACGAAACAAGTAAAATTATTCCAAAGTATTTAGAAATGTCAAATGTAAATATTGCAAATGAAATGATAAAATTAATTATTGCTCAAAGAGCATATGAATTAAATTCAAAAGCTGTAACAACATCAGACGATATGCTTCAGCAGGCAAATAACTTAAAGAGATGATAAAGGCGGCGATTTATAATGGAAGGCTTAAACAGTCTTAATAACTCACAAATAGCTGAAACTTATAATAATATAAATAAAAATAAAAAAGAAGTTGAAAACTTAAAAAATTCTATTGAAACAGCACAAGAAAATTTCGATAGCGAAAAGCTTATGGAAGCATGCAAATCATTTGAAAGTTATTTTATGCAAATGATGTATAAATCAATGAGACAGACTATTAATTATTCAGATGGATTTATTCCTCAAAGCAACGCTCAAAAAATATTTCAAGATATGTTAGATGAGCAGCATTGTAAAACTGCAGCAGAGGGGAATAATGGTGTTGGTTTAGCAAAGGCATTATATAAGCAGTTATCAAGAAGATATACAAACTCTAATGTAAATTCTGAAACAGATAGTTAATTAAATAAAAATTAAAAAAAAGGCGCGCTGAAATTTTCAGCGCGCTCAAAGGCGTCTAATATAAGACGTCTTTTTATATATAAAGGAGTAATTAAATATGAGAATATTACATACAGCCGACTGGCATTTAGGAAAAAATCTTGAAAGTTTCAGCCGTTTGGAAGAACAAAAGATGTTTATTGATGAATTGGCTGATATATGTGATAAAAATAATGTAGATATTATAATTGTCGCAGGTGATATTTATGATACAAGCAATCATCCGGCAAAAGCAGAAGAACTCTTTTATAAAGGATTAAGAAAACTTTCAAAAGATGGCATGCGTCCAGTAGTTATTATAGCTGGAAATCATGACAGCCCAAATAGAATTATGGTTAGTAATCCTATTATTGAAAATTATGGAATATTATTGTTAGGAGACTCAAAAGAAATTGTAAAAATAAAAAAGCATAATGGCTTTTCTGTTGTAGACAGTGGAGAAGGATATTTTGAAATTAATAAAAATGATGAAAATATAGTAATACTTGCTATTCCTTATTTAAGTGAAAAAAATTTGGATGAATTAATTTCAGAAACTATTGAAGAAAAAGAATTTCAAAAAAATTATTCAGATAAAGTAAAATATATACTTGAAAGTAACAGCTGTAAATTCAGAGATGACACTATTAATATAGTAACAGGGCATTTTTTTGTTTTAGGAGGAGAAAACAGCGGTTCAGAAAGAAATATACAAATAGGAGGAAGTTATGCAGTAAACGGCGATGCGTTTCCTAAAAAAGCACAATACGTCGCTCTCGGACATCTTCACAGAGTACAATCAGTAAAAACAAATTCAGAATTAGCATATTATTCCGGTTCTCCTATACAATATAGCAAAAGCGAGGCTTACAACAGCAAATGTGTTATTTTGGCTGATATCGTTTCTGGAAAAAAAGCTGATATAAATAAAGTATATTTAAGTAATTATAAACCAGTAGAAGTTTGGAAAGCCGAAAACATAGAAACGGCAATAAAAATGTGTCATGATAAAAGTAATGAAAATTGCTACGTATTTTTAGATATAATGTGCGATAGAGTTTTAATGCAATCTGAAATCAAAAAACTTCATTCATATAAAAAAGATATTGTTGAAATACAAGCAATATTTGAAGATAATAAAAATGAATTTTTTGAATATGAAACAGAAGAAAAAAGCTTGAAAGAACAATTTGAAAACTTTTACTTTTCATGCAAAAATGTTATGCCTTCTAAGGAATCAGTTGATTTATTTTTGTCTGTCGCAGAAAATTACGATTAAAAAAATTTGTGGAGGAAATTAAAATTGAAACCTATAAAATTGAAAATAGCCGGACTAAATAGTTTTACTGACGAACAGACAATTAATTTTGAGAAACTTACAAAAAATGGACTGTTTGGTATATTTGGTCCGACAGGCAGCGGAAAATCAACAATAATAGATGCAATTACATTTGCACTTTACGGAGAAATATCAAGGTATGACGGGGCAAACGCAAACAAAGCTTTTATAAACACAAATTCAAATTATATGAGTATTACTTTTGAATTTATATTGGGAAAAGGAAAAGATGAAAATTTATATGAGGTAAAAAGAGAATATTTAAAAAGAAATGATGGAAGTGTTAAACCTCCTTCAGCAAGACTTGTTTTAAAAAAATCTGATGAAAATATTAAAGTTTTAGCCGATAAGCCTAAGGAAGTTACAAAAGAAATAATCAAAATAATAGGATTAAAATATGATGACTTTACTCGTTCGATTATTCTTCCGCAAGGTAAGTTCAGTGAATTTTTAATGCTTGAAAATAAAGCAAGAAGAGATATGCTTGAAAGATTATTCGGACTTGAAAAATATGGAAGTGAACTTAGTTTAAAATTAAACAATGCTAAAAATAAACAAAAAGATATTGTTGATGAAATTAAAATAAAACTTGAAATTTATGGAAATATTACAAAAGAGGACGTTGAAAATTTAAAAGAAACATTATGTAACGTATCTAATGAGATTGATGAAGATAAAAATATACTAACTTTAAAAACAAATGAATATAATGAGACTTTAAAATATATAAAAGATAAAAAAGAATATGATTTGAGTTTAAATAAATTAAAAGAGCTTGACCTTAAAAAAAGTAAAATAAAAGAACTTGAATTTAAGCTTGATAATTATAAAAAAGCTGAATTAATTTATCCTTATTTAAAAGAGTATTTAAGTACTAAAAATAAACTTGAAAATAATGAAATTGAATTTAAAAAAAATAATGAAGAAATTTTAAATATAAAAAAACACAAAGAAAATATTAAATCTGAATATGATAAAATATGTAATGAAAATGAAAAATTAATGCCTATATTAATAAAAAAACAATCAAAAGCAGAACAGGCTTTGACTATAAAAAGCGATACAGATAAAATTGAAATTGAGATAAATGAATTGAGAAAAGAATATAAAAAAAGAATTGTTAATTTGAAATTTTTAAATAAAAACTTAGAAACCGAGTGTATAAATAAAAAGCAAAATGATACAGAATTAAACACAGTATTAAATAAAAAACTTGAAAACACTGTAAATGCTAATTATAGAAAGCAAATAGAAATTTATGCCGATAAGGAAAGAGAATACAATAATAATTTAAAAAAACAAAAAGAATATAATACAGAATTACAAGAAAAACAAAATTTAATAAAAGTACAAAATGATGAATGTAAAACTTTAGATAATGAAATAAAAAAAATTAAAGAAGATAATAAAAAAATAGAAGAAAAGTTATATTTTTTGTTAAATCAAAATTATAATTCTGACGATATTTTAATTGAACAAAAAAATACTTTGAAATTTGAACAGGAATATAATAATAAATCTGAAATGTTTAATAAATTAAATTTATTAATAAAAAAGATAAAAAACACAGAAGATAATATTATAGACTGTCAAAAAAAATACGATAATTTATGTTCTTCTTTAAATGATTTAGAAAAACTTTTTGAAGAAAAGCAATATCAAATAAAATTATTTGAAAATGAAAAATTTATCACACTTATAGCCGGTGAATTAAAAGACGGTGAACCATGTCCTGTATGCGGCTCAAAAGAACATCCAAACCCTGCTGTTATAAAATTTAAAGCTGTCGAAGATGAATTGCTTGACGATATTGAAAAACTTAAAATAAAAATAAATAAAATTAATGATGAAAAAAATAAATTAAATATTGATATATATAACTATAAAAGCAATTTAAGTGCATTTGAAAATGAAAAAATAGAAATTGATAAAAATATAAACGGCTTTGATAAAGAAAAAGAGTTTGAAAAATTAAAACTTTTAAAACAAAATCTATTAGAAAAAAATGAGAAATATAAAAAATGGAAAGACGACAAAGAGTCATTTGAAAATTTATTAAAATTAAATAATGAATCTCTTAATAAAAAACTTTTAAAATTTACTGAAATTAAAAAAAGTCTTGATAAAGATAATGAGCAAATAAATAATATTGAGTTAAAACTAAAAAAAACAGACGAAATTATTTATAATGAAAAAGGTGATATAAATAAATTGAAACTTGAATTAAATATTGAAAGTTTTTTAAAAGAATATGATAAAATAAATGAAAAACAAAGAATAAAAGATATTGCTGAAAAACAAGAAACAAATATTAGAAAATCTATTGAAGAAATAAATATAAATATTCAAAATATAAAAAATGATATTTTAAATATTGAAAAAGAAATTGAAAGTTTTAATATATTAGGACAAGAAAAGAAAAATATTATAAATAAAAATAAAAAAAGTATAGCAGATATATGCGGAGATAAAAATCCTGAAATTTATATTTCCGAAATAAATGAGAGAATTAAAGAAAACAAAGATTTAGAAAATGATTTAAAAAAAGAATTTGAAAAATCAGAAAATGAATATAACAATATAAAGAAAAAAAACACAGAACTTAACAAAGAAAATAATACATATAAAGATTTACTTAAAGAACAAGAAAAAAAGTTAATTAAAAGTATGCATGAAAATTCAATAGAAAATATTGATGAAATTAAAAACAATATTGTAAGTAAAGATAAACAAAACGATATTGAAAAAATAATAAAAGAATATTATGAAAATTATAAATACATATCTGTAAATACATCAAAACTTGAAGAGTGTATAAATAAATATGATGAAAATATAAAAAAATGCGATATAGTTAAAACTAAAGAAATAATTGAAAAATTAGAAAATAAAATTGAAATAGGAATAAACAAAAAAGCTGATTTAAGTTTAAAACTGTTACAAACAGAAGAAGCTTTAATTAACATAAAAAAATTAAATTCCGAATTTAATAAAAATCAGCATAAATTAGATATTTTAAATGACATAATAAGCGTAACTCAAGGAAATAAATTTGTTGAGTTTATGGCAAAAAAACAACTTAAGTATATAACTATGGAAGCGTCTATGCGATTAAATAAAATGACATCTGGGCGATATTCTATTGAACTTGACAGTTACGAAGAATTTTCTAAAACAAATGGAAGTAAACTTGATGGGGTGAATTTTGTAATAAGAGATAATTATAACGGAGGGATAAGGCGTACTCCAAAAACATTATCAGGCGGAGAAATTTTTATGACTTCACTGAGTCTTGCTTTGGCTTTATCAAGCCGTATACAATTAAAAAATGAAGCTTCTTTAGAAATATTTTTCCTTGATGAAGGATTTGGAACGCTTGACAGTAAACTTTTAGATACGGTTATGGATTGTCTTGAACATCTTTCATCTGAAAAAATATGCGTTTGTATAATAACCCATGTAGAAGAAATGAAAAACAGAATACAATCTAAATTAATTGTAAAACCTCCTTTTAACGGAATATCTGGTACGACTATAAGTTTTGGTTAATAGTTATTATTGACACAAATGCTAATAATAATTATAATAAAAAATAATTATATTTTTAAAATTAAAATATATATTACAAAAAGTGTTTTAAAAGTAAAATTAACCCTTTTTTATTTTAATTTTTATATACACTTTAGTTTATTTTAAAAAATAATATATTACATATAATACCATACTTAAACTATGTGCATTATAAAAAAATTGGACAATATTAATTGAAATGAGGGATATTAATGAATAGCGAAAATTTATATGGTTTTATTAAAAATTGTAAATGGTGTGGAAAAGCTTTTCAGAACAAATATTCTAACATTTGTCCTGAATGTGCAAAA
Organism: uncultured Eubacteriaceae bacterium; assembly: GCA_947086655.1. Taxonomy (GTDB): domain Bacteria; phylum Bacillota; class Clostridia; order Lachnospirales; family CAG-274; genus CAMTZM01. Next base: position 171,361 of record CAMTZM010000002.1, read on the forward strand.
AAAGACGAAGACTATTTTCAAAGGGTAAGAACTTATCTCAGAGACTATCCCGGAAGTAAAATAGATGAAGTTGAACAAATGACAGATGTATCAAGAAAAAGAATTACAAGATATTTAAGAGAAGGGCGCATAGAACTTGTTGAGGCAAACGGAGCTCTGACTTGTTTAAAATGCGGAAATCCTATAAAATCTGGTCTATATTGCGATACATGTTTTAAAGAACACAAAGACTCACTTAAATCAATTTATGCAACATCTCATTCAAGTGAGGATTACAGCGGTGAAATGCACTTATATAAAGGCGACAGAATTAAAAATAAACATAAAAGAGATTAATGTATTGACATATAATGTTTTTAAGTTTATACTTTATAAATGTTATTTATTTTTAAAAGCTTTGAAAACGATAGTAAATAATAATTCGCTATACAGAGAAAAAACGCCGTTGGCTGTAAGCGTTTTTTAGTTTGAATATTATTGAAGTTCACGTTTGAGCTTATCCTTTGAAGGCTTTAGCTTGTAGGGGGATACGTATAAGTACGTTACACTTAAATTGAGAGCTTAAATTCTTTTTAAGAATCAGGGTGGTACCGCGAATATTACTTCGTCCCTATGTGGGACGAAGTTTTTTTGTTTCAAATTATTTTTGAAAGGAGATATAAAATTAATGAAAGAAAAACTTATCAAAATAAAAGAGGATGCTATAAAATGCCTTAATGAAGCAGAAGATTTAAAAACTCTTGAAGAACTTAGAGTTAAAATTTTAGGGAAAAAAGGCGAGTTGACACAAATTTTAAAAGATATGAAAAATCTTACAGCAGAAGAAAGACCTATAATAGGGCAAACGGCAAATGAAGTCAGAACGGCAATTGAAGAAAAAATAGACTCTGCTAAAAATATATTTTTACAAAAGGCTCAAGAAATTAAATTGAAAGCTGAAACAATTGACGTTACAATGCCGGGAAGAAAAAAAGCGTTAGGACATCTTCATCCAATGACACAAGTAATAGATAATATAAAAAATATTTTTATAGGAATGGGATATGAAATAGCTGAAGGGCCTGAAGTTGAAACGGCTCACTATAATTTTGAAGCACTTAATATACCCAAAAATCATCCGGCAAGAGATGAACAAGATACATTTTATATAAACGGAAACGATGATTTTTTATTAAGAACTCAAACTTCTCCTGTTCAAGTAAGAGTAATGGAAAATAAAAAACCTCCTATAAGAATAATAGCTCCGGGACGTGTTTACCGTGCTGATGAAGTTGATGCTACACATTCTCCTATATTTCACCAGCTTGAAGGATTAGTTATTGATAAAGGCATAACGATGGGTGATTTAAAGGGAGCTTTGGCTGTTTTCGCTAAAGAACTTTTTGGAGAAGATACAAAGGTGAGATTCAGACCTCATCATTTTCCGTTTACAGAACCAAGCGCAGAGATGGACGCATCATGTTTTGCATGTGGAGGAAAAGGCTGCCGTGTATGTAAAGACAGCGGTTATATAGAGGTATTAGGTTGTGGAATGGTACATCCTAAGGTGCTTGAAATGGCAGGAATTGACTCAACAATATATAGTGGATTTGCTTTTGGAATGGGGCTTGAAAGAGTTACAATGCAAAAATACGCAATAAGCGATTTAAGACTTTTATTTGAAAATGATATTAAATTTTTAAAACAATTTTAATTATATAAACATTTATTAATTACTAAAAAATAGGGAGGAATACAAAATGAATTTGCCCATTAGCTGGCTTAAAGATTATGTTGATATAGACTGTGACACTAAAACATTTGCTGATAAAATGACCTTGTCAGGCTCAAAAGTTGAATCTGTAACTAATGCCGGCGATTTTATAAGTAATGTTGTAGTTGGAAAGGTACTTTCCATTGATAAACATCCCGATGCTGATAAACTTGTTATTTGCCAAATTGACGTTGGACAAAGTGAGCCTATACAAATTGTTACCGGAGCGTCTAACTTATATGTAGGCGCTTTTGTGCCTGTTGCACTTGACGGTGCAAAATTATGCGGAGGCATAAAAATAAAAAAAGGTAAACTTAGAGGTGTTGTATCAAATGGAATGATGTGTTCTGTTGAAGAACTTGGATTTACAAGAAATGATTATCCAGAAGCTCCTGAACACGGAATTTATATATTTGATAAAGAATATGCCTTAGGTTCTGATGTAAAGCCTATTCTTGAAATAGACGACGATGTTGTTGAATTTGAAATAACATCAAACCGTCCTGACTGTTTTAGCATAGTTGGACTTGCAAGAGAAGCAGCGGCTACTTTTAAAAAACCGTTTAAATATCCTAAAATTAGCGTTAAAGAAGAAGGCGGCTTAAATACTTCTGATATGATTTCAGTGGAAATAAAAAATCCTGAGCTTTGCCCGCGATATATAGCAAGAGCTGTAAAAAATGTAAAAATAGGACCTTCTCCTCAGTGGTTAAGACATAGGCTAACAGCTTCTGGAATAAGACCTATTAATAATATTGTAGATATAACAAATTATGTAATGCTTGAGCTTGGACAGCCAATGCACGCTTTTGATATAGATAGTATAGATGAAAGAAAGATAATTGTAAGAAATGCTGAAGATGGTGAAAAAATTGTAACTCTTGATGGAGTCGAACGTGAACTTGATTCATCTATGCTTGTAATTTCAGATTGCAGCAAAGCGGTTGCAGTTGCTGGAGTAATGGGCGGAGAAAACTCAAAAATAACAGAAAATGCCTCGGCTATATTATTTGAGTCTGCAAATTTTAATGGTCCTAATGTAAGAATAACAGCAAAAAAATTAGGTCTTCGTACTGATGCTTCAGGAAAGTATGAAAAAGGACTTGACCCTAATTTATCTTTAGATGCTGTAAACCGTGCTGTACAGCTTGTTGAGCTTTTGGGCTGCGGAGAGGTTATAGAAGGAATGGTAGATTGTTATCCTAATAAAAAAGAAAAATCAAGGTTAAAATACTCTCCGGAAAATATTAATAAACTTTTAGGCATAAATATATCTTCTGATGAAATGATAGAAATTTTCAAACTTATAGAAGTTGACGCAGACGGAAAAGAGGCTGTAATCCCTACTTTTAGACCTGATTTAGAATCGGAGGCCGATTTAGCAGAAGAAATAGCAAGATTTTATGGATACGATAATATTGATACAACACTTGCTGCCGGAACTCCAACTGTGGGAAAGAAAAACAAAAAACAAATTATAGAAGATATAATAAGAAATATAATGACAGCAAATGGTTTATCGGAAGCAATGACTTTTTCGTTTGAAAGTGCAAAAGTATTTGATAAACTTGGATTAGATAAAGATGATAAAAAAAGAACTACCGTTACTATATCAAATCCTTTAGGTGAAGATTTCAGTGTAATGAGAACCACTTCTATAAACGGAATGCTGAATTCTTTGTCAATAAACTATAATAGAAGAAACTCAAGTGCTTATTTATTTGAACTTGCTAAAGTATATATACCAGAAAGTATTCCGCTTGAAAAACTTCCTTATGAAAAAAACGTATTATCCATAGGAATGTATGGAAATACCGACTTTTTTGAATTAAAGGGAATAATAGAAGAACTATTTGATGTACTTGCATTAAGCGATAAAACAGAATATATATCAGAAACCAATATAAGCTATATGCACCCCGGCCGCTGTGCAAAGATTGTAACCGAAAATAAGATTATAGGAATAATAGGACAAATTCATCCTAATACAGCTAAAGCTTATAATATAGGAACAGATGTTTATGTATGTGAATTAGATATAGATGTTTTAATTAACTTAGCTGTATTCTCAAAAACTTATAACCCTTTGCCGAAATATCCATCAGTTCAAAGAGATATAGCTCTTATTGTTAAAGATGATATACCTGTAAAAAGCATTGAAAAAATAATAAAAAACAAGGGTGGAAAACTTCTTGAGAGCATAACACTTTTTGATGTATATAAAGGCGGACAAATAGAAAAAGGTTATAAATCAGTGGCTTATAATATAACATTTAGGTCTTTGGAAAATACGTTAAAAGATGATGAAGTAAATCCTATTGTAAACAAAATATTAAAAGCAATTGAAAATGAACTTGGCGCTCAATTAAGAGAAAAATAATAAGGCAGGCTTGATTATGGAAGATTATGATTTATTGTCGAATATACAAAAAAAGATGCCGCATTTAAGCAAAGGACAAAAAAGAATAGCTAATTTTCTTATTGAACATCTTGATAAAGCGGTTTATCTAACAGCGTCAAAATTAGGTGAGATATCTGGAGTAAGCGAATCAACCGTAGTAAGATTCGCAATTGAAATGGGTTTTGACGGTTATCCTAAACTTCAAAAAGCCATTGAGGAGCTTGTGAGAAATAAACTTACAGCCGTACAAAGAATAGAGGTTACATCTGACAGAATAGAAAGAGATAAAAATATTCTTAAATCGGTATTAAAAGCTGATGCTGAAAGAATATGCATGACTTTAAATGAAATAGATGAAAATACGTTTGAAAAAGCTGTAAATAAAATATTGAGTGCAAGAAAAATATATGTTGTAGGAGGAAGGAGTTCGGCTGCTTTATCAAGCTTTCTTTCTTTTTACCTTAACCTTATGGTTGATAATGTTATAGGAGTTAATTCTTCCAATGTTACAGAGGTTTTTGAGCAAATATACAGAATTGAAGAATGTGATGTTTTCATTGGAATAAGTTTTCCTCGTTATTCTCAAAAAACAATAAAAGCAATGGAATATGCTTTTAACAAAAATGCTTTTACAATAGCGATTACAGATAGTTTATTTTCGCCGCTTGCTAAATTTGCTAAAAATTGTCTTCCTGCTCATAGCGATATGATTTCTTTTGTTGATTCTTTAGTTGCGCCGCTTAGTGTTATAAACGCTTTGCTTGTTTCTGTAAGTGTAAACAAAAAAGACGATATTATTAAAAATCTTGCTAATCTTGAAGGACTATGGAATGAGTATCAAGTTTATACATCTAATAAATCTAAAAAATATATATAAGGAAATACTGATTAATTCAGTATTTCTCTTTTTAAAAAAACATATTTCACGTATGGAGTGATACAATGAAAAATGTAATTGTAATAGGCGGAGGACCGGCCGGAATGATTGCAGCCGGTATAGCGGCAAAAAACGGAAACAAAACAATACTGATTGAAAAAAATGAAAAGCTTGGTAAAAAATTGTATATTACAGGTAAAGGAAGATGTAATTTAACAAACGCCTCCGACCCTGAAACACTTATAAAAAATATAACTGGAAATCCTTATTTTTTATACAGCGCTTTTTATACTTTCACAAGTCAAGATACAATGGAATTTTTTGAAAAACTTGGGGTTAGATTAAAAGTTGAAAGAGGAAACAGGGTTTTCCCTGTTTCCGACAAATCAAGCGATATAATAAAAGCGCTTGAGCGTTATTTAAAAATTAATAAAGTTGATGTAATTTTAAAAAAAGAAGTTGATGATATAATTATAGAAAATAAGTTAATAAAAGGAGTTCATACAAAAGACAACAAACTGTATTTATGTGATAATCTAATCATAGCAACAGGAGGACTTTCATATCCTGTTACAGGCTCAACTGGTGATGGATACAGATTTGCTAAAAAAGCCGGACATAATGTAACAAAGCTTTATCCTTCTATTGTGCCTCTTGTATCAGAAGAAAAATGGTGCAGTGAACTTCAAGGGCTTACTTTAAAAAATGTTTCAATTAATTTAAAGGTTGGCGGAAAAACAATTTATAAAGATTTTGGGGAAATGCTTTTTACTCATTTTGGCGTTTCCGGTCCTATAATATTAAGCGCAAGCAGATTTATAATTGATAAAATAGATAAAAAACCTCAAATAATTATAGATGTAAAACCATCTCTTAATGAAAAAGAACTTGATAACAGAATATTAAGAGATTTTAAAAAATATAAAAACAAAGCATTTAAAAATTCTCTTTCAGAACTTCTTCCTAAAAAATTAATACCTGTTATAATTAAATTATCAGAAATAGATGAAAACAAACAAGTTAATGAAATTACAAAAGAAGAAAGAAAAAAACTTGTTTATACCCTTAAAAATATAACTATAAACATAAAAAGCACAAGGGATTTTTCAGAAGCCGTTATAACTGCTGGAGGAGTTGATGTAAACGATATTGAGCCTTCAACTATGAAATCAAAAATAATTGATAATTTAAGTTTTGCTGGCGAGGTAATTGATACTGACGGTTTTACTGGAGGTTTCAATTTACAAATAGCGTTTTCAACTGGTTATTTAGCCGGAAATAATATATAATACTAAAAGGAATGATAAATATGAGTATTTGTTGTATCAGAGGCGCAATTACTGTCGAGGAAAATACAAGAGAAAACATATTGTATAATTCAAAGCTTCTTTTAAATGAAATTATTAAAAAAAATAATATTAACATAAATTCTATAAACTCTGTATTTTTTACGGCAACAAAGGACATTACAAAAGTATATCCAGCGGTTGCGGCAAGAGAAATTGGAATATGCGAAGCCGGACTTATGTGTGTACAGGAAATGTTTGTAGAAGGAAGTCTTGAAATGTGTATACGTGTGCTTATAACAGCCAATATTGATATAAACCAAAAAGATGTAAAACATGTATATATGAAAAACGCAAAAAAACTAAGACCGGATTTATCTGATAAAAAAAATATATGCGTTGCAATTGACGGTCCGGCAGGTTCCGGAAAAAGCACCATAGCAAGAATAATAGCAAAAGAACTCAATTTTATTTATGTCGATACGGGAGCAATGTATAGAAGTGTGGCTTTATATTGTATAAATAATAATATAAGTACAAATGATAATAAAAAAATTATAAATATACTTGACAATATAGATATTAAGATTGATTATATAAATGATATACAAAATATATTTTTAAATGAGGAAAATGTAACTGAATTAATAAGAAATCAAATTGTAGCCGATGGAGCGTCTAAAGTTGCTGCCATAAAAGAAGTTAGAGAAAAACTTGTAGATATTCAAAGAAAAATAGCTCTTAATAAAGATGTTATAATGGATGGGAGAGACATTGGAACACACGTACTTCCAAATGCTCATGTAAAAATATATTTAGATGCAAGTATTGATGAGAGAACTAAGCGAAGATGTAACGAACTCAAAGAAAACGGTATAGCTTTTAAAGAAGATGAAATAAAAAAAGAAATAGTAAAAAGGGATAATTATGACAAAAATAGAAAAGAATCACCTTTAAAACAGGCTGAAGACGCTATTTTTATTGATACTTCCTCAATGAAAATAGAAGATGTAAAAAATGAAATAATAAAAATAATAAAAAGGGTTTGAAAAAATGGAAATAATATTGGCTAAATCAGCCGGATTTTGTTTTGGAGTTAAACGTGCTGTCGAGTGTGTGTATAATGAAGTGGAAAAAGGGAAAATATATACTTATGGTCCTATTATTCATAATAAAGAAGTTATAAACGATTTAAAAAAATATGGTGCTGATATATGTGAAGATTTAGATAAAATAAAAAAAGGAAAAGTTATTCTTCGCTCTCATGGAGTTCCCGAAAACGTGTATTTACAACTTGAAAAAAAAGGTATTGAATATATTGATTGTACATGTCCTTTTGTAAAAAAGATTCACAATATAGTAAAAAAGGAGTATAATGAAGGTTATAATATAATTATTGTAGGAAATTCCTCTCATCCTGAAGTACAGGGGATAAACGACAGAGCTTTAAACAGCGCCATTATATTAAATTCATATGAAGAAGCCGAAAAAGCTGAGTTTGACAAAAATTCAAAATATGCTCTTGTTGTACAAACGACATTCCAAAAGGATATTTTTGACAGAATTATAAATCTTATTAAAGACAAAATAAATTTAAAAGTTTATAATACAATTTGTTCCGCAACAAGTGACAGGCAAAACGAGGCTGTTGATATTTCAAAAAAAGTTGATAAAATGATTGTTTTAGGAGATAAAAACAGCGCAAATACTCAAAAATTATATGATATTTGCAAAAAAAATTGCAAAAATACATTTTTATGTGAAACTATTTACGATTTAGAGTTGAATATTTTGCAAAAAAATGATAAAATCGGAGTAACTGCTGGTGCGTCTACACCACCGGCGATAATAAAGGAGGCTATAAGAATAATGAATGCAAATGAAAGTAAACAATCTTTTGAGGAGATGCTGAATGATAGCTTAGTTACTTTACATACAGGCGATATTGTCAAAGGTACTGTTATCGGTGTAAGTAATGGCGAAGTTTCAGTTAATCTTGGGTACAAATCTGATGGAATTATAACAAAATCAGAATTTTCTGAAGATGTTAATATTGACCCGTCAGAACATGTTAAGCCTGGCGACGAAATAGAAGTTTATGTTATTAGGGTAAACGACGGCGACGGAAATGTTCTTTGTTCAAAGAAGAGACTTGATGCTACAAAAGGTTATGAGGAGATTGAAAAAGCATATAACGAAAAATCAATCGTTAAAGGCAAAGTAACAGAAGTTGTTAAAAGCGGTCTTATTGTTCTTGTAAACAATATAAGAGCGTTTGTTCCTTCCTCACAAATCTCAAACAGATATGTTGAAGATTTAAAAAGTTTTGTAGGACAAGAACTTAATTTTAATATTCTTGAGTTTGACAGAAGCAAACGTCGTATTGTTGTAGGCAGAAAAGACCTTGTACAGAAAGAATATGAAGAAAAGAAAAATAAGGTTTTCAATTCAATTAAGGCTGGAGACAGAATTGAAGGTACTGTAAGCCGTATTGTTGATTTTGGAGCATTTGTTGATTTAGGCGGCGTTGACGGACTTGTTCACATTTCTGAAATATCATGGGGACGTGTTAAAAAAGTGTCTGATGTTTTATCTGAAGGAGATAAAGTTACAGTTACGGTATTGGATATAAATAATGAAAAAGGAAAAATATCATTATCATTAAAAGATATTAACAATGACCCATGGAACAAAGTTTCAGAAAAATATAAAGAAGGCATGATTGTTGATGGAACAGTTGTGAGAATGGTGCCTTTTGGGGCATTTGTTGAACTTGAGGAAGGCGTTGACGGGTTAGTTCATATATCACAAATTTCTCAAAAACATATAGCAAAGGCTGAAGATGTTCTTAGTATTGGACAAAAAATTAAAGCTAAAGTTACAGAAGTTAATTTAGAAAACAAAAAAATAAGTTTAAGCATTAAAGATGCGGAAGGTGTAGACGCCGCAGAGGGTGCAGATTCTAACGAGCAGTAAAATTAATGAAAATATAGGAGGAATTTCTAATGAAGTTAAAAAGATTAGCGGCTTTGTTGACAGCCGGAATATTTGTTTTATCCGCAGTTGGCTGTACGGGCGGCGAAACATCGAAAGATGATTTAAATGCTGATTCAGGAACACAAACTGAAAATAATAACGACGGTAATAATAATACTTCTGATAACTCAGACACAATTAAAATAGGAGGTATAGGGCCTCTTACAGGTGAACTTGCTATGTATGGAACAAACGCAATGAACGGCGCTCAGCTTGCTATAAATGAGTCTGATGGCGCTTTAGGCAAGAAGATTGAGTTTATCATACTTGATGATAAAGGAGATATTACAGAAGCTACAAACGCTTATAATAAGCATGTAAATAACAATGAAGTTTCTGCTATTATAGGAGCTGTTACAAGTCAGCCAAGTGCGGCTGTTGCCGTAGCGGCAGCAAAGGATAATACGCCTATGATAACACCTACCGGAACTGCTATTGATATAACAACTTATGGTGAAAATGTTTTCCGTGCTTGTTATACTGACCCTTTTCAAGGAAAAGTTATAGCAGCCTTTGCGGCATCAAGCCTTGAAAAGAAAACAGCTGCTGTTATTTATAATAAAGACAGTGACTATTCGATAGGATGTGCTGAGGCTTTTAAAACAACATTTGAGGAAAAAGGCGGAAGTATTGTAGGATATGAGAGTTATTCAAATTCAGATAAAGATTTTAAATCTCAGCTTACAAATATAGCATCAAAGAATCCTGATGTTTTATTTATACCTGATTATTATTCAGTTGTAGCTTTAATAGCTAAACAGGTAAAAGATGTAAACTTAAAAGCTGTTCTTTTAGGTACAGATGGCTGGGACAGCGTTCACTCAGTTGTTGAAGATCCTTCATTAATTGAAGGGGCATTCTTCTGCAACCATTATTCACCTGATGATACTGACCCGGAAGTACAAAACTTTATAACAAAATATAAAGAAACTTACGGAAGTGAACCTAATGCTTTTGCTGCTTTAGGTTACGATGCTGCAAAATTAATAATTAACGCTATTGAAACAGCCGGAACAACTGATAAAGAAGCAGTAGTTGAAGCGTTAAAAAATACAGATATTTCAGCTGTAACAGGTTCAATTAAATTTGACGAGGAAAGAAATCCTATAAAGAGCGTTTCTATTTTACAGATTCAAAACGGACAATATAAGATGTATGAAAAGCTTAACCCAAGTGACCTGTAATTAGAGCAAATACTTAATAAATTAGTGTTTGCTGAAAATTATTAATAACACCTGTAAATTAAGGGGGATAAATTTATCCCCCTTAATTTATAGTTGTTTAAAAGTGAGGGATTATATGAATTTTATACAACAGCTTATAAATGGATTAAGCATAGGCAGTGTTTACGCACTGGTAGCTTTAGGATATACAATGGTATATGGAATTGTAAAGCTTATTAACTTTGCCCATGGAGATATTATAATGGTAGGCTCATATATAGTTCTTTTTTCTATGAAAAGCGCTGGTTTTCCTTTTTGGATTTCAATATTGGGAGCTTTTACTCTTTGCGCAATATTGGGAGTTGTTATTGAGCGTGTCGCATATAAGCCTTTAAGACAAGCTCCGCGTATTTCAGCTCTTATTACAGCAATAGGCGTAAGTATTTTAATTCAAAATGTATTTATGCTTTCATTTAAGCCTGACCCACGGCCTTTTCCGAATGTAATAGACGGAAATTTCGGTATTGGTTCTATTAATGTAAGTTATACAACAGCGTTGACAATAGGAATTTCAGTTCTGCTTATGATTCTTTTACAGCTTATCGTTAAAAAAACTAAAGTAGGAAAGGCAATGCGTGCTGTTTCGGAAGATGAAGGTGCTGCTTCTCTTATGGGTATTAATGTAAATCGTACAATATCAATAACATTTGCTATTGGCTCAGGTCTTGCAGCCGTAGGCGGTGCTCTTTACAGTGCAGCATATCCTCTTGTTGACCCTTTTATGGGAGCAATGTTTGGTTTAAAAGCGTTTGTCGCTGCTGTTATAGGAGGTATAGGAAGCATTCCCGGAGCAATTTTAGGCGGACTTATAATGGGCATTGCAGAGAGCATGACAAAAGCTTATATATCTTCTCAGCTTACAGATATAATTGTTTTCGGTATTTTGATAGTCGTACTTCTTGTAAAGCCTTCCGGTATTATGGGCAAGAATGTAAAAGAGAAAGTGTAGGTGAATTTTGTGAAGAATAATTTTAAATACACAGCTTTTATTGTTTTGCTGCTTTTGGTTACATATTTTGTTTTTGTATTTTTAATATCTTCAAAAACAATTAATAACTATTATCAAGGCATATTAATGCTTATTATGATTAATGTTATGCTTGCAGTAAGCTTAAATCTTGTTACAGGCTTTTTAGGACAACTTACCCTTGGACATGCGGGATTTATGGCTATTGGCGCTTATGTATCGGCATTATTTACCAAAGTTTCAGAATTACCTGATATTTTATCTTTTGTTATAGCCTTAATTTTAGCCGGCATCGCTGCTGCCGCTGCCGGAATTATAATTGGTATACCGGCGCTTAGACTTAAAGGAGATTATATAGCAATTTTAACATTAAGTGCCGGAGAAATAATAAGAGGGCTTATTATATATTTTGATGAATATACAGGAGGCTCAAGAGGAATGAAAATGATTCCGGCTTATTCTAACTTTTCAAATGTATTTTGGATTATGATAATAACAATTTTTGTTATTTACTCAATAATACATTCAAGACATGGTCGTGCTGTTATAGCTATAAGAGAGGATGAAATAGCGGCGGAATCAGTTGGAATAAATATTGTAAATTATAAACTTTTTGCATTTTGTATATCAGCTTTTTTTGCTGGTGTAGCCGGAGCGTTATTTGCTCATTATAATACACTTTTAGACCCTAATAATTTTGATTATAATTATTCAATAGAAATGCTTATAATGGTCGTATTTGGAGGTATGGGAAGTTTAACCGGCTCAATTGTTGCTGCTTTGGGATTAACTGCTTTACCTCAGATTTTAAGTGACTTTTCAAATTACAGAATGCTTTTGTATTCAATACTTCTTATTATAATAATGCTTTTCAAGCCTTCCGGATTATTTGGAACACACGAATTTTCAATTATGGCAATAGGCGGGCTTTTTAAAGGTAAAAAATCTAAAACAAAAAAGCGAGGTGATTTATAATGCCTCTTTTAAAAACGGAAAATTTAGGAATAACATTCGGAGGTTTAAAAGCTTTAAGCGATGTTCATGTTGAAATAAACGAACACGAACTTGTTGGCTTAATTGGTCCTAACGGAGCAGGTAAAACAACCTTTTTCAATTTAATTACAGGTGTATATACTCCTACTGAAGGGAAAATTATATTTGACGGCAAACTTATGAACGGAAAGAAAAATTATCAGTTTAATAACATAGGTATTGCACGTACTTTTCAAAACATAAGGCTTTTTAAAGGACTTACAGTAATTGAAAATGTTAAAACAGCTTTTCATTCAAGTATGAAATACAGCCCTTTTTCAGGAATTTTAAAACTTCCTTCTTATTGGAAAGAAGAAAAACTAATACATGAAAAAGCAATAGAGTTATTAAGGGTTTTTTCTCTTGAAAATCTTATAAATGAAAACGCCTCAAATCTTCCTTACGGACAGCAGAGAAAGCTTGAAATAGCAAGAGCTCTTGCAACAAACCCCAAACTTTTGCTTTTAGATGAGCCGGCTGCTGGTATGAACCCAAGTGAAACATCTGAATTAATGGAAACAATAGATATAATTAGAAAAAGATTTAATATAACAATACTTTTAATTGAGCATGATATGAACCTTGTAATGGGAATATGTGAAAAAATATTTGTTTTAGATTATGGAATGATTATAGCAAAAGGCGTACCTGAAAAAATAAAAAGTAATCCTAAAGTAATTGCCGCTTATTTAGGAGAGTAAGGAGGGCTGTTTTATGAGTAGTTTATTAAGTGTAAATGATTTGCATGTTTATTATGGCGCAATACACGCTATTAAAGGTGTTTCATTTGAGGTAAACGAAGGTGAAATCGTATCTCTTATAGGAGCAAACGGCGCTGGAAAAACAACAATACTTCATACTATTTCTGGGCTTATAAAACCAACAAGCGGAAATTTTAGTTTTAATGGTAAAAAACTTAACTCAATGGCTGCCGATAAAATTGTCAAGCTTGGACTTGCTCAAGTTCCAGAGGGACGAAGGATTTTTTCTGAACTTACAGTACAGGAAAACCTTGAATTAGGATATTATTCCGTTAAGGACAAAGAATTTATTAAAAATGAATACAAACATGTACTTGAATTGTTTCCGCGTCTGAAAGAAAGAAGAAAACAGCTTGCCGGAACACTTTCAGGCGGCGAGCAGCAAATGCTTGCAATTGGTCGTGCTCTTATGAGCAAACCTAAAATGATTCTTATGGATGAACCTTCAATGGGGCTTGCTCCTATTCTTGTAAAAGAAATTTTTTCTATAATAAAAGCATGCAACAACGAGGGAATGACTATTTTAGTAGTTGAGCAAAACGCTAATATGTCTTTATCTATTTCAAACAGAGCCTATGTGCTTGAAACAGGCAGCATAGTTATGTCGGATACAGCTCAAAGCCTGTTAGGAAATGAGGATGTTAAAAAGGCTTATTTAGGCGGGTGATATTTTCTAAAACGGGGAGGTGTTTAATATGGAGTCAGAGTTTGAAATACGAAAGGGAAAAATACTTGATTTTATAGGAAGCAAACAATATAATCCTATGAGAACAAGCGATATTGCATATCTTTTAGAAGTACCGTCAAAAGATATGTATGATTTTGAAAAAATTATAGAAGAACTGTTAAAGGACGGAAAAATTGTTATTACAAAAAAAGGAAAAGTTATGACTCCGGAAAGTCTTAATATAATAACAGGAACTTTTATGAGTCATTCAAAAGGCTTTGGGTTTGTGCGTCCTGACGATGAAAACGAAAAGGACATTTTTATACCGTCTTTTTCTGTAAACGGCGCAATGCACAGAGATAAAGTATGGTGTCGTATAGTATCAAAATCGGAAAAAAGTGCAGAAGGCGAAATTATAAAAATACTTAGTAAAGGTATAAATGTTATTATAGGTACGTTTGAAAAGGAAAAAAGTTTCGGTTTTGTTATACCAGACGATAAAAAAATTGCACAGGATATATTTATATCAAAAGAAAATTGCAAAGGTGCTGTTACAGGTCATAAAGTTGCTGTTAAAATAACAAAACCGCCTGAAGGAAGAAGAAACCCGGAAGGTGTTATAACTGAAATAATAGGACATATAAACGACCCCGGAGTTGACATATTATCAATTATTAAACAATTTGAGCTTCCTCTTGATTTTCCTGATAAAGTATATGATGAAATTGAAAATATAAACGAATATGTTAAAGAAGATGAGACATATAATCGCCGTGATTTGAGAAATGTTAAAACTGTAACAATAGATGGAGAAGATGCAAAAGATTTAGATGATGCTGTTTCAATAGAAAAAATTGGGGATAAAAAATATAGATTAGGTGTTCATATAGCCGATGTTTCACACTATGTCCGTGAAAATAGCCATCTTGATAAAGAAGCTTTAAAAAGAGGTACAAGCGTATATCTTGTAGACAGAGTTATTCCAATGCTGCCCCATAAGCTTTCAAATGGGATATGTTCGCTTAATGCCGGTGTCGACAGGCTTGCTCTTAGCTGTATTATGGAAATAGACGAATTTGGAAAGGTATTTAATCATGAAATATATCCTTCTGTAATTTGTGTTGATAAAAGAATGAGTTATACTATTGTAAACGACCTTCTTACAGATACTGAATCAAAATATAAATCTGAATATTCGGATTTTATGGAAATGTTTCAAAATCTTTTTGAATTAAGAAATATACTTTTAAATAAAAGGGCTAAAAGAGGCGCTATTGAATTTGACTTTAAAGAAACTAAAATAATACTTGACGAAAACGGAAAACCTATTGATATTAAACCGCATGAGAGAAATATTGCCACAAGTATAATCGAAGAATGTATGCTTGTATGCAATGAAACAATAGCAGAACAATTTTATTGGCTTGAAATTCCTTTTATTTTCAGATGTCATGATGAACCTGATGCGGAGAAAATCGAAAAACTATCTCAGTTTATAGGAAAATTCGGCTATATTTTAAAAGGGAGTGCAGCACATCCTAAATCACTGCAAAAACTTCTTTTTAAATCAAAAAACAGTTCTGAAGATATAATAATAAATAAGGTTGTTTTAAGAAGTTTAAAACAGGCTCGATATACTTCTGAAAATTCGGGACATTTTGGACTTGCTGCAAAATATTATTGTCATTTTACATCGCCTATAAGAAGATATCCCGATTTGGAAATACATCGCATTATAAAAGAATATTTATCCGGAAAAATGAATGAAAAAAGAATTTTATCATTAAATAAAAAAATGCCGGAAATAGCAAGAATATCTTCAGCAAGAGAACGTACAGCCGATGATGCTGAAAGAGAAACCGAAAATTATAAAAAAGTTGAGTATATGAGTGATAAAATAGGACAAGTATTTGACGGCATTATATCATCGGTTACAAGTTGGGGCTTGTATATTGAACTTCCAAATACAGTAGAAGGGCTTATACCCGTAAAAAATCTTGATGACGACTATTATTCATTTGATGAGGATAATATGCGTTTTATTGGTCTTAATACAAAAAACACATATACTTTAGGAGATAAAGTAAAAGTTGTTTTAGTGAGAGCGAATTTATACGAAAGAACACTTGATTTTGACTTTTATGAAAATGAGGTTTAAAAAAATTATTAATATAAAGCTTTTAAAACGTATCTGAAAACTAAAATACACAAAAAATTTATAAAAAATAAATAGATACAGTGTTTTCAGATACGTTTATTTAATCGACGGTTATGAGTATTTTTGCAAAGCAAAAATGCAAATAGTCTTTGACATCTTTTAAAAAAGCTTAATCGTATCATTGAGGTGATTATAATGCTTTCCAAAGTACTTTCGTGCGCCTTAACAGGAATTGACGGTTACTTTGTCGATGTTGAAACCGATGTTAGTAGAGGATTGCCGGGGTTTGACATTGTTGGACTTCCGGATTCCGCCGTTAAAGAATCACGTGAAAGAGTCAGAACTGCTATAAATAATTCGGGATTTAATTTTCCCATTAAAAGGATAACCGTTAATCTTGCTCCGGCAAATACAAGAAAAGAAGGACCGGCATTTGATTTGCCTATGGCAGTGGCAATACTTATATGTATTGATGAGATTAAAAATGAGTCTGTTGAAGATACTGTCATAATGGGCGAATTGTCTCTTGATGGTACTGTAAAAGCTATTAACGGTGTACTTCCAATGATTCATAATGCCTATAAAGCCGGAATAAAAAAATGTATAGTTCCATTTGAAAACGGTGAAGAAGCCGCTTTAATTGACGGTATTGAAGTTATAGGAATACGAAACTTAAAAGAACTTGTAGAACATCTGACAATAAAAAAACTAAAGCCTATAAAGGTGTGTGTAGATGAAATATTTAAAAATGAGAATATGAAGTATAACTATGATTTCTCAGATGTAAAGGGACAGGAAAATGTAAAAAGAGCGCTTGAAATAGCTGCAGCCGGAATGCATAATGTTCTTATGATTGGACCTCCGGGTTCAGGTAAAACAATGATGGCTAAAAGACTTCCATCTATTCTTCCAGATTTAACATTTAAAGAAAGTATAGAAATAACAAAAATATACAGTGTTGCCGGACTGCTTAAAGATAAAAACTCATTAATAACAAAGAGACCTTTTAGAGAACCACATCATACAATTTCAAATTCAGCAATGGTTGGAGGAGGTCGTATTCCAAAACCCGGAGAGGTAAGTCTATCCCATAACGGGGTTTTATTTTTAGATGAACTTCCTGAGTTTCAAAGAAATGTACTTGAAGAACTTAGACAACCTCTTGAGGATAGACAAGTTACAATTTCAAGAGTAAATGCAACTATGACATTTCCGGCTAATTTAATGGCAGTTGCTTCTATGAATCCATGCAAATGCGGTTATTATGGATATTCAGATAAATGCAGATGCACAATAAACGAAGTTAGCAAATACAGAGGGAAAATAAGCGGACCTTTACTTGATAGGCTTGATATACAAGTAGAGGCGTCGGCTGTTGATTATGAGGAACTTAACAGTTCTAAAAAAGCCGAAAGTTCGGCAGATATTAAAAAAAGAGTAATACAAGCTCAAAATATACAAAAAGAAAGATATAAAAATGAAAATATATATTTTAACTCTCAGCTTTCAGCTTCTCAAATAGAAAAATATTGTACATTAGGAAAATCAGAAATAAAATTGCTTGAAATTGCCTTTGAAAAACTTGATTTAAGTGCAAGAGCTTATCACAAAATATTGAAAATAGCAAGGACAATAGCTGATTTATCTGACAGCAAACATATACATAACGAACATATAGCGGAAGCGGTTCAACTTAGAAACCTTGACAGAAAATTTATATATTAATATAAAAAAATACAGACTTTGCCAAAAACTTATTTATATATAAATGGGTTTTTAGACAACCTTCTAAAGGTGGTGTATTAAAATGTTTTCTGAAGAAGATTATATAATGTGGCTAACAAGAATAAAAGGTATTGGTCCGGCTAAAATAAAGTCTATGATTGACTACTTTGAATCAGCAGAAAATATTTGGTTTGCATCTTCTTCAACACTTAGAAAAGTTTCCGCATTAAATGAAAACAACATACAAAGTATTATTTCTGCAAAAGATGAAAAAATAATAAATTCTTATATTGATGAGCTTAAACGTGAGGACATAAAATTTATAGCACTTAATAATAAAAATTTTCCTTATTTATTGAAAAATATACCTGAGCCTCCTATTGGAATTTATGTTAAAGGTGTTCTTCCTTCCGACGATACAGCAAAAGTAAGCATAATAGGTGCAAGAAGATGCAGTGAATACGGAGCTTCTAACGCATATAAAATAGCAAAAGAACTTGCTTGTAATAACATAATTGTTGTAAGCGGTATGGCTGACGGAATTGACAGTATGGCACATAGAGGAGCAATAGATGGAAATGGAATTACTATTGCTGTACTTGGAAACGGAGTTGATATATGTTATCCCTCAGGAAACAAATCTCTCAGAGATAAAATACTTAAGTCAGGCTGTATTATTAGCGAGTATCCTCCTAAAACATTACCATATGCAGCACATTTTCCAGCAAGAAATAGAATTATAAGCGGTCTTTCAAAAGCAGTAGCTGTAATTGAGAGTGAAAAAAGAAGCGGCACTCTTATAACAGTTGGACAGGCGCTTGAACAGGGTCGTGATGTATTTGCAATGCCGGGAAATATAAATAGCAAATTAAGCGAGGGAACTAACGAATTGCTGAAACAAGGAGCTTATGTGCTTACCGAAACAAATGATATTTTAAATATACTTGGAATAGAAAATAAAAAAAATAATAAGAATATTAGTAGCAGTGAAAAAAATATCTCACTTGCATATAATGAAAAATTAGTATATGATTGTATAAGTTTAGAGCCAATAACTTTAGACGAGATAATAGTTAAAACAAATTTAAAAATACAATCAATACAATATATTTTAACAGTTTTGGAGCTTAATGGATATATTCAAAGGCTTTCGGGACAAAAATATATTCGCTCTTTATAATCAGGGGGAAGTATAATGACTAAAAAAAATCTTGTTATTGTTGAATCTCCGGCAAAGGCTAAAACATTAAAAAAATTTCTTGGAAGCAATTATAAAATAGAGGCCTCAATGGGACATGTCAGAGATTTGCCTAAAAGTGAAATGGGAATAAATATTGAAGATGATTTTGAACCAAGATATATTACAATAAGGGGAAAAGGAGAACTTCTTGCAAAATTGAGAAAAGAAGTTAAATCGGCAAATAAAGTCTATCTTGCAACCGACCCCGACCGTGAAGGTGAAGCTATAAGCTGGCATCTTTTGTATGCTTTAAAGCTTGACGAAGAGAAGGCGTCAAGAATTACTTTTAACGAAATAACCAAAAATGCCGTTAAAAAATCAATTAAAGAAGCAAGAGAAATTGATATGAATCTTGTAAATGCACAGCAGGCAAGAAGAACTCTTGATAGAATTGTAGGATATAAAATGAGTCCTCTTTTATGGAAAAAGGTAAAAAAAGGACTTAGTGCCGGAAGAGTTCAATCAACAGCCTTAAAGCTTATTTGTGATAGAGAAGACGAAATTGAGAATTTTGTTCCTAAGGAATATTGGACAATACAAGCTATATTAAAAAATAGTGAAGATAAAAAAATTAAAGCGAAATTTTATGGAGAAAACAATAAAAAAATTGATATATTATCAAAGGAAGAAACCGATAAAATTATTGATTTTGTTAAAAACAACGATTTTATAGTTGAGGATGTAAAAAAAGGACAAAGACTTAAAAATCCTCAGCCGCCTTTTACTACAAGCACGTTGCAGCAAGAAGCCTCAAAGCTTTTAAACTATTCAGCACAAAAAACTATGAGTATAGCCCAGCAGCTTTATGAGGGTATTGATATTAAAGGAGAAGGTACAATTGGTTTAGTATCTTATATACGTACTGACTCTGTAAGAATTTCAGAAGAAGCCGTAGCTGATGCAAAAGAATTTATAACCGAAAATTTTGGATATGCCTATTTAAACAATACAGGAAAAAAATTCAAAACAAAAGGAAGGTCACAAGACGCTCATGAAGCAATTCGTCCAACCTATTCTTCAAAAACTCCGGAATCAATAAAAGATTCTTTATCAAGAGAACAATATAAGCTTTACAAACTTATTTGGGAAAGATTTATAGCAAGTCAAATGAATCCGGCTGTTTATATTACAGTTTCTGTTAAAATTAAATCTGGAAATTATAATTTTCGTTCAAGCGGCTCAATTCTTGAATTTGACGGTTATTTAAAAGTTTATAAAAAAAATGAGGAAAAAGAAGACGATATAACTATACCAGAACTTGAAAAAGACGAAGTTTTACAGCAAGATAATGTTGATGGAGAACAGCATTTTACACAACCGCCTCCACGATATACAGAAGCTCTTCTTATTAAGACTTTGGAGGAAATAGGAGTCGGTCGTCCAAGTACCTACGCTCCTACAATTTATACAATAACTACAAGAGGTTATGTTACAAAAGAAAACAAAGTATTTTACACAACTGAATTAGGAGAAATTGTAAATAATATTATAAAAAATAATTTTGAGGATATTATTAATGTTGACTTTACGGCAAGAATGGAAAAAAGACTTGATGAAGTTGAAGAAGGCAATATCGAGTGGAAAGATGTTCTAAGACAGTTCTATCCTAATTTCAATAAAATGATAGAAATTGCTGAAGAAAAAATTGCCGCTGTGGAAATAAAGGATGAAGAAACGGATATAATATGTGAGAACTGCGGTGCAAATATGGTTATAAAATACGGAAGATATGGAAAATTTCTTGGTTGTCCAAATTTTCCGGATTGCACAAACACAAAGCCTTTTTATGAAGACGCTAAAGTTAAATGCCCTGACTGCGGCGGTAAAGTATATATTAAGAAAACAAAAAAAGGCAGAAAATACTATGGATGTGAAAATAATCCAGAATGTCAGTTTATTTCATGGAATAAGCCTACTGGAGAAAAATGCCCGCAATGCGGCTCTTATCTTGTTGAAAAGGGAACGAAAAAAATAAGAATTACATGCAGTAACACAGAATGTGGTTATAGTATTGAAAAAAAAGAAAATGATGAATTGGATTAAGGAAACGCTTATTTAATTAAATCAAAAATAACTTTGTGAAAAACTATGCTAAAACTAATTTTGAATCTGAATTAATTAGCCTCTCCTTAAAGTTACTTTTTCGGATGGTGTTCTAATGATAAATGATTTATTAATGAAAACAAATAAAATAGCGTATAAAATGCAAAGCTGCATGAGTGAAAAAGAAATTTTTGAAACTTTGATTTTATGCTTAAAATCAGCCGTAAACAGTGAAATAGCTTTAATAGATATAAATGGTAAAATTTTATTGAATACGGCTGAAATAACTTTTGATAATATCCAAATTGAAACTATAAATAAAACAGATGAAATAAAATTCGGTATACTTTCAGAAAGTTTTTATGAAAAAAATTTGTTTATAGAAAAAATTTATGACGCAGTATTCCCTATAATAAGTTTAGGTGAAAAAATAGCGTCTTTAGTTATGTTTTCAAAAAATACTGAATTTTCTGATTCAGATAAAATAATTATTATTAATTCTACTCTAACTTTGAGTATAATTTTAACTAACCTTAAAAATAATGAACTTGCAGAGGAAACAAGAAAGAAAAACGATGTACGTCTTGCTATAAGTACTCTTTCATATTCAGAACTTGAGGCTGTTATAAATATATTCAGTGAACTTAAAGGAAACGATGGAATTCTTATTGCCAGCAGAATCGCTAAAAAAGCCGGAATAACAAGGTCTGTTATTGTAAATGCTATAAGAAAGCTTGAAAGCGCCGAAATTATAGAATCAAGGTCGTTAGGAATGAAAGGAACATATATAAAAGTTTTAAACCTATATTTATTTAATGAACTTAAAAAGTTAAAAAAATAATTTTCATACTTGTAATTTGTTTTTGTTGTAGTAGAATAATAAATATAGACTCAATAAAATTAAGGGGAATGCAAATGAAAGATGTAAAGATTTACAGAAAAAGAATTATTCCTAACGAAAAAATACTTCTGAAAAATGACAATATATTGCTTATGAACGAAGATATTATTGTTACTAAATGGAAAACATTAAAAGACAGAGGTGATTTTAACAACGGATGTTCTTGTTATTTTTTAAAAAAAAATTTTAAAATCAGTAAATTTATGCAAAATGACCAGTTAGTTTATTGGTATTGCGATATCGTAAATTGGACTTATGATGAAAAAGAAAACGCTTATACATTTACAGATATGCTTATTGATGTAGTTATATATGAAAACGGATTTGTTAAAGTTTACGATTTAGCTGAACTGGCATTAGCCATTGAAACAGGGGCGATAAATAGTTCATATACTCAGCAGGCTTTGAAAACAGCAGATGAATTACTTAATATTATATACTCAGGCGGATTTGACGATTTAAAAAAATATTTAGTTAATATTTGATTATTGGAGGAAAAATGGCTGGTAAGAAAAATACAAATGTTTCAGACGAAATAAAAAATTCAGAAGAAACAAATGTAAAAAATAAAAAAAATAAAAAGACATCAAAAGAAAACAAAGCAGAAAAAGAGAAAAAAGTAAATTTACATAAAGACCATAGAAAAAGAGTCAGAGCAAGATTTATAAGAGAAGGCAGCTTAGATAGCTTTGAATACCATCAAATACTCGAACTTTTACTGTTTTATGCTATTCCAATGAAAGACACTAATGAGTTGGCGCATGAACTTTTGCTTAAATATGGGTCTTTTCATAATTTATTAAATGCAAATCCTGAAGATATAATGCTAAGAGGAGGAGTAACAGAAAATACTGCTGTACTTATCTCACTTATTCCGCATTTGGCAAGAAAATATTTAAACAGTAAATGGGATAAAAACGTAAAAGTAGATAGTATTGATTTAGCTGTTGATTATTTTAGGTCTTTATTGGTGGGCAAACCATATGAAAGTTTTTATATGTTATGTCTTGATGCCGGAAAAAGACTTAATAAAGCTGTAAAAATAAGTGACGGAACTTTAAATCAATCTCATATTTACATTGGAAGAATAGTTGAGTCAGCAATTGTGCATAAATCAGTTTTTGTTATTATAGGACATAATCACCCTTCTGGTACTTTAAAACCTTCAAATGCTGATTTTGCTGCAACAGAAAAAATAATAAGTGCATTAAAAACAATTAATGTAAAAGTTATTGACCATGTAATAGTATGCGAGGGAAAATATTTTAGTTTTGCTGAAAGGTCTTTATATAATCTTAGGTACTAATTATAAATGTCGTTTTATTTATATGAAAAAAATAACAAAGCGATAAATTAATAAATTACTATTTTAAGGAGGATAAATATTAAATGGAAAAAATAGTTTCTTTGGCAAAATCAAGAGGATTTGTATACCCCGGTTCAGAAATATATGGAGGTTTAGCTAATACGTGGGACTATGGTCCTTTAGGAGTTGAACTTAAAAATAATGTTAAAAAGGCATGGTGGAAAAAATTTGTACAGGAAAACCCTTATAATGTTGGAGTTGACTGTGCTATACTTATGAATCCGGAAGTTTGGAAAGCATCAGGGCATGTAGGAGGATTCAGTGACCCTTTAATGGACTGCAAAGAATGTCACGAAAGATTTAGGGCAGATAAAATAATTGAAGATTATATGAAAGAAAATAATATTGAAGGCACTCCTGACGGCTGGTCAAATGATAAAATGATTGACTTTATAAACAGTAATAATATATGCTGCCCTACTTGCGGAAAGAAAAATTTTACAGAAATAAGACAATTTAATTTAATGTTTAAAACTCATGCCGGTGTTACTGAAGACAGCAAAAATGTAGTTTATTTGCGTCCTGAAACTGCTCAGGGAATATTTGTAAATTTCAAAAACGTACAAAGGACAAGCCGTAAAAAAATTCCATTTGGAATAGGTCAAATAGGAAAATCTTTTAGAAATGAAATTACACCCGGAAATTTTACATTTAGAACAAGAGAATTTGAACAAATGGAACTTGAATTTTTCTGTAAGCCTGGTACCGAACTTGAATGGTTTGATTATTGGAAAAATTTCTGTATGGATTTTCTTTTAAACCTTAATATAAATAAAGAAAATTTGTCATTTAGAGACCATGAAAAAGAAGAACTTTCACATTACAGCAACGCTACTACGGATATTGAATATATGTTCCCATTTGGAAAAGGTGAACTTTGGGGTATAGCGTCAAGAACTGATTATGATTTAAAACAACATTCAAATTATTCCGGAGAAACTCTTGAATATTTCGACCCATCAGAAAATGAAAAATATATACCTTATTGTATAGAACCGTCTTTAGGAGCTGACAGAGTTACACTTGCCTTTTTATGTGAAGCTTATGACGAAGAAGAACTTGAAGGAGGAGATAAAAGAACAGTGCTTCGTTTTCATCCGGCAATAGCTCCTGTAAAAGCTGCTGTTCTTCCTCTTTCTAAAAAACTTTCAGAAAAGTCGATTGAGGTTTATAATGAATTATGCAAATATTTTAATTGTGAATTTGATGATACATCAAGTATAGGAAAACGTTATAGAAGACAAGACGAGATAGGCACTCCTTTTTGTATAACATATGATTTTGATTCTGAATCAGATAACAGCGTTACTGTAAGAGACCGTGACACAATGGAACAGAATCGTATAAAAATTGACGAATTAAAGGATTATTTGCTTAAAAAAATAGAATTTTAAGTTTATTTAAAAGTTATTGTATTTTTTATTAAAATTATTTGTTTAAAAATTAAAAAAAATACTTTCTATTTGTTAAAAATATGGTATAATATTCAAAGGGTTTTTAGGAAATACTAATTTAAGTAAAATAAAAAATAATTAGTGTTTCCTTAATATAAATTTAATTCTACATAGGAGGTTATTTAATTATGAGCAACAAATATGTTTATATGTTTTCAGAAGGCGACGGCTCTATGAAAAACTTACTTGGCGGTAAAGGTGCAAACCTTGCTGAAATGACAAAGATAGGACTTCCTGTTCCACAGGGCTTTACTGTTTCAACAGAAGCATGTACTTTATATAATAACTCAAATAAAGTTTTATCTGATGATATTAAACAGCAAGTTGAAGATGCTCTTGTAAAACTTGAAGAAATTACAGGAAAGCATCTTGGCGACACTGAAAATCCTCTTCTTGTTTCCGTTCGTTCAGGCGCAAGAGTTTCAATGCCAGGTATGATGGATACAGTTCTTAACTTAGGTTTGAATGATGATACTGTAAAAGCTATCGCTAAACAGACAAGCAATGAACGTTTTGCTTATGATTCATACAGAAGATTTATAATGATGTTTGCCGATGTTGTTATCGGTGTTCCTAAAAAGAAATTTGAGGAACATCTTGATGAATACAAAGAGACTCATGGATACAAAGAAGATATTGACCTTAATGAAGAAGATTGGAAAAAGATTGTAGAAGACTTTAAAGGAATTTATAAAAAAGACCAGAATAAAGATTTCCCTGTTGATGTAAAAGAGCAGCTTTTTGAGGCTATATGTGCTGTATTTAGATCATGGGACAATCCACGTGCAAATTATTATCGTAAAGAGCATGATATTCCTTATGAGTGGGGTACAGCTGTAAATGTACAATCAATGGTATTTGGAAATATGGGAAATGATTCAGGTACAGGTGTTGTATTTTCAAGAAACCCTGCAACAGGCGAAAATGTTATATACGGAGAATATATGATAAATGCTCAGGGTGAAGATGTTGTTGCCGGAGTAAGAACACCAAAGCCATTTGCTGAGCTTAAAGATGAAATGCCTGCTATTTATGATGAATTTGTTAAAAATGCTAAAGTTTTAGAAAATCATTACAAAGATATGCAGGATATGGAAATAACTATTGAGAAAAATAAACTTTATTTTCTTCAGACAAGAAATGCAAAAAGAACAGCACATGCTGCTCTTAAAGTAGCAATAGATATGGTTGATGAAGGATTGCTTACAAAAAATGAAGCTTTATTAAAAGTTGATGCATCTCAATTAGACCAACTTTTACATCCAACATTTGATGCTAATGCACTTAAAAATTGCAAACCAGTAGGAAGCGCTTTGCCGGCATCTCCTGGTGCTGCTGCTGGAAAGGTATGTTTTTCAGCTGAAAACGCAAAGGAAAGAGCTGCTGCTGGAGAAAGAGTTGTTTTAGTAAGACTTGAGACATCTCCTGAAGATATTGAAGGTATGGCAGTATCACAAGGTATTTTAACTGTAAGAGGCGGTATGACTTCTCACGCTGCTGTTGTTGCTCGTGGTATGGGAAGATGCTGTGTATCCGGCTGCGGAGAAATTAAAATAAATTATGAAGAAAAATATTTTGAATTAAATGGAAAGAAATATACTGAAAATGATTATATTTCTCTTGATGGTTCTACGGGTAATATTTACGGAGAGGATATTCCAACAGTTGAGCCTGAAATTTCAGGAATGTTTGAAACATTTATGAATTGGGCTGATGAAGCAAGAAAACTTCAAGTAAGAACTAATGCCGATACTCCAAAAGATGCAAAGGTTGCTTTGGACTTTGGTGCTGAAGGTATAGGTCTTATTCGTACAGAGCATATGTTCTTTGATGAGGAACGTATACCAAAAATGAGAAGAATGATTTTAAGTGATACTGAAGAAGAAAGACGTCTGGCACTTAATGAACTTCTTCCTTTCCAGAAAGCTGACTTTGAAGGAATTTATGAAGTAATGGAAGGAAGACCTGTTACTGTTCGTTTGCTTGACCCTCCTCTTCATGAATTTTTGCCTAATACTGAAGCTGAATTTAACGATGTAGCTAAATTACTTGGAAAAGATGTTGAAACACTTAAAATTAAAGCTAAAAACCTTCATGAAATTAATCCTATGATGGGACATCGCGGTTGCCGTCTTGCTGTTTCATATCCTGAAATAGCTCAGATGCAAACAACAGCTATTATTGAAGCAGCTATATCGGTTAAAAAGAAAAAAGGCTTTGATATAAAAGCAGAAATAATGATTCCTCTTGTTTGTGAAATAAAAGAACTTAAATATGTTAAAAATATAATTACTGAAACAGCTGATAAAATTATAGCTGATTCTGACGTTAAAGTTGATTATATGGTTGGTACTATGATTGAAATTCCTCGTGCAGCTTTGCTTGCTGACGAAATTGCTAAAGAAGCTGAATTTTTCTCATTTGGTACAAACGATTTAACTCAAATGACTTATGGCTTATCAAGAGATGACGCCGGTAAAATACTTAACGATTATATTGAACGTCATATCTTTGAAGGCGACCCTACTTCACGTCTTGACAGAGACGGTGTTGGCCAGCTTGTTAAAATGGCTGTTGAAAAAGGAAAGAGTACAAGAGCTAATATTAAACTTGGAATATGTGGAGAACATGGCGGAGACCCTTCAAGTATCGAATTTTGCCATAATATAGGATTGACTTATGTTTCATGTTCACCATACAGAGTTCCAATTGCAAGACTTGCAGCAGCACAGGCGGCTATACAAAGTAAGTAATAATTTTTTTCCTTTTAATTGCCGTTTTCTTTCGAGCAGGCGGCAGCATACCGAAAGGCTAACGGACAGTATGTAAGGAAAAATCAATAGATAAAAAAAGTAATCATGTATATCTATTTTGATTAAAAAATGAATTATGATAAGCGTATCATTAGAAATAGTGGTACGCTTATTTTTCTTACTTGATTTGTACCTTGTAAATGTTTATAATTAAATCAAGAAAAAACATTAATTTTATATAGCATTGCAGAGAAAAAACAGGCAGATTGTTATTACAATTTACAACTGTGTCAATTTCCCGATGTCCAAATGTTTTTCGTTCATTTATAATACCAGGTTTGTTTTTTTCAGATTCAACTTTTATAAAATTTATACAAAAAAAATAAAAAAAGTTCTTGACAATAATAAAAAGATATGATAAACTAATCAAG
>CAMTZM010000003.1 GCA_947086655.1 uncultured Eubacteriaceae bacterium
ACTTGATTGTGCGGTTTTACTAAAGGTTATATCTGAAAATTGATTTCCGTGCCCCAAAATATAAATAACTTTTGCATTAAGATTAAAAGTGTTATAATTATTAGAATGTATTTGAAAGGAAAGAGTATCATGTATTTTAAAAATAATTTAAAATTTAGTGTAGGGGCTTTATTATACTCACCGGCGGCAAATGATAAAATTGCCGATTTTATTATAAATGAGAAGTTTGGAAAAATGTTTTCTTTAGCGTTGTGCCTTGAAGATACAATAAATGACATATCGGTTGATTATGCTGAAAAACAGCTTATAAAATCATTAAAAAGTATAAAAGACGCATATTGCCAAAAAAAGTTTTACATACCGAAAATATTTATAAGGGTAAGATATCCGAAACAGGTTTTAAAAATATTTAATATGTTAAATGACAGTATTTCAATTTTAACAGGGTTTATATTTCCTAAATTTTGTATAAATAACGCTTTTGAATATATAAAAGCAATAAAACAAATAAATGATATGTCTTCAAAATGTTTTTTTATAATGCCTATTTTAGAGGATTCAAGTCTTATTAATCTTATTAACAGAAGAACTGTTTTATATGACTTAAAAAAATCCCTTGACAGTATATATGATTATGTATTAAACATAAGGGTTGGAGGAAATGATTTATGTAATGCTTTTGGGATTCGGAGAAATGTTTTTCAAACAATTTATGATATAATGCCTGTAAGTTCTATATTAAGTGACATATTATCTGTTTTTAGTTTAGATTATGTTGTTTCGGGGGCTGTTTGGGAATATTTTAATGAAGATACTCCTTTTTGGAAAAAAGGGCTTGAAAAGGAATTAAAAATTGACATGCTTAACGGTTTTATAGGAAAAACTGTAATACATCCAAATCAAATACCTGTTATAAATAACGCTTTAAAGGTAAGTCAAGCTGATTATAATGATGCCATGGATATTTTAAATTGGGACAGTTCATCAAAGTTAATGGTTTCAAAAAGCCGTTTAGGAAGAATGAATGAATTTAAAACCCATTTTAATTGGGCAAACAAAATTAAAATATTAGCAGATATTTATGGAATTAAATAAATTTAGAAAGGTTTAAAACGGATAAGTTCTATGGATTAAAAAAATCCTTTGAACTTATCGTTTTTTCAAACGTGCAAATATGCAGTTAATATTTTTTTATTATTGCGCAAGTTTTATAATTTGTCATTGTAAAATATTGAATTTGTACGTTTTTTTCTTTTGCAAGTTCTAAAATATGATTTATTTCCAAATCGTTTTTATTTTTATAATTTATAAGTATTTTTTCTGGTATACGTCTTAAAAGCGCTCTTGTAGTTTCACCTAAGCCGGGTTTAATTAAATTTATATCGTTTATATTAAACTTATTAGCTATTTCCATTACTTCATCTATACCTTTTCTAACAAATTTTTTATTTAAGAAAATATTTTCTTTTTTAAATTTTTTTTCAATAGTATTTATAAATTCGTATGATAAATCGTTTTCCTTTAAATTTTCATAATATATAGCTCCATGAAAATCATTTTCTTTTATTATATCGTCTCTTAGAAATGTGCGGCTTATAAGACCGCATACAGATGCGTTTAAACAAGATGAAGGTATTAATATATCTTCATTAGTTCCGCAAAATTCAGTTACATAAGCCGGGTCAGCCAAAACAGCAAGTTCTTTTGACAATCCTTTAAAACTTTTAACTGAAAGTTTTAATTCATTTAGTATAGCACCTTTTCCAATCCATCCGTCCAAAAATAAAATATCTTCAGGCTTATGTCTTTCAAGTATATATTTTACGGCGTTTTTATCGATTCCGCGCCCGCGTATAATTGAAAGTGTATAATGAGTAATATCAATTTTATATTTAAACTTAATATATCTTTTAATTAGTATACCAATAGGCGTACCGGCTCTTGCCAAAGAAACAAGAGTTATATTTTTACCTTTTTTATCAATTATTTTATCTGACAAACAGCCGGCGGCGTTTGCAACTAAGTCAGAAAAGTTGTTTAAAGCTTTTTTATAAGCAAGCATATAATCTTTTGACGGTTTATACTCAATAGGAAGCATTTCACAATAATGAGTGCCTGACTGTATAAGTTTTTCTCTTATTTCGGAGGGCTTAGGTTCAACAAGTCCGGTAATGTCTTTAAGAAGAATAATTACATCGTTTTTATCATATGTACTTTTCATTTATTAATAGCACCACCTAAACATATATATATTTTTATTTCCATAACTTTTCAAAGCGGCTGTCAAATTCTGCATTCCGGCTTTGTATTTATTTTGAGAGTCCGTAATTATTAATACATAATCATATTTTTTTATATTGTATATATATGTTGGTCTATTTTCGTCATACATACTTTTTAAGTAATATCTTGAGTAAAGGGGATATTCGTTTTCATTGCTTACTATTATGGGGCTTCTTGTTGTTGCGTGAAACAATACATTATTTCCCAATTTCTCAAGTTTAAATGCTGTATAAAGAGCGGGGTACATAAATTCTTCAGTACCCAAAACCAATATATTTTTTGATTTAAGCTTTGTGTAATTTAATATTTTTTCGGAAAGTTTTTCGCAGGCGCATTTATATTCATAACTTTTAACTATTCTTCTTGCGTCCAATAATCCGTCAAATTCAACATTTATGCAGTTATAACCTATATCTTTATTAAACATGTCGTAATATTTCCCGTCGCCTTTGCAATATAAAACTTTTTTTTCATATAAAGAATGATTAGTTTTAATAAGGTAAAAAAATTCAATTTCGTCTTCTTTAAATTTATTTATAAATTCAATTTCCATTCCATTTAAAATAGAAAAGACTTTAAATTTAATTTTTTTACCTATATATGTTTTTTTTATTATATTTATTATATTTTTTATTGTATTTCCTGTTGTTATTTCATCCTCAACAAATGCTATTGTATCAATAGAATTGATTATATTATCCAAATCGCTTTTAACAAGTTTTTGCTCTGAGGCATGAGAATGTTCCTCTGTAAAATATAAATATTCAACATTCTGTATATACTCACGTGTAGTTTGCATATACAGACAGTCAATTTCACAAGCTGCCGCCGCTCCTATTGCAGTTGCCGTTTCAGCAAAACCTATAATAAGAAGTTTTTCATTTACGCACACATTTTTTATTTTATTTGAGAGTTCATTAAATAATTTAAGTGATTCCGACGGAATAGCCGGAACATGTTTTCCCTGCAGTTTATTTACAATTAGATAATTTCGTTTTTTATTATTATCTCTTTTTGCGGCGGCAACAAAATCACTCTCTTTATATTTAATCATAATAGCCTCCGATAAATACTTCTTAATTTAGTATATACAGAAATTTCTGTTTTGAGCATTATAAAAATAATTTTTATTTTCTTTTATACTTGCTGAATAAGCAAGTCAAGTACATATTCTCCGTAAATACCTTCGAAATAAATTTCATTTTCCATAAAGTATTTCATTAAAGCGTTTCCGAAGTTCATATTAATTTCATTAAGTCTTTCGCTGTAAGAGGCAATTCTCCCTTGAATAGGTTTTGTAAGTCCGCTAAATAAGTTATTAGGGTTATCTTGTCTTGAAAAATCAATAACTTCCTCTAAGAGTATTAAATAATCTGAAACGCATTCATGTATATCAGACATTTCCTTTGGAGGCTGCAAGTTTTCTATTTTTTTAGCAATATTTAAAAGTTCATCATATTTTTCTCCGCTTACAGCATTTGTTTGCTGTATATTCAAATCTCCAACATTAAATACTCTTGATAAAATCAAATCGTTCATTTCTCCGGCGTATTCTTTAAGTTCTTTTATACCGGAAATAAGTGCCTGCATATATTCTTTTTCTGTAACTTCCATTTTGTTATATGTTTCGTCTGCATAGAGAGGTGCGTTTTTATCATATGTTACAGATGCAAGTCTTTCGTCTTTATTCCATTCAACAGTTGCGTTTGATATTTCAGCAACTGCCCTTAAAGGAATCATTGTTCTTGAGTTTATAATTTGAGCGGGAACATCAACAGAAACTGAATTACCATTAGCTTTAATTTCGTTTGAGCCTATTTTAATAATTATACTAACTCCGTCTTTAATTAAAGCTGCTGTTTTTGAGTCTTCAAGCCATTTGATTTCATATCCCATAGCGTCAAAAACACCTCTTAAAGGTACGAGAGTTCTTCCGTCTTGTATAATAGGTTTTTGGTCTGCAAATTCAATAATGCTTCCGTTTAAAGAAACATTTATGTCAGAGTCTGCAAAAACAGATACAGAGGTTATAATGCTTATTAAAACGGAAGTTGCAAAAAGCTTTAATTTCATTATTTGTTCATCCTTTCAAAATAATTTTCCATTTGTTCTATAAGTTTTTCAAAAACTTTCATAGCGTTTTCAACAGGAGCTGGAGACGACATATCAACTCCGGCAAGTTTAAGAAGATTAATAGAATAATCTGACGAGCCGCTTTTAAGGAATTTAATATAATTTTCTGCTCCATTGTCTTCAAGTATTTTTTTACTAAGGGCTATTGCAGCGCTGTAACCTGTTGCATACTGATAAACATAAAAAGAGTTATAAAAATGAGGTATTCTTGCCCATTCCCAATTAATTTGCTTATCGTTTATTATTTCATCTCCGTAATATTTTTTATTAAGGTTTCCATAAATTTCACAAAGCGAATCAAAATTAAGCGGCTGAGCATTTTCGCACATTTCATGGGTTTTCATTTCAAACTCAGCGAACATTGTTTGTCTGAAAAGCGTACCTCTGAACTGTTCCATAAAATAATTAATAAGGTACATTTTTTTATCTTCGTCGTTTGTTGTTTTAAGCAGATACTCCATTAAAAGAGCTTCATTAACCGTTGAAGCAACTTCGGCTACAAAAATAGTATAATCTCCATAAACGTAAGGCTGATTTTTCCATGTATAAAAACTGTGCATAGCATGCCCCATTTCATGGGCAAGAGTAAACATGCTGTTTATTGTATTGTCATAATTAAGAGAGACAAAAGGGTGAGTTCCATAAGCTCCCCACGCATAAGCGCCGCTTCTTTTTCCTTTATTTTCATAGACATCTATCCAGCCTTCGTTAAGTCCTTTTTCAAATTCATATGAATAATCTTCACCAAGAGGTTTTATAGCGCAAAGTACAGTTTTTTTTGCGTTTTCAAAATCCATATAAGTATTTGTGTCCTTAATGATAGGAGTATATAAATCATACATATGGAGTTCGTCAACAGAGAGCATTTTTTTTCTTAATTTTATATATCTATGCATAAGAGGCAAATAGCGATTTACTGTATCAATAAGGTTTATATATACTTCTTTATCAACATTCACTGAAAACAATGACGCTTCAAGAGAAGAATTATATTTTTTTATTTTTGATATAGCCACATCATTTTTAACACTTGCTGCATAAATAGATGATATAGAATTTTTTAATTTATAAAATGAATCGTAATAGGATTCAAAAGCATTTTTTCTAAGAACTCTGTCTTGAGACTCAAGAAGCGATATATATTTTCCATGAGTAATGTTATAAACCTTTCCATCTGATGCCTTTACGTCTTTAAAAACCAAATCGGCGTTATTAAGCATTGAGTAAATATTTTCAGGAGCGCTTGAAACCTCATAAAATCTTGATATAATTTCTTCTTGTTCGTGAGGCAATATATGCTCTTTTGTTCTTAAAATATTTTTAATCATATGTTTATATACAGCTGCATCTGTATTAGAGTTTAAAACCTCAAAAATTTTATTTTCATCCATTTTAAGTATGGAAGGCTCAATAAAGCTGACAGCGCTTGAATATTCAGAAATAAGAGTATCAGATTTAGATGCCATTCCTTGATAAAATGTATTTGAACTGTCCTCATTTGCTTTTAAATTAGCGTAAACATAAACCCTTTCGGTTCTTAGTCCCAATTCGTCTTGTTTTTTTAGGCAGTCAATTAAATTATCTTCTGTAAGAGGATTAAAATTTTTTATATCGTTTATTTTTTTTGAAAGTTCGTCGAATTCAGTTTGCCACATTTCATCATTTGAAAACAAGTCATTGACAGACCATTTAAAACAATCGCTTATATCATTTCTATTTTTAATCATTTAACCGCTCCTTTATAAAGTTTTTTATTATATAAGCCTTTATAGTCAAATCACTTAATTTTGCTCTTTTTCAAGTAATTTGACTTTAATGAAATACTGCACAATTGTAATTTTACAAATTTTATTGATATTTTTCGTTTTCGTATCAAATCTGTTTTATTAAATTATGCGGTATTGTTTTAAATATATAAAGTATTTCACTTATTAATTATATATAAACAACTATGTTTTTGCAATCTGAAAAATATACATATTAACAAAGTTTTAATCTAAAAAATAAACTTTCTTTGACTTATTGCGAAAATTATAGTATTATTAAATTATGTCAGTACATAAAAAGTTAAATGATATAAACTTTATAGTAAGGTTTATTATATAAAGATATTTTTTACATAATATTTCGCAAATATGTATAAGCGTGTTTGAGCAAATAACATACAATTTTCATATACGCTTTGTAATAATTGAAAAAATGTTAAACTTATTTTATTTTTTATTAATTTAACATTTTTAATTTATATGAAAGAGAGGTTTTAATGAATGGGTGTAAAAGTTTTATTTGTAGCAAGCGAGGTATCTCCTTATGCGAAAAGCGGTGGTTTAGGCGATGTTGCCGGTTCACTTCCAAAGGCTTTAAAAGCTGCTGGTATGGATGTTAAAGTAATATGTCCAAAATATAAGGACATAAAGCCGGAATTAATTGAAGATATTGAGTATGTAGGTTCGTTTGCGGTAAATACAGGCTGGAGAGCACAAGGTGCATCAGTATATTTAAAAAAAGGAAATGTAGATATATACTTTATAGAAAATGATTTTTATTTTGGAAGAAATGGTTATTATGGTTATGGAGACGATAACGAGCGTTTTGCGTTTTTTTCAAGGGCAGTGCTTGACAGTCTTAATATAATAGATTTCATACCAGATATAATACATTGCAACGATTGGCAGACAGGGCCTGTATGTTTATATTTAAAAGATGTTTACAGAAATTTTGATGCTTTAGCAAATACGAAAAGTATTTTTACTATTCACAATCTTCAATATCAAGGTAATTTTGACCCTTCAACATTAGGATATATGGAACTTGATGGAAGTTACAATTCGGCAGACAGGCTTGAGTTTAATGGAAGAATAAGTTTTATGAAAGCCGGAATATTTTATTCAGACTATGTAACAACGGTAAGCCGTACATATGCTCATGAGATACAAACACCTCAATATGGTTATGGTTTTGACGGAATACTTCGTTGTCGCAGAGAGCAGTTATTTGGAATAGTAAATGGAATAGATTATGATGAGAACAATCCTGAGACAAGCAAGAAGATATATACTAATTTCAGTGCTGAAAATAAAGAAGGAAAGCGTGAAAATAAAAGGCGTCTGCAAAAGGAGCTTAATTTAAACGAATCAGATAAGCCGATGTTTAGCCTCATATCAAGACTTGTTGACCAAAAAGGCATAGATTTAGTAATAAGCTGTTTAGATGAGCTTATGTTTAAAGATACGCAAGTAGTAATATTGGGAACAGGTGATGGAAGATATGAGCATATATTTAGGGAATTTGCATCAAGATATCCCGGAAAAATAAGTGCCAACATACTTTTTGACGATACATTAGCTCAAAAAATATATGCTGGTTCAGATATGTTTTTAATGCCGTCGTTATTTGAGCCATGTGGTTTAGGGCAGTTATTTGCAATGAGTTATGGAACAGTGCCTATTGCAAGAACTACGGGAGGTTTAGTGGACACTGTTGAAGATTACAATTTTGAAACTGGAAAAGGAAATGGTTTTGTATTTCATGATTATATACCAAGTGGTTTAATGTGGGCTATAAATATGTCTTTAAAAGCATATTATGAGCCTAATCATTGGGATAATGTAGTAAACAATGCTTTTGCTGCACGTTTTAGTTGGGAGCGTTCAGCTAAAGAATATGAGAAACTCTACAATAATTTAATGCAGTAATAATTAAAAAGATATAGGCGTCTTGTATTTTAACGAGATGCCTATATCTATATTAAAGTATAATTATCAATTATTAATCGGTCATTATTTTTATTCCGTCTTTAATACCTTGAATATATAATTGTTCTTCATACATTGAGTTTATATAATTTATTTCGTCTAAAAATTCCAAAAAAATTTCTTTTTGTTCATCATTAAATTGCAAAGAAGTTTTTTTTATAATTTCACTGCTTTTTTTATCGAAATCCATTTTTTTAGAAACTTCCTCACATCTTTTTGCTGCGAATTCACTTAAAAACTTATCAAAATCCATTTCAAACCTCTCCATATACTTATTTTGGTAAAATTAAATTACAGATTTTATTATAAATATCTAATAAGATTTAAAGCTACTTAAAATTCGTATAGTAGTATTTATCTGATACTTTAAATAAATACTAATGTTTATATATAACTTTGTCAATAAAATTATAAAGTGTGTTTTTAGAATAATAATGCCAGCTATTTCAAGTTATTTATTTTAATTATACTGTTTTGTATGGAGTATATAAATACAGAATATAAAAAAATTTTCAAATGCAAGAAAAGTAAGCTTTTTGCATTAATATTTAATAAAAGTATTTATATATTATAACATGTTGAATTATTTTTATTATTTTGTAATTGTCTCAAAGTTATTTAAAAATTCTCCTGTAAGAGGCATGCCATAGTATACATTATTTAAGTCCTCGGCTGTTTCAAGGCTTTTAATATAAGCCATAATGTGATTACAGTATGTAGTTTGAGATATAATATACTCGGCTGCTTTGTTGGCTATTAAATTAAAATCGCTTATAGAAAAAAGAGTACACATTTCACCGTCAGCATGATAAGGAACTTTAGTTTCATTGTTTAAGTTGCCTATACTTATTTGAGAGGCAAGTCCATTTATATTTATTTGGTCTTCTAAAGTCAATGAAAAATGTTTTTTCTCACCATTTTCCAAATCTACATCAATTCCGTTATAAATATGGTTTTTACATTCTTGTTTAATTTCGCTGATTTTTTTATCAATTAATTCATTAATTGTTGGTTCTAAAAGTTTCCTTGCCTCCTCATAGTCTGAAACAGCGAGTCCGTTATATTTTAAAATATTATCTGTATCAAGTTTATGGCATTCGTAATCCAAACTTTTTCTTTCAAGTTCCGATATAAGTCCATTTAATTCCATATCGTCATATACATATTGTATAATATCTGAATTAGTTATCACCTTATTTGAAGTTGTCAAGTTTTTATATTTAACGACATATTTGTTTATAATAATTATACCATTTTCAACATAATAATTTATCATTTTTACTTTTCTCCTTTTTATAAAGATATTTCTGTTATTGTACTTTCGCTTACAACATTTGCAGTTTCAACATTATCGTATGCATCCCAGCCTCTCCCAATAAATATTAGGTTTATTTCGCAGGATGTATCGGAACTTTGTGTAAAATAAACGTCTATATACTGGTCTGGTGTTCCGTATTTTGTAACTAATCTTATTTTAGTTATGCAGTCGTTAAAAGAGGAGTGGGTAATTTTTGTTATTTTATTATTTCCGGAGCTTGAACTGTATTGCTGTGCTGCTGAAAATACGGTAGTGCTGTTTTTGCCGAAAACTCCTCCGTGCATAATAAAAATACCTCCGCAGGCGTCTCCTTTGCTATGTATGATTCTATACCAATTACCGGCTGTTGGAGTAAGTGACAGTATTTTATTAAATCCCAATTCGGAACAGCCTAAGTACAGTTTTTTCCAGTCGTTATCAATACGTCTTTTAAATATATATTCTGTATCTCCATCTGGTATAAACATTTGAAAAGGAGTTCCTACGGTATTATTTACATATAAAGCGCCGTGATGTGATGCTGGATTATTTGTTCCGACTGTTGTTTTTATATTATATATACCTGTATTAGTAAGATTATTCCAATTAACATTTGATGTAATATTAGATGTACTTACAAAATCGCTTGCGTGTTTATTGTCTACTGTATCGGCGTTTCCTCCGTTTGCCGGGAAACTTTCTGGTAAATTTGTTATTTGGCTTATAGTATGTGTATGTTCTTTATTGGCTTTGCCGTCAGCTAAATCGTATGCTTTTTTTAAAGAGTTAGCAGTTGCCGCCATAGTTTTGCTTGTGCTTGAGGTACTGTCTGTAAGCTGTACAATACCTTTATATTCTGTTGATGCTTGAATAAGCTGAGGGTTTAATATTTTAAGATATGTACCATCCCATACAACTGTATAAATTCCGTTATTTCTAACCCAAAGGTTACTAATTGGAATAGTTGTAAAACCTGAACTTGATATTGATGGAAAATAAATATTTTTAGCTCCTAAATTATTTATATTAAGGGTACTTTCATTTGTGTCTCCATATGTATGCGCTTTAATATTAAGAGGTATATTTTTTACATCATTCCAGCTTTGAACTCCTTCTATGCTGACTGTTCTTATTGTTGTAGAAGCTGATGTTTCAGAAAATACGGTTGTAGAGAGTTTACTTTTTAATGCTGTTTTGTTTATATTTTCCACATTTTCGGCAGCTGCAAAATATTCAGGAGGCTTACCGTCTAAAGTGTTTGCATTTCCATAATCAGATATATTATTCCATTCGCTCCATTTTCCATTTTTAGCTGCTCTTATATACATTTTAGCTTGTGAGAAAGGCATTGCTATTTGAGTGCCTGAGCCGTTATTATATGGGAAAAACATAATATGCCAATAATTTGAGTCAGATTTATTTGTTTCAGGTACAACATTTTCTGAATTAGTAAATGTAATATAAGCTTTTTCAAAACCGGCGTTATTTAAGTCTTCATCTGTAAAATAAACTCCTGATGTAACAAAACTGTTGTAGTTTTTTCCGTTAAGTTTGTTAGAATCCCAAGCATACTCTGAATAACTTACAGTTACTTTTCCTTCATTTCCTATTTTCAAATCGTCTAAATCTGTTATATCGCTTTTCAGATGATTATGTCTGCTTTTACATAGAGAATCTGAATTGTGTACAGTCCATTGCGGATTTGGGGCATAATCCTCATCGCTTTCAAATTCGGTTTTAACATTAAGTGTGCTGTTTACAAATATTATATCGTTTTCATCGGCGTATAGTGTTATATACTCATAAATAGTATTTTTTTCAATTTTATAGGAATTACTAAGTAAATGAAGACCTGTTTTATCATCATCTGGAATTTTAAAAGCGCATGGATATTCACATTCAAAAGCCTCTTTTAAATTATTAAATATTTTATATTCCAAAAAATCATTTGCGTGTTTTCCATCTAATGTATCAGCATTTCCGCCGTCTTTATTTTTAGCTATTGTATCAATTTCCTTCATATTTTGGTCTATAATATCAAAATTACTGTTAAATACGTCAACATTATAAAAATCTTCTTGTGAATCTTTTCTAAGTCCATAATTTTGGGTGAGTTCAGCCATTTAAAAACCCCTTTCAATCAAATCATTTTGAATACTTAAATGAGAAAAATTTTTTAATTTTGAATGTTTCAAAGGTTTAAAAAACTCATGTATATTTTTAAAAACAATATTTA
This sequence comes from uncultured Eubacteriaceae bacterium, assembly GCA_947086655.1. Taxonomy (GTDB): domain Bacteria; phylum Bacillota; class Clostridia; order Lachnospirales; family CAG-274; genus CAMTZM01. Next base: position 11,705 of record CAMTZM010000003.1, read on the forward strand.
TAACCATATTAGCTGGAATCATTTTATCAAGTATTTCCTTAACTTCACTTAAAGCCGTATTATCCATATTTAAAAGTCTTACATAAATCATATAATCGTTATGTTTTACAAATAAGAAAAAGTTATCTTTTCCGCACACTATACAAAGCTGTTTTGAAAGGTTAATTATAGTATAAGGCAATTTATCGGTTATTCTTATATAGAGAGCAATTCTTCTTTGTTCAATATTTTTTTTGCCTTTTTTTAGTCCCATTATTTTTTCATATCTTTGTACGCTTTCTTCTCCGGCATAAAGTACATATTGGTCTAAAAAAGCTTGATTAATTTGAGTTTTAAGTTTATCAATAAAAAAATCTTCAGCATCAAAAAGTTTTTTAAATTCCTCAATATTTTGTAAAAATTCCGGAAGGTATTCTATAAGCAAATTAATTCACCTCAACTTTGTAGTTATTTATAATTAATTCTTTCATCACTGGAATATAGTCAATATCAAGTATTAAATTATCAAATGAGTCAGAATTATTAATTATAATAGAGGATATAGCTTTAATGCCGTTAATATTAAATATATTTGTTCCTATACGCATAGCTATAATTTCTGTATTTTCAGAATCAGCCCATTTAGCAGCTAATTCTTTCATATAATCATTTATTTCATTAATAACATATTCTGAAATATCTTCTAATTCATAACCATTTTCGTATGTAAGTTCAATATTTACATTAATGTCATATTCTCTTACTCCAACAACTGTTACCTTATGTCCGATAGGAGCGAATCCGTCTCCGTTTCCTGTTGTTTTTTCAGGGTCAGTTATTTCTTTCACTTCTTTTATAAATTCTTCAGAAGGTGTTGTATAACCACTTGATATAATAATAATTTTAACAGTGCCGCCGCCGTTAAAAACCGGTATAATTTTACAGCCGCCCACTCCATTTATAGAGTTAATTTTTTCAATGTAATCTTTTTTATTACCTCCAAAAGCAAGGGAGTTAAAGCTGTCAAAATATCTTTGTCTAAAGTTTTCGGTAGTTTCCTCGTCTTCACCGGTTATTATAACATCTGTTATAACAGCGTATGTAAGCCCCTCTATATTATCAAGCGGAAGTAAATTTCCAAACGCTCTATGTCCGGCTGTTCCTTTTGTTTCGCATACAAGTTTATAGCAGCCGTTTTCTATTTTTTCGTCTGCAGAAAATATAAGGTTATTAATTGAAAACCTTGAGCCAATAGGAATATTTATATTAAAAACACCTTTCATAACGGCATAAGAGGATTGTTTTGGGCTGAGACCTCTTTCAGCGGCTCGTTTAATAAGGTATTCTCTTCCGGCGGTATCGGCAAAAGTTTGATTAAGGAGGTTATCAAGTGAAATATACATTTGCGCAAGTTCTGCACAAGCGGGAGCAAGAGCGTCATAAATGACGCTTCCCTGTCTTTTGTCAACATTTGAAGGAACTAATGACAATGCTTTTTTAATTATTGATTCAAATGTTTGTTCTTCATACATTAAATATTTACCTCCCATTCAAATTCTTCTGTACCAAAAATGGAGCGCACGTTAAATTTAACTTCAAGTGCGTTTTTATCTATATATGAGTCTGAAAAAACGAAATTATAAACATCTTTTATTCTGTCGTCAACGCTTAGAGCGTCTTTTATTCTGTTTGGAATTTCAGCTTTTACAAGTTCACGGCTTTTTCCTATAAGGTCGTTAAGTTCTACGCCGTAATTAAAATCATATATTTCATAAGCGTATCTGTCAGTCATAAGAGTTTTATATACAGTTTGTTTTATACTTTCAATTCCATTAATATAATCTTCTATTTTATCTTTTTCATTTTTAATTTTATAAGTAAATGAAGGTCTTGTTTCAATTTCAAGTTCAGAGTTAAATTTATTGCTTTTAATAGGAATCATTTAATACACCCCTTTGTTGTTTTAAAAAATTTGTTTTATGTTTTAGTAATATTTAAAAGTTCCATTATACACCTCGCTAAATGTAAGTTCTAAAATATGTTCGTTATCAGAAAAGCGATGTATGCAGTTTTCAGTAAGAAGCATGCTGTCTACGCTAAGTTCGGCAAGATTATTTATTTTTATATATACAGTACTTCCGCCTCGTATATCAATTTCTCCGTTATCTGTACCCATACATATAATGTTAAGTTTTTTTCTTTCACGGCATTTTTGAGACAATATTTCTTCAGCAAGCAATTTTGCTTGTTTAGAGTTATAATCGGAATTAATTCTTTTAAAATATTGCAAAACACCCCATTTTTTTTGTGCCTGTGAATTTTCGGCAACAGTAATACTGTCAATTTTAGTTTTTTTATTTTTTCTCCAAAGTTTTACTTTGTTATATGTATCGCTGTCAATTTCCGTTTTATAGTTATAATCTATCATTGATGTAGTGTCGGCTAACAAAAGCGGCATAACAAGGTTTTTAACATCTCTTACGCATAGTTTTCCGGCGTCGTCATATACAGTATAATTTTTTGCGTTATTTTGTTTTGTAATATCAAGGCAGCTTAAAATAATTTGAATTAATGATTTTCCCTGAAAGTTTTGTTTATTAATAATAAATGCTGTATCGTCTATAATTCCGGTTTCTATTTTATAATCGGTACAGATTTTTTTTATAACATCAGATGCTTTTTTATAGTATACATAATAGTTATCTTTATTTTTAAGATACCTTAATTGGTCATAGCACATAACGGAAATAATTTGGTTTTTATCTCTTTCTTTTGAAAAAACATAACCATGAAAAATAAATTTGTCATTATATTTAAGCCATACAGAGTCTCCCTCAAAAAAAGAAAATTCTTTAATTGAATTAAAAGGTTTTGCCACATTAAATTTTAATACAGATGCTTCGTTAATTGTTCTTTGAAGTATAACTTCACCTATACAAACATCACTGACGTCAAAAATATTTTCATTGTATTCAATATAAATTTTAATTTCCATAAAAGTCTCCTTAATAGTTAATACTAAACACCATTCAAATTTTTATTTATATATTAAATAGTGTTTAGTATAAGATTATGGATTTATAGTCAAAACACTTGAAAAATGAACAAGTTTGGAGACTGAAAATCATTTTTGTTTATTTTCAAATGATTTGACTATATAAGTAAATTAATTTTTAGGAAATACCATGTTTATAATTTTTAATAATGTTTTTTTAAGGCAGTAAAAGAGTTGTTCCGACACTAATAACATCGGGGTTATCAATACCGTTAAGTTTAGCGATTTCATTATATTTTGAGCCGTCATTAAGTTCTTTTCTTGCTATTTTCCATAAAGAATCGCCTTTTCTAACAACATAAGTTTTTTTGTTTTCCTTTGAGGTTCTTATTTTTTCGGAAAATGCTTTATCATTTGATACATCTACTTTTTTTATTTCGGGACACCTATATTCCATAAGTGTTAAATCAATCCAAAATTCACCTTCTTCTCCGGCATATTCAGTAATAGAATAATCTTCAACAGATACAAGAGTATTTGTTTTAAATATTTCCGAATTATCCGAAGCGTTTCTAAGTATTATAAATCTTACAGGTGTTTTGCCTTCTTTAAATAGTCTTAGTCTGTTAAGGTAATAAAGCGGTTCAAAAATAATCCCTAATGTATTAAAAGCAGGGGAGTCTTTTTTTGGAAGAATTGCTTTAAATTTATAAAGTCTAAGAGGTGCGCTTTTCAAAATAGATGTATCTCCGGAGCTTATAAGGTTAATTACCTTAGAATTACCTTTATAGCTTGTTTCAAGACTTTCAGGAGCTACCGGAAGATTAATTCGGCTTGTTTCGTCTTTATCATAACAAAGAGTAAAATAATACATCATTAATGAATCCCCTCCGCTGCTGCGTGTACAGCCTCATTAAGCATTTTTGATACATCGTTTATAACTTTTCTAACATCAGCCGTTTCATGAACATCTCCGAATGACAAGTTAATTTTAGGAGTAACGGTAGTATTTGAAACTTTATTTACAACGCCGCCTTCTGATATACTTTCAAAATTAATTTGATTATTTTTCATTAAAAAGCTGTTTTGTTTTTCGAGTTCATTTATATACTCAAATTGATTTTTTACTTCTTCAGGCGTTATAAAGTCCTTATCATTTATAATATTAAATTGGTTTAAATTATTAATATCATTTAAGTTATCAATATCTTTTGTATTATTAAGATTATAATTATCAAAGCTATAATCTTTTTCGATTTCTTCATTTTTCATAATGTCAGTATCTTTATTGTTTAGAATTTCAGGATTTACTGTAATGTCTTTTACAACATCCTCAATACATTTTATAACGCCGTTATTAACACTGTTTTCATAATTAAACTCATAATTATTATCATAATCATATTTATAATTATCTAAATTATTTGGAGAAACAGAAAAAGTTTCTTCTGTTTCCCCGTTATTTTTATTTTGATTATATACATAATTTTCCTGTTGTAATATGTCATTTACAGGATTAAGTTCAATAAGGCTGTTAAAATCAAGATAAATTTGATTATATTCATACAATACATCGGCGTATAAATTAACATCGGCGCTGCTTCGTAAAAAATCATAATCATCTTCCATTTTTAGCAGCCCTCCTTTTCTGTTTTACATATTCATCAATAAAAGCTATTACGACTGCCTTTTGCAAAATATCCATATTAATAAAATCTCGTGGAAGAATATTAAATTTAATGAGGGCGAAGTAAGCGTAGCTTGTTTCTCCATCGCCCCCATCAATTAGTTTTTTACTTCTTCGACCAATTCTTCGATATTCTTTTTAAAGCCGGAAAGTTCTATTATGCTTCTTGCAAGTGTAGAGGCTTCACCGGCAAGCAATACGTTATCAAGGTACTGTTCGGGTGTTTTTAATCCAAGAGAATTTATACTTTTAGCGTCTTTAAAATTAGGTTCTAAAGTATTTTCAATAATAATACATCTGTTAAAAGCGGCTGAATTTCCCCCGCATTTTTTTCTTATTTCCTCGAACACACTTTGTCTCATAGCTTTTATTTTAAATTTCAAAGAATTTCCGTTTTCGTCTTTGAATCTTTCAGATACATTAACAAAAGCCGTTACATTATCGGCTTTTCTGCCGTTAAGGAACTCTTGCAAGTTCATTTAAATCACTTCCTTATTCTCCTATAACTTTATCAAATGAGTTTCTCACCTCAACGCCGTTAAATGTAAATTCTATTTCTTCGTCAAGTTCTGTTGAGTCAATATCGATTTTGGCAATATCTACTGTATTAATGTTAACTTGTTTTAAAATAACAGTTTGTCTGCCTATTTCGCTTGATGGGTCTTCATTTTCAATAAGCATTTCAAAATATGTATCTACGCTTTCGTCAATATATTTAACCATCATTTCTCTAAATTTTGATGTACAATAATACATTTTCATTGAGCCTGTACCCCTCCAGCCAGTTGCTTTATGTTTAGCACCTGTTTGCCCGAGCACTTTAATTTCTGATTTTGTTTTTTCAACTTTTGCTTTAATATTTTTAACATAAATCATATCTTCGACACTGCCGTTAATAGTTGCCACACATCTTCCGGTTGCTCCGTTAATGGCATCCCATGCTTTAAGAGTTGACATGTTTATTCCCCCTTTAAAAATAATTATTCAACAACGCAAGTCATATAAAGCTTGTCCATAGCTCCTACGGGTTCAACAAATTCGCTGACAATTACATCGCCTTTTTCAGTACCTTTTTCGACTGTAATATTTGTTGGGTCAAAATTGGTAATAGCTTCTATTGCCTGTAATGTTTCATGATATTTAACAAGTTCAGTTTTAAATATATCCCTTCCAACAGAGTTATTTTGCTGTTTGCCTAAATAATAGTCGTTAAAAATCCTTGCCGTATCGTTTGCGATTGCGTCAAGCACACGAATTACTTGATTATTTGAAAAGTCGGAATTTTTATCGCTTGAAAATTCGGTAAATGAATTAATATCTTTAAGTACACGGCAGCCTTTTTTATCGTTATAGAATACAAATTCACCGTTTTTAACAATATTTTTAAGCTGGCTTTTTTTATAATTTCCGTTAAATTCAAGTTCGCCGTCATACAAAGCGTTTGTAAGGCTTTCATTAACTTCAGCGCCTGCTGTTTTTCCGGCAACCCAATAAACGGCGTTTTTTGTATTTTTAACGCTTATAATACCTTCATGGTTTGCCTGAGGATAATCATATAATACACAAGATATTTTATAGCCCTCATCGTCTCTAAGCCTTTTTGTAAAGCTTGTAAAAAGGGCTTTTGTTGTATTATCTTCACCGGCATAGCATATTGTTGTAAAGTCATAAGCCTCTATTTTATCAAGAAACTCTGAATAATCAGAGCCTTTTGCGCTTAATTCGCTGCCTCCTGACAAATTAGTTCCTAAAGAAACGGCAGGTTTTCCCTGTCCGTTAAATGAAACAAAGTCGTTATTTATAAGTTCATTAAAATTAGATATACTTTGTTCATCAACGCTTGTAGTATTAGTATCTACAATTGTTTTAACAATAAAGTTTCCTTCTGTGTCTATATCGTTTTCAATAACAATTTTTATATCGTTTCCTCTTGTGCCGGGGTTAATTGCCGTAACGGTAAGGGCATTATCTCCTGTGCCTATAACAGCAGATGCTTTTGTACCGCTTGATATTCTGTAAACAAGAGCCTCATTTGCACCTATAAAAATTTCTCTTAAAAATTGCATTTCGTCTGAGTTGTAGTTATAGCCGAAAATACTAAAGCAATTTTTCTGAAAATCCTCAAGGCTCACTCTTACGACTTCGCCTGTTTTTCCCCAGCCGCCTTCATAAGCTACGGCTACTATTCCTCTTTCTCCTAAGTTTCCAAGCGCTCTTGCTTTTGATACAAAATTAATATAAGCGCCCGGCAATACTTTATTTTGTGTAGTAAAAGTTCCTCCTGCTGCCATTATCTAATCACCTTTCCTTTTAAATAATTTTCAACAAGCCTTTCGGCATGTTTTTTAGTATAACTTTTCCCATTTTCAAGCAGTGCGTCTAATAGGTCTCTTTTTTCCTTATATTCACTGCTTTTTAAAAAAGCTTCTTTTGAGTAAGTTTTTTCATCTGCCATATTAATGTCCTCCCATAATTAATCTTTCCATATAAATTGGTTCTTTGTCGTCAATAACATGAAAATCATAGCTTACAAAAAAGTTAAGTACACAATCTCCGTTTTCATAAGTACTGTTAAGTCCGCTTGTCAATACACCTCCGCTTTTTTTCATAGACATATTGCGGCCTTTAACTTTATGTCCGTCAATTTCTATTTCATTAAGAGCGGAAGATAGTTTTTCATACATATCATTCATATTAAAGTTTTTTTTGTTTAATGGAGGAAAATATAAAATGTCAATAGGGTTAATAAGTCTTCTTCTTTTGCCTAAAGCCTGTTTTATACTTGCCTCAGATGCTTTTATAAAAAAGCATGGTTCATTAAAGCCTTGTTTTACTTCGTCTGTATAGATAACTATATTTTCCCCGAAATAGAGGGTTAAATTTTTAGCTACTGCCTGTACAATTTTTTCTGTCATAGAAATACGCCTCCACAATTTTAATTAACAAGCGTCTTTTATCATGCGAAGCTATCAAAAAGGCTTAAAATAATTTCCTGATGAGTATTATAAAAAGCACTTTCACCGCTTTTCTGATAAACCTTTGTTTCCCCGCATTGAGTAACTTCAATTTTAGAGCCGGATTTTATAGGCTTATCACAATAAGTAATAAGTTTAATTTCCTGCCTTATAAAAGAGGCGCTTTTACCTTGAACTGCTGAATTAAGGCTTTTATATGACAATCTGCATGAAACATCTTTATATACAAGCTTTTCTTTAAATTCAGTAATTCCTGTTTCTTTATTTATAAAAGGAATAAATTCATAAACGTTCATTTTTCCCGTAAAAAGCTTTTCTATATCATTTTTAATCAATATATGCGCTCCTTTCACCACACAATAGCTCTATGGGCAATAATTTCGTCATTTCCGCATGTCATTAGTTTTTGTATAAGCAAGTCTTCATAACTTCCTTTTGACTGACAAGTTGAAGTATCATATATAACGGAAACATCACCTTCTTTTAGTTCTTTTAGTGCACCGTTATCACATGCTGCTATACTAAAATCGCTGTCTATTCGCTTTTTTATAAATAAGAATCCTCCTGCTGCTCTGTCAATTAAAATACCTTTAAGTACTTTTGGCACGCAATCAACTCCGATAGACTGGCATATATAGCATTGCACTCTTTCTATTTCCATTTCTATAAGCGGATAATCTTTTGAAGAAACGTCATAACCTATGTTTTTTATTCTTTTTATAACCTCATCACGCATAATAGTTAACCTCTTGATATAATTCTTGCTATACTTATAGCCTTATGGTCAATATATTCTTTTTTAGAGCCGCTTTCACCGTTATTTACGAGTTCCCAGTTACTTCCGTCCATAAGTTCATCATTTGTAGGCGAAAGAGTTTGTTGATTTTTCTTTACATAAGAAATTCCAAAAGGAGCAAAACATTTTCTTGTTCTTACATATAATGTATCTTCGCCGCCGTTTGTTTTTGGGTCTCGGCTCATTTCAAAAGGCACTTTTGCACCTATATCCTCATAATCTATGGAGCCTTTTCCTAAAATATATGTAGTATAAACAGCTTTTCCGTCAGAACCTATTTCAGTAGGCATACTATCGTCTATAAGAACTGTTCTTCCATTCCATGTAGCTAAGGCAAGGTCTCTTTGTATACCATATTTATCTGTTTGTTTTAAATAAGACAAAAGGTTTATATTTTCAAGGTTTGTTGCCACAGCGGAGTGCATAATAGCGGCTGTATAATTGTTTTTATTGTCACCTGAAGCTTTTTGTATAGCCGTATTAAGTGTTGTTGGACCTACTAAGCTGTCGTCTCCTGTTTCAGAAGATATATCAAAAGTATGTTCATCTACGAATTTAAGATTTTCAGTTCCTGTCATATTAAAAATACCGTTTAAAATTGCAAGCAGTGTATTTTGGTCAACTTCGTCAATGTAATCACTTACTTGAAGAGCGACGTTATCCATAAATCTTGCGCCGCCTGTAACGTCGTATGCGAAGTCGCTTTCAAGCCATGCCTTAGCACGGCCGATTACAACAGCACCTCTTTCAAATGTTTGAGTAGTATCGGCTGTTATGTCTGTTTGTCCGTCGTAATTAAGTACTTCTCCGCCTATTCTTCCATACATAGGCAAAATAGCGTAAGCAGCTCCGGTATTTTGGCTGAACGCTCCTTTTATTTCAGAGTTTCCTTTAAAAATTCCTGAGCGAATCAGTTCATTTTTTTTTGTTTTTGGAAGCACGTCTATATACGCTCCAAAGGCTGAAGGGTTAAAAGTCTTACTATTAAATTTACTCATTAAACATTTCTCCTTTATATATTTATATATTTTCGTTATTCATAATTTGGCACATTTCTGTATATGTCATTTTTTTTAAATCTTTTGGTGCTGTTTCTTGGGCTTCTTGAGGAGCTGCGCCTTTTACATCGTTTTTCTCAAAAAGGAAAGAACTGTCTTTTTCTTTTAGCAGTTTATCAATTTGAGAATTTATATCGCCTTTTTTAGCCGCATCAAAATCCACAAGTGCTCTTGCCGCCTTTATATTTTTTGCTCCGGCTTTTATAAGTGCTGTATCAACATCAAAATTTACTAAAGCGTTATTAAGTTCTTTTTTATGTATATCAAATATTTTTTTTGATGTTTCTTCATCAACTCCCAATTCCATAATATCTTTAATTTCCATAGGCATACCCTCCTTTCTAAAATTTATTTTGTATTTAAAAATACAATTTCAGGTTTTTTTATTAAATTATGTGGTATTTTTTTATTTTAATTTTTCAAATTAAGTATTTGAGGGTTTTGAGATTTTTTATTTTTTTCATATTGTTCGTCAAGTCTTTTTAATTCAGCGGTTATATCTTTAACCCATGGATGTTGTTCAATTATGCTTTTTTGCGACAATATTTCAGTTGATTTTATACAATTTTCAATACTTTCCGTTTCATTAATAAGTATATCTCTGTTAAAAACAATATCTGCCTTACAGTTAGGAAATGTATTTTGTCTTATTTTTATGAATGTTCCTATTAGTTCTATTATTTTGCTTATAGACCATTGAAATTCACATTCCATAATGTTTGCGTCAAGGTCGATATCGCTGTAAACAGATTGTATATTCATTCTTGTAACATTGCCTGTAAGTCTGTCGTCTTTTGAGTCGATTCCCCTTGCATTTTCCATAATGCTTCTTTTAAGCATATCCGCTATAATTTTATAATTACCGCTGTCTACATTAACTTTAAGTGTTTGTATATCTCCGGCAGCGCCGTCTATACTCTTTACTTTAACAGCGCCGTATTTTGCGAGATTACATCTAAACTCCTCAAGGTTTGTACCATCATAATTTTTCAATACAAGTATTGTGTTTCTTGCATCTTCCTGCATGTTATTCATAAAATCGCTCTCAATAATATTGAGAGAATCCTGAAGTTTTTTAACTCTTGAAATAAGCGGTATTTCTTTTGAGTTAAGTTTAAAAGGAATAACAGGTACATAATTTAGATTAAAAACATTGCCCAATGTATCGGAAAGGTAATATTCACTTTCCTCAAAAACAAGAGAGGTATTTTTAATAAAATACCTCTCAATGCCTTTATCAGTATAAATTTCTGCTTTTTCCTTAATAATTTCCCTATCGCCCTCATAAACCGACACATAAAAAAGTCTTACTATACAATCAAGTTCTCTATGTTCGCTGTCCTTATAGAAAGGAATAATGTTATAAGGCTCAAACCTTTTAAATTTAAAGTCAACTCCGTTTTTGGTATATATATAAATATATCCGCTGCCGCAGTTTAAACAATCTTCTCCAGTATCTTTTAAAATTCTGAAAAAGTCATTATTAAAAATACTATTAAGCAATTCTAAAAGTTCAGTATTTTCGCATTTAATTGTAAAAGGTTTTGATAAAAGATAGCTGCATTTTTGGTCAACAAGTCTTGCGTATTGATTATCAACGATTTTATTGTTAGGAAGATTTGACACTTCCGACAAATTTCCATCTTTTCCTATAACTGTGCGCTTTCTTTCGAGAATATCATGTATACCCTTATAATATCTGTCTCCGTCAATCATAGTTTTTCTTTTTTTACTTGTTTTAAATTTAAGTATTTCCTTTTCAATAACCTGCAATCGGGTTAATGAATTAGATTTAATAATTTCGTTTATTCTTTGGGTTTCGCTTCCTGCAAAAATCAAAAAATCACACTCCCAAAATTAATTAAAGCTGAATGTATCGCCTTTAATAAAATCCTCAAGGGCATATCGCATAGCGTCAAGAAGGTGGTTAAAACTGTCAATAGGCTGATTGATAAGTTTACCGAAATTATTTTTTTCCCATGTGTAGTTATTAATTTCTGTAATAAAGTTTACACATTTAGGATGAATAATAATTTTAAAACCCTGAATATATTGAATACCGTTTAACACACTGTCTTTTCCTTTTCTTGCTGCTCGTATATTACAAAGACCGAGTTGTCTAAGTTCTTCAATAGACTTAGGTTCAGCGCTGTCGGCTTTAATTTTTTCTTTAGCGAATTTCATATTTACGATGCGTTTATAAATCATTTCATTTGTAAGCGCTTTTTCGTAAAGTTCATCGAATACAAAAATTTCTTTGTTAATACAATCGACGATACCGGCGAAAAAAGCGGTAGGGTCGTTTGTATATCCGAAGTCAAGTCCGAATGCGGTTTTAACAGATTTTCTTTTAAGTATAAAATCAACGGAAAATTCTTTTTCTTCAAAGTTTTCATAGATAAGTCCGTCTGATATGCCCCATTCTCCGAGTCCGGCTACTCTGTATCTTTTAGGATTATGAAGTTTCATTTGTTCAAATACTTTTTTATCTGCATCATCAAGAAATTCGTTAATCATATAGTTAGTAGTTTTTGCTAAAACGTCCGAATTTTTGACATCAAAAAAACGCCTTTTTATCCAATGGCGTTCATTCCAAGGGTTTAAAGTAAGAGTAATTTGTTTAAAAAGACCCTCAGGCACTTCACCCCTAATTGATTCATCAAGTATATTGAAATCGTCTTCGTTTGAAATTTCATAAGCTTCTTCAATCCAAAGCCAGCAAAGAACTCCTTTTTCTACTGTAATTGAAGTAATTTTCAAACCGTCGTCAAGTCCTCTAAAGTATATTTTTTGTCCGGTAGGTTTATAAGTCATTTCAAGAGGCGAGCGTTTACATTCCCATTTATCTTTTACATTAAGCCTTTCAATAGCCCAAAGCAGTTCTGTATAACAGCTGTCTTTAATAGTTGAAAATACTTTTCTTACAACAAGAGTGTTTGCGTCTTTGTATTTCATCATTCTAAAAATTATATTAATAGCCGTAGTTTTGCTTTTTTTGCTTGCTCGTGAGCCTTTGCATATTCTGTAACGACCTTTAAAGTTACAGAAGTCTGAATATCCTTTTCCTATAATTTCCTGCAAAGAAATTATTTTTTTATTCATTAACATCGTCCTTTATAACAACAGGATAGTCTTTCTGTTCCTTTTCATCAACGTATGTATATTTTCTTGCAAGAAGTTCTGCTGCTTTCATTCTGTCTTTAATTGAAATTTCTTCCCCCTCCCCCCTCATAACCTGTGTAAGATAAGCCATAACCTCCTTTGCTGAAGCTACTTTCATATTAATAAGCACCTCCTTCTTTTTTAACTCATTTATATTATAACACCAAAGTTAGTGACATGGTGTGTCTTAAAGTGTCTTTTAATGTCATAATAAATTAGATTATATCAAAAAGGATAAATGATTTTTATTTTTATGCAGTTTTATGTATATTTCAATAAAGTAAAATATTAAAAACTTACAATTATATATTTTTAAATATTATTTATTAAAAAAACAACAATAAAACAATATCAATAAAATTAAAATTGATTTTGCTTTTTTGTTGTTTTTTTAAAATATTTTGTTTTTTATAATTATGTGGGATATTTTTGTTATGCAAAGAAGTGTAATAGATAAGAAAATCAAGTTTTTATATAGTATAAAAAATAATAATATATAGTTTATAAACCGCCTTAGAGGATAATTTAATATTATTTAGAAGATAATTTAAGTTTTTTATCGCTAAAGCTGCTTTCAGCTTGACTTCCGAATTTTTCAATAGCTCTATCATGAATTCTAAAGCATTGTTTTCGGCTTTTATGTATAATATCGGGTATATTGTCCCAGCTAAGTCCTTCTTTATATCTCAGTATAATTACTTTTTGTTCGTCGTTTTCGAGGGTACTCATAACGTAGTCTATAATTGATTTTTCTTTAAGAGCGTTTTCTATTTCCTTTTCATATTCTTCCATTTGTTTTTCATAAATCATAATTGTTTTAATAACTGTATTTTCTACTCTTGAGGATATTTGTACGTTTGTTCTTATATAGTCGTAAGAAATTCCAACAGAGTATGAACTGTCGGCGCAAATTTTTTCAAGTTCCTTTATACGTATTGTAAGCTCTTTACAATAATCAACAACACCGCCCCAGCGTCTAAGCAAAGATTTTATATTTTCCTTTTCTCTTTTATTCATAAAGGATTCCACCATCCTTTATTTTACTTTCGAGCTTTTTTTCTTCTATTTTGTATTCTTTAAGTTTACTTTCATAAATATTAATATTATGTTTTACATAGCAAAGCTGTTGGAGATTATCAAGATTAAGTGCTATTTTTTTTCGTTTTTCGTTAAGTTGTATTATTACATTATTGTCTGAGCGGCAGCCACATCGGCATTTAGATAGAATTTCTTTATCAGTGTCGAAAAGGCGTTTTTTTAGCGTTAAAATAGTAGTATCGATATCAATATCCATAAGCATATCCTCCATAAGAAATATTTTTGTTTCTTTTAAGAAACATATTTATTTACAGTATATATTTACTTGATTTTTTTGTCAATTATTTTAGAGCAAAAAATCAATTTATCGACACATTTTTGTTTACAAAATGAAATAAAAATTTATAATATTATTAAAGGATAAATTAATTAATTGACTAAGGAGGTTATTTAATGTATAGCTTTGGCACAAAAATACGTGATTTAAGGAGAGAAAGAAAGTTAAGTCAAGATGAGGTTGCTGTTGAGACGGGGATAACTAAATCAACAATATCTAAATACGAGCACAATCAAATAGACCCTACATTATCAGCGGCTAAAAAATTAGCTGATTTTTTTTCAGTAACTCTTGATTTTTTAGCTGATGATAACAACAAGCAGTCTGAATTTACGATACCGTCGAAATATGCAGTTGCTATAAGAAAAGCAATAAATGAAAATATAACAAGTGAACAATTGGAAGTAATTATAACAGTCATATCTGATATAAAAAATAATTAAATGAAAAGACATTTTATAAAATATAGTTATTTTTATAATTATTTACAATAATTTTTATTTATTCTATCTCTTGCTATAAATTTTTGTTGAAGAATACATAATTATATTATATAATAAATAACAGAATAATGTATATAAAGTGTATCTGAAATATAGAATGAAATTAAATAGTTTTCATTTTATTTTTTACAATTTTTTAAATTATTAAAATTTTATATAATTTGAACAATATATAAAAAGTTTTTGGATATGCTGTATTTAATAAAATTAGGGGGAGGTACGTAAATGTTTGACATAAAATTAACAGACGTAATAGATGTAAATGAGCTTCAATTACTTCAGGATACGTTTTCAAATGCTACGGGAATGGCTTCTATTTCTCTTGATTTAAGAGATGATGTAACACGTCCAAGTAATTTTAATGATTTTTGTATGAAATATACAAGAGGTTGTTCGGAGGGGTTTCGCAGATGTAAAGAGTGTGATTTAAGGGGAGGAGAAGAGGCTAAAAGAACAGGTCGTCCGTCGGTTTATTATTGTCACGCAGGATTAATGGATTTTGCTGTTCCTATAATGTTAAATGGTGAGCAAATAGGCAGTGTTATAGGAGGGCAGGTACTTCCTAATCCTCCAGATGAGGAAAAGTTTAGGCAAATAGCAAAAGAGTTATCCATTGACCCGGAACTTTATGTAGAGGCGGTTAAAAAGATACCGATAGTACCTGAAATAAGGATAAGAGAAGCAGCGAAACTTTTAGGTTTAGTTGTACAGTTAATGTCTGATAATTATTCGAAGCTTAGTACGTTAAGAAATATATGTTTTGACATACAAGGACATACTGATTCTATACAAAAGACTTTAAAATCATTTGCTAGCATATCTGATAATTTAAAGAACAATCAAAAGTCTTTAATGTCTGAGATAAAGAACATAACAAAACTTTTAGCGGAGATAAATAATGTTGTTAGTTCTGTATCAAGTCTTGCAGATGAAACGCATATGATAAGTTTTAATGCTTCAATAGAGGCATCTCGTGCGGGAGAGTTTGGGAAAAGTTTTACTGTTATAGCAGATGAGATAAGGCGTTTATCGGAAGATTCAAAAAGGACAATGGATAATATACAAGAGTTTACGGAAAAAATACAAAAGTCAATAGAGAAAACCGCTAATCAAAGCAATGTTTGTACAGAGGCGGTTAAAGATGAAATTTCTCAGTTATCATCTTTAACAGATAATGTAAACAAAATACGTAAGCTTTTAGACACTTTAGAGAATATACATAAAAGTTAATATAAAATCAATACGGCGGTGAAAGTATTTGCCTTTGTATCCAGAAAAAATCCAAAAAACATTTAGGTTTTTTGGATTTTTTTTAAAATATTAATTATTTTAATAAATGTATAAACAAACCGCTTCTAAGTTTTGGTTCAAACCATGTAGATTTAGGCGGCATAATTTTACCGGCGTCTGCAATATCCATAAGTTGTTCCATTGAAGTTGGAAACATAGAAAAAGCAGCACGCATTTCACCGCTGTCGACACGTTTTTCAAGTTCTTCAAGACCTCTTATTCCACCTACAAAATCTATACGTTTATCGGTTCGTGGGTCTTTTATACCAAGAATAGGCTCTAAAAGTTCATTTTGAAGTATAGACACATCAAGGCGTAAAACAGGGTCATTTTCGTTTATAATTTTATCTTTTGCAGTAAGTTCGAACCATTTTCCGTCAATATACAATCCAAAGCTATGTTGTTTAATAGGAGTAAAACAGCCGTTTCCGTTATAAGCTTTACATTCAAATTTATCTTCAATCAATTTAAAAAACTCATCTGATGAAAGATTGTTTAAATCTTTAACTACACGGTTATAATCCATAATATGAAGTTGATTGTCAGGAAATAAAACTGACAAATAGAAATTAAATTCGGCGTTCCTATCATATTCAGTATTTTCTTCACGGCGTTTAAGTCCTACACTAACAGCAGATGCGTTTCTGTGGTGTCCATCGGCTATATAAAGAGAATCAACCTGTTTAAAAAGTTTTTCTATATCGTTTATTATATTTTCATTGTCAATAACCCATGCCTTATGTCCTATATTATCTTCTGATACGAAATCGTAAACAGGTTCATTGTCTTTTTTAAAATTTTCTATTATATTGTTTATTTCGTCATTTGAACGATATGTCAAAAATATAGGACCTGTATTTGCATCAAGTGTGTTTACATGTCTTATTCTGTCCATTTCTTTGTCTTTTCTTGTAAGTTCATGTTTTTTTATTTTATTTTGTATGTATTCATCTATTGAAGTACAAGCTACGATACCGGTTTGACTTTTTCCGTTCATAGTAAGGGTATATATGTAAAACATAGGCTTTTCATCTTGAAAATAAATTTTATCATCTATCATTTTATTAAAGTTTTCAAGAGCCTTATTATAAACCTCATCGGAATAAATATCTACATTTTTATCAAGGTCAATTTCCGCTTTATCGATATGAAGAAAGGAATAGGGATTATCTTTAACCATATCCCTTGCTTCATCGCTTGTCATAACATCGTAAGGAAGAGCGGCAACTTTTTCAGCAAGATTTTTTGTTGGTCTTACCGCTTTAAATGGGCGAACAACAGCCATAAATAAATCCTCCTTATCCGATAACTCTAAGCTTTATAACACCGCTTACTTGTTTCAAAGCGGAAATAATATTGTCGTTAAAATCAGAATCAATATCAACTATTGTACATGAATACTCATTGCGGCTTTTATTAACCATATTGTCTATATTAATACCATCTTTGCCTAAAGCGCTTGTAATTGAAGCAACAACATTTGGTTCATTTTTATGAAGCACTGACAATCTTTTTTTGCCTGTATAAGACAAAGAGCAGTTAGGATAATTTACAGAATTTACAATATTTCCATATTCCATATACTCTCTAAGTTCTTCAGCAGCCATAACAGCGCAGTTATCTTCAGCTTCTGGAGTAGATGCTCCAAGGTGTGGGAGAGTGATTATATTTTCAGTTCCAAGAAGTTCTTCGTTAGGGAAATCTGTAACATAACATGAAACAATACCGTTTTTAATAGCTTCTTTCATATCTTGATTATTAACGAGTTCACCTCTTGCAAGATTAATTATACGCACGCCTTTTTTAACTTTATCAAAGTTTTCTTTTCTAAACATTTCTTTTGTATCGTCTGTAAGAGGAACATGGACAGTAATATAATCGCATTCTTTAAATATTTCATCAAGGTTTTTAGTGTATTTAACATCTGTACGTAAGTGCAGAGCGCCTTTAACAGATAAATAAGGGTCATAGCCTATAACTTTCATACCAAGCGAAGCAGCAGCGTTAGCTGAAAGAGCGCCTATTGCGCCTAAGCCGACAACGCCTAAAGTTTTACCTTTAATTTCAGGGCCTTGAAATTGTGATTTACCCTTTTCAACATTTGCTGAAACATTTTCAGTCAAAGCCTGTGTCCAGTTATAACTGTCTATAATTTTTCTTGATGAAATTAAAAGAGCTGTCAAAACAAGTTCTTTAACGGCATTAGCGTTAGCTCCCGGAGTATTGAAAACAACAATACCTTTTTCGGCGCATTTTTCAAGAGGGATATTATTTACGCCGGCGCCGCATCTTGCTACTGCCATAAGTGAGTCAGGAAGTTCCATATCGTGCATTTTAAAGCTTCTAAGCAAAATTGCATCTGGATTTGTTTCATTATCTGAAACAGAATATAAATCTGTTGGAAGTTCATTTAAACCGAACTTTGAAATTTTATTAAGCGTTAATACTTTATACATTTGATATTGCTCCTTTTCATTTATATATTATATAAATAATGATTAATTTTCAGTTTCAAATGCCTTCATAAAGTCAACAAGTGCTTTAACGCCTTCAATAGGCATAGCGTTGTAAATACTTGCACGCATACCGCCTACGGTGCGATGTCCTTTAAGGTTTACAAAGCCTTTTGCCGATGCTTCTTTAATAAATTTAGCATTAAGTTCATCATTATCAGTAACAAAAGGGATATTCATAAGCGACCTGTCTTCTTTAACTACTGTACCTCTAAACATTTTTGATTCATCAAGAAAATCGTAAAGAACGGCTGCCTTTTCCTCGTTCATTTGCTGGATGCCCTTTACTCCGCCGTTTTCTTTAATCCATTCAAATACAAGTTTAGATACATATATAGAGAAACAAGGAGGAGTGTTATACAAAGATTTATTTTTAGAGTGTATTTTATAATCAAGCATAGTAGGGCAAATATCCATTGCATTTCCTATAAGGTCGTCTCTAACAATAGCGATAGTAACTCCGGCAGGGCCTACGTTTTTCTGAGCTCCGGCAAAAAGAACGCCGTATTTTGAAACGTCCATAACTTCACTCATAATATTACTTGATATATCGCCTACAAGAGGTATATTTCCTGTATCAGGCAATTCTGTTTGTTTATATCTTGTTCCATATATAGTATTATTAACAGTTATATAAAAATAATCAGCATCAGGGGAGAATTTACTTTTATCAAGTTTTGGTATATAAGTATAAATTTTATCCTCACTTGAGGCAACAACATTAACCGTACCATATTTTGATGCTTCTTCGAGAGCCTTTTTAGCCCATTGTCCTGTTTTAACTAAATCAGCTTTTTTATTTTTAGTAAAAAGGTTAAGCGGAATCATTGCGAATTGTGTAGATGCACCGCCTTGAAGGAACATAACCTCGTAATTATCGGGTATACCCATAAGTTCTCTTAAAAGACTTTCAGCGGATTCTATAATATCTTCAAAAGCTTTTGAACGGTGGCTCATTTCCATAACGCTCATTCCGGTATCACCGTAACAAACAAGTTCCTTCTGTGCCTTTTCAAGAACAGGCAACGGAAGCATAGACGGTCCTGCCGAAAAATTATAAACTCTTTCCATTGTAAATTGCCTCCTTAAATTTTGGGAAATACTGAATTAATTAATTTTTTATTTGTATTTTAGTTTATATATTATTTTATAATATAGTATTATAATTAACCAGTGTTTCCATATTTTAAAAATTATTTTTTATAATTATAATATAATGTTAATTCATAGTCAATAAATTAAAGGCAAAAACAGTTGTTTTTGTCTTTAATTTTAAGTTTATATTTTTTTTACAAGCTATTTTCGAGTATACTTATAGCTATATCAACATCATTTTCAGAAACAATAAGAGGCGGTACAAAACGTATAACATTTTTTCCGGCGCCAACAAGCAAAAGTCCATTTTCTATTGCACGTGCAATAATAGGGGCAGCTGGTTTATCAAGTTCAATACCATACATAAGTCCGACACCTCTCACATCAATAATAGATGAAAATTTTGATTTAAGGGATTTAAGAGCATTTCCCAAATATTCACCTACATTATATGCGTTATCGATTAATCCGTTTTTAAGTTCATCAACGACTGCGTTTGCGGCAGCGGCAGCAAGAGGATTTCCGCCGAAAGTTGACGCATGGTCTCCGGGTTTAAAGCTTTTAGCAAGTTTTTCTTTTGCTATAAATACGCCCATAGGCACACCGCCGGCAATACCTTTTGCCATTGCAGCTGCATCCGGAACAACTCCGAAACGCTGATATGCGAAAAATGTTCCAAGACGGCCGACTCCGCACTGAACTTCGTCAAAAATAAGCATAATATCATTTTTATCGCAAAGTTCACGTAAATTTTGAAGAAATTCTTTTTTAGCCGGAATTATACCGCCTTCGCCTTGTATTGGTTCAATAATAATACCGCATGTTTTTTCATTAACTAAATTTTTAACCGATTCAAAGTTATTAAATTCAGCATATTTAATATTAGGCAAAAGTTCTCCAAGACCTTCTTGATAATGAGGCTGTCCTGTGGCTGTAACAGCGCCGAAAGTTCTTCCATGAAAAGAATGTTTCATTGTAATAATTTCATATCTTTCAGATTCACTTCCGTATTTGCGGCATATTTTAAGAGCAGATTCTATTGCTTCAGCACCGCTGTTGCAGAAAAATACTTTATCAAAATCGCCAAGTTTTACAAGTTTTTCAGAAAGTTCAAGCTGAGGTTTAGTCCAATATAAATTAGAACAATGCAAAAGTTTTTCAGACTGATTTTTAATAGCGTCAGTCAATTTCTTATTATTATATCCCAATGAGTTTACGGCAATTCCAGCGGCGAAGTCTATATATTTTTTGCCATTTTCGTCATATACATACATTCCGTCTCCTTTTTCAAGTATTATAGGAAATCGGTTATACGTATTCATAATATATTTGCTTTTTTCTTCAAAACTATTCATAAAATCACCTTTCTATCAAAGTACCGATACCTTTTTTAGTAAATATTTCAAGTATAAGACAATGAGGTATTCGTCCGTCTAATATGTGAACATGCTGGACTCCGGCGTTTACGCCGGCTATACAGCAATCTACCTTTGGAATCATTCCTCCGGAAATTATTCCGTTATCAATCATTTTTTCAACTTGTTTAACATTAATTACTGAAATAACGCTTTTAGGGTCGTTAATATCTTCAAGAACTCCTGAAACGTCTGTAATAAAAACAAGTTTATTTGCATTAAGCGCTCCGGCAATGGCAACAGCAGCATAATCAGCGTTAATGTTAAGGCTTTCTCCTGTCTTATCAAATCCTATTGGAGATATAACAGGAACAAAATCATTATCTACAAGAGATTGTATTAATTGTGTATTAACCTTTTCTACTTCACCTACAAGACCGATATCTTCACCATTAGGCATAATTTTTTTTGCATAAAGTGTACCGGCGTCTTTTCCGCATATACCTACTGCATTAATACCTTTTGAACTTAAATCGGCTGCCAGTTCTTTATTTATTTTTCCGGCAAGTACCATTTGAGCAACTTCCATTGTTTCAGCGTCTGTTACCCTAAGTCCGTTTCTAAATTCTGATTCTTTTCCAAGTTTTTCAAGCATATTAGTAATATCTTTGCCGCCGCCGTGTACTACCACGGGTTTAAGTCCTACGAATTTCATAAGTGCTATATCTTTAATAATTGTTTCTTTAACATCTTCGTTAATAAGTGCACTTCCGCCATATTTAATAACAACTGTAAATCCTTTAAATTCATTAATATAAGGTAATGCTTCTGTAAGAACTTCTGCTTTTTTAATAATTTGTTCCATTATAAAATTCCTCCGATTACGAACGGTAATCACCGTTTATTTTCACATAATCATAAGTAAGGTCGCAGCCCCACGCCGTAGCTTTTGCTGTTCCTTCTTCAAGTATTATATCTATAAAAATATCAGTTTCTTTTAAAATCAAAGCTGCTTTTTGTTCATCAAAAATTATAGGGTTAGATTTATCCATTAAAAGTATTTCACCTTTAGAGCTTTTAAATTTAATAGTAACATTATCTGGGTCAAAATCTGCTTTTGAATATCCCATAGCACATAAAACCCTTCCCCAATTAGCGTCTTGTCCGAAAAGAGCTGCTTTAAAAAGGTTAGATGAAACAACGCTTTTAGCTATAAGTCGGGCGTCGTTATCTGTTTTTGCATTTATAACATTGACTTCCATAAGTTTTGTAGCGCCCTCACCGTCTTTTACGCACATTTTAGCAAGTTTTTCAAGTACAAAGCAAAGTGCGTTTTTAAATTCATAATAATCGTTATTTTTATCTTTAATTTTTACTCCTGATTCACCGTTAGCCAATACAATTAACGTATCGTTTGTACTTGTGTCACCGTCTACGCTTATCATATTAAAAGTATTTTTAACACATTCATTTAAGGTTTCTTTAAGAAGTTTTTTATCTATTTCGGCATCGGTAGCAACAAAGCAAAGCATAGTAGCCATATTAGGGTTAATCATGCCTGTACCTTTTGCCATAGCGCATACGTTGACTTTTTTGCCTTCGCTTTCAAATTGTACGCATATTCTTTTAGGAACTGTATCGGTAGTCATAATTGCCTCGGCGGCGTTTTTTCCAGCTTGAATAGAGTAATCTGCCATAGAATATATATTTTTTATTCCTTCTTTAACAATGTCCATAGGCATAGGCACTCCTATAACTCCCGTAGAACAGACAAGTATATTTTCGGGTTTTACACCGCAAAGTTTTGATAAAATTTCGGTTTCGGTTTTTACGTCGTTCATTCCTTGAATGCCTGTACATGCGTTAGCGTTTCCGCTGTTAATAATAATAGCTTTTATTTCATTTTCAATTTTTTCAATATCCCATTTAACAGGAGCGGCTTTAACTAAATTAGTTGTAAAACATCCGGCAGCGGTACATAATTTATCAGAAATTAAAACAGCCATATCTTTTTTTTCTTTTTTAATTCCGCAATGAATCCCAAAAGCTTTAAAACCTTTGGGTGTATTTATTTCACCTTCAATAATTTTCATAAAAAAACACCTCCGATATTATTTTAAATAGGGAAAGCAGAAATATTATCAAGTCCCTCACGCTCGTCAAATCCAAAAAGAATATTCATATTTTGAACAGCCTGTCCGGCAGCGCCTTTGACAAGATTATCTATTGCGCCGACTACTATAATACGATTTGTTCTTTTATCTATTTTAAATCCTATATCGCAGAAATTAGAGCCTTTAACCCATTTTGTTTCAGGGAATATATCATTTTTTGTAAGTCTTATAAAATACTCATTTGAGTAATATTTTTCATAAGCTTTAAGTATATCGACATATTCAGCATTTTTTATAATGTTTGCATAACAAGTCGATATAATACCTCTGTTCATAGGAACAAGGTGTGGTGTGAAATTAAGGACTATATCACAACCAGAAGCCTCTGATAATTCCTGTTCAATTTCAGGAGTATGTCTGTGAGATGCTATTTTATAAGCTTTAATTGATTCGTTTACCTCACAATAAATATTATTTATATTAACTGTACGGCCGGCGCCTGTAACACCAGATTTAGCGTCAATAATAATTGAATCAGTCTCAATAAGACCTTCTTTAACAAGAGGATAAAGAGAAAGTATGCTGCATGTTGTATAACATCCCGGGTTAGCTATAATACGAGCGTTTTTAATTTCATTTCTATGAAGTTCGCATAAACCGTAAACGGCTTCTTTTAAAATTTCCGGACAATTATGTTTAACATTATACCATGATTCATATGTATTTAATTTATGAAGTCTAAAATCAGCTCCTAAGTCAATTATTTTAGTATTTTTAAGAATATTTTCATTTATTCTTACAGATGCTTCTCCATGAGGAAGAGCAAGAAAAATAACATCTAAATCAAGGGACATTTTCTCTATATTTTCATCTTCAAGAATAATATTTTCGTTATGTCTGTAATTTTCATATACGTCACTGTATTTTTTTCCTTTATAACTTCTTGATGTAACGCAATCCAATGAAACTTGAGGGTGATTATGCAAAATACGTACAAGTTCACTTCCGGCATAACCTGTGGCGCCAATTACACCTGCCTTAATCATTATAAAACCTCCATTTTATGAATATATATTAAAAATTATTTTATAATTATACAACTTCAAAAATTCATATTCAATATGCAATACATAAAATATTATACAATATTTTTTATTTTTTTTGTACAACTTTTTCCATGTAAAGTATAAGACTTATTTAAAGTATATTTAATCCCATTAAATAGTCTTTGACTGCTAAAAACTAAAAAAATTTATTAAAGATGAAATAAACGAATAATTTAATACAAAACTGCACAAAAATAAAATGTAGTAAAATAAAAAAAGGGAGCTGATATAATATGCATAAATTTACTACGGGTTTAATTGCCGGAGGAATTATAGGAGCAGCGGGATTAACTTACGCTCTTTCGGACAAGCGTTCACGCAAAAAATTAATGCGTGAAGGAAAGCACATGTTAAGACGTGCTGAAGACAAATTAGACAGATTTTGGTAATTTTTAGATTTATGAATATGCGTAAAAAAATTCGGGAAAAAATTCCCGAATTTTTTTTATTTAAAATCATATTTTATAATTTTCGAGTGCTTTTGCAAGCTGGTCCGGACATGATGTCTGTTTAATGCCGCATTTAACGCCTTTAAGCTTATCAATAACAACATCAACATCAAGTCCTTCAACAAGGCGGCTTATACCTTGCAAATTTCCGTTACAGCCTCCATAGAAACGGACGTTTGTAACTTTGCCGTCTTTTACGTCAAATTCGATTTTATTGCTGCATACACCCTTTGGAGTAAAATTCTCCATATAAATCACCTCAAAATTAGAATGAAATATATTTTTGAAGAAGTTCCTTAAACTGTTTTTCATTTTTTGAATCAGGCAGGCAAGGAGCTTCATAAACTTCCCATTCTTCGCTTAAAAATACCTGTTCATTTGGAGCAAGTTTAACAAATTCGCCAAGAGCCTCCATTTCAATCATAGCTGAATTTGTATATGTTTCAAAACAGCAGCCATTATCAGGATAATTACCATTAAGTTTAGGCTCAAAAAACTTAATAAAAACCTGTTCTTTATTAAAATAAGCTGCAAAGCCGTCTTCGTTGTTTGTTCCTATTTTGAAAGCGCATTGAGCGTCAGGCGATTGTTTAAGAGAGATAAATTCATCTCCGAAATAAACTCTTTCATCGTTCATTTTACTATATGGCCAAAGAACTACATATCTGTTATGAAGATAACCCGTATCACGTTTTGATTGAGGTATTATCTCAATACCTCCGGCTGCAAGCTGTGTAATAGACCATGGGGCAAGTTCAATATCCCATACGCCGCAATTTTTAATAGTATTATCTACACTAACAAGAGAACTGTCAGGAGAGAAAGTTAAAGTAATAGATTTTTGTATATAATTAATTTCTTCAACTGGAGCGGTAAATGTAACTGAATTGTCTTCAACAATATAAGAAACAGGTTTATTATCAGGATAATAACATCTCGGCATTTCTTCAGGGCTAATCCAAAGTCTATGACCGCCGTAAAGTTTTATAATATCTCCGCCGTAGCAATCTTGAACATCTCCAAGAGTACTTTTATTTATATCTTCATAAAACATGTTATTTTTACCTTTTGCGGCAAAATAAATAACTCGTGGACCAACATCGATAGTGACTTTAACGTCAACAAAATCGTTTGAGATTTTCACAAGTCTGCCGAATATAGAGTTATTTTCTTCTGAGACCGAAATCATTTGAGCAAAACCTCCTAAAAAAATTTAATATAAAAGCAATATTTTATAAATTACAATATGTTTACATTATAATACAAAAAAACCAATAAGTAAACCATTTTTTTACAAAATTTTTTAAAAAAGAGCAAAAAGTGCCCTTTAAATTTTTATGAATTTTTTAAGCGCTGCATTGAAAGAGTGAAATGTATATGTTAAAATAGAAACATTATGATATTATTTATTAATATGATTATATAATACGTTATAATTATTGGGAGGTAATCGAAATGGATTATAAGAAAGAATTTATTAAATTTATGTATGAAAGCGGAGTTTTAACATTTGGCGAATTTACGCTTAAAAGCGGAAGGATTGCGCCTTATTTTATTAATACAGGCAATTATAATACAGGTGAGCAGATAAAAAAATTAGGTGAGTTTTATGCTCATTGCATAGAAGATAATAAAATAAAAGCGGATATATTTTTTGGACCGGCTTATAAAGGCATACCTCTTTGTGTGTCAGCGGCTGCGGCTGTATCCGATATTTATAAAAGGAATGTTTATTATAGTTTTAATAGAAAAGAAGAAAAAGACCACGGAGAGGGAGGAGTTATTGTAGGCAAAAAACTTTCTGATGGAGACAATGTTGTAATAATAGAAGATGTTATTACAGCTGGAACAGCTATAAGGCAGACTCTTCCAATAATTAATAATGCAGCTAAAAATGTGTTGGTAAATGCTGTTATAATATCTGTTGACAGACAGGAAAGAGGAAAGAATGAAAAATCGGCGGTACAGGAAGTTTATGATGAGTTTGGGATAAAAGTATACTCAATTGTAACTCTTACAGATATAATTGAGTGTATAAATGAAGGATTAATTGATGCGAAGCAGTATCTTGACAAAATAATTAAATATAGAAATGAATATGGAGTTTAAATGACATAAGCAAGTCTCCGGTTATTTAAGCGGAGAGCTTGTGTATGTTGCCTCTGTAATCTATTCTTAATATATTATTCATAAAATGGAAATTGCGGAATTAAGTTAATTTTGTTATAATAACTATACAAAATATTTAAGCAAAGCAATTTGAGAGGGAGGATGAATTATGAAAAAGCTTTATATAATGCTTATATCTGTTTTTATGCTTGTTTTGTCTTTTGGAAGTATTTCAGCTTTAGCAGCAGGCATTGACGGAGTTTATGTAAATGGTTCAAAAATGATATTTAATGATGCTCAGCCTATAATTGTAAATAATAGGGTAATGGTTCCGGCGAGAGCAGCGGCTGAGTATTTAGGTATGACAGTTGATTGGAATAAAGAAACTGAAACTATGACTTTTACTAAGTCAGGACGTACAATTGTACATAAAATGCGTTCAAATGTAATTACAGTAAATGGAACTGCGCTTACTTTTGACGTTCCTTCGATTAATTCTATGAATCGTACTTTAATGCCTATAAGAATGCTTGGAGAGTCAATTGGAGCTGATGTACAATGGGAAAATGATTTAAGAAGAGTTCTTATATCTACGGGAAGTTCTTCGGTAATGCGTGCAGAGGCAAATGTTGCGGCAGCAAGTTCAGGAGATTCGGTTATTGTAACGGTTGTAGCTTCATCAGATACTGAAAAAGTTAAACTTCAAGATACAGACAGCGGAAATATGGTAAATGAATCATTTGTATATAATGAGAACGCTGATGGAAGCCGTGTATTTACATTAAATTGGATTCCTACATCGTCAACTTCAGGCTACAAATCTGTAAGGGCATATGCTGGAAATTCAAGCGGGTATTCAAGTGATACATCAGGTACACAAGTTGTTACTATAAGTATTGCGGCTGGAACGAAACCAGAGATTAAAAATTATTATATAAGTGATTATTCTGTTGATAGGAATGATTATGTAACTGTAACTGTTTATACAAATAATCTTGCCACAAGGGTAAAAATAGAAAATGATTTTAATACAGGTTCAAAAGAGCTTACAAGTTATAACACATCAGGTGAGAACAGAGTATTTGAGACAAAAATAAAAATGACTAAATCAGGTGACAGGGAATTAAATATTTATGTAGGAAATTCAAAAGGCTATGAGTCTAATTGCACAAATGTTGTAATAGATGTTGACACATCTACGGGAAGCAGCAAAGATGACGATGATGACGATGATAAGGATATGATACAAAGAATTGAGTTAAGTGATGATGAGGTAGGTGTTGGAGGAGAAATAACGGTAGATATAAGAACTCATTATGATATTGACGAAGTTCGTATTTTAGATGGAGACGATGAAAGACTTGGAAAATCAATTTATCCTAAGACATCAAGCAGAACAGATAAAGAAAAAACATGGTCAATTACGATACCTATTGAAGAAGAAGGAAATAACACATATTTTGTATATGCTTATGAGAATGATGATGAGTATTATAGAAGTTTTAAAGTTAAAGGAATCAAGTATGATGACGATGACCTTAGAATAATAAGTATTGTTCAGAAGACAAATTCAGTTTCATCAGGAGATTCTGTTGACTTTACTGTTACAACTACGTCTGAATGCCGTTATGTTGAGATAATGGATAATGACGAGAAGTTACTTGACAAAATTACAAATTATGATAAAAAAGGCGATTCAAGGGCATGGGATTTTACAATAAGAAAAGCCACTACAAAGAGTTATTATGTTTATATTTATGATAAAGACGACGATTCGGAATACAAAAAGTTTACAATTGACTTTGACGGAGGCGACGAGGCTGAAATAAACAGTTATGACCTTGAAGACACAAAAGTTGACAGATATGATGATATTGAAGTAACAGTATGGACTAATAAAGCCGTTACATCAGTATGGATTGAGGATAATGACGGTGACAGAGTATGTAAAAAGAAAACAAAGTATACAAGAAAAGACGGCGATGAATATATTTGGGAATTATCTTTTGAAGCTGACGAAGAAGGCAGAATAAAATATACGATTTATGCCGAAGATGATGATGGAAATACTGACAAGCAGTCATTTACAGTAACAGTAAGAGACTAAATTTATTAAGTTTTATAGGTGGGGATTTTTATTTATTGATATAAAATTTTAAAAGTCCCCATTTATTTTTAATAATAAAAAAACTCAAACATAGTAATTTTAAAATACAATGTTTGAGTTTTTTATTTTTTTAAAGTGCCGATTATATTACAATAATATTTTTTATTTATCGGATACTTTTCCGAAGTCTGGTATAAGTATAAAATAGCCCGACATATATGTATTATCGTTTACGGTTGACTTAATTAGAAGAACTTTATCACCTATTTTTCCGAATTCAATAGCCGGTACGCTTAAAACTGCTCCAGCCATATCAACAGCTAAGTATGGTATTGATGGAACAATTTTAAAGTGCATAAGTTCAGACATTGAAGAAAGATAAGAACTTGTAAGTATATTCCCCATTTCAGTTAAAACCGAATAATCCATTTCATCAAAATCCGCAAATGACTTATTGTTTTTATTTAAAATATGATTAGTAAGACTGCATGCGGAACTTTCTTCCATAACATACATCATTATGCCGTTAATATCACCTGAAAGACTAACAAGTATACCGGCAACGATGTTCTCAGGACCATTAAGGATATCCGGAAGGTGTTTAAATTCAGGCATATTAACTTCAGGTACGTTCATATCAATGCGGGTATTAAGCATATTAGCAAGACTTGTAGCCGCATTTCCCGCACCTATATTTGCTATTTCTTTAAGTATATCAAGATCCAGAAGATTAAATTTCCAATCAGTAGACATAATAATTTCTCCTTTTGGCAGACGCTTTTAAGCAGCTTGTTACAATACTGTTTACATACTTATATAATATCATTAATACGATAGTTTTGTCAAATTTATTAAAGCATTAATTTTATTATTGGCATATAAAATTTGTTTAATAGAATTTATATATACATATGAATAATTTAAAGTATGCTTTAGTAAATATAATTTATCAGAAAAAAAATAAGGAAGGATTTTATGAAACCTGTTATAGGGATTACTCCGGCGTTTGGTGAAAATATAATAAAATTAAATAAAGATTATATAAAAGCCATAAGCAAATCCGGGGGGATAAGTCTTATACTTACCTATGAAAGCGACATAGATGAAATAGAGGATATTACAGATGGATATTTGCTTACCGGAGGAGGAGATGTTGATGCAAGTATTATAAATGAAAAGCAGCATTTTTTATCAAGAGATGTTTGTATTAAAAGGGATTTATTTGAAATAGAACTTCTTAAGAGGGCTATAAAGGCAAAAAAACCTGTATTGGGGATATGCCGCGGCATGCAGCTTATGTGTATTGCTTCCGGCGGAAAAATAGAACAACACATAGAAGGGCATTTTCAGCAGAGAAAAAGAAGCGAACCTTTTCACAATGTAAAAATACTTGAAAAAAGTTACTTAAATAAAATTATGAATATGTCTATTGCGGAGGTTAATTCTTTTCATCATCAAGCAGTATCAAACCTTCCGGCTGATATTCTTGTATGTGCATGTGCTATGGATGGTGTTGTAGAGGCGATAGAGCATAAAAATCATCCTTTTTATATAGGTGTTCAATGGCATCCAGAGGCTATGTTTGATAAAAATGAGGAACAGAAATACATTTTTGAGGAATTTATAAAATGTTCTGTTGACTTTAGGGGTGAAAAATAGTACAATGGAAAAAATAATGATTATAAAGCGGTGGTTTGTTTTGAAAAATGCTTTGATTTCAGCTATAAAGCTTGATAGTTTGCTTAATTTTGTAATAAGTATTGCGCTTTGTGTGCTTGCCTTTATTATAGGTACACTTCTTATTAAAGTTATTCAAGTTTGTATAACAAAGAGCGTTGATGCGCATAAGTCATTTGTTCCAAGGAAAGCGGCTACTATAAAAGGCATTGGCAAAAGCGTTACTAAATATGTTGTTTATTTTTTTGTTTTTTGTATTGTGTTATCTATATTTGGAATAGACCCATCTTCGATTATTGCGGTTGCTGGAGTAGGAAGTGTTGCGCTTGCGTTTGGGGCGCAAAGTCTTGTACAGGATATTCTTGCTGGTTTTTTTATATTATTTGAAGACCAATTTGGAGTAGGTGACATAATAAGTGTTGAAGGCTGTACAGGTACAGTTGAAGTTATAGGGCTTAAAACAACAAGAATAAGAAGCGCTGACGGCAATGTATATATTATCCCTAACGGGCAGGTTAAAATAATTACAAATATGTCTAAAGGGTTTAACCGTGCAGTAGTTGATATTGGAATTTCTTATGAATCTGATGTTGATTATGCTATATCGGTTATGTCGGATGAACTCAAAAAGGCGTATGATAATTCAAAAATAAAAGCACTTTTAGCTCCTCCTTCTGTTTTGGGTGTTGTAGACCTTTCGGAAAGTGCGGTTGTTATACGTATTTCTGCTGATTGTAATGTTGGTGAAAACTGGGCTATTGAAAGAGAAATAAGGCGAATTATTAAGAAACGTCTTGATAAAGAAAATATAAATATTCCTTATCCTCAAATGGTAGTACATTTTGAAAGTGATAAGGAGGATAAAGCTTAATGGATTTATGTGTAGGAGATATTGTATATTTAAAAAAGAAACACCCATGCGGCTGTCATGAATGGGAGATTTTAAGAGCCGGAGCTGATTTTAGAATAAAATGTTTAGGTTGTGGGCATATGTTTATGCTTTCAAGGGTAAAACTTGAAAAATCAATTAAAAAGGTTATAAAAAAACAAGATTAATATATAATTTATAGAATGTAAAAAAATACCCATAGTTTTTAATATGATGGGTATTTTTTTATATTTTTAAAATATTTTATTTAGAGTTAAGGGAACTGCGAGGACCTTTTAGTGTTTTATTTTCTAAGTTATTTTTGTCGTTTTTGCTTGTATCATTGTCAGTTTTGTTTCCAAAGGAAAACATCCAATTGGTAACATTTTTATCATTAAAAAACTCAATAGGAGTTTTATTGTAATTACCTTCATATTTTGTAAATTTAAAATTAGGGTTTATTTCAGCAAGCATACTGCAAAAGTTTTCCGTAGAGTTTAAATTTGTATTTTCATTGTCATATTCTGAAAATGCAATCCATAAAGGTGTATTTTTAAGAGCAAGAGCGAGTTTCTCATTTTTTTCGTGATATTTTTCAGATGGTTCTGCTGATAAAGCTGCTGCAAAATAATCAGGATACATTTGTATAAGAGATAATACGTTTTCACCTCCCATTGAGAATCCGGCTATATAAATTCTATTTGTATCTATTGAGTAATTTTCAATAAGTTCATTTTCTATAAGGCTGTAAACCTGTTTGTTAAAGCTTATACGTTTATCACTGTCATCAACAAAAAAAGGGTATTGAGGTACAACTATAATGCAGTCTTCTTTGTTTGATGTAAGATTTTCTGAAAGTATTATATCGTCAGAGTTAATTATTTGAGAGTTATTCTCCGTACCTATACACCCATTTCCGTGAAGTTCTACAATTAATGGATACTTTTTATTTGAATCGTAATTTTCGGGAGTATATATTCTTAAAGGAAGTACGAAATCAAAATTTTTATTTCCGTATAAGTATGGTTTATAAATATCAGTTTTGTCAAGATATGCTCGAATATCAGGAACAAGACCAGATACGTTTGGAAGTTCTCCGGCAAAATCAGTATAATTATAAAGGTATTTTTCCATATATTCGATAGCGCTGTTATAATCAATTTCACCTTTATAATATTTTTTCAAACATCTTATAAGTGTTTTATCCATATTAAGGCTTGGTATAATACAGTCTATTGTATTAGAAAGTATTGTTTTAATTTTATCTCCAAATTTTTTATTATTTTTTACATAATCATTATTTATATTTTTGTTTACTGAGTACATTTTTCCGCCATTTTCATAATAAGGTTTATCCATAAGTTTTCTTAAAAGAATGTATGTATTTTCTTTATTTTGAGAAAGATGATTTATTGCAGCAAAAGTTGAGGCTGTTGCATGTATATTTAAAGCGTCATCTCTTATTGGGTATATATCAAATTCATTTCCGTAAATAGATTCTAATTTTTCTATTGTTTGAAGTGTATTTGTAAGTGTGTATATAAAAACGCTGTTTGTATCTTTTTTTATATCTGACAGGGAAATATTTTTATAATTTTCTTTATTATAAATACGAGAATATACAGCGTTTCCAAATTCTGCTGTATCTTTAAATTCATTTGAATTTATATTATAACTTCCGTCATTATAATTATAAA
This sequence comes from uncultured Eubacteriaceae bacterium, assembly GCA_947086655.1. GTDB lineage: Bacteria > Bacillota > Clostridia > Lachnospirales > CAG-274 > CAMTZM01. The sequence goes on from CAMTZM010000003.1 coordinate 44,615, forward strand.
ATTCTATACCCATTGAACGCATATATGTGCCTATTCTTTCATAGCTTTCGTCAACTTCAATAAGACCTGTTTTATCGTTTGAATTAGAATATTTTTTTATAATTGATGAGACAATAGATAAAAGTTCGTCTCCAAAACTAAGAGATGTCAAGTCAATTTCTTCGTTTTTAAGATTTTCATTTGATGCAAAAAACAAAGGTATATACATTTCTAAAGGCTGTAAATATAAATTACTGCTTGTGTAATAATTTTTTATATTATAGCTATCATCAGAATCAAAGTATGTTTGAAGATTTTCAAATAATCCATTTTCAGCTAAAAGGTTTGCATCAATATTATTGTCAGCCCCAAATATAAAAAGGTCAGCATGTTCCTCCCCGTCTAATACTCTTTTTAAACCAACTTTTATATCGGCATCACTGTCAAAATTTTTTACAGATACTTTTAAGTTTGTTTCATTCATAAAATCTGATATAACAGAAAGGTCATAATTTGGATTCATATTATAAACAACGATTTCATCATCTGAATCTTTAAAAAAAAGTATAAATATAAAAGAAGTAATAATAATTAAAGATAACGCTAAAAATACTATTTTATTTTTACTCACTAAACTAACCTCCCTTTAAACAATAGTGATGTACAAAAAGGTTTGGCTAAAGCCAAACCTTTTTGTATTATAAAAATAACAGTTTTTATTGGTTTATAGAAATTTTATAAATATATGGGTTTACGCTTGCAGTAGCATGTATATAATATGTTCCGGATGTTTTTGCTGTATATGTAACAGGAGTTGGTTTTTTTCCTGTTACGTTAAACATATCGGAAGATACAAATGTATCTGCTTCTACAAATACTATTGATGCTGTTTCGGAATCTTTTCCGGCTGCAAAGTATACAGTTATTTTATCTCCGGCAGATACATTTACAGCAAAAGCATTTTTAGTCGGTGCTTTTGTTAATGCCGAACTTAATTTATTTATTTTTAATTTTGCATTTAATTGTGTTCCGTCGGTAGCTGTAACCTTGTCAGCAGTCAAAGCAGAAGCCGGTTTATATATTGTAAGACCGTCTTGTAAAAGAGGGCTGCTCTCTACAATTGCACTTATAGCCGCAGCATCGAATGTTCCGAAATCCCAAGCTTTTCCTCCTGATGGAGATGGAGGATTAGGGGTATTTCCGCCGGAACTATCTACAAAACCATCGTTTGGAAACTCAAATGAGCCTAAAGCGTATCTAAGTATCATTGACGCATCAAGTGCAGTTATATCCATATCGGCTGAAACGTCGGCAGCTTTTTCATTAAATTTATCAAATAAAGTATCATTATTAAGTGTATATTGAAGTACAGAAGCTGCATCAGCGAAATTAATTTCACCGTCTTCATTTACGTCACCGTATTTAACTCCGGAAATAGGAGTATCAGGTTTAGTAGTATTTTCTAAAGTATTTGAAGTTGTTTCAACAACAGGGTCTGTGGTTGTTTCTGTTCCGTCAGAATAAATTTTGCTTATAACTGCTTTAGCGCTTTCGCCGGCTTTTTCAGATTTAGCTGATATTGTACATTTTAAAACATCTCCGTTTTTAAATGTTATATTTGGAATTGTGTAATTGCTTTCTGTTAAGTTTAAACATTTTGTATCGCTGATTTTTTCTCCGTTTACCTCATAAATAAGGTCGTAGCTTTCAGCTTTTGCGTCGGCAGCCCATGAAACAGAAGCCATTTTTGTTTCAATATCAAAGTTAATTTTTACATCTGAAGGTTTTTTAAGAGTTTCTATAATTTCACCATCAATTTCAGTTGCCAAAACGGAGAAATTATCAATTGTATAATTATGAACTTTTGTAGTGCTTGTTTGTAGTTCAAATCTGTTTATTCCGGTTTGGCTAAAACTTTCTGAAAGTACAAGAGGATAACTCATAGCATCAGGTTTATTAGGAGATTGAGCATAAAGGTCGTAAATTTTCTTGTCTATATCTCCTACAATTTTAAGTTTAATAGTCTGTCCGGCAGATATTTTAGAACCGACAAGCTTTGTATTTCCAACAGGTGCTCCGCTGCTTACAGTTGCTTTATCTCCGGAGTTAATATAAAGGTTTTGTGAATTTATTGTAAGTGCAAACACTATATCGTTTCCGCTCATAAGTTTAATAAAATCGTTTACACCGTTTGGCTTTTCTCCAAATGTAATATCGAAAGAGTATACAAATCTTCCGCTTTTAATAGGAGTTATATTGCGTGATATTTTAACAGCTAAAGTTTCCGAGTTATCTTTTATAATAAGTGCTCCGTTATTTGAAGTAACATCAAGTGAAGAATTTGCAGTATCGTAATCAAATGTATAATTTCCTAAGTCATAGCTTAAACCTGTGGAGTCATCAATTTCGTCAAAGTTATCATCTACTACCGTATAATCAAGACCGCTTTCACTTATATAACATACGGCAGTTGCGTTAGCTGTAACAGCGCTGCTTGAAAGATGCCCTGTTTTTGCTTTTACAGAAAATGTATATGTTTTGCCGTCTGTAAGTTCTTCAAAGCTGTAACTCAAATCTGTTGTAGTAAATGGACCTATTATTAAATCTCCGTCAGAAAGAGATACTTCATAGCTGCTTGCTCCTTGTGAAGCGTTCCATTCTCCTAAAATCAAAGCGTTTCCAACTGTCAATTTAAGTCCGGTAGGAGGCTGTGGGGCAACATAAGATGCTTCTCCACGGCTGCTTGTTCCTATTATATTTTCTTCACCGTTTTTCTTTACAGAACTTACGTCAAAAGTTACTTTTTGATTTTCTGCCAATTTAAGTTCAGGTATACTATAACTTGTTTCTTCAGATATTATATTGCTTCCCTTTACTTCTCCGTCAACGCTGTATGATAAGTTATAGTAATCGGCTTCAGTAACCATATCCCAGCTTAAAGTAACATTTCCTTCATCGTCAATAGATACAGAAGGATTTTGAGGAGCTTTTGGAGGCATTTTTGGGTCGAGATTTCTTACACGTCCGGCATATTCCACAGCTTTAGCTTTTGCCACTTCAGGAGTATCTGGAGTGTATTCATACATATCAGCTGAAGTGTCAAAATTATTATATGTTGTATTGCCTTTAAAAGCATAAAAAGAGGAAGGAACAATCTCATCTCTTGATTCAGCGTTATAGCAGTCAGGCTGCTGAGTATTAGGCAAAGAAGGATTAATCTCACGACCGCCTCCGTTAAAGTATGTACAGCCCGTACATGCTTTTGTTACTTTATTAAGTTTACTGTCTATATATGTAACACTTTTTCCGCAAGTTGTAAATGTATTTCCAAAAGATTTAATTACTCCGCCGTTTTCACCGCTTGAGAAACTTGAGCCGTCTTCTTTTATATCGTTTCCCTGTCCGGCTGAAAATACAGGTCTTACTACGTCTTCAAAATAGTTGTTTTCAAGAAACGCAGATGCGCCTGTTGTAATTCCTATACCACCTGAGTAATTATGGTCGTAATAATTATTATATGAATGAACTGTAATTGTTCTTATTCGAGGATGTCTTGAGCCTGATTTATCATACCAGTTATGATGATATGTTACAAAGCCAACGCCTGGTGTCTCACTTTTCATACCGCAAAGAGATGTTTTTCCCGTACTATGAAAATGGTTATAGCTTACAGTTACATAAGTTGTGTCATCTTTAATATCGCAGGAGCCATCACCTTTGCTTTTGTCTCCTCCTCCGTTTCGTCCTATATGAAAATCGTTATTATGAATCCATATGTTTGCATTGTCTGTCTGCATACTAACGGAGTCGTCAGGAAAGTCCTCAAAAGCAAGATTTCTTATTTCTATGTTTGAAGCATTTCTTATATTAAGTCCCCAGCCTGTAAGCAGAGTATCTTCCCCTATACCTTCAACCGTTATATTTTGTACATTTTTAAGATTTAAAAGACTAAGAGAGTCAACTCCTTTTGGAGGCGTTACTTTGCCTATAATTCTTATAACAACAGGGTCAGTTGATTTAGCTGATTCTCTGGCTTTCATTATTTCTCCGATACCAGTACACTCAGTTGATGAGCTGCCCTTTATAATTGTATCTTTTATAGTGTCTTTTGTTTGTTCTGATACGTAATATATTTTTGCATTTTCTTTTATGCTGCCGTCAATGTTATATCCTCCAGTTGTATTTTTATGCGGTGATTTTTGAGAAAAAGCAAATCCGCTTCTATCATATTTCATAGGAGTTATTTGAGTTACGGTTTGATTAGCCGTATCTTCAAGTGTATTTATTACAGGAACGATTTTTATATCATATTTTATATCTCCTATAAGTCCCAAAATATCCGCTCTTTTATTTCTTATAAGTTCACTGTCAATTTTCTGATAAGAAGATTCTCCGTCATCAGCTTTTTTATAGTATACGTTGTAACTTGAAGCGGAAAGGCTGTCAGTCCATTCCACATATCCACCTTCAAACCATGGGCTTGCTGTTGTTATGGTAATTGAGTTAGTTTGTGCTGTTATGCTTAATATAGAAATAGAAGAAAAAGCCAAAACCATAGAAAGCAATAATCCGATAATTCTTTTAGTTTTCAATAAAAATACCCCCTTCTTATAAACTTTGCAATTTTTTTACAGAAAAATAGAGAACACATTACATTAAGGAATAAAAAATTGATTTTATATTTTTGTTAAATCAGAAATTTCCCCCATAAACAATCCGCTATTTTATGCTTAATTTTAACACGAAAAACACAATATAACAACATGGCAAAATAAACAAATTTAGAATAAATACATAATATAAGGAATAAAGTACGATTTATAATATACATAATATACAAAATTAATACAATAAAAAACTGCCGTAAAATAAAATTTATTATATTACGGCAGCCTTTATTATGCTTTATTATATATGTTTTAATGTTTTTGTCTTTCTTTTGCCTATATAAAGGTTTTAAATTAATTGTGTTATACTATACTTTTATCATTTTCCGCTTTATTTAATTTATATAATACGTTGTTTATGCTTTTTTAAGTAAAAATAAAATTAATTTATGGCAGGATAAAATGAACAAGTATACAATTTAACTGAAAACAAATTAAGGCATTATGTTAAAAATATTGTCGTTATATACGAAAGACTTATTTAAATATCAGAAAATACTGTTTTAAGCTGTTTTTTTTAATAAGTTACCAATACGAATATTTAAGTTTACTAATACATCAACTCCTTTCTCATAAGTCATATTATTATAATATTTATAATTTGTCAACAAAAAAAACGATATTTTAAAATAGCTTAAAATCAGAGTTAAAGTTTAATATTAACTATATTTCATATTGATTTACATACAGTTATTTTACTGAAAAAATTTTTTTACTCATCCCAATTATGGAAAACATTTTTAACGTCATCATCGTCTTCAAGCAAAGAAAGAAGTCTGTTCATTTTTTTAATATCATCTTCATCTGAAAGAGTAGTATATGTCTGAGGTATCATTGTAATAGATGCTTCAGCCATTTCTATTTTAGCGTTTTCAATAGCTTCTCTTACAGTTGAGAAATCTTCTGGAGCTGTTATAATTTCGTAGCCTTCGTCTTCTTCTGATATATCTTCTGCTCCGGCTTCTATTGCAACTGTTTCAAGGTTATCTTTATCTACGTCGCTGTCTTTTTCAATCATTATTTGTCCTTTTTGGTCAAACATAAAGCTTACGCAACCGGTAGTACCCATGTTTCCGCCGCCTTTTGTAAAGGCGCTTCTCACATTTGCAGCAGAGCGGTTTTTGTTATCTGTTAAAACTTCCACTATAACAGCAACGCCTTTAGGACCATATCCTTCATAGGTTATTGACTCATAATTTACACCATCTAAATTTCCGGCTGCTTTTTTAATACTTCTTTCTATTGTATCATTAGGCATATTATTGCTTTTTGCTTTTGCTATTACATCTCTAAGTCTTGAGTTTGTTGCCGGTTCAGGACCTCCTGATTTTACGGCGACTGCAATTTCACGACCTAAGATAGTAAATATTTTACCTTTTGCAGCATCATTTTTTTCCTTTTTGTGTTTTATATTAGCAAATTTTGAATGACCTGACATAGTAACCTCCTATATAAATTAAATGAAAATATTTTGTGATATTTTATCATAAATATAATTATATTACAAGAATAATTATATTTACAAAGTTTTTAAAAAAATGTTAAGTCATAATGTATGTTTTAATTTATTCAATTTATAATAACTTTGTCCAAGTTTTTTAGCTTTTGCTTGTCCTTTGGTAATATCAGTTATAAACTCAATAAAATTTTCGGCATTTTTTTCTTTAGTCAATACGCTTATTAATATAGTATCTGTATAATCTATGTTTTTTATTATATGCCCCATACGTTCCGTTTCATACTGGAGTTTTCCCAAAAGGCTGTAATCAGCGTTTATCTCAATTTCTCTAAGCAAAGTTTTTTCAACAATAACAGCATTTTCAACAGCGCCTTTAGCGCTTTTTCCGTATGCTCTTACAAGTCCGCCTGTACCTAAGAGAACACCTCCAAAGTATCTTGTAACAACAATAGCGGCATTTTTAATATTTGCACCCCTTAATACATCAAGGACAGGAAGTCCGGCAGTGCCGCTTGGTTCTCCATCGTCGCTTTGTTTTATAATTTCATTGTTTTGCCCTATTTGATATGCAAAAACATTATGGCGTGCGTCTCTGTATTTTTTTTTAATTTTGTTTATAAATTCATTGGCTTCATTTTCCGATTCAACAGGAGATGCGTTTGCTATAAATCTTGATTTTTTTTCAACTATTTCATATTCGGCTTTTTTATCTAATGTTTTAAAGCTTTCAAGCATATTATTCATTCCTTTTTTAAAAAAATTATCATTTTATAATATCTGTAATCATATTTAAAATCAAATTATTTTCATAAAACCAGCCAGATATAGGAGAAGATGAAATTGAGTCAATAAATTCCCTATTTTCTGGTTTGGCATAAAAGAGAGTTGCCAAAGCCATTAAAATCCATATAAGAAAGACTGCCTGAGCGCATCCCAAAACAGCGCCTAAGAGTTTATCTGCCGTATGTATAACAGGAAGTTTTTTAATTATATTAAGAGCACGCCCCACAAGCCTTATTGCCAAAAACACGATAACAAATACAACAAGCCAAGATATAATATTTATAAGTATACCAGCAATAAATTTAGCTATATAATCTCCTATTCCGGAAGCATCCAATATATTATATATTTCTGAATTATTATTTTCAATCAAAGCCTTTACAATAAAGTCAGGAAAACCAAGGTTATTTATAGCATCTGTTTGAGTTTTCAATGTTTCTGCGTTAAGAGTATTTTCAGATATATACTTAAATACAACGTTTTTAATATTATCAAACAAAGCTGAATCCATTAAAAATATACTTACAACAGGGTATAAAAGTTTTGCTGCAAAAATAGATACTATACTGGATAGAAAACCAAAAATTGCTTTAACAGCGCCTTTTTTATAAAATATATATACAAAGAGCATAATAATTGCTATAACAATAAAATCCGCTATGGAAAATTGATTCATAATAAAAATACCTCCTTATGTTTTTATAGTATTGCCCGGTTTATGCAGCTGATGGTGATACGGTATTATCAGGAGGCAAAGCCTCTTTTGTTTCTTTTTCATTATTTTTATTTTTGTTATTATTTTTATTTTGTGTATTTTGATTATTGTTATTTGCTGTATCTTCTGTTTGTTTTTCAGTATTTTCGTTTGTATTGTTATTTGTTGTTTCATCTTCTGAAGAATCATTGTCTTCATTAGCCATATTTTCTACTATTGTAACGTCGGCTTCGCTTTGAGTTATAAACAAAATGTCTTGATATTCATCTATAAACAATATTTTTTTAACATCTTGAATTGTATTATAACTCCATATAAGGCTGCCGTTATTTTTAACAGCGTTAAAACTTCTGTCAGCGGCAATTATTGTAGCTTTTTCGTAAGGATACAATCCTGTAACAGTTTTATTGCTTTTAAAATAGGCTTCTTCTTTTCCTGTCAGACCAAACCATTTTACGATATTTTCATCTTCAGGGTTTTTAGCGTTTATAAATTTTTTTCCAAATGCTATGGCAACATATTTTTTTTCAGGAAAAGCTATGGCTGATAATTCGTTATTAAGTTCTTTTGACCATCTTTCTGTATATCCGTTTGAAAAATCAATACATGATATTTTACTATCTGAAACAACAATAACGCTTCCGTCTTTCATAAAGCAAATCATTGCCCCTATGCTGTTATCAAGCACAAAAGATGCGAACATATTGTCGCTGTCACTTTCCTCATTTTCTTTTTCACCTATATAGTAAAATAAAACTTTTGTTTTTAAATTTATTTCATCAATAGTCACAAAACTTACAGCGAGTATTTTTCCGTCATCAGATATATCGGAGGCCACAGGAAAACCATCATCCATTTGGAAGTTGCCGAAAAAGACACGTTCACCGGAGTTATTATATACATTAAGCTCGTAATATTCATCAAAACTTGATACGGAGCATAAATATCCTTTTGTATTAACAGAAATAAAAGAAATATTTCCTTTAGATTCAATTGTATACATTCTTCCCTTTAAATTATAAACATATATATTTTTTCCTCGAGGTTCGCAAACGGCTGTAATTTCTCCGTCATTTACCATATAAGGTTCTGAAAGTGTATATGTATCGCTCCATACAATATTTCCATCGTCGCTTAAAAGCTGCATGCCGTCTTTTGTACAATAATAAATTTTATTATTATAAGTATAAAAGTCTGCTTTAGCGGACGCCTCATATTTTATTTGATTAATTGGAGTATTGTTATATGCGGGCTGTTTTATTCCCGAAACATTTCCATACTCCGCTATATATAGTCCGGATGCGGCGCATAGCACGAAAATGATTGATATAATTTTTTTAATATTTTTTATATGATTCAAAAGCATAACCTCCAAGCTTTTTATCATTTGATTTTATATATTTATAATTGTACCATTTCACTTTTGGCTTTTCAAGAGAAGTATAATAATTTGCTTTATACTCTGTGTTTTTTTAATACATGTATACCTGTAATTATGGAAAAAAGTTCAAAAAGTCCTATAAATCCGAAAAGGGGGTATATTTTTTCGACAAAAGCTCTAAAGCCTAAGGAAGATATTAAAAATCCGAGAATACATGTAAGTAATTTTATTTCAACGCTGTTTTTTTTAGCTTTTTCCTCAAGTCTTTTAATAGTTTCAAATCCGTTTGCACATGCTGTTGTTGCGGCAGCTGAAAATAAAACGGCTGCTGCTGTAATTTTTATAAACAGAGGGTAATTTTCAGCAAGTTTTATAATTGGGACATTTGCCTCCTGTATTTTTCCATATAAAGAAAAGTAAGGCAAAATCATAAAAAGTCCAAGAACAGTCATTGTTAAAGATGCTATAAAACAGCCTTTTTTGCCTGTTTTCAAATCACTGCTGTATTTTTTCATTGATATTAGTACAGGTACTATTGTTATAATATTATAAGATGTATACAAAAAAGAAGATAAAACAAAGTTATCTGTCACATTATAAAATCCGTTATTGTATAATTCAATATTTCCGCTTTCTTTTATAAATACATATAAGCCTATAAATATACCTCCGGCTATAATTATAGGGCACATAACCATGTTTATTTGAACAAGTCCTTTTACATCGAACAAAAATGCCAAAAAGCATAGAGATGTCATTATTATTCTTCCGTAAAATACGTTTATACCTTTTATTAATGAAAGTATTTCACCTCCGGCGGCAATCATTGTTGAAAATAGAGTAATTAAAAATAAGAAACTTACTATTTTAACAAAAGTTCCTATTTTTTTGCCGAAAATTTCATCTATAAAAAAGTCATATGAATCTGAATTAGTTTTATGTATAAAGTCAAATATGCCTTTTCCGGCTAAATAAAAAAGTATTCCTGATAATACAAGTCCGGCTGCTGCCCATATGCCGAAACGAGCAAAAAATACAATAAGTTCTTTGCCAGATGCGAATCCGGCTCCCAAAATAGCTCCTGTATATACTCCGGCGATTTTTAATGCGGAATTATTATTTTTCATTACACACCTCCATAATAATTAAATTAAAATTTTGGTTATTATTTGTTTTAAAGGTATAACAATATTTAGTTTAGTTAGTATTTTATTCTTTATTATCAAATTATGAAAATATTTAAAAATATATTACAAAGCATAAGAAATAAAAAAACACAAGTAAAATTAACTTGTGTTTTTTAAAAGAAAGGAATGAGTATTTAATTTATGCGGATAATGGGACTTGAACCCACACAAGAAAAACTCTTACAGGAATCTGAATCCTGCGCGTCTGCCATTCCGCCATATCCGCATACTCTTTAACTATATAATATACTGCTAAATTTGTCAATGGAAATAAAAGTAAAAAACTCATGTTTTGAAGTTATATGTACAACTTTACCATTGTTACGTATAACTTTAAAATATTTTAAAATGTATAATATTTATAATTTATGCTTATATTTCAAATTAGTTTTTGTTATTTTCATACTAAAATAGTTATTTTTTTTTAATTTTATGTTACAAAAAAAATAATTTGTTGCTTTTCATTTATAAATATTGTATACTAATATTGCCCGTAAGTTAATGTAAAACAGTATATTTTACAATTTATTTTTTACTGTTTTAATTATTTATGTACAAATTAAAAAAGGAGGATGAAAAATGAAAAAGCAAAGATTTTTAGCTTTTCTTTTGTCAGTGGTAATGATTATTTCTCAAATTTCATTTGCCGCTTTTGCAGAAGAAACAGACACTACTGTAAGTATTTCTGAGGAACAGACAGCTTATAATGAAACAGATATTTCCGAAGAAACAGATACTACTGATGAAACAATATCAGGTTCAGCCGTTTTGGCTGATACAGAAATTAATCTTACTCAGGCTGTTTCAGGCGGCTGGGTTGCTGGAACTACTAAATCGGCTGTAAGTTTTTCAGGCGATGCAGCAAAAGAAGTAACAGTAACGGCGTCTTCAGCAAATCAAGGCAAATGGTCAAGCAACGAAGACACACACGCTTTTTTTGCACATGAAATGAGCAAAAGTTCAAATTTTGTGCTTAAAGCAGACATGACAGTAAATAATCATAACTCAATAGACGGTAAAGATTCAAATCAAAATCAGTCAGCAGTAGGTATGGCTGTTTTAAACGGCATAGGTACAAGCGATACACTTGTAAATTATGTTGGACTTACAACATATGCGGCAGCAAAAACTGATTCGCATGCAAGTTTCAGAGCAAGTTACAGAAATAATGCGGCAGAAGGCAAAGATGTTTCAAAAAGAGTATGGGGAGATATACTTGGTGAAAATGCGTTGAAATTAGTATCAACTGATAATCAAGGTCCTTACACTCTTGAGATAAGAAAAAGCGGTGACGTATATGAAATGATTTATGACGGAAACTCATATGTTATTGACGATAGAGACAATAAAATTTTTACGGGTCAAAATGTATATCCGGCATTTGTAGCCGCAAGAAATATAAAAGCGACTTTTACGAATATTTCATTAGAAACACCGGACAAAACAATTTCAAAGATTGAGCTTACAAAAGCTCCAGACACAAATGATTTTATTGTTGGTTCAAGACCGGATTTTAAATCGGCCGGTGCTTTAGTTACAGCAACATACTCAGACGGAACAAAAGGAGAAATAGATGATTACTATGTTCTTCTTGATGATTTAAACGCTTTAGGAGAGCAGAAAGCTCTTATTTACAAAGATGGCGTATCTGTGGAATATACAGTAAATCTTGTTAAAAACAGTCCATCTGAGATAATAATTAATTCTGCACCTATGAAAGATACTTATTATGTAGGACAGCATATGAAAACCAACCTTTTAAGTGTATCAGCTTTATTTATGGATGGAACGAAAAAAGACCTTGAAGAAGGCGAATATGAGCTTTATATAGATAATAAGCTTATAACTAATGAAACTTTCATTACAAAAGATATGGCTGGAAAGAACAAAGAGGTTAAGGTTAAATTTACAGCTACTGAAAATATTAATCAAGGCGATAAATATGGTTCTTTCAATGTAGATATACTTGATTATGAATTGCAGGGATTAGCTGTGGCAGTAAGACCATCTAAGTCTTTCTATGTAGGAGATAAATTTGACCCGGCTGGAATGCAGGTAAGAGCTAATTTCTTAAATGACGATGGTGTTATTGTAAGCGATGTTTTAAGTGAAGATGAGTATACTTTGGACAGTTCCGAGTTTGATTCATCAAAAGCGGGAAAATATTCTATACTTGTAACTTATAATCATTCTCTTGAGGAAGGCACAAATTACGGAGATAAAGCTCAAACAAAATTTAATGTAGATGTTATTGTTAAAAATATAATCAATTTCTTATTAACTGATTATCCTGTTACAACATATGAACTTGTTCCAGGTGCAGAAGATTCATCAAAATATTTTAACAAAGCTAACATGAAAGCTGCATATCACTGTAATAATGGTGAGTATATATATCTTGAAGAAGATAAAGATTATACAATTGACCTTTCAGAGTTTTCTGTTAAAGAAGTATCAAACGACAAAGACGGTTATAAAAGCTTTATAAATATTGTTCCTAAGGATTCATCTGTTTCAACAATAAAGCTTCCTGTAACTGTAAGAGAGCAGCCTAAGCATAAATGGCAGGCTACAAGGTTTGGAGCTACTACAAGCGGCAGCACAAACTCAACAGAGGGAAGTCTTTCAAGTGTTGACAATTCAGGAAGTGTTACATTAAATGCTGGAAAAAATACAACAGGTGACGCTTCTTCAACAACAGGAACAAGTCCTGGAGGAAAACTTGCAACAGACCATGATGGATTAACTTTTTACTATACAAGAGTTTCAGGCGACCAAAACTTCATGCTTTCAGCAGATGTAACTATTAATTCTTATTTAATTAAAGATTTTAATGATGTAAGCCGTGCCGGACAAGAGGCATGGGGACTTATGGCAAGAGATGCTATACCTATGACAGGAGCGTCAGGCGGTGTAGTTGAGAAAGCAAGCGAAGCTAAATTAGACGGAGACGGAGAGCCTACGCCTAACACATCAGGCGGAGATTTCTTTGGCAATATAGTTTTATGCGGCGGTTACAGCGGCACAAGCTATCCTACTGACCCAACAGCAGCAAGTTATACTAAAAACAGAGACATTAACAGAGTAAATCTTGTTTACAGAAAAGGCGTACAGACATATACAGCCGGTACAGGTTCTGAAAGAGCTATTTCAGGAGCTCCTTTAAATGATAATATGTTCCAAAAGGGAGAGAAATTCAGAATTACTCTTCAGAAAGTTAAAGGCGGCTACAAAGGATACTGCTATGATTATCAAACAGGAACTACAAAGTCAAGCACATATTTTTGGAACAGCGATGAAGGCGATAATTTGCTTGCGCAAGATCCGGATAATATTTATGTAGGTTTCTTTACTGCTCGTTTTGCAAATATAACTGTTGAAAATGTAGATTTTGTAATATCTGATTCTTTAACAGACTGTACTTTCAGAGGAGAAAACGCTTTAACAACTGTTACTCCGGCAGTTACTCTTGAATCAAGAAATTACACAAATAGTGAAAACTACAACGTAGTATTAAAAGCTAACAACAAATCAGGCGGATATGTTGATATTAAACAAGATGGAAAAGTAGTTTATAAAAATTACTTTATATCTAAGAAAAATGTTTCATTCCCTGTTAAAATAGCTGAAGGTACTACAAGCGATTTTGTTGTTACTTACAAACCTCGTTATGTAAATGAACTTGATAATAATTATGAGCCTTTATCATCATATGATGATGTTGTATTAAAATTTGATGTAACATGCAGAGATTTTGATACAGAAGCCGGACGTGTATTTTATGTATCTCCTGACGGCAGCCAGCATGGTGACGGTACGGTTGAGAATCCTTATGATTTAGATACAGGTTTTGGACTTATGGAAATGGGTCAAACAATGATACTTCTTGAGGGTGTATACTATCGTACAGAAGATATTAATACTGGTATAATGAGAGACGGAGTTGAAAAATATCCGTATACAATAAAAGGTGAAGAAGGAAAAGAAGTTGTAATTGATTTACAAGGAATAGTAGGCGGTATGACTGTTGGTTCTGATTATTGGACAGTAGAAAATATACATTTCAGACATTCAGCAAATAATCAGAGAGCGTTCCAGCTCGGCGGAAATTACTGTAAGGTAATAAATTGTAAATTCTATGACAACGGAGATACAGGTTTCCAATTAAGCCGTGTAGACGGTTCGCAAAACGCTATTAATGTATGGCCTCATGGAAATCTTATTAAATACTGTGAAGTATGGAACAGTGCAGACCCTTCAGGTATTAATGCCGATGGTTTTGGTGCAAAACTTACAGTAGGAAACGGAAATAAATTCTATGGCTGTGTATCTCATCACAATCTTGATGATGGATGGGATTTATATACAAAAGGCGGAACAGGTCCAATTGGTGTAATTACGCTTGAAAACTGTATATCTTACAGACAAGGTTTTAAACTTAATGAAGACGGAACAGAAGGCGGAATCATGTCAAGTACTGCCGGACATAATGGTTATAAAGTAGGAGGAGAAAAAGTACCTGTAAGTCATGTTCTTAAAAACTGTAAAGCTTTTGGAAATAACAGTTCAGGCATAACATCAAATTCTAATCCTCGTATGGTAATAAGAAATGCCGTTTCATGGAATAACAAAGGAGCAAACTTCTCTCTTACATCTGGATATAAAGAAGGACAGGATTTTGATGTTAAGGGTATTGTTTCTTACAAGCCAGGTGGTTCTGATTCAATAGGAAGTCATGCTGTTTTAGATGAAAAAGGCAATAAAGTATATAAATTAGATGAAAATGGAAATAAAATATATGACTTATATAAAGTTGCGCTTTATGAACTTGAAAGTTATAAACCGGTACCATATAACTATGTAAATGGAAAGAACTCTTTAGATGAGACAATTACTGAAGATTCATTTAAGACTCTTAACTATGAGCAGTATATGGATAGATATCATTTTCTTCAGTCAGATAAGCCAGATGCTGACGGAGATGTAGGTGCGTTTATTACGGGAGATTTCCTTGAGCTTACAGATGAGCTTAAAGCTTATATTGAGTCACAGCCGGGTTATGATGACCCAGAGCCAGAAGATAATGAAAGTACTGAAACAACTACAAAAGATGTAGTTTCAGATAACGACAGAGGACCTGTAAGAGGTTCAGGCGGGGGTTCATCATCTTCAAGCAGCAAAGACAATTCACAAAGCAATAAAAAAGAAGATAATAAAAAAGATGACAATGAAAAAGAAGACAGTAAGACAGATGACAAGAAAACAGAAAATACTCCTGTAAAAGTTGAGAAAGAAAAGGAAAAGGATGTAAAAGTAACTGCTGATGAACTTAAAAAAGCTGATAATAAAATTACAGTTGATTATGGTGATTCAAATGTAGCTAATGTTTCTATTCCTAAAACAGAAGACGATGTAAAAATAACAGCTGGAAATGTAGGAGTAAGTATTACAAATGGTATTGCGGCAAACGGTATGAATGTACAGATTAAAAAATCTGAAGTACTTTCTGAAGCAGTACAAAGTAAAGCTTTAGACAACGCTGTGGAGATAAATATTACAGATGCAGAAGGAAATACTGTTAAACTTGATAAGTATATATGGGTATCTATTGATTATAGTAAAGAGGTAACAGCGCCGGAAAAAGTTGTAGCTGCTTATGTTAATAAAAATGACAGTATGAAAGCAATAGTAGCAAGTTACTATGATAAAGCAACGAAAAAGGTAATGTTCCCTATACGTGAATCAGGTATATTTGCTGCATATGAGTCAACTGTTTCATTTGATGATGTCAGCGACCATTGGGCTAAAGTTTATATTGAAACTATGGCAGCAAGAGATATAATAAATGGAATAGGAAACAACTTGTTTGCTCCAAATCAGAATATTAAAAAAGGCGATTTTATAAAAATTTTAGTTGAAATGCTTGAGTTAAAAGCGTCTTCAAATAGTTCATATTCTGATGTATCAAGTTCCGATTATTATAGTGCGCAAATAGCGGCTGCTAAAGAATATGGAATACTTGCAGCATTTAACGGAGATGCTCTTGGAGCGAAAGATAATGCTACAAGAGAGGAAGTTATGGTAATGATAGCTGCCACAATGAAACTTATGAACAAGAGTGGACAAAAGGCTGATTTATCTAAATTCTCAGATTCAGACCAAATTTCAGATTATGCTAAAGATAGTGTTGCGGAGTTAGTAGGAATGGGAATAATAGAGGGTTCTGATGGAAAACTCAATCCTAAGAGTGAATTAACTCGTGCAGAAGCTACTAAACTTATTTATAGTGTTTGGAAAGAATATTAAAATCTAAATAAAGTTGCTGCGAAATAACAAATTCAAGTTATTTCGCAGCAATTTTTTAAAAATATTTTAGTCAAAGACTATTTGCATTTTTGCTTTGCAAAAATACTCATATGTAGTAAATGGGATTAAAATACCACTTACTTCGTTTATTAAAATAAAAAAAATAAACCAACCTTTATTATAAATATAAAGATTGGTTTATTTTGAATTTTAATGCCCGAAACCGGAATCGAACCGGTACGGGATTTAACTCCCGCAGGATTTTAAGTCCTGTGCGTCTGCCAGTTCCGCCATTCGGGCATAAATGGGAACAATAGGGCTCGAACCTATGACCCTCTGCTTGTAAGGCAGATGCTCTCCCAGCTGAGCTATGCTCCCAAAACGACTCAAAAGGGGCTCGAACCCTCGACCTCTGGCGTGACAGGCCAGCGCTCTAACCAACTGAGCTATTGAGCCGCATGCAATAATTTAATTTAACGACTTTGATAGTATACAATATAATGGAATAAAAGTCAATACTTTTTTAAAAAATTTTTATATTTATTTTAAAAAAATTTTAAAATCATATAAAAACCCTGTATTTACTGCCAAATCGATTTATCAAAAATTCTTATAAGTTTATTATATGATAAATTCTTTTAGCCGTCCCTCATTTTCAGGAGATGCAAATATTTCAAAATATCTTCCTTCAGGCTTATACTCATCGTTTATTATATCGCAGTCATCAAAAATAATTTTTAAATAATTTCCTTTTTCATAAGGTATAAGCACTTTAATATTTTTTTTGAAACTTTTAATAATTTTTTCTACTGTTTCAAGCATTTCGTCTATTCCTTTATTTTTTTTAGCTGAAATTAAAATATTATATTCAGCGGTTTTATCAATAGGAAGAGGCTTTTGAAAAGGCATATCTGTTTTATTAAAAACTGTGATAATAGGCTTTCCTACGCAGCCTAATTCATTAAGCGTATCATAGACAACTTTCATTTGATTTTGTCTTGAATCGTTTGAGGCATCTACGACATGTATTATAATATCAGCGTATTTAACTTCTTCAAGCGTAGACCTAAAAGCTTTTATAAGGTTGTGAGGGAGTTTTTGTATAAATCCTACCGTATCAGTAAAAAGACATTGTGTTCTGCTTGAAAGTTCAATTTTTCTTGTAGTTGTCTCAACGGTTGCAAAAAGTTTGTTTTCCTGCAATACTCCGGCATTTGATACTTTATTCATAAGTGTTGATTTTCCGGCGTTTGTATATCCGGCAAAAGCAACAACTGGTATTTTATTTTTCATTCTTTTTTGTCTTAGAATATTTCTATGTTTTTCAATTTGAACAAGTTCTTTGTTCAATTCAGCTATTCTATCGGAAATGCAGCGTCTGTCTGTTTCAAGTTTTTTTTCACCGGGGCCTCTTGTTCCTATGCCGCCGCCTTGTCGGCTCATATTTATTCCCATACCAATAAGATGCGACATTTTATATTTAAGCTGAGCTAATTCTACTTGTGCTTTAGCCTCGGCAGATTTTGCTCTTAGAGCAAATATATCAAGTATTACAAGGGTACGGTTCATAATTTTTACTTTAAGTATTTCCTCCATGTTTTTCATTTGACTTGATGTCAATTCGTCATCACATATTACGCCGTCGGCGTTTGTTTCTATTATAAGTTCTTTCAATTCTTCGAGTTTTCCTTTTCCAAAGTAATGCGCTCTGTCAATACTTTCTCTTTTTTGAAGCATTTTGCCTACGCATACAGCGCCGGCTGTTTCTGCAAGTGCTTTAAGTTCGTCAAGACTTGATATAGCGTCAAAAAGCTGATTATCACGTTCTACCGCTATTAAAATCACTTTTTCTTTTTTATCAGCGGTATCAAATAATTTTGTTTCCATTATTCTCACCTCTTTTTTTATTTTTAATTAAAATTTATTTCATTGCAAAATACTTTTTAATTATTGAATGTTAGCTTTTTTTATAATATAATAATATAATAACATATAAAATATATAAAATGAAGTAAAGGGGGAGGATTTTTTGAAAATAAAAATACACTATATACATATAATTTCCCTTACTCTTTTTATTATACTTACAATATTGCTATATTCATTTAGTTGGTTTAAAGTTTCATTAACAAATGCAATAGAAGATATATACGCTGAATATCTTGAGGAATCTTCAAATCAGTATAATGCTGCTTTTAACATAAAATTAAATTCATATATAAACACATTAGAAGCACTTGCTAAAAGTTTTAAAGATGTAGATTTTGATGATTATTCAGTTCTTAGAAAGAACATTAACTATACAAAAAATTATAATGATTTTAAAAGAATTTCCGTAGCTATGCCATCAGGTTTATCTTTAAACAATAATAATACAGCCGGCGGAAATATATCAAAAAATGAATATTTTATAGCTGCCATAAACGGTCGTTCAAATATATCGGCAACAACACATACAGATATAGATGGTGAAAAGGTTTTAGTTATAGCTGTTCCTGTTTATGACGAGGAAAATAATATAAAGGGTGTTTTAACGGGAACATTTAACAAAAGTTTTTTAAATGAGATTTTTAGTGTTAATACGTTTAAAGGAAACAGCTATTCTTATTTAATTGAGTCAGACGGAGATGTAATATTAAAAACGTATAGCCCTTATGCTGCTTTTACTGATGGGAATTTTTTTGATTTTTTAAGCAGAGCTAAAATTGAGGGTGATGATACAATTGAAAGTGTAAAAAATGATTTTAATGATAATTCAAAAAATATAATCAAGTATAATGTCAATTCAGAAGGAAGAATATGCTTATATCGTCCTACGGGATTACATGGCTGGTTTATTGTTACAATAATGCCTATTGATATAATAACGGCTGAAATAAAGAATATAAGCTTTGATATTTTTATATTGCTTATGGCGATGTTTGTTTCATATATTTCAATGTCTCTTGCCATTTTCCTTATTTTAAGAAGAGCTGACAAATTAAAAATAAACAATGATTCTTTGAAATATAAAAATGATAAATATAAAATGATACATGAACAAAGTCAGCTTATAGTTTTTGATTATGATATAGAAGAAGAACGTCTTGAACTTACAGGCAATATTGATTTTGTTTTTGGAATACCCGAGACAAATATGACAATTACGAAAACAGAACCTCTTTTTAAGCAGATACATTCTGACGATTCACATGTATTAAAAAATATAAGAGAGATGATAAAAAACAGGGATTCATATTTTACAAGTGAATTTAGAATAAAATGCAGTGACGAAGAATATTATTGGTTTAAGTTTACGGCGGCTTTAACTAAGGATGAAACAGGAAAGCCAATATGTCTTACGGGTTCTCTTGTAGATGTAAACGACCAAAAAGTTACAGGCAAATGGACTAAAGATAATTATGAAAGGGATAATCTTACAAATTTATTTGACAAAGAATCGGTATGCGAGAAAGTAATGAGGTTTATACAAGACATAGAGGGAAGAAACATATATGCTATTTTTATAATTGATTTAGATAATTTTAATCAGATAAATGACAATTTAGGGCATGCTTTTGGCGACCGTGTATTAATTGAAGTTTCTCAAAAAATAACAAGCATATTTTCTCAAAGGGATATAATAGGGAGATTAGACGGGGATAAATTTATGGTATTTTTAAACATAGCAGATAAGTCACAGGATGAGGCTCTCAAAATAACCTCTCTAAAGGCTCAGTTTCTTTGTGAGACATTAAAGGAAAGTTATGTTTGTCCGGAAAGAATAGTTGATATAACTGCAAGTATAGGTATATCAATATTTCCAATACACGGAAATGACTATAATATGCTTTATGAAAAAGCAGAAACAGCTTTAGAGACAGCAAAGAAAAACGGTAAAAATTCATATTGTATATTTGGAAACTAATATTTTCAATATATAATATATAAGCGAATAGAAGGTGCTTTATATGAAAAAAATAATAATTGTTTTTATGATTTTATTACAAGTTTTCATATTAACTTCATGTGTCAAAGAAGAGAATAATGAAAATTCAGTAATGTCTAATGCTAATACAGAAGATAAGGATATTATTTCGGCTGAGAGTTCAGAAATTGTTTTAAGGGTTGGATTTTCTACGGATGAGTTTGACCCAAGAGGGAAAGCATGTGAAAAGTTCAAAGAAATAGTTGAGGAGAAAACGAACAATTCAATTAAAGTAGAGATATACCCATCAAGTAAATTAGGAAATGACAGTGAGCTTATAGCTGGAATTGTTAATAAAAATGTTGATATGACTGTTTCAAGTGCAGGAAATTTTGCGGTATATTCGGCTAAATCAGGCATATCGGCTTTGCCGTATTTATTTACTGATTTTGAAGATGCGTGGAAGTTTATGGACAGTTCTGTTGAAACAAAAGCTGAAGATGAACTTACAGATTATAATATACATGTTCTTGCGCATTTTGACAATGGATTTAGGTGTATTACAACATCTGAAAAGATAGGCGGTATAAACTCATTAGAAGATATAAAAGGTATTGACATAAGAATTTCGGAAAATTCAATAGTTGCAGAAACTATGTATTGTTTTGGTGCTAATCCATATATATCTCCTTTTCCTAAATTATATGAGGCGTTAGAAAAAGGTAAGTTTAATGCACAAGAAAATCCTGTACCTATAATTTATAATAATAAATTTTATAATGTACAAAAATATTTATCTATTACAAATCATAGTTATGACGCTATGTTTTTTGTAATACGTGAAGATATATTTCAAAGCCTTACAAGGGAGCAAAAATTTATTATAGAGCAAGCTGCAATTGAGGCACAGGAGTTTAACCGTAAGCTTATAAAGAAACAGACAGAGGATTATATTGAGCTTTTAAGTGAGGAAGGAATGATTATACTTTATCCAGATTTAGAACCATTTAAAGAAGTATCAAAAAATGTTTTAGAATATTTCAAACCTATATATGGAGATGAATTAATTGATTTTTTAGTTTCAGCACAATCTAAATAATAAATTTATTATTAATTTAGCGTAATCTTGAAATATCCGTTCCCTAAAAAAGGGAACGGATATGAGGAATTAATTATGCTATTTTTTTTATTGCATAGATTTTTTAAAATCATCAATTTTATTTAATATACTATTAGCCTGTTCAACAGCTTCGTTAGTTTTATCCTGTGATGAATAAATTTCTTCTTCATTGTTTTTAATATAATTGCCAAACTCCGCCGTTTCGTTAAATATTTCCTGAAATTTCAGCAAAACCTGTTCATCAGTAGTATTATTAATAAGCTGAGAAACAGAAAGAATTTCGTCGCCTAACTTCGTGCGCAGCTCATCAAGAGGGTTAGAAGTTTCAGACTGTACAGAGTTTTCAGTTGAAATTTCTGTATTAATCTCATTTTCTTGATTTTCAATATTGTTATTGTTACTGCAACCGGTAAAAAGCAACAGCGCAAAAGTTAAGACAGCCGTTAAATATCTTTTCATAGTTTACCCTTACCTCCTGAAATTTACAGAAAAAACGCTAAAAATTATTCCAAACCAATCGTAGCTTTTATTTCGTTAAGCTGAGCCTTATAATCAGCTATTTTAGCATTTAATTCATTAATATTTTCCTGCTCAAGATATTTTGAAGGATTGTTTACCATATCCTGACCCATTTCAGATATACCAGTAGCTATATCTGTAAATTTTTGAGCTGTTTCTTCGTCCATTGTAACTGTTCCGGCTTGAATAGCGTTTGTTATTTCCATTAAAATATTAGTAAGTTCAGTAGCTGATTCTTGAATATCAGTTAAGTCAACATTAGAATCAGCGGCATTGTTTTCGTTGTTGTTTTCATCGTCAGATACATTTGTATCAGTGGCTTCAGTGTTATTTTCAACAGTTTCAATAGTTGTAGGTTCGCTATTATCTCTATTATTCTGTTCAGTTGAATCTTTGCCGCAACCGGCTAAAAGTAAAATTCCAGCTAATAAAACTAATGGTAATTTCTTTTTCATTATACATACTCCTCCAAATAATTATTAAATGAAAAAAAGTAAAAGGCTATTCGCATTTTTGCTTTGCAAAAATACTCATAACCGACGGTTTCTAACGAAACCTTTGCAGTAAGCGCCCCGTTTTTTCAGCGGGGGCACTTACTCCATCAAATATTTTTTAGTAAAAAAATTATTGAATACCTAAATCAGCTTTGATTTCATTAAACTGTTCTACATATCCTTCAACTTTAGCTGTAACTTCATCAAGAGCGCCCTGTTCTGTGTATTTTTCAGGGTCTGAAGTAATATCCTGTGCAAGCTGCTGAAATTCAGCTGCTACATCTTGATATTTCTGAGCTGTATCAGGGTCAAGCTCAACTTCGCCATTTTGAACGGCTGAGTTTATTTCAGTTATAACAGCAGTAGCATCTCCCATTGCTTTTTCATAAGCTGTTGTATCGACAGTACCGCATGCAACTAAAGATAAAGACAAAATAACAGAAGCTGCAAGAGTTGTAAAAAATTTTTTCATTTTAAGAATCCTCCTATGTAATTTTTTTATAACATTTATAGTATATCATTACTTTTAAAATTTTGCAACATATACATTGATTTTTTGTAATACATTTATTAATTTTTTGTAATATTTATTTCTATTATTTCACTTCTGTTTACGGTTCTAAAAGGAAAGCCCCATGTTCCTGCGCCAGAAGAAACAATACTTGTAAAGCCGTCTTTAGATTTAATTCCATAAAATTGTTCGTTAAATGCGGAAGCTATAAAATTAAACGGAAATATTTGCCCTCGGTGAGTATGTCCGCTTAAAAACAAATCGGTTTTCAATGATTTTGCATTTTCTATATCTTCAGGACGGTGAGAAAGTACAATAACAGGTTTTGATGCATCAACATTTGACATTATTGCATGGAGAGGAATATCGAAATAAACCATACTTTCTTTATATCTTTTATCATTAATACCTACAATGTATGTCTCTAAATCTTCTAAATATAGATAATCATTAATTAATACTTTAATTCCAGAACTTTCAAGTCCGTCTTTTATATTATTTATATGATCAGCTGACAAATCATGATTTCCGGTTATGTAAAACGAGCCTGATTTTGCTTTAATATTTTTAAAACATTTATATGAGTATTCCAAAAGTTCTTTTGAAGTACTTTCGTCATATATATCTCCTAAAAGGCAAACAATATCTGGATTTGTATTATTTATTTTTTCTACTATTTTTTCTAATTCATTTTTATTAATTGATGTACCTAAATGTATATCAGATACGGCAGTAATTTTAATAGGGGTTTTAAGTTGTTTTGCTGCAGTAATATTATATTGTTTTATGTAAAAACATTTTGTATTTATATAACCTGAAATTGTTATTATAAAAGCGATTATAAATACTGAAAATCCTTTTAAAGCTATTAAATTTAATATTTTGTTTTCTTTTAAAAACGGAAAGATTTTTTTTATTATATATGAAAAAATTATTATAATAGAACTGTAAAAAATTAAGAAAACAAAAAAGTTTCTTATTGCAATCAAAAAAACAAATAAACCGGCTATAATTAAAAATAAAGATATTTTTGCAATTTTACTTTTTATATTTATCATTTTAACTATATGCTTTTGTATTGAATATAAAAGAATTAATATAATAATTAATAATACTGCAAAAGCAAATATAAAAGCAAACATATAAGCATCTCCTTTTTGGAAATTTCTGATATAACTATAAAAGCAAAACCGACTTATTATGTACGGTTTTGCTTTTTAAAATAATAATGAAGAAAGGTTTAATTTTTATATTTATTAAATAAAATGTTATTATAAATAATTTAATGGATTACATGCGGTTCCATTTTTTCTTATTTCAAAATGAACATGATTTCCTGTGCTGTCGCCAGTACTTCCAACATAAGCGATTACTTCTCCTTGAGCAACTTTTTGCCCTACTGATACAGCAAGTCTTGAATTATGTCCATAGTAAGTTACAAAACCATTTCCGTGGTCAATTTTTACAAGATTTCCATATCCGTTACCCCAGCCGGCAAATATTACAGTTCCGCCATCAGAAGCTTTTACAGGTGTACCGTAAGGTGCTGCAAGGTCTAAGCCTTTATGTGTTGTACCCCATCTTGCTCCGTATCCGGAAGAAAGACGACCATATACGGGATATTTAAAACTTCCGACTGCTTTTTTAGGCGGTTCAGTTAAAGTACCAACTTCAACTTTTTCGGTAACAGGAGCGACTGTTATTTTTTCGCTTAATGTCTCTCTTGTTTCTTCAATTCCATTAATTTTTGTAACTTTAGCTGTTATTTCTTTTTCTCCGTCTTTACCCTCAACAAGTACTTTTCGGTATGTTTTATATTCATTGTTATTCTCAACTACTTCTGTTTCTTTTGGCGCTGTTTCTGTATATATATACTCCTCAATTATCTTAACTGACAAATAAGGTTTAAATACTATTAAATTTATTTCGTCGCCAAGAGCTAATATTGAATCTTCTGTCAACTCCGGGTTTGCGTTTAATATATCATCTACGGAAATATCATAATTGATTGCAATATCCCAAAGAGTGTCTCCCTCTGTAATTGTATGTTTTTTTTCAGCATTTACATTTGACGTAAGTTTTTCATAAGCTTGATTATAAGATGAAAGTTCGTTGCTTTTTATAAATTTATTTGTTATTTCAACTTTTTCGATAAAAGATTTTTCTAATACTTTTCTATCTTCAGTAACATAACTGTCAAGAATTTTATCTAAAATTTTATTTGCTGAATCTTTGTCAGAAACATATACAGTTTCTTCATCGTTCACCTTTATAACAGCGGCTTCAATTTGAAATGTAAAACTGTCGGCGATTTTTTCAACTATTTCATCATGGCTCATAATTTCATCTGAAGATGCATGTACAGGTTCAAGACTTACTTTTTCGTTTACTTTAACATTTACGCCTTTTTCGTTTTTAAGATATTCCACGGCTTCTTTAAAAAGTTCATCGCCTGAAATTTCCATATCGCTTATTATTCCGATTTCCATATTATCTACAAATACCGTTTGTGCGTTTTTATGTATAAATCCGCAGGCAATAGATATAAGTACAGCAAATATTATGGTACTTAAAGCAAACCTTTTTGAATGATTTTTTACTGTTAATGGAATATGCGGTTCAACTTTTCGTGCGATATCTTTTGATTTATCTTTTGCGCTTATTGCTGCCGGTTTAATAAGTTTCAATAAATCAACTGATTTATTTTTTAATTTCAGCATATTAGGTTTAATAAGTTTTAATAAGCCTAATGACTTATTTTTTAATTTTAGTATGTTAGGTTTAATAAGTTTTAATAAATCAGCAGATTTATTTTTTAATTTCAGCATATTAGGTTTAACAAGTTTTAATAAGCCAGCAGATTTATTTTTAATTTTTAATACTATTAATTGTTTTTCGGCTTTTGGCGGGGTTTTTATTGCTGTACTTTCCCTTACTGCCGAAACCTCTGTAAATTCCGGCGCTTTGCTGACTGTATTAAAATCTATTTTATTATTTATTTCTTTTATACTTATTTCTTCCGTATCTTTAGTATCTTTCTCATGATTGTCCGTCTTTTGTATATTGCGGGACATTTTATTTATCCTCCTACTATCGGTTTAAAACTGATATGCTTTTTACAGAATTTAAGTCTTTATCGTTAAATACTATGTAAAGCGTCATATCTTTTTTTAAATCTTCATATTTAATACTGTCTCCTGTTAATGAATCTATTATAGTTACATTATCGTCTATATTAATTTTTATGCTGTTATTTTCTGTTATTTTATTTACATATAAAGTAATATAGTTTTCATATACAGTATTAATGCGGCCTGTAACTGTTATGTTTTCAGCCTTTTCAAGAACTGAAACTGTATAGACAAGACCGTCTTTAAATCTAAGCAGTATATTGTCAGAAACATTAAACGAATTAAGAAATACAAAATCAGTATTTACTCTGTAAGTTTCTTCATCTCCCGCAATTGTTACCACGGTGATTGTTGGGTCTTCTGAAATACATAATTCTTTTATTTTTCCTTGAATAGTTACGGAATCAGATGGTGTTGTAATTTTTGTTTCAGTTTTTTTTGTTTGTTCAATGTTGTCTTTTTTGTTATAAGCGTCAATTTCAATTATCAAATCGTTATTAAGAACGGCAGAAAAACGCATGCCTTCTTTTAACTCTGATTCCTTTGACGCAAGAGAGTTTGTTGTTATTTTAGCCTCTGCGCTGATTTTAAAAACCTTTGTTTCTCCTAATAATTCGGTTTGTATAATGTTCATTGAAGGAATATATTTTTCAATTACTCCGTTTATTGTTCTTATTGTTTTAACGGCGGAGGTCGAATTGACTGTACTTAAATTAGTTGTAGGCTGTGCTTCGTAGTCTTTTATTGTTTTATTTTCGTCTTTTTTAATATTGTCTATTTCTTTTAATGTTTTGTCTAAAATAAAACAAAAATCAGCTCTTGTAACAGCGTCTAAAGGGTTAAAGCAGCCGCCTTCGGCAGTTTTCATTATACCCTTATGCAAAATAAAATAAACCGATTTTCTTTTTGATTCATTTATTTCGCTATCATCGGAGCACATAAAATTACTTTCATTTATATCGTCTTTATCGATACTGCTTAAAAAACAAATAAGCCGAGCCATAAAAAGCGCCATATCCTCACGGCTGAGACTTTTTATTTTTTCAGCGCCGTCAATTTCCTTTACAATGAACTGGTTTAAATCTGATGAAGTTATA
Source organism: uncultured Eubacteriaceae bacterium (assembly GCA_947086655.1). Classification (GTDB taxonomy): domain Bacteria; phylum Bacillota; class Clostridia; order Lachnospirales; family CAG-274; genus CAMTZM01. The sequence goes on from CAMTZM010000003.1 coordinate 71,871, forward strand.
AGCTGGTTTTCAAGAAGAAAAGCTATTTCTTTATCTGCTGAAGTATTCCATTTTGAAAAAGCGTTAGAATATTGTATCAAAAATGGTTTATAGCTTTCGTAAATTCTGTTATAACTAAGTTTTTGTTTTGAGTCAGCTTCGTTATAATGATAACCAGCGGCTGCGGCTATGGCTTTAGCTGCGCTAAATTTGTCGATTTCCTGTTCGGGATTAAAATTTCCGGATAAATCTCCAACAACATAGCCTTTTGATGATACGTCAGAAATTGCGCTGTATGCCCAATGGTTTGCCGGAACGTCTTTAAAAACGGCTCCTTTTGCTGCGACCGTTGATAACAATATAAGCGTGAAGGCTATTGTCGTGCTCCGAAATATTTTTTTGCCACGCATGGATTTAAACCTCCCTAATAGAACCGATATAATAAAAGCGGTAATTAGTCAAATTCGCAATTTGATTTTTTTGTATCAGACTCTGTCTGAAAGGCGTTTGATAAAAGCCGCTTTTATTTATTTTAGTTCAAAGTAAGTATTTATGCAAGCGTTTCCAAAGAAAAAAATAAATTTTGATAAATTTTAACAAAAACATTATAATAATTCAAGTATGTAAATATTTTAACTTTAAGATATTATATAAAAATTTAAAAAAACGTGTCTAAAATTTAAAATATGCACAAAAAGTTATAGAAAATAAAATTTAATTGAACTTTTTTTATTTATAGAATGTAAATAAAATTTAAAAAAATATCGTATTTATTATTAGGTATTTATATTTTTATAAAATGAAAATATAAGTAGTTTTTTACTGAAATAAGTGATTTCTTGTAATTTTGATTTAGTTTTCGTATAATAAGAAAATACTGATTAGAGCTTATCTTAAAAATAGAATACTATAAAAAAGTCGTAAACATAATTTTTTTTGATATGCACTGGTTTAGAATAAAAATAATTTTGGGAGGATTAGCAATGGATGATAACAGGCAAATGAGAAATAGCAGAAGAAACAGACGAAAAAAAGCGAAACAAAGAAAGGGGATTATTTTTCCTCTTATATGTTCTTTAATAGGTGCTGCGGTTTTTTTTACTGTTATAAAGCTTTGGTTTCCGAGTTTTATAAGCATGTCGTTTTATGATTATTTTCAAACAAGTGCTGATAATGCTAATATTGTTATTGGAGATGAAATTATTACAGAAAAAAACAATGCTGTAATTGATAATGCCGATATTTATTTTTCTGTTGATTTTGTTAAGGAAAAAATTGACCCATATGTTTTTTGGGATTCAAATGAAAAAAAGCTTACTATTACTACCGATAATCATGTTATAAGAATGGAAACAGATGAGCTTACATATTATGTTAATGATGAGCCTATGAAACTGTCAATTCCCGTTTATGAAATAGATGGTATTGCGTATATGCCGCGTACTATTATTGAAGAACTTTATAACTTTGTTGTTAATTATGACAATGAAAGTAAAATAATATGTATAGACAATACTAAAAGCGAACTTGTTACAGGAAAAATTTCTTCAAGAACGGCAGTTTTAAGGTTTTTGGCAGACAAAAAAAGTCCTATTGAAAAAAGAATGAAAAAAGAGGAGGATGTTTATATATTTGGGGAAGAAGAAAATAATTATATAAAAGTACGTACAAAAGAAGGGTATGTAGGATACGTATTAAAAAGCAAGGTTGAGACTACTGGAACGAAAAAATTTGAACAAAAAGAAAAAGAAGAAAAAAGACAGCTATGGGATAAGTCCGACGGAAAGATTAACATGTTTTTTGACCAAGTAACAAGAGTTGAAGCTAATAGGACAGCTATGGCAAGAGGTGAGGCTAAAGGTGTAAATGTAGTTTCTCCGACATGGTTTTCTTTTGATAAAACAAGCGGAAATATAGTTAATATTGCAGATAAAAGTTATGTTAATTGGGCTCATAGAAACGGCTGGCAAGTTTGGGCGCTTATTACGGATAATTTTGATGAAAATGTATGTCATAGTGTTATTTCAAGTACGGAGACAAGAGAAAAAGTAATTAAACAGATATTAGCTTTTGTATCTCTTTACGAGCTTGATGGAATTAATATAGATTTTGAGGCTGTTCCAAAAAGTGACGGAGAATATTACATTCAGTTTTTAAGAGAACTTGCCCCTTATTTAAACAGGCAGGGAGCTATACTTTCGGTTGACATGTTTGTTCCAAAACCATGGACTAATCATTATAACAGAAATGAGGTTGGAAAAATAGCTGATTATATTGTTGTAATGGGATATGACGAGCATTATAGCGGTTCTAAGGAAAGCGGTTCGGTTGCATCTATTGACTGGTCGAGACAGGCTATTGATTTAACTGTAAAAGAAGGGGTTGCATCTGAGAAAATTATACTTGGAATGCCTTTTTACACACGTTTATGGACAGAAGAAGAAACCGATTCAGGCGTAAATGTTTCATCTAAGGCGCTTGGAATGGAAGATGCTTATAATTTTATTATTGAAAAAGGTGAAGAATTTGAATGGCTTGAAGATATAGGGCAGTATTATGCAGAAGTAAAAGAGAATAATTTAACTTATAAAATATGGCTTGAAGATGAGAAAAGCATACAAGGAAGAGTTGAATTAGCACTTCAAAAAAATACTGCTGGTGTTGCGGCATGGAAAAGAGGTTTTGAGAAAGATGAAATATGGAATATTATAAATAATGTGCTTAAAGAAAATGAATAGGAAAGGAAAGAGAAATGGGATATTGGAATACAAGAGGGCTTAGAGGAAAATTCCTTGAGGAGCTTATAAATATGGCTAATAGTATGTATAGAAAAAAAGGAGTTGCATTAATACAAAAAATACCTACGCCTATAACACCTCTTGAAATAGAAAAAGGTACAGGAAGAATAAAAAAGGCTTACTTTGAAAGTAAAAGCACAGTTGATTATATTGGAGTTATACAAGGAATACCTGTATGTTTTGATGCGAAAGAAACAAATAATAAAAGTCTTCCCTTTAAAAATATACATGAGCATCAGTTTGAATTTATGGAAGATTTTGAAAAGCAGGACGGAATTTCTTTTTTCATTGTTTATTTTAAATTATATGATAAATTTTATATACTTCCTTTTAAGATATTAAAAAAATATTGGGAAGAAGGTAAAAATGGCAAAAATAAGTCTATTAAGTATGAATTGTTTGACAAAAGTCTTGAGATTAAAAGCAATAATGGTTATATACTTGATTATATAGATACGCTTAAAAGATTTATTGAGTGCTATGATGAATATGACGTTTTTGGTGATTTTGTATAAATTGCTTTTTATTTCCTAAATATTCATGTACGTATAGGTTTTAAAGCTTTTAATTATATTTTATTTTAAAAATACAATAAAAATCCATATTGACAGTTAGTTATACTGACAACTAAATTATAATACAGATTTTTTATAATTGTTATATGTGTATATATATTTGTGCAAAAAATAGAATGTATGTTAAATTTATTGCTTTTTATTTTTAAAATGATATAATTATTATATATTATAAACAAACAATGTGTTTATTTTTATATTTTTCAATGTAAAAATATTTCGCATTTAGCTATGAAAAAGGAGGAGGCATTTTAATGAATCAAAAAATGAATCGTGTTTTGGGCTGGCTGCTTGTGTTTACTATGATGTTCACATCTGTTTTTTCAAATTTAACATTTGCAGGCAGCAATGACAGCAATGAAAATTTATTGGGGGGGGGTACTTTTCCGCAGGCAGATTCCCTCACAACAGATGCAGCAGTTGAGGTCGGAAAGACTTATGAATACAGCCTTGTAAAAGGGGCTGATGAAGACGGGCTTGCTATTCAAAATTCAGGACAGGAAGTTGACCCTACAAAAGTAGGAGAAGTACATGGAATAAAAGTTGACGCATCTGCTCCGGGAGCAAAATTTGACAATGTGAACAGAGCTTCTAACGGAGATTCTCAGGTTACAAAAGGAGTAGTTTTGGGTGTTCCTGTAAATGGAAAAAGCACAATAACTATTGTAGGATATCAAGATATTGAAATAGGAATTACAGATAAGGAAGAACCGGCTTATGCCGATAAGGAGACTATTTCATGCGGAGGCGGATGGACACCTCAGAGTATTACTTATTATGGAAAAAGTGAAAGTTATGTATATTTAGAGATAAGAAATAGTACATATATCAAAAAAATAACAGTTGTTTCAGACGGAGTACAGGAAGAAGAAACAAAAGTTTGGGAAAAAAGGGATTTTAATCTTACTATAAACGGTACTGTTGTAACAGTTACAGGAGCTGAAAATATATTTTCAGAACCTACTATAACATTAAGCGATAACGACGGCACTTCAATAGAGTCAAAAACGGCTGAATCAGCATCATTAAAGCTTAATTTAGGCGGAGCTGTAACTAATGATACTATTACTGATATTAGTTCTTCAATAACAGCGGCTTTAAATGAAAGCGGACAGATAGTTGTTACATTTAAAGATGCTAAGGTTAAACCGTATACTTTTACATTTACTGTTGGAAATACATATGAGAAAAAGCAATTTTCTTTTGATTTTAACGGAGAGGGCAAAACTGTTTCTGTTGAGACAGGAGCAAAGCCTACGGATATTCCCGAAGTAGCTTTAGCAGAAGGAATGACAGGAGAGGTTATTAATAAAGAACTTAATAAAGCTACACTTGTTGTAGATTTAGCTGGAGCAGAACTTGCCGAAAGTATGATTACGAAATTGACTGATAAATATACGGCAGCAGTTGAAGGAAATGCAATTAAGTTTACTTACACTGAAAGTGATGGTTCTTTATGGACATATACTCTTAATGTTGTTGACAGCAGTGTTAATGTAATGCCTGAAAAAGGCAAAACATATACTTATATATTCTCGGATGGTTCTATTGTTCCGAAAGATACTGAAACACCGATTAATACCATAGTTTCAGAAGATATGTTTCTTACTATAAACGGAAACGGAACAATGAAATATAATAACGGCGGAGGCGTTTCACACGGTGTAGCCGTTTATGATGGAAATTCATTTGAAGTTAAGGTAGCCGGAGATGCTATTATAACATTTAATTGCTGTATGTATAGTGGAAGCGGGTCTTCTGTTGAGTCTTCCGTAAAGACAGGTACAGGTACTTTCAATGCTGAAAGCGTTGATATAGCTGGTACTGCCGGAGGAGGAACAAAAGGCGAAGGAGAAGCTGCAACATTTGTTTATACAGGAGAAGCTGCTGATTTATTGTTTACGGTAAAAGGCGCTGGTTTTATACATGGAATGAGTGTACAAAATCTTGACAATAAACCTGTTGAAGATAATGGCAAAATTGATGTTTGGGATTTTGGCGCTTACGCTTTAGATGCAGAAAAATATAACAATTTACTTGATGTAGATACTATTAACAGCTGGTATGCTGATACTATTGTAAAAGGTTCGGCAGGAAATGTTTTTGCTGTTCCTACATTTACAGCAGGAGATTTAACATGGAATACAACGGCTGTAAATAACAGATTAAGAACGACAAATAAGGATCTTACACGTTATGACGAGGGAACAAGTGCATCAAGCATAAAAGGATTTAATTGTACAGAACTTAATATTAACGGCTGTATTTATATTAATTCAGCAGCCGGAGGCGGAAGTTTTACAATAAATACTAAAAAAGACGATGTTGTATATGTATATGTTAAAATGGATAATGAAAACGATGTAATTAATTTTGCAAAAGCTGGAGCTATTGAGCCTACTGCACAGATAGCGGCTTCAACTGATGGCAGCATAGTTAAGTTTATTGTTCCAGAGGATGGTATATATACAATTTCTGATGGCACCGTAGGCGGCGGAAAGCCAAGATATTACAGAATAATAAGAGAACATGCTAAATATGTAAACTTGACAGGTACTGTTACAGCAGCAGAAGGCATACCGGAAAATTACAGCATTATTTTTAGAAATATAGAAACAGGAGCAGAAACAGAGGCTATACCGGAAGATGGAAATTATGTTATTACAGTAGCAGCCGGATATACTTATCAGGCAAGACTTGCAAATGCTGAGGGATTTAGAATATCAGAAGGCGTTGAGGTTAAAGTTGATGATGCGGCGGTTAATAATATAAAAATAGACGCTGTTACTTATAGAACTGTTTCAGGAAGTTTTACAGGTTTTGAGGAAAGTTTTGATATGACTAATGTTGAAATTTATTTCCAGCCTGTTGATGAGCTTGAAAAGTTGAGTTATGGAAAAGTGTCTATTGAAATTACTGAAGGAAAATACAGTGCTAAGTTTGCCGATAATGTTGAGTATGAAATGGTAATGGAAGGCGCTAACGATTATGAAATAAAATCAGGCAATACTGTAATAAAGGTTACAGAAGATACTACAAATGATATATCTGTTGCGAAAAAAGCTGTTTATGATGTTACAGGCAAGTTTGTAACTTATGATGAAAAACCGATAAATGTAAGCGCAATTAAGTTTAAAAATCTTGATGATGATTATGTTTATGACGGTGTTGTAGCTGAAGACGGATACAGCGTTAAGCTTAGAGAAGGAAATTATGAGGTTGTTATTGAAACAGAGGACGCTTATAATTCAGCATCGCATGTAGTTGTAACTACCGAAGCTGTTAAAAAAGACATTTTATTTATGCCAAAAACTGCGGCTGAAGTTGCTTACGCTAAAGATGTTTATGTAGGAGTTCCGGAACAGGAAAATAATTATGAAACTGTTAAAGACGCTATTGAGGCTGTAAACAATATGAATCCTAAGCCTACAAATGAAAGCGAGAGAATTACTATACATGTTGCTCCAGGTGTATACAGAGCTCAGCATATACTTAAAACTCCTTATGTATCAATAGTAAGTACAGACCCTTCACAAGAAGTTAAACTTACATGGTATTATGGAATTGGCTATAAATATTACAGCGCTGGTTCAAACGGATATTATAATGAATTAAATGCTTTTGACAAATTCCTTAAAAACGGAAAAACAGAAAAGAAAACAGGAAATGTAGATCGTTGGGGCGGAGCATTTCAGCTTCAAAGTACTGCTAATGATTTTTACGCTGAAAATATTACATTTGAAAACTCATTTAATAAATATGTTACCGAAGAGGAAATACTTGATGGAGTAGAGCCAAGCGGTGCAGAATCAATTAATTTTGACAGAACTAAAGAAGGAGTTGACGTTTATTCAAAGGCAGCAACAGAAAGAGCAGCAGCAATGATTGCAGAAGCTGATAACGCTGAGTTTTATAGATGTTCATTCCTTTCAAGTCAAGATACGCTTTATATAAATCCATCAATAAAACAATACTATAAAGAATGTTTTATTGAAGGTATGACAGACTATATATTCGGAGACGGTCAAGTTGCATTTGAAGATTGTACGCTTAATTTCTGCGGATACAGTGACAGTACCACAGGCGGATATGTTACGGCTACAAGATGGGATCAAGGCGGTTTAGGATATATATTCAAAAATTGTAAAGTTACAAGTTCAAGCGATAAAAGTGTTGGAACAGGACATTTTGGACGTCCATGGGGCGCTACTTCAAGAGTATATTTTATGAATACAACAATTGAGAAAACAGGGCTTATTAATAATGAAGGTTTTTCTGATTGGGGAAATGTTTTGGCATTAAAAGCAAACTATCATGAATACGGTTCAAAATATGCTAACGGAGATGCTGTTGACACATCAAAAAGAAAATGTAAAGTAATGACTTTAGAAGAAGCTAATCAGATTAAAATTAAAGATTGGTTTGGAGATTGGACTCCTAAAAATTATGTAGATAATGATGATGAAGATGATGATAAAGACATTATATATGGCGATATAAATAATGATAGAAAGATTACTGCTTTAGACGCTGCTATTGTTCTTCAGTACTGCAATAATAAAGCTGAATATACGCTTACAGACAAACAGTTAAAGGCTGCTGATGTAGATGGTTCAGAAGGAATTAGTTATAATGATGTAAGCTTAATTTTGGATAAAGCGCTTAATTATGACACTGTATTACCTTTTGAGAGTGTAAATTAAAACCAATGTTAAAGAAAAGCTTTATGGAATTTTTATAAATTCCATAAAGCTTTTTTTATTTTCCTTGAAAGACTAATATTTTTGTGCTATTATAAATAAAATATAAGGAGTGAATTATTATGAGTTTTTTTAAACAGATTGTTAATGCGTGCTACGCTTTTGATAAATATCATTTACTTGTAAAGGTAAGTTTACCAAAGGTGCTTTTTTATCTTTTTGTCATAACAGTATTACAGCTTATAGTAATGCTTATGCCTATTTGTGCAGAATATGTGGAAAAAGGAGGAATTACGGGTATAATTGATAAATATATACCTGAATTTGAGATAAAAGACGGTGTATTTTATTGTGATAAAAAAATTAATTATGTTGATGATTTGGCAGATAGTATAATTATTGTAGATTCAGACAAAGTTTTTGATGAAGAAGTATTTGACGGGCATATGTTAGGTATTGCTGTTGATAAGGAAAAAATAATGAGCCGCCATTTTAAAACATCTGTAAGTTATTTCAGATATTTTAAAACAAACGGCGTCATAAATAAAAGTTTTATATATACTTTACTTCCTTTTATAAGATTAGCGTTTATCGTTTCAGCAATAATTATTTTAGTTATGGCATATTGTACTACAATTTTCAATTCTATTTTAGTTGCATTTATGGCGTTTTTAATTAATTTAATAATAAGTTCTTACATTAAAAATGTAGAATATTTTAAACTTGCTGTTTATGTACAGACAATGCCTGTTATTTTACAAATGTCACTATATTTTATAGGCGTAAGTATGCCTTCAATGGTTTATATAGCGGTTATAGGTTTATATATTTATTTTGCTCTTAAAAATATTAAAAAGCAGGAAGGTATGATTATTGCTGTTGTTTAAATGAAACACCAGATTTTACAGCGGCGTCTGCTACCATTTCTGCTATTTTGCGGCTTACATCTTTGTTAAATGGAGACGGTATTATTATACCGTTTTTTATGTCGTCTTCTGTAACAAGTTCAGCGATGGCTTTAGCCGCCGCAAGTTTCATTTCCATATTTATATCTGAAGCACGAACGTCAAGAGCACCTCTAAATATTCCGGGGAAAGCAAGTACGTTATTTATTTGATTTGGATAATCGCTTCTTCCGGTAGCTACAATATATGCTCCGGCAGCTTTTGCTTTATCCGGCATTATTTCAGGAGTAGGATTTGCCATTGCGAAAATTATAGGTTTGTCAGCCATTGACTTTATCATTTCTTCAGTAACAAGATTAGGAGCTGATACTCCTATAAAAATATCTGCATCTTTTATTATGTCTTTTAATGTTCCGTGTTTTTTATGAGGGTTTGTTATTTTAGCAAGTTCATTTAAGCTATTGTCATCATATTTTATATCAGAAGATATTACACCATTTATATTTGACATTGTTATATCTTTTATACCGGCATGAATAAGAAGTTTGGCTATTGCAGCTCCGGCAGCTCCGGCTCCGGACATCGCAACCGATACTTCTGATATTTTTTTGCCTACTGCTTTTAAAGCGTTTGTTATTCCGGCAAGCACTACAACAGCAGTTCCATGCTGGTCGTCATGAAATACAGGTATATCGCATACTTTTTTTAACTTTTCCTCTATCTCGAAACAGTAAGGCGCTCCTATATCCTCTAAATTTATTCCTCCGAAACTTCCCGAAAACAAGCTTATAGCTTTTACTATTTCATCAGGGTCTTTTGAGCGGATACATAAAGGTATTGCATCTATTCCTCCAAATTCTTTAAATAATATACATTTTCCCTCCATTACAGGCATACCGGCTTCAGGGCCTATATCTCCAAGTCCAAGTATAGCTGTGCCGTTTGTTATAACAGCTACTGTATTCCATCGGCGTGTAAGAGAGTAAGAGAGTTCAGGATTTTCTTTTATAGCTGTACATGCCTCGGCTACTCCGGGAGTATAAGCAATAGATAAATCATGAGGAGTTTTTAATTCAGCTCTTGATATTACTTCTATTTTACCTTTCCATTGTTTATGTTTTTCAAGTGCTTCTTTTTTAATATCCATTTTTGTAATTTCTTCCTTTCTTAAAATTTTAAAGTTATATTTTATATTATAATCATAGTAACACTTTGACTTTTTATATTCAAGAGAAATGCCTATTATTTTTCGGTTTTAAATAGTATATTAACTTAAATATAAAAAATAGTTAAAAATAGGCTTGTAATAATTACGTTAAAAATATATAATATTTATGTAAGGAAATATTTATAGAAAGAGGGATTTTTATGGAATATATGGATATTTACAAACAATGGCTTACTGACAGTAGTTTTGACGATGCAACAAAAGAAGAACTTAAAAAAATTGAAAACGACGAAAATGAAATCAAAGAAAGATTTTACAAAGATTTAGAGTTTGGTACAGGAGGATTAAGAGGTATTATTGGTGCCGGAACAAACAGAATGAATATATATACTGTCAGCAAAGCTACGCAAGGGTTTGCTAATTATCTTATTAAACAAAATGAAAATGCTAAAAGTATGGGTGTTGCAATTGCATATGATTCAAGAAATATGTCACCTGAGTTTGCGGAAACAGCAGCGCTTGTTTTAAATGGAAATGGTATTAAAACATATTTATTTGATGAGTTAAGACCTACGCCTATGCTTTCATTTGCTGTAAGGCATTTAGGATGTATAGGAGGCATTGTAGTTACAGCAAGTCATAATCCTCCGGAATATAATGGTTACAAAGTTTATGGGGAAGATGGCGGTCAAGTTCCTTTTCCTAAGGATATGGAAATAATTAAAGAGGTTGAGGCTGTTTCTGATTTTAAATTAATTAAGAAAGCTGATAAAAAAGATGCTGAAGAAAAAGGATTATTTACAATTATAGGAAAAGAAGTTGACGATGCTTATGTTAAAGAGGTTAAGTCTCAAAGCATAAATCCGGATGTTATTAAGAGACAGTCAAATCTTAAAATTGTTTATACTCCGCTTCACGGCACTGGAAACAAACCTGTAAGACGTGTTCTTTCAGAAATGGGATTTACAGATGTACATGTTGTTCCTGAGCAGGAAAAGCCGGATAGTCAATTTTCTACGGTAGGATATCCTAATCCTGAAGACCCTAAAGCTTTTACACTTGCCTTAAAGCTTGCCGATGAGATTAAAGCTGATATAGTTGTTGGTACTGACCCTGACGCTGATAGAGTAGGCGCTGTTGTTAAAAACAGCAATGGTGAGTATGTTGTTTTATCTGGAAATATGACAGGTGTTCTTTTAACTGAATACATTTTGTCTCAGAAGAAGGAAAAAGGCGAACTTCCTGATAATGCTGCTGTTATTTCAACAATTGTATCTACTGATTTAACAAAGAAAATTACAAAAGCTTATAATGTTGATTATTTTGAAGTTTTGACAGGTTTTAAATATATAGGTGAGAAAATAAAGAATTTTGAAAAAACAGGAAGCAATACTTATGTTTTCGGTTTTGAAGAAAGTTATGGCTGTCTTGCCGGTACATATGCAAGAGATAAAGATGCTGTTGTAGCTACAATGCTTATATGTGAACTTGCAGCTTTTTATAAAGAAAAAGGCATGTCTCTTTATGAAGGAATACAGGAAGTTTATAAAAAATACGGTTATTCAAATGAAACAATTAAATCAATAACTTTAAAGGGCATTGAAGGCGCTGAAAATATGAAGAAGATTATGGATTCGCTTAGAAATGATGCTCCGGCAGAGATAAGCGGTTCAAAGGTTCTTGAAATTAGAGATTACTTAAAAGGTACATTTAAAAACTTTAGTTCTAATGAAGAAGGCAAAGTTAATCTTCCTCAATCAAATGTTCTTTATTACATACTTGAAAATGGTACATGGTTCTGTGTACGTCCGTCAGGTACTGAACCTAAAATAAAAGTTTATTTCGGTTCTGAGGGAAAATCTATGGAAGAAGCCGAGAAGAACAATTCAAGTGCTATTGATGGCGTTATGGCTATTGTTGATGATATTTTAAAATAAATATTATTTTTAAAATACAAAGTAAGTCCCAAAGCTTTTTAAGCTTTGGGACTTACTTTTTTTACTTATATTTATTATAAACATATTTTAAATTTTTTGAAGTTTTGATAATGCTGCCATAAATTTCTTTTTTCCCGTTGAAGGAAATTCCACGGTTATTTCAAAATCAGCTCCGGCAGGCATAATATCTATAACGGTACCAACTCCATATTTAAGTTGTTTTATTTTATCTCCAATTTCAAAGTCAATTTTAACATTTTTAGGCGCTAAAGTATTGTTATAATTTTCAGCGCCTTTTGTACTATATTCGGCATGATGTTTAAAAGATGATGTTTTAGCAGCTCCGCTTATTATTTTAACTTCTTGAAAATCGGATAAATGTTTTTTGTTTGTTTGTGTATCTAAGCTGTAAGTTTCCAAAAGTTCCATTGGAAGTTCATCAAAAAAGCGTGACGGCAAATTTGAGTTATACTGTCCGTTTTGAAGTCTTGACTTAGCACAGGTTATATAAAGTTTTTCCTTTGCCCTTGTTATAGCCACATAACAAAGCCTTCGTTCTTCCTCAACTGCCGATGGGCTGGGGTCGAGCGTACTTCGGTAGCTTGGAAATATTCCTTCTTCAAAACCTATTAAAAATACCGTAGGAAATTCCAGTCCTTTTGAACTATGTATTGTCATTAATACAACTGTATCAGAATCCTCTGAATAATTATCTATATCTGCTACAAGTGCAACTTCTTCTAAAAATGATGATAATGATGGTTCTTCTGAAATATTTTCAAATTCAATAGCTTTTGACAGAAGTTCATTAAGGTTTTCTATTCTTCCGTTTGCCTCTTCTGTTCCCTCTGCTTGAAGCTCATTAATATATCCGGTTTTTGACAATATTTCATTTATTAAGTCGTATATAGAAGATGTTTTTGAAAATTCTTTCAATTCTTCTATTATATTTATAAATTCATTAATTTTTTTTGTCCTTGTTTTTAATTCTGTTATTTCTTCAATTCTAAAAAGTGATTCATATAAAGAAATATTATTTTCATCGGCAAAAGCTGTAAGTTTATCTAAAGTTGATGCTCCTATGCCTCTTTTAGGAACATTTATAATTCTTTGTATATTTGTATTATCATAAGGGTTATAAAGAAGTTTCATATATCCTAACACATCTTTTATTTCTTTTCTGCTGTAAAAAGGAACACCGCCAAAAAGTCTGTAAGGTATAGCGTTTTTTACAAGTCGGTCTTCTATTGTACGGGATAATGAGTTATTACGGTATAAAATAGCGAAGTCGCTGTATTTTCCACCGTTTTCAACAGCTTTTTTTATTTCATCAGCAATAAATAAAGTTTCATCTAAATCATTATTAGCACGATAAAATTTTATTTTTTCTCCTTTTCCTTTATCTGTCCATAATGTCTTTGATTTACGTCCTATATTATTTTTGATTACATTATTAGCGGCTTTTAGTATTGTTTCGGTCGAACGATAATTTTGTTCAAGTTTTATAATAGCTGCTCCTGTAAAATCTTTTTCAAAGTTTAGTATGTTTCTTATATCTGCACCTCTAAAGCCATATATACTTTGGTCGTCGTCTCCAACAACGCATATATTTTTATATTTTGCGCTTAAAAGCCTTATTAAGCTGTATTGACAAGCGTTTGTGTCCTGATATTCGTCTATAAGTATGTATTTAAAACGCTCTTGATATTTTTCAAGTATATCTGGATACTGCATAAAAATTTGTACAGTTTTAAATATTAAGTCATCAAAATCGAGAGCGTTATTTTGTTTTAAGTAACTTTGGTATTTAGTATATACATTGGATATTGTTTTCATCCTGTAATCATTTTCAACAGTTTTTTTATATGATGCAGCCGATATAAGATTATTTTTTAGTGAACTTATTTCATTTGCAATAGATTTTGGAGAAAAATTTTTTTCATTTATATTTAATTTTTTTAATATATCTTTTATTAACCGTTGTGAGTCATCGGCGTCATATATTGAAAAATGGGTTTCATACCCCAATATATTTATTTCACGCCTTAATATACGTACACATGACGAATGGAATGTACTTATCCATACGTCATTTCCATAAGGTGTAGCTGCTGCTACTCTTTGTTTCATTTCTCCGGCGGCTTTGTTTGTAAATGTTATAGCCATTATATTAAATGGTCTTACTCCATTTTCAATCAGATAAGCGATTCTTTTTGTCAAAACGCCGGTTTTGCCGGAGCCGGCGCCGGCAAGAAGCAAAAGAGGCCCTTCTGTTGTTTTTACAGCTTCTTTTTGCGCCGGATTTAAGTTATTTAATAAATTTGACATTTTTTATTCTCCTTGGTCTGTTTTATTATTTTTGCTCTCTTTCTTCTTCAATTTTTTCGTTTTTTAATCTGTTAAAAACGAGTTCATATCCATCGCACCCGTAATTAAGTGACCTGTTTACACGGCTTATTGTAGCAGTTGACGCTCCGGTTTCTTGTCCTATTTCTGTATATGTAGCGCCTTTTATTAAAAGTCTTGCTACGTCAAGACGCTGTGCAAGGCTTTTAATTTCGTGTATTGTGCAAAGGTCTTCAAAAAAATTGTAACATTCTTCAAGGTTTTTAAGTTTTAGTATACCTAAAAACAAGTTGTCTATTGATTCATTTTTTAATTTTTTATTCATAAAAACACCTCGCCATTATAATAATGCGGCAAAGCTGTCTGCCTTTTTTATTTTATCATTTTGAGCATTATAAGTAAAGGTTCATATTTCCGCTTTAATATAAAGAAATAAAAGCGTATTTATTAAATTTTTGTATATAGTATTTAGTATTATTTTCCAATATGTTTTTTTAAAAGTTCTTTATTTGTATTAAGTATAAGATTTTCTGGTATAGAGATGTTTTCTATTATTTTTTCTATATTTGAAAAATTGCCTATATCGCTGCAATAATGAGCGTCACTTCCTAACACTATACAAGTGTTTTGTTTTACGCATTCCTCCAAAATAGTGCAAATAGTTTCTGTTCCGCCGAATCGTGGGTTTAATGGATTAAGAGATGTATTATTTATTTCTATTGCAGTATTTGTTTTTTTTGCGTAATATACGACTTCTTTTATATCAAATGGATATCGAGGGTCTCCGGGGTGTCCAAGTATGTGTATATTGGGATTTTTCATAGTATTAATCATTGCCTGTGTGTTTTCTTCTTTTGTCATAGGGGCTATACATGGAATGTGAAGACTTGCTATTACTATATCAAGTTTTTTAAGGGCGTTATTGTTTAAATCGACAGTACCGTTTTTATCCAATATGTTGACTTCAGCTCCTTTTAATATTTCAACGTCTTTAATATATTTTGGTATTACATGAAGGTTTGAAAAATATAGTTTATGAGAGGAACCGGGCATCTTAGGAGCGTGGTCAGTTACAGCGATAAGTTCAAGACCTTTTTCATAAGCTGACAAAGCGTTTTCGGTAACGGTTGAATATGCGTGCCCGCTTGCAATTGTGTGACAATGTACATCTAATATAAATTTCATTTGTGTTACCCTCTTTCATAATTATAATTTGTATTAAGTAAACACCGCACAATTATAATTTTATAATTTTTAATTATATTTTAATTTTCTGTATAAAAAAGCTCTTAATATAATTTTATATTATGTTTAAGAGTTTTTATATTATTGCGAATATTTTTATAAAATAAAAATATTCATATTCTTTGACTATAATTTTTTGAGTATATTTCATTTTTTATACATATTGCTAAAATCAGTATTTACTTATGTTTATTATATCATATTTTACCTGTATACATTAAGTATATATTAATGTTATAATAAAAATCAGTTAATGCCTTTATTTTTTTAGTAAATACTGATTTAAAATATAAAAGTTTAATTGGTATTTGCTTTATAAGGCATATTAACAAATGTAAGGGTGTGATTGTTGTGAGAGTTTTAAAGAAAGTATCGGTTATTAAAGCTGAAATTGATGAAATATACTGTAATAAATGCGGCAGTAAAATAGAAAAAGACTCTTTCGGAAATTTCAGCGACCATTTGCATATTGAAAAAGCATGGGGATATCATTCTGACAAAGATGGACAGATTGATAGCTTTGATTTATGTGAAAAGTGTTATAATGAGCTTATAAATAATTTTAAAATCAGTCCTTATGAAAATAAATAATTAATGACAAATTAAAGTTTTAACAATTGTTTTAATTTGGATAATATAGTATAATGGTTAAATACAGAAAAATTTGTTGTTAGTTATTTATTATTCAGAGGATTGGTGAAATAATGTCATTAAAAAAAATTTCATGTATTGTTTTGTTTTTTTTATGTGTGGCTTTTTTTGAAGTTGGCGTTTTTGGAGCTCCATGGATTACTTTAAATCTTAATTATGACGGTGCAAATCATAAATATAATGCAGAATCGGTATATTTATTTATTAACGGAGAAGAAATAAAAAACTTAACGATGCCTCCTATTATTTTAAATCAGACAACACTTGTTCCGGCAAGGGAAGTATTTGAGCCTTTGGGAGCGAAGGTTGAATGGAGAAAAGAAACAAGCGAGGTATTTGTGACATATAATAATAATACCGTTAGCATCATAATAGGAAGTAAAACAGCAAAAGTAAATGGAGAAAATATACAGATGCAAATTCCGCCCAAAATAATAAATAATAAAACTATGATACCTGTCAGATTTATTGCAGAAGCTTTAAATTTTGATGTACAATGGGATAAAGCGTCAAGATATATATTAATAAGAGAAAAGCAAAATGTTGACGAGACACAAAGTATTGTTGAAAAGACTACTGAGGAAACGAGCAATGCTGATATTATATATGGATATGAGGAAGAAGGCGCAATTTTAAAAAATGTAAAATGTGAAGACGGTTTTCTTAAAGTTGAGGCTAAAGGAAAGTTTGGAGATTATTCAGTACCTAATTCATCAAATAAAAAAATTATTGCTTTTGATATTCATAACATAGAACTTGGTATTCAAAATGACTATAATTTTGACGATGAGTATGTAAAAAGTGTAAATCTGCTTCAGATACAGGAAAAACCTGCTAAAATTATAAGAGTTGCGGTTGAATTGCGCAAAGAAACGGATTATAATGTATATGTAGGAAATAACGGAACAAGTCTTGAAGTTGATTTTAAGAAAAGAAACTTAGATATAGGCTCGAATAATTTTTATTGGTCAGACGGGAAAACTGAGACTACGACAGCGTCGACAGGTAATATAGATATACCTATGGCGTCAGGTACTATTGTACCAAATGACAATTTTACGTTTGACTCTAATTTTAAAAGGTTGAAAATAAGAAAAGGTTCCGTAGATTTTAATGCGTCAAATGTAAAAATAAATAATGATTATGTGAATAATAAATGTGTTTTTAACTTAAACTGTAATTTAAGCAGTGTTGTTAATTCAGGAAATTTTTATGCTAATGATTCTTTGATTAAAAATATTAACGTATCTTCTTTAAATGATAACACGCATATAATATTTGAAACAAATGATTTAATTGAGTTTAGTTTATTTGAGGATAAAAATGACTTTTACATATACTGGTCGCTGCCAAGGGAAGTATATTCAAAAATTGTTGTAATTGATGCCGGACATGGGGGACATGACGGAGGAGCGTACGGCAACGGGCTGTTGGAGAAGAATATTAATATTGATATTGCGTTAAAATTGAAGGCGTTATTTGAGAGAGATAATTCTGTTAAGGTTTATATGACAAGAAGTGATGACACTTTTGTAGAACTTGAGCAAAGAGCGGCCTTTGCGAATAAGGTTGGAGATATATTTATTTCTATTCATCAAAATTCATTTGACGCCGAAAGAGCTAATGGCACGGAAGTTTGGTATTATCCTCATTCTAATGATAATACTATTGGGTTTACATCAAAAAGACTTGCGGAGCTTGCTCAGGATGAACTTATTAAACTTCTTGGAAGTACTAACAGAGGTGTAAAAAGCACTGATTATGTAGTTTTAACTAAGACTAAAATACCAGCTATTCTTTGTGAGATTGGTTTTATTACAAATGTCCAAGAAGCTTCAAAATTAAGCGGCGACTCATACAGGCAAGCGGCTGCTCAGGCTTTGTATAATTCGGCGTTAAAAGCGTTTGAGGAATATTCTCCTGTTAGAAAATAATAAGGTCGGGGGTGTGCGGTTATGGCAGCAAAAATTATTGTAGTGTCATATGACAATGATTTGAAATACTCTGTAATGGAAGGTATAAAGGGAAGCGGTATGCAGTTTGAGGCATGTTATAATCTTTCTGGTACATTACGGCTTATGAGTACTAATAATCCAAATGTTATTATCCTTGATTTAGATAGTGGGTTTGGCGCTACGAACTTTGTTGAAATGATTTTAAAAAATTACAATCTTCTTATTATACTTACTGGTAAAGAAATGTCAAAGGTACATGATTTTATGCATTATGGGGTAACAGATTTTGCTATTAAGCCGGATAGTTTTACATCAAGAGACGGAAGGGAATTTATTATTTCTATTACTGAAAGAGCACAAAGATTTTTAAGGTCAGGCGGACATCAAGTTGTAAGTCATATTCCTAAAAAGCATATACCAAGGTATGGTGGTGTGCTTGCAAGTGTAAGAAATTATACTACTGTATATGGTAAAAATAATTCTGGTACAGATAAGCTTATTGCCATTGCGTCATCTACTGGCGGTCCTGATGCGCTTTTTGAGGTTTTAACTAATTTACCGGAAAATATGCCGCCTATATTGATTGTACAGCATATGCCTAAAAATTTTACGTTACAGTTTGCTAAAAGGCTTGATAATTATTGCAAGCTTAGTGTAAAAGAGGCGGAATCGGGAGAGACTGTATATCCGGGAACGGTTTATATTGCACCTGGTGATTTTCATATGTTTCTTGAAAAATCAGGTACAGGGCTTCGAGTAAGGTGTGCAGGAGGAAATAAAGTAAACGGTGTTCGTCCGGCTGCTGATTTGCTTTTTAATTCTGTTGCTGATGTAATGAAAGATAAAGCCATAGGGGTTATTATGACAGGTATGGGTGCTGACGGAGCGAAAGGTCTTAGCATTATGAAAAATAACGGCTCTAAAAATATTGGGCAAGATGAGGAATCATGTGTTGTATATGGCATGCCTAAAGAAGCTTATAGGCTTGGCGTTTTGGATATTGTACTTCCTCTTGATAAAATTGCTGGTGAGTTAATTAATTTATGTAATGTAAATCAAACCTTGAAATTATAAAATTTTAAAACCTTGAGGCTGTTTTTTTAAAAAACCTCAAGGTTTTTGTTATTGGAGGAAATACTAATGGTTTTCAGCAGCTTAAATTTTTTATTTTTATTTTTGCCTATATTATTGCCGTGTTATTTTTTATTTGTATTTATAAAGAAAAGAAAAATAAGTAATTTTGTTCTTCTTATATTTAGTCTTTTCTTTTATGCTTATGGCACGCCAAAATTTATTTTTATTATGCTTTTTTCTATTATTGTAAATTATGTTGGAGCTTTGTTTATTTATAATGATAAGCCGTATAAAAAATTAGCTCTTTTTATAACTGTAATTTTAAACATTTCTGTTTTATTTTATTATAAATATGCTAATTT
Organism: uncultured Eubacteriaceae bacterium; assembly: GCA_947086655.1. Classification (GTDB taxonomy): domain Bacteria; phylum Bacillota; class Clostridia; order Lachnospirales; family CAG-274; genus CAMTZM01. The sequence continues at coordinate 91,566 of CAMTZM010000003.1, forward strand.
TTTTATAGAAAATATAAATAATATTTTCAATATAAATATAAATACTTTAGATATAATTTTTCCTATTGGCATTTCTTTTTTTACTTTTCAAGGAATGAGTTATGTTATAGACGTTTACAGAAACGATACAAAGGTTCAGAAAAACCCTTTGAATGTTGCTCTTTATATTTCACTTTTTCCACAGCTTATAGCTGGACCAATAGTTAGATATTCAACAGTAGCCTTTGAGATAGAAGAAAGAAAAGAAACTTTAAATGATTGTTCAGAAGGTATTATAAGATTTTGTACTGGTCTTTTAAAGAAAGTTATTGTTGCCAATACTATTGGAATTGCAGCAAAAGAGATATTAAGTGTGCCGCCTTCTTCTATGAGTGTAACTCTTGTATGGCTTGGGGCTGTTGCTTATGCTTTTCAAATTTATTTTGATTTTTCCGGTTATTCGGATATGGCAATAGGTTTAGGAAGAATGTTTGGGTTTCACTTTTTAGAAAATTTTAATTATCCTTATATTTCTAAATCAATAACGGAATTTTGGAGAAGATGGCATATTTCTCTTTCAACATGGTTTAGGGATTATATATATATCCCTCTTGGAGGAAACAGATGCACAAAAATAAAAAATATAAGAAATATTGCTGTTGTATGGATTTTGACGGGATTTTGGCATGGAGCTTCATGGAATTTTATAGCATGGGGCGTTTATTTTATGTTGTTTCTCTTAGGTGAAAAGTTTGTTTATGGAAAGTTACTTGAAAAATTTCCAGCTTTTTTAAGACATATTTATGCTATAATATTAATTCTTGTAGGCTGGATAATTTTTTATTGTTCATCAATGGATACGGCAATAGCTTTAATTAAAAATATGTTTGGATTTGGAAAAATTCCTTTTATTAATAATTTAACGGTTTATAGTGTTATTGAGTATAAATTTGAGTTTTTAATTGCGTTTATAGGTTCTGTTCCTATTTTTAAATATATATCTGAATTTATAAAAGCGAGGGACGGTTTTATAAAAGAGTGTTTTTATTGTTTAAGGGTTATATATGCTTTTATTATATTTTTATTAAGTATTGTATTTATTGTAAGTTCGACATTTAATCCATTTATTTATTTTAGATTTTAAGGGGAGTTTAAAAATGAAAAGAGTATTTCAGATTTTAAATATAATTCTTTTTATTTCTTTAATTTTTGCCGTGCCTATATTTTCTAAGGTTTTGGATAAAGAGCATTTTTTGTTTTATGAGAATAGAAATGTAAATTATATAGAGGATTTTACAAAAGAAGGTTTTTTAGACGGTTCATTTTTTGAGAGCGTTGAGGATTATTTTACTGATATATTTCCTTTTCGTGAGGATATATTAAAATTTCGTACGTATATGGATAGGTCTGTTTTAAAAAAACCGGTTGTAAATGATATTGTTTTTAGCGGTGATTTTCTTTTAGCGAAAGTAAATTATACAAAGTGTGATGAAAAACAAATAGAAAACAATTCAAAAATAATGGCGGCAAGACTTTCATCTTTAAATAAGTTTGTAAATTCTCAAGGAGGAAAGTTTTATTATGTATTTGTTAATGAACAGTATTCATATTTTAGGGATAAATATCCTAAGTATATTTTTAATAATGATGAAGTTCTTAATAAAACAAATTATTATTTTTTGAAGGAATTGAAATCTAAAAATATAGAGTTTATAGATATGGGAGAGGTTTTTTATAAATTAGGGAAAAAAGATTCATTTTATTCAAAAATTGACCATCATTACAGTTATGAAGGAGCTTTTATAACTTATAAAACTATTATAGACAAAATTAATTCTGAAACAGATTTTAATGTACCAAAGTTAAATGAGTATGATTTTAATTTTGAGTATGTCAAAAACAATTATATAGGTTCAAGAAACAGAAAGCTTATGGGTGTTTATGATTTTACTGAAAAGCTTGAGATGGGTTATCCTAAAACACATATTTCCTTTGAAAGATGGGATAATGGAAAAAGGTCTGAAAGCAAGCTTTTTTACACACCGCCTTATATGGATGAAAATGTTACTTACCTTGCTTATATGGGAGGGGATATAGGAGAAACTGTTATTAAGACAAACAGAGAAAATCTTTTAAATGTTTTAATAGTAGGTGATTCTTTTACAAATCCCCTTGAAACTATAATTTATACAAGTTTTAATGAAATGCGTTCAATTGATTTAAGAAAATATGATAAAATGACTATACGTGAATATATTAGGGATTATAAACCTGATATAGTTTTAATGATAAGAGATGATATAAGCTGTCTTGATTTTGATGGAAATGGATATGTATATTAAAAAAATTTAAAAGCCGCTAAGTAAAATTAGCGGCTTTCAGCGTGTCGACAAAGTCGACAACGCTGTCATCGAAAAAAAGTTTTCGATGATTTTAAGCAGAAGAATAAAGAGACGTTTCTTCGTACAAGGCTTGAAAGCCCTTGAAACGTCTCTTTTCCTCAAACGGGCAAAGCCCGTTTTGCGGTTTAAAGTCTGCGACGCTTTTTCCATAAATTAAAGTTAAAAAAAATTTTGATTTTTTTGACAGTCTAAACGCCGCTAAGTAAAGTTAGCGGCGTTTTTTTATATAAATGAGAGAGTGAAATAAGTAATTTATAAAAATACTGATTAAACCTGATACGTAAAATCAAATTATTTTTATTTTAAAGATAGTTTCGTGGTCCTATTAATGAACGAATTGCCGTATTTGTATAAGCTTCAGCCTTTGACGTATTTCCTGTAATGCTTATGTCTGAAAACTTTGCGGTGTTTACATTCACAAGCTTATTTTTTACTTTATTTCCGTCGGCTGCTACTCCGATATATACTTTTTGAGACATAGGAACCGTTCTTTCTCCAACTTCAGTCCATTCTTTTCCGTCAGGCGAGCAATATGCTGTAAATGTGTCGCCCTTTCTTGTAAGTTTCATATAATAACCTAAATAATCATTAAGATTTTTAAAGGCTATATCATTTTTAAGCTGTACGCCTGTTTCAAGTGCACTTTCAGGCTTATCAAGGTTTTCATCAAGCATGTCAAACGCTCCGCCCTTTTCGTCACGACCGGCAAGGTATATTGCGAATGCGTTTCTATAAAGAGTTTCTTCTTTGTTTGTTTCAGGATTTTTTTCTTTCCATTCATATGCTTTAGTGCTGGAGAGACCTAAAACAACAGCAGCTGAATCTGCTTCAAGACTTTCTCTTACCATTATTCCGGAAAAGGCATGATTGTCAACAGGTGTTGCTGAATCAAGTTTAACAACAATCTCTCCGTCTCCGTCAAGATATTTATATACATATTGGCATGTATCGTTATTATCTATAAGTTTTCCGCTGCCTTTTACAGTTATTTTATCTTCTGAATATATTGTGCTGTTTCCGGCAACTTCTACATTTCCTATATCAGCAGCATTCCATTGTGTGCCGGTTGTTGATTGGTCGTTAACATGTATTGCTTTAGGAACTGACTGAGTTTGGTTTCCGTCTTTGTCAGTTGCTTTAAGTGATATAAAATATGTACCGTCGCCCAATCCTTCTATTTCATATCTGTAAGGTGCTTTTGTAAGTGTTGCAATTATTTCTGAACCGTTGAAAACTTCTACTTTTTCAATTCCGTCGTTATCTGTTATATTAGCTTCTACTATTACTTTGCTTCCTGTACTGTATTTTTGGTTATAAACAGGTGTTTTAACTTCTATAACAGGATTCTCAGGAGCATATTCCATATCTACAAGAGAATTTAAGTATTTTTCAAGGTTAGTATATCCGCTTCCATCAGAAGCAAGTTTCTTTCCGTCATCAGGGTTATTTGGGTCAAGTCCGTTAGCTATTTCCCATTCATCAGCCATTCCGTCTTTGTCTTTATCAAAATCAGCGTCACGTTTTACACTTTCCCTAACAGGAAGTCCGCCTATTTCAGCATCGACATTTGAGAAACGTCCTTGATTTGTTTTAACTTCATATATAATCCTTGCATCAAGAGCGTCACGTCGTGGAAGAACTGCACCGGCTTTAGCAAGAACTTCTTCATAAGCTTTTTCAGCAGATGTTGTTCTTAAATTTTCTTTTTCTGTACCGTCCATAGTAAATTCTTTATTCACTATTTCAGTAAATGGAGCAGCATCTTCGGATATATATATTCCTTTTGAGTTATCATTTGTTATTTCAGTATTTCCTTCAAGTACATTTCCGGCTACATAAAATCTTCCTGGTTTATTTTTCTCTCCGGGGTTAATAAGCCGGTTTGTTACGCTTTCTCTTGTTCCCGGACCCGGTTTCATATAATTGTTTATGTAATTGCTGTCAGCACGGCCTCCGCCGTAAGCGGTATTAAATCCCCAGTTATATATTACGTTGTTTCTCATATCAAAATTAGCTATATGCTCATTGTCATCAGCCTCAGGAGTACCCCCGCCTAAACGTGGATTTCTTGATGTATGATTTGCAACAAGGTTATGATGATAAGTAGTATTTAAGCCGCCCCAAATAGCGCCGTATCCGTGACGTCCTTTTGTATGTCCGCTCATTGTAAGGCTTTCAGCTATTATACTCCATTGAACAGTCATATTTTCTGCTCTGTAAAGAGACATTGTCTCATCAGTCGACCAACTTGTTGATATATGGTCTACCATTATATTTTTCATGCTTCTGCCCCATATAGCGTCCATAGAATCGCCTTTATGTACGTTAGCAGCGCCGGGACGGAAACGAACATATCTTATTATCATATTTTCGGAATTGCTTATATTTGTTTCAAAGCCGTATAATGTAATACCGTCTCCGGGAGCGGTTTGTCCGGCTATTGTAATATTTTTCCTATTTGTTATAAGCATTTTGTTTTTAAGTACAATAGTACCTGAAACATTAAATACTATTGTTCTATTGTCTTGACTTACAGCGTCTCTGAAAGAGCCTTTTATAGGTTCTTCCGTATCCGGGTCGTAATCTTCTAACGTATCGACAATATAAACTTCGCAGCCACGGCCTCCGCTTGTATATTTTCCGCCGCCTTCTGCTCCAGGAAACGCTGGTATATCAGATGGATAAGGATAAGATCCTTCTTTTGAATCAGCACCTGATACCATACATGGAGCAAAACACATTATGCCTGCCATTAGCAATGCCATTAATTTTCTTTTCATTTCATTGCAATCCTCCTTTGTACCGACAAATTAATAGTAGTTTATTAAAGGTTATTTTAAAACTTTTAATTTATAAGAACTAAATTAAGTAAGCTTAATATTACCTTTAGATGTCAGTACATATTATATAATAAAGTATAGCATATTATATTTTTTTTGCAATAGATTTTGTTTAAATCAAATTGTATCAATAGAAATATATTAAAAATATATATTTTTTTGTTTTCAAATTTATGCAGTTTTTATAAAATTGAAAACAAATGTCTATTTTAGAGTCAAATAACATATGGGAGAAAGCATTCGCCTTTATATTTAGTGAGAGTAATTAACCCAGTTTAAGGAACGGTGGACTTCTTCCGTCGGTTAAATAAACATATGTGCAAAAAGTTATCCACATACTTTTACACATTTTCCACATCTTTATTAACAACTATTTTATAAGTTTTTAATAAATTATGAACATTTTCCACACCAGTGTTTAAAACTGCGCTTGTGTATTTTTGTTTTAAGTTATACTCAACATTTATACTTTCCAGCGAATCACATCCATCAAGAAAATTACTGCCAAGATATGGAACTTCTTGTGAGTTTAAAGTTATATCTGAAAGGAATTGGCAGTCTTCAAATGCATAACTTCCTATATTATCGACAGTTTTAGGCAAATCAACGGTTTTAAGCGGTGTTTTAGCAAAAGCACGAGTGTATATTTTATTTAAGTTTTCATTAAATTGTATTGTTTCTAATTTTGAGTTTTCAAATGCGCTTTCTTCTATTTTCTCAACATTATCTCCCAAAACTACAAATTTTACGGAAGCATTTTTAAATGCTCCTTTTTTAATAGTCTTAACCGAATCCGGCACAACAAATTTTTCAGTTTTTTTATTTGGATATTTTATTAATTCTGTTTTATCTATATTGTATAGTACCCCGTCTTCTGATATATAGTGCCTGTTTGTATTGTTTGCGTATATTGCTTCAAGTCCAGAACAGTTGTCAAAAGCGTATTCTCCTATTTCAGATACATTATATGATATATTTATATAACCTGATATAAGTGCTCCTTTAAAAGCTTTTGTTCCTATTTTTCTTACAGAGTCAGGTACAGTGTATGTATCAAGGGTTTTTCCTAAAGGATATTGTATTAAAACAGATTTTGTATCATTAAACAATATACCATCTTCAATCTCAAATTCTCCGTTTGTATGTTCAAGTCTAAATTCGTCTAAATATCGGCAGTCTGAAAATGCGCCTTCTTCAATTTCAGTAACCGATACAGGAATTTCAAAAAATGTATCAGGGTTTGCCGGAGGATATTTAATAAGTTTTTTCTTGCCCCCGGTATAAAGTATACCGTTATCAGAGGCGTAATATTTATTTGATGCTCCTATATTAATAGCCTCAAGTCTGTTGCATTCATCAAATACACTGTTTCCAAGGGTTTTAAGTCCGCTGCTTAAACGAACAGTTTTTAACATGCTGCATCCATAAAATACTTTATTGCCTATTTTTTCTGTAAAATCATTAAACTTAACACTTTCAAGTTTTAAACATTCTGAAAATGCGCTGTTTCCAACCTCTATAACATTTTGAGGAATAATTACAGAGCTTAAACCTGTTCTTGCAAATGCGAATGCATCTATATATTTTGCGCTGTGTTTTACAGAATAAAGATTTTCATTGTTATAAAATGCGGCATAAGGTATTCTTTCAATGCTTGAGGGAAGTTCTATGTTTGTAAGTTCTGATGAAGCGAATACGCCTTCGCCTAATTCGTTTAATTCAGATGATAAAGCTATTGTCTTTAAGGCTGTATTGGCAAAAGCATACTTTCCTATTTCAGATACAGTTGTACCTATTGATACGGAAGAAAGCGATAATGCTCCTGTAAAAGCATAGTCTCCAATTTTTTTAAGAGGAGAGTTTATATTTACTTCTTTTAAATTTACTGAATCAAAAAATGAGTATGCACCTATTTCCTCTAATGTCGATGGAGGTTCGTAATAATTGTCAGATTTTGATTGAGGGTATTTTAAAAGTTTTGTTTTTGCTTTATCAAATAATACTCCGTCTAAACAGGACAAATTTTTATTTTCATCTTTTACATATATGTTTTCTAATTTACTTGTCTGCGTAAGTGCAGTAGGCGCTACTTCCTTTATGTACTTTCCGAGTTCTATGCTTTTTATATTGTCATTTGAGTAAAAAGCATAATCTGATATTTCCGTAACAAGATATGTTCCTGAATCAATAGTTATCACATCAGGAATAACAAGATTTTGAGTGGATAAATCAGTATTAATGCTTACGCTTACTTCACCTAATGAAACAATGCCGGCATCTTTTGTTATTTTGTATTTTAAGCCGTCGTATATAAGTGTTTTACCTCCTGTTTGTACATTTCCTAAGTCGGCATAAGACAATACCGGTCTGTCGGCATATGTGCTTATTGAACTTAATGACGACATAAATATACAAGCTGAAAGAAAAAAGGGCAGTTTTAATATATGTCTTTTCATTTTTTATTCTCCTTTTCTATTTATATTTTTATGGCATATTTGAAAACAAAAATTTTATTTTTCAAATACGCATAGGAAATACGGATTAACTTGAAAATATATTAAAAAAACTAAGGCGTTTAAATTAAGTATTCCCATAAATCAGTTATGCCCTGTTTCTGTAATTATGTCGAAAAAGTTCATATAAAATTTTATAAATGAACTTTTTCGAGCTTATTCTTATTTTATACTTTTTTATAGATAATTAAAAGAGTGTAATTTTTGGCACATTGAAATAATTTTATTCCATTGTGATTCAGTTCGGGCATTTGCTATGGTTTTAAGGAAATCCATAGTTGCTTTTTTATAAAATATATTTTCAATTTGTTCTATTTCTTTGTCATTATTTGACTCAAAAGCTTTTACAAGCAAATAAAAACTGTCATTATCTATACATAAACTTAAAGGAATATAAGGTTCGATTTGTTTTATTATATTCCTTATGCTTTCGTATTTACTTCCATAAAAATTATCTAAATATGAATAAAAAGAGTCTAAGTTGATGAAAATAATATTATTATTGTCAGCTTCATATTTTTCAAGTGTTTTTTTAATGTAGCAAAGATTTTCCTTTAATTTTTCGGCAGTTATTTTTTCTTCACTCATATAGCACCACCTTTCTGCACACTATTAATATATGTGGTTTTTATTATATAAAACGCTGATTTATTTTCCGTTTTTTAAAAATGGCTTATATTTTAGTACAATTGTAGGAAAAATTTATTGACAAAAAAAGTATAATTTAATATAATTAAAAAATACTGATATAATCAGTATTTTTTATATATTTTTAGACTATGAAAAGAAGAGTAAACTTGTGTATGGTATTACAGAGAATCCTTATTTGGTGCAAAAGGATATACCGACTTTGTTGAAGATGGTCTTGGAGTCTTCTGCGCCGACCGCCTTTTAATGGCATAGACCGCAGCGGGTACACCCGTTATTGTGTCAGGGTATTGTTGTACCTATGAGGCTGTTTTTGTGAAAAAGCAGTAAATTAAGGTGGTATCACGGATTTAATGTTCGTCCTTTAATAAGGGCGGACGTTTTTTTATTTACTAAATAATTTTAAAAATAAAAAAGGAGGTTTGCAAAAATGGAAAAAGAAAAGTTTTATATTACTACCCCTATATATTATCCAAGTGATAAACTTCATATAGGGCATTCTTATTGTACGGTAGCTACCGACACTATGGCAAGGTATAAGCGCATAAGAGGTTATGACGTTATGTTTTTGACAGGAAGCGACGAACATGGGCAAAAGATAGAGAGAATAGCTAAATCTCAAAATGTCACTCCAAAGCAGTATGTCGATAAAATTGTAGATTGGATAAAAGAACTTTGGGAACTTATGGATATAAGTTATGACAGATATATAAGGACTACTGATGAAAAGCATGTAAAAGGAGTTCAGAAAATATTTAAAAAACTTTATGATAACGGGGATATTTACAAAAGTTCATATGAAGGCTGGTATTGTACTCCATGCGAAACATTTTATACAGAAAGGCAGCTTGTTGATGGAAAGTGTCCGGATTGTGGGCGTGAAGTTGAGAAATTAAAGGAAGAAAGTTACTTTTTCAAGTTATCTAAGTATCAGGAAAGACTTATAAAGCATATTGAGGAAAATGTCGAATTTATACAGCCATCTTCAAGAAAAAATGAAATGATTAATAATTTTTTAAAGCCGGGACTTGAAGATTTATGTGTATCACGTACATCTTTCAAATGGGGTATACCAGTTGAGTTTGACAAAGGGCATATAGTTTATGTATGGATTGATGCTCTTTCAAACTATATAACGGCGCTTGGGTATGGTTCAGAAGATGAAAGAGATTTTAAAAAATATTGGCCGGCTGATGTACATGTTGTTGGAAAAGAGATTGTAAGATTTCATACTATTATATGGCCGGCAATGCTTATGGCACTTGAATTGCCGCTTCCAAAAAAGATATTTGGACATGGATGGCTTATTATAGACGGAGGCAAAATGTCTAAATCGAAAGGAAATGTAGTTGACCCAAAGGAACTTGCCGAAAGATATGGAGTTGACGCTTTAAGGTATTTCCTTTTAAGAGAGATAGCGTTTGGACAAGATGGGAATTTTACAAATGAAGCTTTAATTCAGAGAATAAATTCAGACCTTGCAAATGATTTAGGCAATCTTCTTTCAAGAACTGTCGGTATGATAGAAAAATATTTTAATGGAAAACTTCCTAATGAGCAAAAAGGAAATTCATTTGATACAGATGTAATTAAAGTAGCTAAAGAAACTGTTGAGAAAACAGAAGAATATATGGAAAAGATGCTTTTTTCGGATGCTTTTGCACAAATTTGGGTTTTAATCAGAAGATGCAATAAATATATAGATGAAACATGTCCATGGATTATAGCTAAAGACGAAAAAAGAAAAGACGAACTTGCAAATATATTATATACTCTTTCAGAAAGTCTTAGAATTGTTGCCGTTCTTATTAGTCCGGGAATGCCTTCTACACCAAATGAAATTTACAAGCAGCTTTCAATTAAAGATGATAATTTAAAAACGTGGGATTCTATAAAAGAATTTGGAAAACTTGCCAAAGATGTAAAAATAGAAAAAGCTTTGCCTGTTTTCCCTCGCATTGACATAAAAAAAGAACTTGAAGTGCTTAATAAGAAAGCAGAGAAGGCACAAAAGGAAAGTGTATGTAATAATAAAGGAAAAGACAAAGAAAAAGCGAATAATTTTGATGAATCTTCATTTATTTCTATTGACGATTTTGCTAAAGTTAAAATTAAAACCGGAGAGGTTATAGAGTGTGAAAAACTTGAGGGTTCAGATAAACTGCTTGTTTCGAAAATAAAAATTGGAAATGATATAAAGCAGATTGTATCAGGAATAGCTAAATATTATGAGCCGTCTCAAATGATAGGAAAAAAGGTATGTGTTGTTGTTAATTTAAAGCCTGTAAAGCTTAGAGGTGTCGTTTCTGAGGGAATGATATTAGCGGCTTCTGATGATTCAGGAAAATTAAATGTTGTAACTGTCGATGGAGATATTGGAAGTGGAGCTGAGATTAAATAATGTATTTTGAGTCACATGCGCATTATGATGATAAAAGATTTGACGATGACAGATATGAGACAATAGAAAGAGTGTATGCTAACGGTGTTGATTATATAGTTAATTCTGGTTCTGATATGAATTCAAGTGAGTTTGGAATTGAGTTGAGTCATAAATACCCGTTTTTTTATGCGGCAGTTGGCATACATCCTCATGAGACAAAGGATATTAAACAAGAAGATATGCTGAAACTTCTTGCAATGAGTAAAGATGAAAAGGTTGTAGCGATAGGGGAGATAGGGCTTGACTATTACTATGATTTATCTCCAAGGGATATACAAAGAAAATGGTTTGAAAAACAGCTTGATTTAAGCATAGAGGCAAAACTTCCTGTTATAATCCATTCAAGAGATGCCGCAGGTGAATGTTTCGATATTATTAAAAACAGTGGAGTAAGAAAAGGTGTTATACACAGTTATTCCGGTAGCGTTGAGATGGCTCTTGATTATATTGAAATGGGTTTTTATATAGGTGTAGGAGGAATTGTTACATTTAAAAATGCAAAAAAACCGGCAAATGTTGTAAAAAGTATACCTATTTCCAAAATTTTAATAGAAACAGATTCGCCATATTTAACTCCGGAGCCTAATAGAGGTGTTAGAAATGATTCACAAAATTTAAAGTATATTGTGGAGAAAATTGCACAAATTAAACAAATTGAACCTGAAAAAGTGGCTGAAATTACTATGGTAAATGCAAAAGAGTTATTTTTTGAAAAATAAATTGTTGCGTAAATGTTACATTTGTGTTAATATAGTTTCTGAAAATGTTAATTAAAAATATATTTTTTGCGAATATATTTTTGAATTTTGCATAATATATTAATATGTGGTGTAGATAATTGAAAAGCTTTTGAAACACCAACACAATGCAAAAGGGGATAACCCCTTAACACATTGAGGAGGATTATTGAGATGGAACATTTACGTTTTATTAAAAATCAGGTAGACAGAATTTCAAAACCGGTTAAAACTGCTGTTTTTCTTTTCATTATATTGCTGTTTTTTGCTGGAGTGGCTAATGCTTATGAGCAAAACCACCAATTTGTTTACCTTGATGACAACGGAGTTAAGACAGAGGTTAAAACATATGCTTCTAATATCAAGGAGTTTCTTAAAGAGCAGAATATAGTTATAAATGAAGGCGATATTTTAAGCGTTGATCTTGATGCTGATATAAAAAAGCATATGGAGATAAAAATAGAGAGAAAAGCTGATATTATTCTTTATATTGATGATGAGGCTCCTTGGCATAGAGATACTTATGCGAAAAAAATTGACGAGTTTATTGAAGAACTTGAGGAAAAGATGGACTGTGAGTATGAAACGGCTGTTAAATATGATTCTTCAGCCATTAAAGACAAAATGGAGTTAAAACTTGTTTCTGTAAAAGAAGAAGAAGTTACAGATGTTCAAGAAATTGATTTTGAAATAACTTACGTTGAAAACGGCGAACTTGAAAAAGGAACCGAGAAAGTTGTACAGGAAGGGCAAAAAGGAGAAAGGACTATTGTTGCTAAAAAACTGTACAAAGGCGGAAATCTTGAAGAAACTACTATTATAAGTGATTCTGTAACAAAACAGCCTGTTTCAAAGATTATTGAAAAAGGTACAAAAGAACCTGTTGTTAAAAATGAAACAAGAGCGGTAAATGCTAATGTTGATTCAGGAAAGCACGTAAGTTCAGGTTCGTTTGGACGTGAGATAAAAATGAAAGCTACGGCGTATACAGGCGGAGGAACTACGGCGTCGGGACGTCCGGCACAAGTAGGTGTTGTAGCTGTTGATACAAAGGTAATTCCTTTAGGAACAAAGCTTTATATAGAAGGATACGGTTACGCTGTTGCAGGTGATACAGGCGGAGCAATTAAAGGAAACAAGATTGATTTATATTTTGATACTCATAGAGAAGCCATTAATTTCGGTGTAAAAAATGTTAAAGTTTATGTTATAGAATAAGTTGATAGTTAACAGAAACGTATATTAATTTATGTTTCCATAATTGTTAAAATGGGTGGAATTAATTATGAAATGTCCTTTTTGTTCAGCGCAGGATACGAAAGTTCTTGATACAAGAAACATGGACAGCGATAATGCCGTAAGACGCCGCCGTATGTGCGAAACTTGCGGCAATAGGTTTACTACTTATGAAAGAATTGAAAGTATTCCGCTTATTGTTATTAAGTCAGATAATAAAAGAGAAAAATTTGACAGAAGCAAGCTTTTAAAGGGGATTATGCTTGCTTGCAACAAAAGACCCGTCTCTATGGAGCAAATAGAAAAAATTGTTTCAGATGTTGAAAATAAACTTTATTCTTCTTCAAAAAAGGAGTTTGAAAGCAGTGAGATAGGGCAGCTTGTTATGGAGCGTCTTAGGATTTTAGATGAGGTTTCTTATGTAAGATTTGCCTCTGTTTACAGAAAATTTAAAGATATAGATTCATTTATGAATGAACTTGCGCAGCTTCTTGACGAGAGAAAGAAAAATTAATATTAAATATAATTGTAAGCGTATAAAATTTTTAAAAAATGTTTTGGCGTAGACTTTGTGTCTGCGTCATTTTTTATTGTCAAATACTCGTAACCGACTGTTAAGGAAACACCGCACAATTAAGATTTTATGGTTTTTGATAGAATTTTCCATTTCTTTGTCAATGTCGCTTAACATAGGCTCCGACTATGTTTGCGCTCCATTTCCTCGAACTGAAAAATTCTCTCTGAAAACCATTTTATTGAATTATGCGGTATTTCCTTAAATAACAAAATAAGTATTATTGTTATAATTTGCTTTGTATGTGTTGTTTAAATAAATGAAAAGGTGCAAGTTTTTTTTGTTAAAAGTATAAATTGACAAAAAAATAACATATAAGTATAATTAATAGGGAAGATTGTTGAAAAAAGTTATTTGCTCAAATTTTTATTTATAAGTTAAAAAATGTTTAGTATAATTATAATATAATATTTTGATTGGGGGACTATTTTTATGGAACTTAAAGTTTGCGTTGGAAGCGCTTGTCATCTTAAAAATTCAAGGGTTGTTATAGAGGAGTTTAAAAGACTTATATCTGAAAATAATCTTGAAGGTGAAATTACGCTTATGGGAAGTTTTTGCATGGGTAAATGTGGGGAAAAAGGAGTAAGCGTAATGGCAGGCAATGAGTTTTATTCTGTAATTCCGGAAGAAACAGAGACGTTTTTTAATGAGAAGGTGAGGGGGCGTCTTTAAATATGGATTATATAAGGGTAAGAAAGGCAAATTGTAAAAATTGTTACAGATGCCTTAAAAATTGTTATGTTAAGTCAATTAAGTTTAAAGACGAAAAGGTTTCCGTTATTTCTGATAAATGTGTTTTATGCGGAGAGTGTATTATATCTTGTCCTCAGAAAGCTAAGCACGCTCAAAGTGATATATTAAAGGTTATGGAGTTTATTAAAAATCCTAATATAAAAACTGTTGTATCGCTTGCGCCAAGTTTTTCGTCGGCATTTGGAAAGAACAGCGAAAAGATAGTTTCTTTGCTTAAAGCTTTTGGTTTTGATGAAGTTGAAGAAACGGCAATAGGAGCAGCACATGTAACTAAAAGATACAAAGAGCTTATAGAGGAAGGCAAAATGGATAATATTATAACTTCATGCTGTCCTACCGTAAATATGTATATAAAGAAATATTACCCTGAACTTACAAAATATATAGCTCCTGTAATGTCTCCGGCTATTGCTCATGGAAAACTTATAAAAAAGAAATATGGAAATGATGTTAAAGTTATTTTTGCTGGACCGTGTTTGTCAAAGATTAAAGAAATAGATGATAATCCAAAATATGCTGATGGAACAATTACATTTGAACAAGTTATGAAGTGGATTAAAAATGAGAAGATATCACTTGATGAACTTGATAAAGCTGAATTTAGTGCAGTTTCCAGTTTTTCGAGAATATATCCTATTGAGAGCGGAGTTATTGAGGATATTAAAAGTATTTCTTCTTTATGCCGTGAAGAGGGAGAAGGAAAATACAATTTTTTAAGTGTAAGCGGTTTAAAGGATATAAGCAGACTGCTTGACGATATTCAAAGCGGAAAAATTGTAAATGTTTTTGCAGAGGTAAATGCCTGCAGAGGCGGCTGTGTAAACGGGCCTCTTATGCCGGAAGGAAAAGAGTATTCTTTTGCCGACAATATAAATATTAAAAAATATGCGATAAGCGCTGATACTAAAAATAATTATGAACAAGAGGATATAAGTGCGGAATATAAGCCGGAGCATTTCGATGATGCTATGCCTACTGATGAAGAAATACAAAAAATACTTTTTCAGATAGGAAAGTATTCAAAAGAGCAGGAACTCAACTGCGGAAGCTGCGGTTATCCCACATGCCGTGATAAGGCTATTGCCGTTTATCAAAAAAAGGCGGAGCTTTACATGTGTTTGCCGTATATGAGTGATATGAATCAAGCAATGGCAAATGTTACATTGTCAGTTACACCTAACTACATAATAGCGGTTGACGAAGATATGAGTATAAAAGAATTTAATGTAGCGGCACAGAAACTTTTTAAAGTGTCAAGAAATGATGTTATAGGAAAATCACTTTATGAATTTATTGATACTGCGGATTTTGAAGAAGTTATAAAAAATAAAAAGAGTATTTATGCTAAAAAAGTTAAATATGACAGTCTTGGAATAAGCACAAGTCAAGATATAATTTACGTAAAGGAAAGAAATTTAGCTATTGCCATTATATATGACATTACTGAAGAAGAACAGCAAAAAGAGAGTGTACGAATGTTAAAGCTTGAATCTGTTGATATGGCGCAAAAGGTAATTGACAAGCAAATGACGGTAGCGCAGCAAATAGCAAGCCTTTTGGGAGAAACTACGGCAGAGACAAAGGTTACTCTTAACAAGCTTAAAAATCTGATTGCCAGCGAGGAGACGGATTGATATGAGCGGAAAGATATATGTTGATGCGGCTTATAAAAGTGTAAATAAATATACTGAAGAATTATGCGGAGACAGGGTTGAAATAGTAAGAAATGACGATTGCTGCATAGTTGTTTTATCAGATGGTTTGGGAAGCGGTGTAAAGGCAAACATACTTTCAACTTTAACATCTAAAATTATTTCTACTATGATGGAGCAGGGTTCAAGCATTGAAGATACAGTTGATACAATTGTTCATACATTGCCTGTATGCAGTGTTAGAAATGTTGCGTATTCAACATTTGTTATATTGAAAATAGGTTATGATGGAAAGACGTATCTTGCGGAGTTTGATTCGCCGGGCTGTATATTTGTCAGAAACGGAAAGCTTATGCCTATTTTATATAAAACAAGAGAAATTTGGGGAAAGACGATTAAAGAGGCTCGTTTTGATGTAGAGGTAGGCGATACGCTTACTATTATGAGTGATGGAGTTATTTATGCCGGGATAGGTGCGCTTCTTAATTTAGGATGGAGTTTTGAGAATGTAGCTGAATTTATGGCGAAAAGAAGCAGAACAGAAACTACGGCAGCAAGACTTGCGGCGGCTTTATCTGAAACTTGCTGTGATTTATATATGGATAAGCCAGGAGATGATACAACAGCGGCGTCTGTCAAGATTATTCCTTATATGCCTGTATGTTTGTTTACAGGACCGCCTCAAAATCCAGAAGACGATGAGACTGCTGTTTGTGATTTTATGAAAACCGAAGGAGTAAAGGTAGTAGCCGGAGGAAGCACCGCAAATATTGTAAGTCGTATTTTAGATGTTAAGATAGAAACAAATCTTGATTATATTGATTATGATGTGCCGCCTACGGCAGAGATGAAAGGTATTGACCTTGTTACAGAAGGCGTTTTAACGCTTAAAAAGACAGTTGATATTTTAAAGGAATATTTTAATAATCCAACGGAAAGAAAAAATATTGATGAAATGGATAAAGAACATGGAGCGGCGAAACTTGCTAAAATACTTGCTGAAGAATGTACACATGTAAATTTGTTTGTGGGTAAAAAAATTAATCCAGCGCATCAAAATCCTAATATGCCTATTGATTTAAGCATAAGAATGAGAGTTGTCGATGACCTTATAAGCGTTTTAAAATTAGGCGGAAAGGTTATAAACGCTAAATATTATTAATTTAAGAGAGGATTGCATATGGAAAATATTACTGATATTAACCAGATTAAAATGGCTGTTTTGAAAAAAACAGCAGAGTATGCCTATGAAGGCAAGTTAAATGAAAAGGTTGAGGATATAGTTTATGAACTTATTAGCGGGCCTAAACCTCAGTTTCGCTGCTGTATTTATAGGGAAAGAGAGATTATAAGAGAAAGAGTAAGGCTTTCAATGGGAATGTTTCCTAAAAACCCTCATTATAAAAAAACAGATGGAACACAGGTTGTGCATGTAATATCAGCGGCATGCGAGGGCTGTCCAATAGCAAGATTTACAGTTACTCCAAATTGTCAGAACTGTCTTGCGCAAAAATGTATAAAGGCATGTAAGTTTGGTGCTATTACTAAAACGGCAAGAGGAGCTTATATAGATTCATCAAAGTGTAAAAAATGCGGACAATGTCTTGCAGCTTGTCCTTATAATGCAATAGTGGATATTGAAAGACCATGTAAAAAGGCGTGTCCTGTTGACGCTGTTCAGATTGACGATAACGACCTTGCTATTATTGACGAGTCAAAATGTATTAATTGCGGGCAATGTGTAGCAAGCTGTCCTTTTGGCGCTGTATCTGATGTTTCTATGATTTCTAATGTAATAGATGTAATAGTTAAAAAAGAAAATGATATTTATGCTATGATTGCACCATCAATAGAGGGGCAGTTTGGGGATGCAAGTGTTCCGGTGCTTAAAGAGGCAATTAAAGCTTTGGGATTTAAGGATTGTATTGAAGTTGCTTTAGGTGCTGACGCAGTTGCTTATAATGAAGCTAAAGAAGTATACGAAAGAGTAAAAGAAGGCAAAAAGACAACATCATCATGCTGTCCGGCATTTGTAAATCTTATTCAGAAACATTATCCGGAGGTTATGGAAAATGTTTCTACAACAGTATCTCCTATGGTAGCGGCGGCAAGACATATTAAAAAGAATCATCCGGGAAGTCTTATAGTGTTTATAGGACCTTGTATAGCTAAGAAAAATGAAGCTCTTAAACATTATATTTCAGAAATTAATTATGTTTTAACATTTGAGGAATTAGCGGCTATGTTTGATGTTAAAAATATTAATTTTGCTGATTTTGAAAGTGCTGCCCAAGATGCTACAAAATATGGAAAAGGTTTTGCTAAGTCAGGTGGAGTAACAAATGCTGTTATGGAAGTTGTAAAAGAATTAAATTTTGATACTCCTATTAAAGCTGTAAAATGCAATGGAATAGCAGAGTGTAAAAAAGCGTTGCTTTTACTTAAAAACGGAAGACTGCCGGAAGATTTTATAGAAGGAATGTCATGTGAACACGGCTGTATAAATGGACCGGCTAAAGTTAGTGAAGTTATGGCATCAAGGAAAGTGTTTGATAAGAATGTAAATGTTGAAAATGGAGATATTTCAAAAACTGTCTCTGATTTTGAAATGGATAAGCTTAATATGCATAGACCTAAATAATTTAAGTATATAAAAAATAATTAGTTTATAGAGTTTTTGCCCGTTGGTTAAATACAGGTTTTTAAGAGTTTTCTTTTAAACCTGTATTTTTTTGGTTTTAATAAAATAATTGAAATGTATTTTATTATGAGTTATAATTACATAGGGAAATATTGATTAATTTGATAGAAAAAAGTATTTTTTTGATTAATACAAAAATCAATGTTTTTCTAATTTATTTAGGAGCTTTTTGTTTTTTTAAAAGCTATGGGTGAATTGTTATGCTTAAAAAATTATTATTTATTTTTATTATTTTAATTATTTTTTCAGGCTGTTCTGACGATTTGGGAGATGAACCTGTATTTTCTTTAAGTGAGGATTTAAAGCAAAAATACAATGAGCAAATAAAAAGTCAGCTTGCAGAATATTCATGGAATTACAGTGAAGGGCAGAATATATTTGAGCCGGCAGATATTCCAAGTAATAAAGCGGCAAATTATGAGATGATTAAAGAAGCAAGTTTTACAAGCGGAGTTGATATGTCAGGTTTTGAAAACAGAGAAGCCATAAGGGCGTCGGTTAGTTTAATGCACTTTAATAATGATTCTGCTGGTACTGCTTATTTTTATTTTTATAATGATAAAATAGTATGTCAATATTATGTTTATAACTCTAACGTATATTCTCTTAAAGACAGAAACGTATTTGAAAATGAGATTACATTTACAAAATTTGAAGATACAGATGTAAAAAGAGATTTTAAAAAAAAGGAAATGAATTTGAATTTTCAGCAATATAATGGTTATTCGGCAATGGGTTCTATGCTTGCGGTTATAAATGAACACAATGTTGATTTTTATAAATATGAGACAAACAAATTTAATCTTAAAAAGTCTGTAAGTTTTTCTAATGAGTCGTTATATCCAATAGATACTACGTTTTTTGATGATGGCGGCGGAGCTGTACTTTTAGGAAGAAAAATTGAAAATACAAATATTTCTGATTCGGAAGATACAGGAGCATTTGAAATTAACGAAACAACGGAAAAAGAAAGGCTTTTATCTGAAAAGATTGTATTTTTTGATAATTTGCTTAATTTTGATTCAAATTCTATTTTACTTGAAACACCGTCGTATACTACGCTTGCTTATGATAATGGTACGTTAATAGTGGGAATGGAAAAAAGCGTTGATTTGTTTATCAAGGAAAATTCAGTATATGTTAAAAAAGGACAATATTATTTGAATCATGGTGTTAATAAAATAAGAACTGTTGATTTTGAAACTGATTTACATATGGAATATATAATTTCAGATGGAATGAATTTATTTTTGTATAAAGCCGGAGAAACGCTTGAGCTTATTTGGAGAACACATTTTTCGGTGCAGATGGCGCAAAATAATGTTTTTACCGCTGATTTAAACGGAGACGGAGTAAAGGAAATATATGCCGGAGGCAAAGATGGTATTGTTGAAAAATATATATTAACTGAAACAGGATTTGTAGCCAGCGGCACAACAGAAGATTTAAGTTATGGAAACTATATTACAGGAGATTTCAACTTAGACGGTTTAGATGATTTTATTTTTATAGATAAAAATACAGGCAAGTCAAGTTTATACATAGCGATTAAATGAAAAAGTACAGCATGCCAATATTATATTGACATGCTGTACTTTTTTTGAAAAATAACGTACAATTTTGATATAGTTAATAAGTGATAAAAAAAGTATTTTAATTTTTCTTATTATAGTGTATAATAAAAAAACATAAATATGCAAAAGGAGGAAAGAGCTGTGAATGTATGGGTAGCGGCGGCATTTATTATTTATTTAGGTTTTATTGTGGGAATAGGTTTTATATTTTCAAAAAAATCTTCTGATATGAGCGATTATTTTTTAGGCGGAAGAGGTATGGGCAGTTGGCTTACGGCGTTATCAGCTCAAGCATCGGATATGTCGAGCTGGCTTTTAATGGGACTTCCGGGCGCAGTATATATATCAGGACTAAGTGCTGCATGGATTGCTATTGGTTTAGGATTGGGTACATATCTTAATTGGAGGATTGTTGCTAAGAGACTTAGAAAATATTCTTATATTACAGGTGACTCAATTACTATACCACAGTTTCTTCAAAACAGGTTTAATGCGGCGTCTGTAAGTGTAAGAATAATATGTGCCGCTATAATATTTGTATTTTTTCTTATTTATACGGCATCGGGATTTAATGCCGCCGCAAAACTTATAGAGAATGTTTTTGGACTTGATTATAAAATCGGTCTTACAATAGGAGTTATTGTTATAATGCTTTATACTTTTATGGGAGGATACTTTGCAGTTGTATGGACTGACTTTTTTCAAGGCATGCTTATGTTTTTCGCATTGATGATTGTGCCTATAATTGTTTATGTATCTGTTGACAAAGGCATTTTTGAAACTATGGCAGTTTCTAATTCCGGTTATTTCTCACTTTTTGGAGCAGAAGGAAACAGAGTCAGCATACAGGAGATAATATCCAATCTTGGATGGGGATTAGGATATTTTGGAATGCCCCATATACTTGTAAGGTTTATGTCAATTAAATCAAGCAGTCTTATTAAAAAGTCAAGAATTATTGCTATGGTTTGGGTTGTTATAACATTAGCGGCGTCTGTTGCAGTAGGTATTATAGGTTTTGCTTATTTAAAACAGGAGATGATTGTTCTTGAAAGTGCTGCCGAGGCTGAAAAGATATTTATGAAACTTGTTCAAATGGTTGCTCCGGCATTTATTGCTGGCATACTTTTATGTGCCATTGTATCTGCCATTATGAGCACGTCTGATTCTCAGCTTTTAGTTACGGCATCGGCTGTATCAAATGATATTTATAAAACTTTATTCAGAAAAGACGCAGGAAACAAGGAATTGCTTTTTGTAAGCCGTCTTGCTGTTATTTTAATTTCAGCAGTTGCCTATTTTATTGCTCTTGACCCGGAAGCCACTGTAATGGGTCTTGTATCTTATGCATGGGCAGGATTTGGCGCAGCATTTGGACCGGTTATGCTTTTTGCACTTTTCTGGAAAAGAATGACTATGTATGGAGCAATTGCCGGAATGCTCTCAGGCGGAGTGTGTGTTATAGTATGGAACAAGTTTTTGGCGCAAAGTACAGGAATTTATGAACTTGTGCCAGCGTTTATAATATCATGCGTTTTTATTGTTATTGTTTCTTTAATTGATAAAGAACCTTCAAAAGATGTTGTTGAAACATTTAATAAAGTATCGGAAATAGAAATTTAATGCGAGGATTAAATAATGATTGAACGATTTTATCCAAATGAATATATTGATTCTGTATATGAACTTGATATAAATAAGTTTAAGAAAAAGGGAATATCTGCTTTTGTGTTTGATATAGATAATACGCTTGCTCCTTTTTTTGTTAAAATTCCGGATGGACGTGTAAGAAGATTTTTTGAAAGACTTAAAAAAAATGGAATGTCTGTTGGAATATTATCAAACAATAAAAGAAAAAGAGTTGATATTTTTTGCCGTGAACTTAATGTCATTTATGAATATAAAGCGGGAAAGCCAGGGCTTAGGGGGCTTAAAAAAATGCTTAAGCGACTTGAGACAAAACCTTCTTCGGCGGCTCTTATAGGAGATCAGATTTTTACAGATATATGGTGTGCAAATAGATTGGGAATGTATTCAGTTCTTGTAAAACCTATTTGTAAAAAAGACCAATTTGTAACATGGCTGAAAAGAGGTATTGAAGGATATGTTATAAATGCTTATGTAAAGGAGACGTCAAAATGATTGATTTATGTGTAGGAGGAAAAACAAAGGTTTTAGGACTTATAGGAGACCCTGTTGAGCATACATTTTCTCCATTGATACAAAATTCAATAGCGAAAAAAGCAAAAGAAGACATTTTGTATCTTCCTTTTCATGTAAGAAAAGAAGGGCTTGAATACGCTGTTAAAGGGGCTTATGAACTTGGAGTCAAAGGGCTTAATGTAACTGTACCTCATAAAAAGGCTGTTTTAGATTATTTATGCGGTATAGATAAAAAAGCACGTGCAATAGGCGCTGTAAATACGCTTAAATATACAAAAGACGGTTATTATGGTTACAATACCGATGTTTTAGGCATTAAAAGTACTTTTGAAAATAATTCAATATCTTTAAAAGGGAAAAAAGTGCTTATTATAGGTGCCGGGGGAAGCGCATGTTCTTCTCTTGTGCTTGCATGCGAAAGTAAAGCTGAAAAAATTATTATAGCTAACAGAACGGTTGAAAATGCTTTAAAATTAATTGAGCATGTAAAAGGGTTTTATGATTTTAATGCGGAGGCTATAAGTATTGATAATATAGATAATATTAAAGATTTAGATATTGTAATTCAAAATACAACCGTAGGTTTTGGAGATAAAGTAAAATTAAGCCCTGTTTCGTCTGATTTTTTTAAGAAAAGAAATATTGAGGCAGCGCTTGATGTTATATATACCCCATGGAAAACAGCTTTTTTAAAGTTGGCTGAAGGAAATTGTACAGCTTTAAATGGTTTTGATATGCTTTTTTATCAGGCAGCCGCTGCAAGAGAAATATGGCTTGATAAACAATACGATATTAAAATGAAACTTGAATTAAAGAAGGAAATAGGGGAATATATGAAAAACAGCTTGTTGTAAACATAAGATTGGAGTGTATATTAGTGATACTTAAAAATTGTATGGAAATATGTGCATCAAAATATATTGATGAGGCAATGAAAAATGCCAATATGTGTACATGTGAAAGATGCCGCCTTGATACGCTTGCCATAACTCTTAATAAACTTCCTCCTAAATATATTGTTGCCGCCGGTTCAATTGCATCTACAAAAATAAAATCTTTGGAATTGCAATATGATGCTGTTATAAGAAAAGAAGCGGAGGAAGCCGCTTTTATAGTAAAAAGGAAAAACAGGCATGATTTACAATAACAAAAATATTGTTTTAATAGGTTTTATGGGATGCGGAAAAACGTGTGTGGGGAAAAGGTTAGCTTTAAAAAGCGGATTGGAGTTTATAGATACGGATATTGAAATTCAAAGAAGAAAAGGAATTACAGTAAGCAAAATTTTTGAAAATTACGGAGAAGCGTATTTTAGAAAAATGGAAAGAAATTTATGCAAGCAGCTTGCATTTAACAGCGGAAGCATAATTGCCACAGGCGGAGGAATAATTAAAGACGAGGAAAACGTATATAATTTAAAGATAAATGGAGTTGTTGTATATTTAAAATCAACTCCAGAAAAGATATACAGCAACTTAAAAAACAATTCTACAAGACCTCTTTTGGATAATACAGAAGATAAACTTCAAACAATAAGAAAACTTCTTTTTGAAAGAAAATGGCTTTATGAAAAGTACAATGATATTACATTTGATGTTACGGATTTTACAGTTGAGCAAAGCGCTGATTTAATTTATAATCGTTTGTGGAGATATTAATTTAAAGCGGAGGGTATAAAGTTTTAATTATGAAAAAGATTAAAGTTATTAATGGACCGAATATTAATTTTACAGGTATAAGAGAAAAGGGAGTTTATGGAAATTTGACATTTGAGGATATAAATGAAAAAATAAAAGAAAAATGTGATAGTATGGGAATTGAGGTATCATTTTTTCAGTCAAATTATGAGGGAGCATTAATTGATGAACTTCAAAAATCTTATAGTGACAATACAGAAGGCATTATAATTAATCCCGGAGCTTTTACGCATTACAGTTATGCTTTAAGAGATGCTATAAAGTCAGTAAATATTCCGGTTGTTGAAACACATATGTCAAATATTCATAATCGTGAGGAATTTAGACATAAATCTGTTACAGCGCCTGTATGTATTGGGCAGATATGCGGATTTGGCTATTTTTCTTATATATTGGGAATAGATGCTTTATGCGAATTATTTTAGAAGAAATACTATTGTTAAAAAGGCGGTGACATTAGATGTTAAAATATATATAAAACGCTTTTAAAAGAAAGTGTATATAAATTATTCATCAGTACACAAGAACTCCACTCTTTTAAGCGTGGAAGTTTAAGTATATAGTGTAATATAAATTAAAAAAAAGCATATATTTAAAGGAGGAGTTTAAAATGATTTCAGCAGGTGATTTTAGAAACGGCGTAACTATTGAATATGAAGGAGATATTTATACTATTATTGAGTTTCAGCATGTTAAGCCGGGAAAAGGTGCAGCATTTGTACGCACAAAAATAAAAAATATAAAAACAGGCGGTGTTGTTGAAAAGACTTTTCGTCCTACCGAGAAAATGAACAAGGCGCATATTGACAGAAAGGACATGCAGTATTTATATAGTGACGGTGAATTATATCATTTTATGGATACTGAAACATTTGAGCAGATTGCTGTAAATGCAAGCGATGTAGGTGATGCGCTTAAATTTGTAAAAGAAAATGAAATGGTTAAAATACTTTCACATAATGGAGAGGTTTTTGGAATTGAGCCGCCTCTTTTTGTTGAGCTTGAAATAACAGATACAGAGCCCGGATTTAAGGGAGATACAGCAACAGGCGCTACAAAACCGGCTGTTGTTGAAACAGGTGTAACTGTAAATGTTCCGCTTTTTGTAAGTCAGGGAGAAAAAATTAAAATTGATACACGAACAGGAGAATATCTTTCACGCGCATAGTTTGTACCGATTGTATTGCACAAAAAAACTGAGACTCTGTTTTAAACAGAGTCTCAAGGCTTTTGGGAGGGTCTTATAATTGGAGAAAATGAAGGGAGCGGCAGCAGGAGTAATTATAAGTATAATATGTATATATATACTTGGAGCAAGAGATTTTGGAGGAATATTTGCGGAGTTATTTTTTTATGAGACAATACCCGGATATAATATAATGAACAATGAGCCTATTATGCTCTTTGATGGAGGATATAGCGAGAGTATAGAGGTAGTTGGAAAAAACGATGTGGAAATAAAAACAAAAGAGGCAATAAATGGAGCTATACAAGACGCTGTTGTTTTAAAAGATTACAGTAATTTTGATGAACTTAGAAAAAACTTTTATGTTATTGATAAAAGAACAGGAATGACTCAGGATTTGTTTAATGTTAAAAATTTTATGTCATGTGACCTTAAATTAAAAGGCGATGACAATAAGCCTAAAATATTAATATTTCATACTCATTCAAGAGAAATGTTTGCAGATAGTGATACAAGCGATATAAACGAGGGAATTGTAGGAGCAGGAGAATATTTAAAAGAACTGCTTGAAAATAAATACGGTATAAAATGTATACATCATACAGGTTCGTATGATGTTGTAGATGGGAAATCATATATAAGAGGCGCTTATGAAAGAATGGAGCCCGGAGTAAGGAAAGTAATAAATGAGAATCCTTCGCTTGAATTGGCAATAGATTTACATAGAGATGGAATAGCTGAAGATAAAAAACTTGTAACGACAATAAACGGGAAACCAACGGCAAAGATAATGTTTTTTAATGGTTTGTGCAAGCTTAATGAAAATGGTAAACTTAATGATATAGCAAATCTTTCAAATGAATATTTAAGCACAAACCTTGCTTTGAGTTTTCAGATGGAACTTACTGCAAGAAAGCTTTACCCCGGCTTTACCCGAAAAATATACTTAAATGCTTACAGATATAGTCTGCATATGCTTCCAAAGTCGCTTTTAATTGAGGCTGGAGCACAGACTAATACAAAAGAAGAGATATATAATGCTATGGAACTTTTGGCAGAAATATTAAATGAGGTTGTAGGATAAGGAAAAGTTTGATATAATAATTACCGTAGAAGTATAAGATATTTTATATAAAATACTTATTAATTCAGATTTAAAACGACATAATAATTTATGTTTTTGTAAGGAGGTAATTTTAAAATGAGGAAAATAACCGCTAAGATTTTTTTGTCAGTATTGTCAAGTGCAATAGCTATATTGATGGTTATTTCTAATTTTTCGGTATATGGTGCACAAAATTCAGATAAAAAAATCAAAAAAACTATTACAGTAGGTAAAAACAGTGAATTTACAAGTATACAGGCTGCGCTTGATTCTGTAAATTTTACTCCTGATGAAAAAAATCCTTTGACTATAAAAATTAAAAAAGGATTTTATGAAGAGCCTGTCACTGTTAATTTGCCTTATGTAAAGTTTGTAAATGCCGATAGTGATAGACCGGAAGACGTTATAATATCATATGACAAAGCAAATGACCACGAAGACCCAAAAAAGAAATTTGGAACACAGCAGTCAGCAACTGTTACTATAAATAATACAGCAGAGGGATTTAGTGCGGAGAATATCACTATTCAAAATTCTTTTAACCTAAATCAGCCTAATTTAGGGCTTGACGGCGGAAGAAATCAGACACAGGCAGTAGCTCTTGTAACGATGACAGACAAAGTTATTTTAAAAAACTGTCATTTTTTAGGACGTCAGGATACTTTATATTTAAAAGGGGCGTCTAAGGGTTCTAATGTATACGGCGATGTTAATAATGCAAGGGTTTATGTAAAGGATTGTTATATAGAAGGTACAGTCGATTATATATTCGGAGATGCGACGGCATATTTTGATAATTGTGATTTGAATATGGCTTTTTATAAAAACGGCGGGCATTATACTGCTGCAAACACAACTCTTTTTAATACAGGTTATGTATTTAACAACTGTCGTCTTACAGTAGATAAAAAGTATTTTTCATATACAGGCGAAAATAAAAAAAATATAGATTTAGGCAGACCATGGCAGGGAGATAATACATATCCTAATTATGGTTCTCATACAGTTTTTATAAATTGTGTTATGCCTGATTATTTAAAAAGCGATGGTTTTAGTGTATGGAATACAAATACTGTCAGTGAAAAAATAAGATATATGGAATATGGCTCTGTAAATGAGAAAGGTGAAAAAATTAATTTGTCAATACGTCCGGATTGGATTATAAAGCTTACAGATAAACAGGCTGAAAATTATAATGTATATAATGTTTTAAGAGGGGACGACGGCTGGAATCCGGCAAAAGCAGAAAATACAGATACGCCTGTTTTAGCAACAGGAATTACTCTTGACAAATATAACATTGAAATACCAAAAGGCGAAAGCGATGCTATAAAAGCGTTTGTTGTTCCTTACAACGCTGAAAACAGAAAATACAGTTTTGTATCGTCTGATGAAAGTATTGTTACAGTTGACGGAGATGGAAATATTAAAGCAGTTTCACAAGGGGACGCTTATGTTGAGGCAATAGCGTCAGATAGTGGTTTTAAGGTGCGTGTAAATATAAAAGCGCTTGCTCAAAGAACAGTTCCTCCGGAAGTTGAGAGCATAAGCATAAAAACACCTAAGTCCGAGGTTTATCCTGAAGATGTAATAACAGGAGTATACAGCTATAAAAATGGACTTGATACAGCTATTGATTGTGCTAAGGTACGTTTTGTTGCTGTAAATCCGGAAACAGGCGAAGAAATTCTTTTACAGGAAGGCAGAGAGGATTTTGACAGGCAATACAAAGTTAAGGCGGCAGATATAGGATATAAAATCCGTTTTGAAGTTTTGCCGGAAACTGATACAAGCTATGGAGATAAAGGTGAAAGGGCTGTTTGTGAGACAGCAAATGTTTTAACGCCTGATTTTTACGTTCCTAAAACGTATTTAAGAGAAGGATTCAGCGATTTTTATACAGAAAAATATGTTGATGAAAATACCGATAAATATCCTGAAAATCCAAAAGCCGATGTTTTATGGAAAGGTTCAGGAGATTTAGGAGATGAGGTTGTACCGAGTATAAATGTTATTACAGAAGACGGAAATGACATGATTGCCGGTGCAAGTCAGTCAGGTTCTTTTATGGAATATATTCCTAAAGATAATGAAAAAGCGTGGGGCAATATATCCCTTGAGGCGAGAATGAGATTTAATCCAACTGCCGGAGGTTTTGCATCAAATAATTATTTTAATATATATACATCTTACGATAGTGAAAATGATTCATATTATAAGCTGCAAATAGGCAGAGGAGGAAACACAAATTCTTTAAAGCTTTATCTTTATAAAAAGGATAAAGATAAAGAGGAAGTTCTTGTAGCTAAAGACGAAGAAAGTTTAAACGGTATTGTTCCTCAAAACGCCGGAGAAAATAACCCGTGGTTTAGAGTTAATATAAAAAATGCTGATGGAAGAATTACTGTTTCATTTAGACTTGAGTCAAGTACAAACAATAATTGTGTTATGACGTATAATGATAAAGAACCATTAGAAGGCTTTACAGCTATTGAAAGCTATGGCAAGGTTTCTGTACTGCTTGTTGACAGTATTCTTATTGAAGAATGTATTGACAGCGGTATTCAGATACAAAATCCGAAAGCTGCGTTAAAATAACGCAGTAAAAAAGAAAAGGAGAGTAAATATAATGAAAAAGTTTTTAAAAGTTTTATTAGCATTAAGCACTGCATGTATGATTTTTGCAGGATGTACAGACAGCGGAAGTGAAAATGAACAAAATACAGAGGCAACTACACAGGCTACGTCTAATGAAAACGGACAAGCTGACGGTACTGACATTAACGGAAGCGGAAAGCTTATAGTAGGAACAAATCCAGAGTTTCCTCCATTTGAGTATGTTGGAGATTCAGGGGAAATTGAAGGTTTTGACGTTGAACTTATGAACGAAGTAGGAAAAAGATTAGGCTATGAAGTAGAATTTAAGTCAATGGAGTTTAAATCTCTTATAGGTGCAATGGAAGCAGGTTCAATTGACGCAGTTGCTGCCGGAATGTCAATAACTAAGGAAAGAAAGCTTGCGGTGGATTTTTCAGATACTTATTTTAATGCGTCACAATATATAATTGTAAACAAAGAAAATCAGGATATAAAGAAAGCAGCAGACCTTACTGGTAAAATTGTAGGTGTTCAAGAAGGAACAACAGGCGATGTTTATTTAACAGAGAATGTAAAAACTCAAAATATAAAAAGATTTAAAAAAGGTATAGACGCTGTTCTTGACCTTAAAAACGGCGGCTGTGACGCTGTATTTATAGATGCTCAGGTAGCTATGGATTTTGTTGCAGCAAATGAAGACCAGCTTGTATGTTTTTCAGGCGGTATAGATTCTGAAGAATATGCTGTTGCTTTTCCTAAGGGAAGCGAACTTGTTTCAAAAGTAAATGAGGCTATTGCTGAAATGCGTGCAGACGGCACATATAAAACTATTTATGATAAGTATTTTGAGGAGCAGTCTGATGATGAGACAGAAGATATTTCTTTAGAAGAAAATACATCAGATGAGGAATCAAAAGAAGATGTAAAAAAAGCTGAGTAATGAAATAATAAAAATAAAGCTTTAATTTACTAAGGAGGCGGAAGAGGACAGATGATTAACTGGTTTTTAGAGCTTATAGAAGAAATAAATTTAATATTTTTTACAGGAGACAGGTATAAGCTTGTTTTACAGGGATTAGGCGTAACGCTCAAGCTGTCCTTTTTCGCTGTTATAATAGGCACAATATTGGGTTTTATAATTGCACTTATGAAAATGTGCGGTGAAAGACGAGAAAAAGGAAAAATTTCATATTATATATATACAGTTTTGTCATTTATATCGAAGTGCTATATTGATATAATAAGAGGTACACCGTCAGTTGTTCAGCTTCTTATTATGTATTTTGTTATTTTCAAAAGCAATTTTGGAGAAATGGCTGCTATTATGACTTTTGGAATTAACTCAAGTGCATATGTTGCTGAAATTATACGAGCCGGTATACAAGCTGTTGATAAGGGACAGACCGAGGGCGGTCGTTCATTAGGTTTTACATATTCTCAAACAATGCGTTATATAATAGTTCCTCAGGCGGTTAAAAATATACTTCCGGCTTTGGGAAATGAGTTTATTGTGCTTATTAAAGAGACAGCAATAGTCGGTTATATTTCATTAATGGATTTAACAAAAGCATCTGACTTTATAATATCAAGAACATACAAAGCTTTTATACCGCTTATAACAATAGCGTTTATTTATTTTATAATTATAAAAATTATATCAAAACTTCTTAATATGTTTGAAAAACGTCTTAGAAAAAGTGAATGTCGTTAGGGTCAATTAAAAATAAAGCGCACCTTAAAAATGGTGCGCTTTTAAATTGTAATTTAAAAGTCAAATTATGCTTAGCATTACCTTTTGTCTGACATTTTTATTGTGCTGTTTGTATAAATTTGCACATGATTTTTAATTGACATTAGTAAATATTTAGTATATACTATTACTGTACCGGATTGAAGTATAGTAATAGTAATGTGTATTTATATTTTTGCACATATTTTTTTTATAAGGGGGAATAAAATTGAACGAAATTTCTAAAAAGTTTATAAGCAGACTGCTTGTGGCTATTATGATTTTTACAGCCGCTTTTCAAAACGCTGGTTTTGTGTTTGCTTATGAATATGGTGATTTTGACGGAAGTGGGGATATTGAATATAACGACGCTTCTCTTATTTTGGATTATGTTCTTAGTCCAGAAGATGAAAAATTTAAAGATTATAATGCTGATAATTACAAAAGAGCGAAAGTTACAAGCGGTAAAGATATAACTGCAAGAGATGCCGCTGAAGTTCTTAGAAAAGCCGCTGATAAAAGCTTTAAATTTAGCGCTAACAACGGTGAAGCCGATAATCCTAAACCTGAAACAGATTTCAGCAAAATAGTTTATTCCGGTACTACATGGCTTATGGGTGATTCGACAGTATGTGAATACGGTCCGGACAGAGCTGAAAGTGAACTTTGGAATTACAGAGAAGGCTGGGGAATGGAGCTTGGTACTTATCTTCCGAAGGGTACTAATCTTAAAAATAAGGCTTTAAGCGGACGAAGCCTTAGAAGTATGCTTACAGAAAGCAATTATACAGATTTTATAAACGGTATAAAAGCCGGAGATTATTTTATAATGCAGTTTGGACATAATGACAATAATGCAAACAGTGACTGGAACGCTCCTTCCAGAGAGGATAAATTAGGCGTTTATGCTATTCCTTTTGATACTTTGAAAGAAAAAGGACTTATAGCTGAAGATGACTGGATTAATGATGATGACGGAATGTTTGACAACATTTCAGGTACAGGCGAAAAACAGCTTCCATGTTTTGAATGGTTTATGTATTACAAGTATCTTAAACCTGTAATAGATGCCGGAGCAGTGCCTGTTTTGTGTACTCCTATAACAAGAGCATCACAGGATAAAAATGATAAGAATATATTTAACGGACCAGAAATAAACACAAAACATCAGCTTTATGCTGATACAACAAAGAAAGTTGCTGAAAGATTTAATATTGAGTACATAGACCTTCTTGACTTAACTACTAAAAAATGGACAGAAGTATATAACGGAGCTGGTGCTAATGGTTCTGAAGAACTTAAAAAACTTCACGCAATAGATTATAAAGGTGCCAATGTTGATAATTTCCCTGACAGAACTCATTTAAGCAAAGAGGGAGCTAAAATAGTAGCTGAGTTTGTAGCTAAAGGTTTGAAAGACTTAAATTATGACATTTCCTCAAAGCTTCAAAATTTAGGAGGAAGTACTTTACCAGAAACAGATTTAAGTAAAATAGTTTATTCTGGTACTACATGGCTTATGGGCGACTCAACAGTATGTAACTATGATAAGTCGTATGATAATGAAAAATGGAATTACAGAGAAGGCTGGGGAATGGAACTCGGAGCATATCTTCCGGCAGGAAGCACTGTAAATAATCAGGCTATAAGCGGAATAAGTTCAAGAGATATGCTTACAAAAGGTTCAGCTAATTATAATAAATTTGCTGCTGGTATAAAGAAAGGCGATTATCTTATAATGCAGTTTGGACATAATGACAGCAAGACAAACGGCACAATGGATGGCCCTTCATCAGATGGAGACAAAGACAGATACACAATTCCATGGAACTCAATAAAGGACAAGGTTAAAGAAACTGACTGGTATGGAGATGAAGACGGATTGTTTACAAACACTTCAGGTTCCGGAGAAGAAAGTATTCCATGTTATGAGTGGTTCTTATATTACAAATATGTTAAACCTGTAATAGATGCCGGAGGAGTACCTGTATTATGTACACCTATAACAAGGTCTAAATCAGGCTTAGCCGGTGTTGAGATTAGTGAAAAGCATAATTTATATGCTGCTGCTGTAAGAGGTTTGGCAGAGAGATTTAATCTTCCTTGCATAGATCTTCTTGATTTAACTACTAAAAAATGGACAGAAGTATATAACGCTGAGGGAGTAGATGGACTTAAAAAACTTCATGCAATAGCTTATAAAGGCGAAGGACAGACAAACGACCCTGACAGAACTCATTTAAGTAAAGAGGGAGCTAAAATAGTAGCTGGGTTTGTAGCTAATGGCTTAAAAGATTTGAATTATGATATTTCATCAAAACTTCAAAATCCAGATAAAGAGCCGGAAGAACTTAAACCGCTTGATTTTAGCGAAGTAACTGTTGATGCAAGTGCTGAATCAAATGAAAGTACTAAAACTTTCAAAACTGTAAACGAGGCTCTTGATTTTGTTGAAAAATATGAAGCTCCAAAAAGTGAGTCTGAAAGAATAACAATAAAAATCAAAAAAGGTACTTACAGAGAACAAATAATTGTAAATACTCCTTATATTACTTTTGAAAATGCTGATTCAGAAAATTATAATGATGTTGTTCTTACATGGTATTATGGTATAGGTTATAAATATTATAGTATAGGAGCAGACGGTTACTATAATAAAGATGAGTATGATAAAAATAAAGCAGCTAAAACATATACTGCACCAGCTAAAAACTGGGGACATACAGTAAGAGTTAATTCAAGTGATTTTACGGCTAAAAATATAACATTTGAAAATTCGTTTAATTACTATATAACTCAGGAAGAAATTGATGACGGAGTTGTTCCTGTTGACGTTACAAACGCTGATGAAAAATCAAAGTTTTATTCAGACGGAACGGCAACTAAGCCGGCAAGAGCATCTTTAGCTGTAAATACAGATGTTAGCGGCGCAAACTATGTTGAAAGAGCATGTGTTCTTTATTTTAGCGGCGCTGACAAAGGCATTGTTGAGGGATGTTATCTTAAAAGTGCACAAGACACGTTAGGTACAGCCGGAAGAGGCTATTATAAAAATTGTGTTATAGAAGGAGTAACCGATTATATATGCGGAAGCGGATTTTCTGTATTTGAAGACTGCGAGTTAAGATGGCATAATTCAGCTAAGACAAAAACAGGTGTTATTACAGCACCTCAGGAAAGCTATCTTTTCAAAAACTGTAAAGTTACAGGTCCAAGCGGAAGCGGTTTAGGAATGGTATATGGAAGACCATGGAGAGACCCGGCAAGCGCAGTTATGTATAAAACAAGACTTGCAAACTCTACTGATTCAGGCAATGCGTCATCTCTTACAATAACAGGCAGAGGCTGGACGGATATGAGTTCAAGAAAAGCTGAAGATGCAGCATTCTTTGAATATGGAACAGTAAAAGATACAGACGGAAGTGCGGTAGACCTTTCAGGCAGACTTAAACTTAAAAAAGAAAGCAATAAATATGGTTTCTCTAACTCTGTAATTACAGATGCATGGGATATGATACAGTTTAATGCCTATAATTATACAAAAGGCGCAGATAACTGGGACCCTTCAGGTGTAGGCGCTAAAGTTAAGCCTATACAAGATGCACTTAATGCTTTGAATATAGCTGAAAATAACGAAAATGTTGTACTTGAAAATGAAATATATAAAGTATCAGGAAACTTTACACTTCCAGCAGTTGGAGCGTTTGAAGTTAAATATGTTTCAAATAGTGCTAATGTTGTTATAAACGGAACAAATGCTGAAGTTAAGAGACCTATTTTTGGTTCTGAGCCGGAATCGGTTGTATTAAAGGTTTATGCAAGGGAAAATGACAGTGATGAGTTTGGAGACGTAAAAGAAATTAAGCTTAGCATAATACCGGATGAGCCGGAAAATGCTCAAGAAGCACTTGAGCTTGTGGCGGGATATGTTAAAGAAAATTTTGAGAACATGTACAGCAAAAATGAAAGCGGAGAGCTTGTTGTTGTTTCATCAATGAATCTTCCAGAAAAAGACGATAAATACAGCACATATACGCTTAGCTATTCATCTTCTGACGAAACAGTGCTTAAAAATGACGGATTAGTTACAAGACCGGAATTTTCAGTAGAAAATCCAAATAAGTCTGTTACTCTTACATGTACTGTAACAGATGCTGAGAATAATACTAAAGATGTTGAACTTAAAATAAGTGTTCCTTGTATGCCTTTTGGAAACTGGGAAAATTTTGAAAGTGCTAACATAGGAGATATAAATACAAAAGGCGCTCTTTGGAATGATACTACAAATATTGTAGGTACAGAGGGAAACAGCTTAGGTGTAACTGATAAAATAGGTTTGGATTATCAGCCGTCACAAGGAAAGTTTTATCAGTATAAAGTAACAAGTTCTCCTGGAAATCCATTTAGAGCATTAGCATATTTCTTCTCAGGCGATGCTACTGATGAGACTACGCAGCGTTCTGTTACTACAACTGACAGTATTTCAGAATTGACATTTAAAGTTTATGCGTCAAAGGCGACTCCAAAGACTGAAATATATTTCCATACAACACCTAAAACAGTTGATGGAGCAGAAGTTGCATCTAAAACTCCTTTACTTCCGCAAGTAAATAGCGGACAGCTTATTCTTCCTACTACTGCAAGCCAGTATGAGGATGGAGTTGCTCCAAGCAAAGTAATTGCTGACGGATTAAACGGACAGTGGTATACTGTTAAAGTTGTAATGGATACAACAGCCGGAGATACTAAGTTTGTAAGTGATATATACGTTTATGATGAAAGCGGAAAGGAAGTAGGAAAATCATTAGCTATACCTAAGTACGCTAAAAATGAAACAACTAAATATGTTACAGATGTGTTTAAAATTGAGTTTAGACCAGACAGAAATTTATCAACACATGAAGTGTACTTTGATGATTTAGGCTATATAGATTACAAAACAGCAGTTACTGAAGATGGCAAATATATAGAAAGCTTAATTTCTTCAGCAGATTCAATTGATAATCTTCCGGCAGAAGGACCAAGAGGTACAAAGGTAACTTATACTGGTACACTTGATAGCGGAACAGTTACAGTATCAAAAGGATATTATGGCGGAGATACTACAATAGGCTACAAGAAAACATATACAATTACAAATAAGAGCCTTGCTGAAACAAATTAATTTATAAGAAAAGGAATCATCGGTTTCCTTAAAATTCCGATGATTCCTTATAAAGTTATACTGTAAATTTTTGCCGTGAAAAAGTACAAGGTTTATTAATTTTGTAAAGAAAAACTAAATATTTTAACAATATTACTATACAAATTACATATTAATAAAAATCTTATTAATGTTTTGTTGTAATTAATAAGTGTATATATATGATTGTGTAGTCAAATTTCACAAATAAGGCTTTTTTTATTGTTAAATTAATCAATTATTTATTATGTGATAATTGTAAATTTTAACGAATATGCTTTGAATTTTGTATAATGGGTTCTTTACTCTATTGACTTATCGTTAAAATGTAGTATAATATATTTAAGTTGAGGAATTATGAGGGGAGTTTATTTTCCTCTGCCTTTCTCAATATTTGCCCTTTGATATGGTGTGTGTTTTCATACATAGGGAAATAATTTTTTAAGAGGAGGAAAGATAATGAAGAAAGGTTGCAAGAGAGTCATCAGCCAGATTCTTGCTGGTACTATGCTTCTTTCTACCGCATTTTCAAATGTTCTTAACATTAGTGCGGAAGAATTAGCACAGGCAGTTCAGGCTGAAATCGAAAACGCCGCTTCTACAAAAGCGGTAGTTGAAGTTAATGATGATGTGATTGATCTTGACGAAGATGCCAACACTTCAGGCGGTGCTGCAGACTTAGTTTATTACACATATAACTTCAACAATAAAACAGAAGGTCATGGAAGTTCTACTTTAGACGTTTGTATTGGTACTGATGGAGAAGAGTATATGGTAGATGCTGGTACCTATAAGTTGGCAGAAGGAGCTAAAGTAGGAGAAGGAAAGGCTTATGGAGCTACAACATCAACAACAGGAAGCTTACACGCATATTTTACAGAAAAAGGTTCAGATGATGGAAAATATAAACCTTTAGATGGAAAGTCTATTCGTGTATATGACGATGATGCAGGTTCTCCAAAGTTAACTTTTAAATTTGATAAGATAGAAAGTACAGGTAAAGTCTCATTTGACTACATGATGGAAGCTGTTGGCGGAAAAATGGGCTTGATTGGATTTAACGATTCAACTGGAAAGAGAATTGCAACTATTAGAACAAGCGGTGACGCTGCTAATGATGTTGTAGGCGGTACTCTTTCAGCAATACCTACAAAAAATGGATTTCATTTAGCTTATCCATCTATGAATGAAAGTACTAACAAATCTAACAGTACTTATACAGCAGCATCAGCAGACGCAAATGCAATTACTGCTGGTACTTGGTATAACTTAGAGGCTAATTTTGATGTTAGTGCTAAAACTTGTGAACTTAAAATTAGCAAATATGATGCAAGCGGTTCAAAAACAGAAGTAGAAACAATAAAAGGCACTGTTTCACCTGATGTTACTGATATAGCTCAAGTTGAGTTTAATGGTTCAGGCAACACAAGCAGAAATTACTGGATTGATAACGTATCAGTTCCGCTTGCTAATGGAAGTACAGACAACGATGGAACTGAAACTCCTGTTGAGACAACTACAAATAAAGCTGTAGAAGATGATACAGAATCTACAACAGATCCAGTTACAGAAACAACTACAAACAAGGCTCCAGGTGGAGACGACGACAAAGAGTCTACAACAGACCCTGTTACTGAAACAACTACAAACAATGGCGGCGGAAGTGAAAATCCTCCTTCTCCTTCAGGACATGAACAGGAATGGGATTTATCAGACGCTACGGTTGGCGGAACTGTTGACAAAAAAGCAACAGGAGCTAACGGAGAAATATACTTAAACAGTGGCGAAGAAGGCGCAAGAGAACCTGCTAAAAACGATAAAGGAACAGCTACATATGTTGATTTAGGAAACGGTAAAAAAGGTATTAAATTAGTTGGCGTAGATGGAACGGGAAAACTTTTTGCAAACTTTGACAAGAGTTACAGTTCAGGAAAATTAACATTCTCAGTTGACGTACAGCTTGACAATCCAGCTAATGATTGTAGTATATTTGAGTTCTGGGGCACAGATGCTGCTGGAAAAGTAAGTGAGAAAGTTGCTGTAAGAACTAATAGTGGTGTATATCAAGTTAATAATGCTGATGGAACAGGAAAAGTTGCAACAACTAAAGCTACTGATGGTGAAACACATAAAGTAGCCCTCACTCTTGATTTAGATAATGGTGAGATTACATTAGCTATTGATGGAGAAGAAGTTAAGTCAGCTGCAAAAGCAGACGCTGCTTTTGGTTCATGTAAAGGTATCACAGATGTTAATGCAGTAGCATTCTTCTTTAAACAAGAAGGTACTTACACATATACAATATCTGATTTAGCTCTTGATTATACTGCATCATCTGAAGTTCCTGTTGAGACTACAACAAACAGTCAGGGCGGAGATGACAACCCAACAGAGTCAACTACAAAACCAGCACAGAGCAGCGGAGCTTTAAAAACTGATGTTTATAAAGTAAATGCTGATGGTTCTAAGGGTGACAAAGTTGATGATACAAGTGCTCTTGCAGTAGGAGATGAATTTATTGTAGATTATTCTGTTGATGATATTAAAGGAATAAACAACTTTACATTCTTTGTAGATTACAATGCAAAAGTAATGAAAGCCCTTCAGCCTTTCAATAAAGACGTTGCAGTTGATACAACTAAATATGTATCATATAAGGCTGATGACACATCATATTATCTTATTGATCCTATGATGGTTGAGAAACAGATTGCTATGACTCCTTCAGCTGATAATAAAGATTTTGATGGTCTTGGCGCTAACGGAACTTTAACAGCAGCTGAATTAGGTAGAATTAAACTTGCCGGTGTTGCAGGTTTACAGCAGCAAAAAGGTGTAAGCACAGATACTACTGGTATTCTTTTCAGTATCGTGTTTGAAGTAACAGGAAAAGGTGATTCTACTATAAGCCTTTCAGGCGTAAATGGTGGATTCTTATATTCAATGCCACAGAGTGGAGAAGAAGAAGCTCCTATAATTGATATAGGTGAGAAACCAGCAGACGTAGAAGTTCCAATTGACCAGTCTGTAACAGGTTTCCCAGAATACGATTACAATAATGAAGACTTAGGCGTTAAAGTTTCTGTTGTTAAACAGGCTGACAGCGATAAGTTAGATATTGATGTAGACGGTACTTCAGTAGATAAGTTTGACATTGATGAAGCTAACAAGACAATTGATGTTACACTTGTATACGGTACTGATATGGCTCCTATCATAGCTGATATGATTGCTAAGAGCACAGAAGAAGTTAAAGTTGAAGCTAATGGAACTGACGGAGTAACTGTAACAAAAGGTGATGACTCAATGACTATTAAGTTTACAGTTTCAACAGTAGTTCCAGCTATGTACCCAACATTTAGTTATGACGCTAATGGCGTTAAGATAACACTTGACGGTGTTACAGCTGCTAAAGACGCTGTTACAGGAGATAACGTAAAGAGTTTCAAAGCTAATGATGCAAGCTTTATGATTGATGTTGTTCTTATTAAAGATGCTACTGTAACAATTGCTGCTCTTGTAGATGATATAGTAAGCAAATCAACTGAAGATGTAACAATTACAAAGACAAGCGATGGCAATGGCGTAGTAATTGTTTCAGGTGACAATTCTGCTACTATTAAGTTTAGTGTAGATACAGGCGCAGAAGAAGTTAAACATGTATTTGAAGTTGGCGATCAGACTATTACTTTTGAAAATGGCAATGTAACAGTTTCAAAAGGTAAAGTTAAACAGTCTACTGAAGATACTAAGAAATTCTATGTACCTATTGATTTTGACAGATATGAAGGAAATGTAGACGCTACTAAATTTACTGGCGACGGTGTAACATATGATGCTACTAAGAATGTAGTAACTATTACATCTGGTGCAGACACTTATACTCTTGAAATAGTTCTTATTGGTGATTATAATGGCGATGGATTTGTAAACGCAAATGATGCTGTTCAGATAGTATCTGCTAAAAATAAAGCTAAAGAATTTTCAGAGAGAGAAGAATTTGTATCTGATGTTGATGGAAACGGCGCTGTAAATGCAAATGATGCTGTGGCTATACTTTCTTACAAGAATAAAGCTGGTTTTGTTCTTGGATTCTGGAAATAATTTATAATAAGTAAAAAAATACTGCCGTTTTGGCGGCAGTATTTTTTTTATTTGTTAAGTAAATATATTAAAATACAATCGTAATACAATTTATTTAATATATTTGTAAATTTATTAAAAAATATTGGTATTATTTTTATTGTACATTTATAATTTATAACTATTATGGAGTAGTACATTTATTAGTTATAGCAGTTAATAATTAAGTAAGTAAGTTTAATAGTTATAAATATTACAAAAATGTTGCAAGAATTAAAAAGCGATTGACTTTTTAATATAAAGACGATATACTGTATAGGTAAAGAAGATGTGTTTTTGATTAAGATTTGATTAAAAATATGTCTGTAAAATATAATTTAAAAGGAGGAATTTTAGGTGTTTAGTCGTATGAAAAAGTATGTAAGCATGGCATTAGCTTCGACTATGATGCTTACGGCTGCATTTTCAAATGTAACATCTATAATGGGTGCGACAAATGTTACTGTTATTACTGGTAAAGATGTACAACCATTTGAAGGTACAGTAGCTGCTGATGCTCCAAAAATTACTGTTAATGCTCCAGCAAGTGTTGAGGCAGACGAAGAATTTGAGGTTGATTTTGTATTAGCAAACAATCCGGGATTTTCTTCATATGAATTTCTTATAAAGTATGAAGGTGCTGAACCAGTAGCTGGAAGTGGTGTTACTGGAGAAAATATTAATGATTCTAAAGAGACAGCAGAACCACTTATAAAAGGCGCTGTTATCAATGCTGCTATGGCTCCGGCTGTTATGGAAGCAAAGGGAGGAGTATATACTACTGGATATGCTAAAAATGACATAGATGAGCCAGCAAATGCAAAAGGCAATGGTAAATTATTCTCATTGAAATTTAAAGCAAAAGAAGCT
This sequence comes from uncultured Eubacteriaceae bacterium, assembly GCA_947086655.1. GTDB lineage: Bacteria > Bacillota > Clostridia > Lachnospirales > CAG-274 > CAMTZM01. Next base: position 132,273 of record CAMTZM010000003.1, read on the forward strand.
GGTTCTAATGTTAAGATTAGCTTACAAGGCGATACAATGTTTTTAAGTTCTGTTGATGAGGCAGGTAACACAAATGATCAGACTTTCTATGTTGAAAATGCTGAAGTTTCTGTTAAATCAGGTCCAATTAAGCCAGTAGAACAGACTATAAATAAGATTACTGGTAAGAATGTAGAACCTTATACAGGTGAAATACCAGAAGGAGCTGCAGTAATAGAGGTTATACCTTCTAATCCTACTCCAGCACTTAATGAAGAAATAGAAGTCAAATTTGTAATATCAAATAACCCAGGTTTCTCTTCATATGAGTTCCTTATACCTAAGACATCTATTTTAGAGCCAGTAGCTAACAGTGGTGTTACTGGAGAAAATATTAATGATTCTAAAGAGACACCAGAACCACTTATAAAAGGTGCTGTTATCAATGCTGCTATGGCTCCGGCTGTTATGGAAGCAAAGGGAGGAGTATATACTACTGGATATGCTAAAAACGACATAGATGAACCAGCAAATGCAAAAGGCAATGGTATATTATTCTCATTGAAATTCAAGGCAGTAGCTGAAGGTTCAGAGAATGTTATGTTAAAAGGTGACACAATGTTCTTGAGTTCAGTTGACGAGGCAGGTAACACCAATGATGAAGTTTTCTATGTTAAAAATGGTGTTGTAACAGTAGGCGGAGAGGCTGACACAACAACAGAAACAACAACAGAGACTACAACAGAGGCAACTACTGCTGATACAGAGACAACTACTACTGCTGACACAGAAACTACTACTAAAGATGCTAATACAGAAACAACAACTACGGTAGTAGACCCTGTAACTCAGACAACAACAAGAAAGACAGACAATGATAGAGGTTCAGGCGGTGGTTCACCAAGCAAGAACTACAATAAAGACGACAAAAAAGAAGACAATAAGAAAGACCCAAGCAAGGAAGAAGACAATAAGAAAGACCCAGTTAAGCCAACTACACCAGAGACAAAAGTAAAATTCACTGACGTAGGAAGCAACTATTCATGGGCAGTTAATGCTATAAATAAACTTTCAGATTTAGGAATTATAAACGGCGTTGGAGACAATAAATTTGCTCCACAGTTACCAAGCAAGAGAGGCGACTTTATATTAATGCTTACAAAAGTATTAGGTATGAAGGGTACAGCTACAAGTAACTTTAACGACGTTCCTAAGACTAAGTACTATTATGATGCAATTGGTATAGCTAAAGACGCAGGTCTTGCTAAGGGTGTTGGAAACAACAACTTTAACCCAGAAGGTACAATTACAAGACAAGAAATGATGACATTTGTAGCAAGAGCTCTTGAGTATAAGAATGTTACACTTGATAAGAGCACAGGTAAGTTAGCTAAGTTTAGTGATGCAAGCACAATAGCTCCATATGCTGTTGACAGTGTTGCAGCGCTTGTAAATCTTGGTATTGTAAATGGTACAGGAAGCAAGATTGAACCTGTAAGAAATATTACAAGAGCTGAAATGGCTGTTCTCATGTACAATGTATATGAGTATTTAGTACCAGAAGCTTTTACAACAACAACAGAAGCTACAACAGAATCTACAACTGAAGGCGAAACATCTACAAAGAAAGATAATAAGAACGAATCTACAACAAAAGGTGAGCTTGTATACAAAGAAATTCTTAAAGAAGTTGAAGATGCTATCGACGATTTTGACGATATCAAGTCTGATGTAGAACAGGCTGCTGATGATGAAGATGATGATTCTATTATGGATGATTATGAAGATCTCGTAGAGAAACTTGACGGACTCTTAACAAATGTTAAGAAGGGTGAGAAATACAGCCAGTCTAAGTTAGAAGATCTTTATGATGATGTTAAAGATGTTTTAGATGAAGTAAAAGATTTTATGAAAGATTATGAATAATTAAAAAAAGCCCCCTGATTTTTCAGGGGGTATTTTTTTTATAACATAGGAGATATAAGACGAGAGAAAGATTCTTTTATTTTAACTATGTTTGAGCGTTTTTTATACTCATCATATAAAATTTCATCGCAGTATTTCAAATCGTTATAAAACTCTTTATTTAATTCTTCAGAAAGCTGATTATCAAATATGAATGCATTTACCTCAAAGTTAAGACTAAAACTTCTTATATCCATATTAGCTGTACCTACTGAACATATTTCAGAATCTATTGTTACAACCTTGCTGTGTATAAAACCGTTTTTATATTTATAGCATTTAACACCGGCGTTTAAAAGTTCTCCAAGGTATGAAAGGCTTGCCCAATATACAAAAGGATGGTCTGGATTATTTGGAATCATTATTCTTACATCTACACCGGATAAAGCTGAAGTTCTTAAAGCCTCAAGTATACTGTCGTTGGGAACAAAATAAGGAGTTTGAACATATATGCTTTTTTTCGCATATGTCATCATTTTAAAATAGCAATGCCTTATACTGTCATAATGAGAATCAGGACCGCTTGATACAATCTGTATTTTTTTATCCCCTTTAAATTTTATATCAGGAAAGTATTTTATATCAGGTTTTATAACATTTTTTGATGCGAAGTTCCAATCAGCAATAAATCTAAGTTCAAGCTCTTTTAAACATGACCCTTCAATTCTAAGGTGTGTATCACGCCAGAAATTAAAACGTTTTACAATACCAAGATATTCGTTTCCTATGTTAAGCCCGCCTATATAACCGTATTTGCCGTCAATTACGCATATTTTACGATGGTCTCTGTAATTTATACGGAAAAAGTAAGGAGGAAGAAATATTTCAACTTTGCCGCCGGCTTTTATAAGCGGTTGATAAAGCTTTTTTGAGTTTAACATGTTGCCTATTCCATCAACAAGGAATTTAACTTCAACACCAGCTGCCGCTTTTTCAGCGAGAGCATTTATTATTGTTTCTCCTAATGTATCATTTCTTATAATATAATATTCCATATGTATATATGATTTAGCATTTTTTATATCTTCAAGCATTGATTTAAATTTGCTTTTGCCTTCATGAAACATTTTAACTGAATTGTCACAGTAAAGCATACTGTTTGATGAGCATTTGTTTAAATTAACAATAGATTTTTGAGCATCTGTAAAATCATTTATATTATTCTCATATTTTTTTATTTGTTTATCATAAAGTTCGAAAAGTATGTCATCATTTTTTGCTTTTCTTATAAATTTATATGACTTTTTTCCGTCAAAGCCAAATATTAGATAAACAATAAAACCTATAACGGGCAAAAATGTTAATACCATAAGCCATGCCCATGTAACAGCAGGATTTTTTCTTTCAAAAAATACTACCACAAAGCAGAATACTATATTTAAAATAATGAATACAGATAAAAGTATAACTAAAAATTCAGTGAACAATATTAATCTTCCCCCTTTGCATATTAAAAAATTTATGTTTTTTATTTTGTTTTCCATACTAAATACCATATGTTAATAAATAACAAAGCAAACTTTATTATAATACTTATTAAATAATATACCACATTTTGAGACTTACTGCAAAAACAATCTTTAACAGCCATTTTAAAATTGATTTTTCATAAATAGATTAGGTGTTGATTTGTATTATATATATGGTACTTGACTAATTAATAATAAATGTTATATACTTTTCTAAACAGCGTATAGCATAATGCTGTAAAAGTTGCTGATGGGGGTTTTTAGATGAGCGGTTTAGACATAATTATTATTGTAGCGGCGGTTATTGTTGCTGTTGTAGCCGGTCTTTATTTTTTGAACAAGTGGGCATATCAAAAAATGGATACGCAACAGCAAATGATAAACAATGTTAAAACACTGACTAATATGTACGTTATTGATAAGAAAAAGGCTAAAATAACAGAAGTTAATATGCCCAAAGTGGTTACGGAAAATATGCCTAAAATGTATAAGTTTATAAAAATGCGTTTTGTACAGGCAAAAATCGGACCGCAAATTGTAACGCTTATATGTGATAAAAGAATATTTGACATTATACCGGTTAAAAAGAATATAAAAGCTGAACTTGCCGGAATTTATATTGTCAGTATTCCGGGAATGAAATCACTTGACGAAATTAAAAAGGAAAAGAAAGAAAAAAATAAGACCGCTAAGAAAGAAAAAAAGAGTAGCGGCAAGGCAAATTCTTAATAATTTTTAAAAGCGTTCTTATGGGATTTGTTTCCACAGTTTGAACGCTTTTTAGTTTTATAAAATTTAATATTTATCAAAGACTATTTGCATTTTTGCTTTGGTTGGTTAAATAACATAAAAATTATAGAGGGTAAGACCCCTACTTTATTTAAAACATAGGTGACAGGGATATTTTGTCATAAATGTATAGTTTTTAATATGGTTTATAATTGTTGTTTCCCTAAAATATATTGCTTTTTTTGCCGATATATAATTTATAAATTATGATACGTATATTTAAGGAGGAAATTATGCTTAATAACAAAAGTATTTTAATTACAGGTGGTACAGGCTCTTTTGGAAAAAATTTCATTGAATACACATTGCAAAAGTATACGCCTAAAAGAATTATTGTTTATTCAAGAGACGAATTTAAACAGGACAATATGCGTAAATATCTTACACAGAAGTATCCTGATAAAATTAAATTTATGCGTTTTTTTATAGGTGACGTACGTGATAAGGACAGAATATACAGAGCCGCAAGAGGGGTTGATTATATTGTACATGCCGCTGCTATGAAACAAGTGCCGGCATGTGAATACAATCCTTTTGAGGCTATTAAAACAAATATTCACGGAGCGCAGAATATAATAGATGCGTCTATTGACTGCGGAGTAGAGAAAGTTGTTGCCCTTTCAACAGATAAGGCGGTAAATCCAATTAATCTTTATGGAGGTACAAAGCTTGTATCAGATAAACTTTTTATTTCAGCCAACGCTTATTCGGGAGGAAAAGGTACGAAATTTTCGGTAGTAAGATATGGAAATGTAGCGGCAAGCCGTGGGTCTGTTATTCCTTTTTTTAAGAGCCTTATTGACTCAGGAAAAAAAGAACTTCCTATTACAGATTTTGAGATGACACGTTTTTGGATTACGCTTGAACAAGGTGTTGAGTTGGTTTATAAGGCACTTTCAGAGTCAATAGGAGGAGAAACGTATATATCTAAAATACCAAGTTTTAGAATATATGATTTAGCGGAGGCAATGCTGCCTAATTGCAGTAAAAAAGAAATTGGAATAAGAGAAGGCGAAAAAATACATGAACTTATGATTACAAGAGACGATGCAAGATTTACTTTAGAGTTTGACAAACATTATATAATAATGCCGCATTTTAATTGGTGGAATAATGTATCAGAAGTTCTAAAAAAAGGCAAACCTGTACCTAAGGATTTTGAATATACATCTAATGGGAATAAACAATGGCTTAATGTAGAAGAATTAAGAAAAGAACTTGAAAGAAATAAATTTATTTAGGGGGGATTTTTTTGGTTTGTATTGTAGCGGAACTTTCAGCTAACCATAATGGGAGTTTGCAAAATGCAAAAGATACAATGTATATGGCAAAGGAAGCGGGAGCAGACGCTTTTAAACTTCAGACATATACTCCCGATACGATTACAATAAACAGTGATAAAAGTTATTTTCAGATAAATCAAGGAACAATTTGGGATGGCACAACTTTATATAAACTATATCAAAGGGCATATACTCCTTACGAGTGGCACGAAGAATTGTTTGATTATGCAAAGCAAATAGGTATTACAATTTTTTCAACACCTTTTGACAAAACAGCCGTAGAACTTCTTGAAAAGCTTAATACGCCTTTTTATAAAATAGCTTCTTATGAGATAAACGACATCCCGCTTATAAGGCTTTGTGCTAAAACTAAAAAGCCTATTATAATGGCGACAGGTGTAGCATGTATTGAGGATATTTCTAAAGCTGTAAATACATGCAGAAGTGAGGGAAATAATGACATTACGCTTTTAAAATGTACCTCGGAGTATCCTACTGCTTATGAGGAAGTAAATTTAAAAACTATGGCTAATATGAAAGAGACTTTTGGTGTAAAGGTAGGTATATCTGACCATACCGAGTCTAATGCGGTTAGTATAGCGGCAGTTGCTTTAGGCGCTGAAATGATTGAAAGACATGTTATACTTGATAAATCAATAGGGGGACCAGATGCGAGTTTTTCTCTTGATAAAGCGGCATTTACGGCACTTGTAAGAGATGTAAGAGCGGTTGAAAAAGCTTTGGGAACAGTTACTTATGAGCTTACTGAAAAACAGAAGAAAAGCCGTGAGCATTCACGTTCTCTTTTTGTTGTTAAAGATATGAAGAAAGGACAAACTATTACAGAGGAATTTGTAAGAAGCATAAGACCGGCTTTTGGAATGCATACAGAGTATCTTGATGATATAATAGGCAAAAAAGTAAATTGTGATTTAGAAAAAGGTACGCCTATGGAGTGGAGGTTTATTGAATGATTAAGCCTATACCATATGGAAAGCATTTTATAGATGAAGAAGATATAAAAAGTGTAATTAAAGTTTTAAAGTCAGATTTTCTAACACAGGGAAAAAAGGTAGAAGAGTTTGAAAAGGCTCTTTCTGATTTTCATGGCTGCCGGTATGCCGTTGTATTTTCAAATGGAACTTCTGCTTTGCATGGAGCGTATTATGCAAGTGGTATAAAACCAAAAGACGAGTTTATAACAACACCTATAACATTTGCCGCTACGGCAAATGCTGGGCTTTATATGGGAGCAGTTCCTGTTTTTTGCGATGTTGAGCCTGATACGGGAAATATAGATGCTAATTTGATTGAGGAAAAGATTACAGATAGAACAAAAGTAATAACTCCTGTATCATATGCCGGAAATGTTGCTGATTTAAAAACTATTTTTGAGATTGCAAAAAAACATAATATAATTGTTATACATGATGCAGCCCATGCACTTGGGGCAAGGCGTGATGGCTATGGAATAACTGATTTCTGTCATATGGCTATGGTGTCGTTTCACCCGGTAAAGCATGTTGCATGCGGAGAGGGCGGCGTTATACTGACAAACAGTGAAAAATTAAAAGATAAGCTTATGCTTTTTAGAAATCATGGTATAACAAAGGATAAAAACCTTATTGAGAATTATGAAGGCGATTGGTATTATGAGATGCTTGAATTAGGGTATAATTACAGGCTTACAGATATTCAATGTGCACTTGGAATAAGTCAGTTGAAAAAGGCTAAAGAGTCAATTATAAGAAGAAATGAGATAGCTAAAAAATATATAAATGCGTTTAAAAATATAAAAAATATTGAGGTTACAAAAAATAAATCAATAGACGGCATACATTCTTATCACCTTTTTCCTATATTAACACCTAAAGAAGTAAGGAAAGATTTTTTTGATTATATGCGTAATAATGGAATACTTGTACAAATACATTATATTCCTCTGCATACAATGCCTTATTATAAAAAAAATTTTGGTTTTAAAAAAGGTGATTTTAAAAATGCAGAATTGTTTTATGAAAGAGAAGTTAGTATTCCTATGTTTCCTTCTCTTGCAGATGAACAGCAAGATTATGTAATTGAGACGATTAAAAATTATTTTGGGGAGGTGTAGGTTTGTTCAAAAATATTAATAACAAGATTATGTATAATGAAACTGATGATACTTCAGGAATATATTTTGAAAAGTGTGGAAATGGTCAAATTACAGCAAGAATTGAAAAAGATGGAAGACGTTATTATGTGCATAGTAAGTATGAACCAATTAAACAGGCTGAAAAATTTGTTTTAGATACGGAATATGACGGAGACAGTTTTATTATTGTTTTTGGTCTTGGATTAGGATATCATATAAGGGAACTTTTGAAAAATATTTATAAAAATAATTTTATAATTATTTTTGAGCCATGTGAAAAACTTTTTAATAAGGCTTTAAAATGCGGTATGCTTAATGATATACTTGAAAATGAAAGAGTTTTTGTATTTGCTTTAAATGATATTGATGAGTTTAAATCAGTTTTATCTTCCTCATGTGAAAATGAAAACGCTTATAGAATTAAAACAGCGGTTATGTCTGGATATGATAAAATATTTAATGATGAATATAAAGGCTTTTTATGTGCTGTAAGAGATACTTTAAGGATAAACGAGGTAAACTGTGCTACAATATCTAATAATTCCTATTTATGGAGTGAAAATATAATAAAAAACATATCATATATTTCAGAAAGTTATGATTTGTGCAAATTTAAAAATTTATTTAAAGATAAGCCTGTTATTATGGTTTCTGCCGGGCCTTCGCTTGATAAAAATGTAGATGTGCTTAAAAAGATTAAAGACAAAGCTTTTATTATATGCGTATTTGTAGCGGCTAAGGTGCTTTTAAGGCATGGAATAAAGCCCGATTTACTTATTATCACGGATAGCCGTCAAAAAGGTTTTGATGATGAACTTTCTGATGTTCCAATTGCATTTATACCGGTAGCATCACAACAGCTTTTGTTTTTACATAAAGGTAAGAAAATTGCACTTGTCAATAAAATGGAGAGATTTACTCAATCACTTTTTAAAAAATATTCAAAACAAATAGAATATGTATCGACAGGCGGTTCGGTAGCTTGTACTGCAATAGATTTTGCCTATGTTACAGGAGCAAACCCTATTGTTATGATTGGACAGGACTTAGCTTTTACAGATGATAAATTTCATGCTGAAGGAACAGAGCATAAGTCAAAAAATATAGAGGATACAGGAAGAAAAAAAGTGCTGATTCCGTCATTTGATGGCAATACTGTTTATACAGAGCCGGCAATGTATACTTATATATTATGGTTTGAAGAATATATAAGAGAACATAAAGATGTAAAAATAATAAATGCAACTGAAGGCGGAGCTCTTATAAAAGGCGCTTTATATGATACATTGGAAAATGTATATGAAAAATATATTAAAAATCTTCCAAAATCAATAAACGATACTTTGAAAAGTGTTTTTATTGATGAAAATAAAGTATTTACTGAAAATGAGATATTACGTATTAAAAAACGTGCAGCAGATATACAAAAAATAATTCCTGATATAAAAAATGATTACGCTGAGGCTGTAACGCTTTGTGAAAGGCTTATAAAAATTATAAAATATAATTCGGACAGAAAACAGGCTGACAAAATAATTAAAAGACTTAATAATATTGATGAAAGTACAAAAAAGCTTGAGGAGTTTAAGTATTTTACTGATTTTATGTCTAACGCTTTTCAAATCAAGCTTGCTATTTTAAGAGATGAAAAATATGATGAAGAAACATATAATATAAAAAGAAGAATGGAAAAATATTTAGGTATAAATTATTCATTGGAACAATTAGAAAAGTTTATTAAATGGTATTTATAGGAGGAGACTAAAAATGAGTATTGATAGTGAAAAATTAAGTGTACTTGAGGGAGTAATGGATTATAGCCAAAATGTTTTAAATAAAATTATTCCGGCAAGCGAGGATATAAGAGAGGGCATTAATATTGAGTATGTACCTCAGATTGTAGAAGGAATATTAGTATGTGTTGAAGGTCTTAAAACTTTAAAAGAAATTCATAGCGTTAATATTGATGAGGATTATATTACTCAGGTTACAGGTGATTTGCTTGAGGGCATGGAAAACGGTGATTATTCTTTAATGGCTGATATTTTTGAATATGAGTTTAAGCCTATGTTTCAGGATTGGTATGATTTATTAAAGGAAACGGTTGAAAATGCTTAGGCTTTTTGACATAAGATATTTGGAGGAATGTGCAGATATGTTTTATGATGTGTACAGTAAGCCTCCTTTTGAATATAACTGGATTGATAAAAAAGGTTCGTATGAATATATAAAAGATTTAATTAAAATTCCTAAGTTTATGGGATTTGTATATTTTAACGAGGGTAAGCTTATGGGTGTGTGCTTTGGTATAAAAAATGACTATTTTAGTATAAAAAGGTATAAAATAACAGAATTTTTTGTTAAACCAAAATATAACTCAAAGGGTTATGGAAGTCATTTTTTGTCTGAAATTGAAAATTACCTTTGTTCACGTGGCATATCAGCTGTTGAACTTGATACTAAAAAGTCGGCTGAGGCATATAGATTTTATAAAAAAAATGGGTTCAATGATTCTCCAAGTGTAATTCATATGATTAAAATTATTTCATAATGACAATTTATTGATGATATATTGTATAATAATTCTTATTTTTTTGCTTTTTATGTTAAGAATTTGTTTTAGTGTGCCGATATTATTATTAGATAAATATTATTGTGGAGATGCTGATTATTTTTCTGTCTTTGTTATCAAGTCAGTATTTCCTTGCATTTGTATTTTTTATAGGAGGAATGGATATGGCAATATATACGTCAAGTACAAACAGACTGACAGGCTTATCAGGAATAGATACTGATTCTATGGTTGATAAGCTTATGTATGCTGAAAGCGCTAAGCTTTTCAGATATCAAAGAAATTTACAATGGAAACAGTGGCAGCAAAATGCTTATCGCACAGTAATAGACCAATTTAAAACATTTCAGAATAAATGGTTTTCAGCAACAAGCATGTCGACAAATTTGAGATACTCATCAGCATTTAGCAAATATACATCTTCAGTTACAGGAAAAGACGGAGAAGAATCAAAAGCTATTTCAGTTACAAAGTCGACAGGCGATGTAAGTTATGAGATAGAAGTTGAACAGCTTGCAAAATATGACACATATAAAAGTACTGGCAATGTTGTTTCAAAAATTTCAGGTAATTTTGATAAAGCGGCTGTTGCCGAAGCCATAAATAAAAATGGAAAAGCTGAATTTAGTGTTACACTTGATGGAATAAGCAAGACTATAACATTTACAAAAGACGATTTTGCTGACGGAGGAGCAGCTGGCGTTATTATAGACACCGGTGATTTTGAATCTGCTTTTAATAATAAGCTTGCCGATGCTTTTGGAACTGAAACAGTGGGAGGAAATGAAAAAAATAAAGTTTCTGTAACTGTTTCAAATGGAAAGTTTGACATGACAGCAATTACAGGACATATTGTAAAAATTGCTGATGGAAAAGCATCATCAAAGAGTATTGATTTATCTGGAATTGGCTCAGAGGCAAAAAGCAAAGGCGATATTAAGTTTAAAGTAAATATAAATGGAAAAGAAACAGAAGTTTCTATAAAACCTGACGACAAAGGTGAATCTACTATTGAAAAGAGAATAAACGAAGCTCTTCAAAAGACCAATATGGCAGGTTCAAAAACAAAACTTAGCGCATATGTAAGCGCATCGGTTGACAGTTCTGGAAAGTTAGTATTTACATCAACTGAAAAGGGTTCTTCAAGCAATGTAAAAATAAGTGATTTGTCGGTAGCAGGAGTTGACCTTGACGGGGCAGAACTTGTAGCTAATAATACAAAAACACTTATAGGTGTTACTTCCGGGTCGTCAAATACGCTTAATACTAAAACTGTTACTATGGAAGATTTGCTTGGAAAAGGCAACGCTGATGGAACATTTACAATAAACGAAAAAAAGATTAAATATACAGCCGATACAAATTTAGCAACATTTTTAAAGAAAATAAACGATAGCGGAGCAGGAGTAACTGCGGCATATAATACTACAACAGAGAGCTTTACATTTAAGGCTAATGACGGCGGAAAAGTAAATAATATTAAATTTGGCACAGACAGCAATACGGCGGCTGTTCTTTCTGCAATGAAGATTGATTCAACAGGAGCATCAGGACATACTAAGGGACAGGATGCCATTCTTGTAATTGATGGAGTAAGAACTACTCGTTCTACAAATAGTTTTGACCTTGACGGAATGAGCGTTACTTTAAATGCTGAAACAAACGGAGAGACGATAAAATTAGGCTCAAAGTATGATGTAGACAGTGTTTACAGTATGGTTGAGGAATTTGTAAATGATTATAATACACTTATAGCAGACCTTAACTCAAAAGTAAAAGAAACTCGTGCTAAAAGTGATAAATATAGCCATTATGAACCTCTTACAGATATGCAAAAAGAGGAAATGGACAGCGAAGATATTGAACTTTGGGAGGAAAAGGCAAAGACAGGTCTTTTGTATAAAGATGATATTATTACAGGTCTTTTGTCAAGAATGAGAAGTTCTTTATATAGTTCAATTAAATTAGAGGACGGAAGTTCAATGGCTCTTTATCAAATAGGAATTACTACATCTTCAAATTATACAGATAACGGAAAGTTAGTAATTGATGAAGAAAAATTAAAGAAAGCTATTTCAGAAAATGGTTCTTCAATAGTTGAGCTCTTTACAAGAAGCAAAGAAGGTCTTGCAGACCAAATGAATACAATTATAGAGAGCGCAATTGGAACAAAAGGAAGTCTTAGAGACAGAGCCGGTATTGAGGGAACAGCATCTGTTGATCAAAACATTTTAAGTAAGGCAATAAAAGAACTTAATGAGAAAATTACAACTGAAAAAGAAAAACTTGCTACAAAGGAAACAAATTATTATAAGATGTTTTCAAGTATGGAATCAGCGATGACAAGTATGGATTCGCAGCTTTCAGCATTACAGTCTATGCTTGGAATGTAAGAGGCGCTTATGACAAATACAGACTTAAAACGATTGATTAAGTTATATCGTTTAAAGGCAGATAAACTTAAAGAAATATTAGAAATAACTAAAAGCCGTGTTTTTACCGGCGAAGAAGAAGACGCTGAAAGGTTTGAGAATTTCTATGAGAAAAGAAATGAAATTTTTGAGCAGATAAGCCGTATAGATAGTAATATAAGTGAATTTAATATAAATGATGATATGATAAATAGTCTTCTCTACAAGGAAGTAGAGAAGATAAAAGCTACAATTAAGACTTATGCTGCTGAAATAATAGAAATAGATAAGAAAAACAAAGTTATTATGACGGAGCTTATGGAGCATATCAAAAAAAACATGAAGAATATTAAAAATCAGAAAATGGTCAGAAGAACTTATCAAGATAATTACATATATGATGAAATGAAAGGTTTTTTTGACAGTAAGAGTTGAATGATTTTAATTTAAAGGAGGGCTATTAAAATGGATTTTGATAGTTTATCAATTAAAAATAATGTTAATTATGATAATTCAAATAAGGTTTATGAATCAAAAGTAAATACAGACACGAATTCCGGAAAAGTAACTAAATCGGAGAAAAACAAAGTTAAAGAAATCAACAACAAGACTGAAAACAACAAAGAAGGAAAGGATTTTCTTTCGGGGCTTAAAGGTAGTTATGAGGAAAAGCTTGAAAAAACAATAGAGTTTGCCAATGAAAAACTTAAAGTTGAAAGAAGGAGTTTTTCATACTCAATAGACGATAAAACTAAGAGGGTACAGGTTAAAATAACTGATACAGACTCCGGAAAGGTAATACGTGAGATACCCACAGAGGAAAGTCTTAACTTATTTGCTAAGCTTCTGGAATTTGCCGGAATTATTGTAGACAAAAAATTGTAGTAGGAGGAGCTTTGCGGTGAATAATCCATATGCAAAATACAAAAGCAATTCAATATCTACGGCTACACCTGAAGAACTTACGCTTATGCTTTATAACGGAGCTATTAAGTTTTGTAATCAGGCGGCAGTTGCACTTGAAAAAAAGGATTATATGAAATCAAACAAACTTATTCAGAGGGTACAGGATATAATTAGAGAATTTCAAATTACATTAAAACCTGAATATGAGATATCAGCTCAGCTTAATGATATGTATGATTATATTATGAGAACTCTTATAACTGCTAATATACGTAAAGATGACAAAAAACTTCAAGAGGCTACTGACTTGATAAGAAATATGCGTGATACATGGAAAGAAGCTATGAAAATTGCGAGAGCGGAAAAATAAGAGAATAAAAAATAATTTTAAGGGGTGAGGTAAATTTTATACCGCATCCCTTAATTTTTTTTATTTTATATTAGGATAGTTTATAAGTGTATCAACTAAATCTATATGAGCTATATTATCTATATCTGCTCCTTTTTCTGTGGCATTTAAAATGTTTTTATCTTTATTTTTTGCGGCAAAACGTCCGAACCATCTTAAATATTCATATAAGTTTAATGTTGTATAGTAAGTTTCTCCGTTTATGCCTTTTACATATTTATTTGTTTTTACGTAAGAATAACCGCTTTTTTCGCCGGCATGGCGCAAATCAGACCAATAACATAAATCTTGCCCTAAAAGTATGTTTGGATTAGCTCCGCTTAAAACTGAAAGGCTTAAAGCTGTTGTGGCGACAGAACCTCCTGTTTCAACAGCGTAGTTATTTTTTTGAAGTTTATAGGCTGCATGTTTTTCATAAATTATATATTTTTCACCGCTGTATAAAGTAACATTTTTATTTGCTGTTGAAAGAAGTATTAAAGGTACAGATGTATCAGCGTACTTTAACTGCTGATAAGATGATATTTTTGCGTCTGTTACTATATAACAGTCTGGGCGTATGCCAGCATTTTTAAGTACGTTAGCACTTCTTAAAACAGCTAATATATATGCTTTTTTTTCAACAGAGCGAAGTTTTTCTATGCTTAAAGACAATGATGGTCCGGCTGATACTATAATTGAGGGTTTATTATAAACAATAGATTTAAAAAAATCAACTCCGCTTTTTAAATTAAGAGATGAGTTATACTTATTGTTTTCCTCCATTAACTCCGAAAACTTATTTAGTGTTTTAGAACGTATTAAATAACTTTCAAAAAGTTCTTTGACGGGTATTCTTTCAGGCATAAGTTTAAGAGAAGGCTCATGCAGTATAAAAGAACAGTTTTTAGAAAGAGATTTTTTTGCGAACATTATGGCGTCAGTTTGATTGTCTGTGGCACAAAATATTATATTTTTCTCATTAAGTGTATTTTTTATATCGGTATTTTCAAAGGCTGTTTTTACAAGAGGCATTGAACATTCAAGTATATAAAGTTTTTGATTTTCTTGAAGAAGTTCATAAAGCGCTTTTATGTGATAACCAAGTCCAAGCCCGTATATAAAAATATTTTCGGAATCGGAATAATTTTTGCCGGCAAATTGTTTCGCTTCATTTTCAGGGTTATATCGGCTTGAAATATATATATTTACTCTATTTTCACCTTCATTATCAGAGCAGGCTCTAAGGCAGGGATTGCCGTCTTTCGATTTTGACAGATTAAAAGATTTAGGTATTTTGGTATTGTTAAGTTTTTTTAATAATTCGCTGTAATTAATAATCATATTTATTTCCTTTCAAACAATAAGTCATTATTTTTTTTATAATAAATATTTGTTATAATTATAATACTAATTCTTATTTCATGCTATCATAATTAAAAAAATTTTTTTTAATTATGTTTTTATATAGGTGGGAGGTAATATAAATTGGACGATATAAAAGCAAAACTTACTGTATTAAAGGGAATATTAGATAAAAAGGCTGAAATTTTAAAACAAGTATACGCTGTAATGGAGAAACAAGAATTATTTCATAAAACCCTTGAGGGTGCTGATAAGGAAATTATGCTTGCGGCAGCATGTGAAGAAAAAGATAAACTTGTTGAGGAGGCAGAGGAGGCGGACAAGGTTTTTTTATCTATATTTGACGGTTTTAAGGGACGGCTTAATGAAAACCGTGAAATATATAAAAATGAATTGAATGTTTTAAAGCAAAAAATAAAAAACGTAACAGATATATTTGTTAAAATACAGGTTAAAGAAGAAAGAAACAAAGCGCTTGCTCAAAAAATTAGCTGTGAGTCGCCTAAAATAAAGGGGCTTAAAATGTCAAAAGGCAATTTGCTTAAAGCTTATGAGAAAAATAAGAAAATGACATAAAATTTTTAGTGTGCTTAAAGCATGGCACTTACTCTTGTATTCAGTGAGAGGAAAAGCTCTCACTGAATACAAAGGCAAATACTTTTGCTGCTGGTTACGAGAATTTTTGTATAACAAAAATTCGAGTAGTCTTGACAATTAATTTTATATTTTTAAAAAGTCTGAATTTTTTATAGCTTTTATTCAAATATATATAATACAAAGTATTATAAAAGTAAAAATGATTTTATAAAATTAATTTTACACTTCCGTATTCAACTGTTTCCGCCCTTTTAAAAATATTTATAATTTTATCCATTTCAATCTGCAGTTCTTTAGGAAGTTTATCCATACCTTTTAAATGGACTTCGCAGTAATCAAAAAAGCCGCCGGTAAGAGAATCCCATAAAGCGTCTAAATTACAGCCATACCATTTTGGTAAACCAAGTTTATCTCTTATAAGGTAATGAATTTCCAAAAAATATTTACATTTAGAAAAATCAATTGTAATTCTTTTCATATTTTTTATTCTCCTATCTTATTTCAAATATATATAATACAAAGTATTATAAGAGTAAAAATGATTTTATAAAATTAATTTTACACTTCCGTATTCAACTGTTTCCGCCCTTTTAAAAATATTTACAATTTTATCCATTTCAATCTGAAGTTCTTTAGGAAGTTTATCCATACCTTAAAATGTAATTAATCTTCAAAGATAATATCTTCTATTATATCTTTGAATGACTTTTTGCCAAATATAGCTAAAGTCAAAACTCTATAGCAAGTATCTACCATATCATTCCAATTTGCATCATCATGATAATTTTTGTGACCTGGATTCTTTTCATATTCTATTGCAAGCGTTTTCCCCACATCATAAGTATCAGGATTATATTCTGAAATCATCCAAGCGTAATCACAATGAAGTAAAATATAACATTTATTATTATACATAAACGCAAGTTCATTATAGGGATTAACTTGTTGCTGATACCAAAAATCTTCCCACGTCATTTGCACGATAAAATATAATCCCATATTTTTTTCACCCTTTCAATCATTTTTTGTTCTTTTAGAGAGGTCTCATGAGTTCCTTTTTCCTTATGTTCATAACCTTTATGTGTATGCGGAAGTATCTTTTTACCATTAACTGTATGCTCTTTTCCCGTTACATCAATTTGCTTAAATCTTTTATTATTTTTGTCGTAATACGATATTGACCTCACTTCATTTTTTTGACCAATAGTAACATACACTCGACCTTTTGTCATAGTTTCCATTGGAACGGCTGTTGAGTTTCCATTACGCTTTAAAAACTTAATATTGCCGCTTTGATAAATCGTATAGTATTCTGTGCCATAAGCTTTTCCTTTAACACCTACCCCACTTGAACTTCCTCTTCCGCCTATATTATCAAACCGCCTTTCTTGATGCAAGGTAATCAACTTCTATAATGTTGCCTCTCATTTCAGGAAAGGGTTTTCCATAACAAATAATCTTTTCAGGCTTTATTTTTTCAAGCATTGCATCGTATCCATACATAAATTCAAGTTTATTACGTTTACAACCAATCATACCAACAGCTACAATAGAGCCTCTCTCTATACCATCAAAGCAAAACTCAAAACTATTTGGTACACTCCAACTAATTGTTGGAATAACCTTTAACCCACAGTTTTGCCAAAAAGCACCAACCCATCTGCTATGTGAAATACTTTCAATCTGTCGCCATAAATTCATATCAGAATATGTAGAAAAATCAGGTGTAAGCAAAAACGCATATTGTGAATATTTTTTTAATGATTTTTCAGGATTGTTATAAATGCCATTAAAACGGTAATCATCAACAAAAAAGTGAACGCCTCTTTTTTTATTTTGTTTATTATCATTAGCACGAGTATTAGAACAAGAAATAAGACTTAAATTTTCAACATTAATTTTTTGTTTTTTTAAAATTGGAAATTCAAACTTTCCTGTAGTTTTAAATTCATTTCTCATAAACAATATATTATTACGCATTTCAAGACTTGTCATAGTAGCCGGCCCCTTTCCATAATTTTAATGGGAGTGTCTTATTAGCAGATTTTTAGAAAATAATAGTAAAGACAAGAATATTTGTATTTATGTCAATTGTACAAGTTTTAAGGAAATACCGCATAATTCAATAAAATGGTTTTCAGAGAGAATTTTTCAGTTCGAGGAAATGGAGCGCAAACATAGTTGGAGCCTATATTAAGCGACATTGACAAAGAAACGGAAAATTCTATCAAAAACCATAAAATCTTAATTGTGCGGTGTTTCCTATATTTTTTTAACCAGCCCTTTTTTTTAGCATTTGTTTTAGATATGTAGTAATCAGGTAATTTTTTTTATATTTTATATACCAATCAACACCATTAGTTCCTAAATTAGTTAGTGTGCCTGCCAATATAGAAAGCATTTTAATTATAAAACAATTACAATTTGGATGCAAAGGAGGTTTTATTTCCCAATTCTCATCTCTAACTGTGCCATTTAGATTTATACATCTTATACATGTTGTTAATGTAATAACAGCTACCCATTCAAACCATTTATTGCTTTTCTCAGTTGTTGGATTTCTAATAAATCTAATAAATTCTCTCATATTCGAAATTAAATTCTCCTTTCATAATAGCATAAATAAAAATATAATTAAATCATTTTTGTTTATATATATTTTTTTATATATAGTATGAATTTGTGTTAATTAAAATAGTTATTTATAAAATCCCTCCTAATAGATATATTTTATTTATTATATTAATTATATATTTTATACAAGTGTCATTCAATAACATAAAGTGTCATTTTGTTTTATGAATATATTTAATAATTTTTATAAATTATTTTAATTAATTGTAAATCTTAATAAAATGTTCAATTGACGAATAAAATATTATGGAATATAATAAGAAATTATAAATACTAATAAAGAAAGGGCAAGAATAAAATTGGAACTTCTCGAAAATTTAAAAGACCTTATAAAAAACTCGTCAGAGTATGAAGAAACAAGAAATTATTATTTCCAAAATCATAATTGTGATAAAAACGGAAACAATATAAAGGTACAGCTTGATTATACTCTTTCGTGTGATATTTCAGATAAGATTGTACGTTTTGGACAATGTCCTTATTGTTTGAAAACATTTTATCATTATGATTATAATTCAAAAACATTTTAAATACGAAAATCGGAGGATAAAAAATATGGAGAATAAAAATGAAAATTCATTACTTAAAACGGGTAATTTTATACATAGTTATATAAATGAGGATTTAAAAGCTGACTTAAATAAACTGCATACACGATTTCCACCCGAGCCAAATGGATATCTTCATATAGGACATGCTAAGAGCATATGTTTAAATTTTGGACTTGCTGAAACATATAATGGAAAATGCAATTTACGTTTTGACGATACAAATCCGGCTAAAGAAGATACAGAATTTGTTGAGTCAATAAAAAACGATATAAAATGGCTTGGTTTTGATTGGGAAGACAGATTGTATTTTGCTTCAAGCTATTTTGATAAAATGTATGAATACGCTCTTATGCTTATAAAAAAAGGAAAAGCTTATGTATGCGACCTTTCGGCGGAGGAAATACGTCAAAGCCGTGGTACGCTTAACACAGCCGGAACTGAAAGTCCGTATAGAAACAGAAGTATTGAAGAAAATTTAGATTTATTTGAAAGAATGAAAAATGGGGAATTTGCAGATGGAGAAAAAACACTTCGTGCTAAAATAGATATGGCTTCTCCTAATATAAATATGCGTGACCCTGTTTTATATAGAATATCGCATCAAAGCCACCACGCTACTTTTGATAAATGGTGTATATATCCTATGTATGATTATGCTCATCCCGTAGAAGATGCTATTGAAGGTATAACGCACTCAATATGTACAATGGAGTTTGAAGACCATAGACCTTTGTATAATTGGGTTATAGATGAGATAGGATTTGATTTAAAGCCACGTCAGATAGAATTTGCTAAACTTAATTTGTCAAATACAATAATGGGAAAACGCTTTTTAAGAAGTCTTGTAGAGGAAAATAAAGTTGATGGCTGGGATGACCCTCGTCTTATAACTCTTTCAGGAATTCGCCGCCGTGGATATACTCCAGAGTCTATAAGAGCGTTTTGTGAAATGGTTGGAGTTTCCAAAGCAAACAGCATTGTGGATTTAGCGCAGCTTGAATATTGTATAAGGGAAGACCTTAAACCAAAAGTTCCTGTTGTAATGGCTGTTTTAGACCCAATAAAGCTTGTAATTACTAATTATCCTGAAGATAAAGTTGAAATGCTTGAAATTGAAAATCATCCGGAAAATGAAGAAATGGGAAAACGCCTTGTTCCTTTTACAAGAGAACTTTATATTGAGAGAAGTGATTTTATGGAAGAACCTGTAAAAAAATTTTTCCGTCTTGCTCCCGGAAAAGAAGTAAGACTTAAAGGCGCTTATTTCGTACAATGTACTGACTTTATTAAAAATGAGAAAGGGGAAATTACGGAAATACATTGTACTTACGACCCTGAAACTAAATGCGGTTCAGGTTTTTCAAAAAGAAAAGTAAAGGGAACAATACATTGGGTAAGCAAAGCCCATGCTGTAAATGTGAAGGCAATGCTTTATAATAATTTGACTATGGAAGATAAAAACAGTGAAAAAGGTTATTCATTTAATCCGAACTCGTTGGAAATAATGGATAAATGTATGGTTGAGCCATCAATAAAGGACGCTGAGCCTTTTGATAGATTTCAATTTATAAGAAATGGTTATTTTTGTGTTGATTATAAACATACAACAAAGGAAAGACTTGTATTTAACAGAATCGTATCTCTTAAAAGTTCATTTAAAGAAAATCCGATTAATTCAACGGGAAAATAATTTGACACAGCGGTTTGGATTTTATGCTTTTTAACCGAATAAGTAAGTCTCATTGCTTGTTAGGCGGTGAGTACTTACTTATGTTTCTTTAAATCAGTCGGTAAATAAAGAGCAAGCTTTATTAGGAGGATATTTATTTATGAAAGAAGAAAGACAAAAGAAAAAGCGTAAAAAGAAACGCAGCCTTGTAGGAAGGTTTTTTACAATTTTATTCTCTATTCTTTTTGTTTATTTTGGAGCGTTGGGAGGATATATTGCATACACATATTTAAACAGCAATGAGGAAGACGATTATTTTCTCAATAATTCAGGATTTATACCTACAAGTTTTCTTCCGTCTTTTAAACCTCCGGAAAGGACAACAGTTCTTTTGGCAGGGGTTGACGACGATGAAACAAGGACAGATACTATTATGCTTGCGTGTCTTAATTCAGTTACAAACGATATAAATCTTATTTCAATTCCACGTGATACACTTATAAAACTTACGCCGGAAGGTTATTCAGAAATACAGGAACATTCAAGCGGAAAACTTTCAAAGGAACTTAAAGTAAATGCTATACATTCAAAAGCCGGAAAAGAGTTTGGCATGGAGGCGTTAAGAAATGAACTTGAACGTCAATTAGATATAGATATTGACTATTATGCAAAGGTAAATTGTGAAGCGTTTAGATATATTGTAGATTCCATAGGCGGAATTGAATTTAATGTTGAAAAAAGACTTTATTACAGTGACCCGACTCAGAATTTATATATTGATTTAAAACCGGGTCTTCAGCATCTTGACGGTGACAAGGCAGAGCAGCTTGTAAGATGTCGTTATTCTTATGCAAGACAGGACCTTGAAAGAGTTGAGGTACAGCAAAAATTTTTAAAAGAGTTTTTTAAAAAAGCTCTTAGTACAGATACTATTATGTCAAATCCGGGGGTATACTTAAATACTATAATCAACTATGTAACTACTGATATGGGAATAACAGATATGATAAAATATGCTAAATATGCTAAAAATATTTCAGTAGAAAATACACAAGGGTATACGCTTCCGGGAGAGCCTGAGACAATAGACGGTATATCTTATTATATAATGGATAAAAATGAAACAGATAAAATGATGTATGATATTTTTAAATCGGAATCAAGTGAGCAGGATAATGAAAATAAAGGAGAGTCAAGCAAAGGAAAATCTATACAAATATTAAACGGCGGTTATACTACGGGTCTTGCCGGAAATACAAAAACAAAGCTTGAAAAAGAAGGATTTACAGTTGATAATATAGGAGATTACAGCGGTGTAAAAAAAGAGGAAACAAGGATATATACAAATAAGAAAGGCATAGGAGATGACCTTGTTAAATATTTTAAATCATCTGATGTAATTGTTGATTCGCTTGAAACAGAAGAATATGATATAGTAATAGTTTTAGGTACAGGGGAATAATATGAAAAAGGAAATTGCTGTCATAGGAGGCGGAG
Organism: uncultured Eubacteriaceae bacterium; assembly: GCA_947086655.1. Taxonomy (GTDB): domain Bacteria; phylum Bacillota; class Clostridia; order Lachnospirales; family CAG-274; genus CAMTZM01. Next base: position 154,482 of record CAMTZM010000003.1, read on the forward strand.
CGGCTGGGCTTTTTGCAGCTATTCACGCAGCACGCACAAATAAAGCTATTAAAGTGAAAGTATATGAGAGAATGGATAGAGTAGGGAAAAAAATACTTGCCACAGGAAATGGACGTTGTAATTTTACAAATAAAAATATACTTATTGAAAATTATCATGGTAAAAATAATAATTTTGCGCAATATGCTTTGGAAAAATTTAATAATGAAAAAACGATTGATTTTTTTTCCTCAATAGGAATACTTTCAAAAGAAGGTACAAGCGGTAAAATTTATCCATATAGCATGCAGGCATCTTCTGTGCTTGATGCGCTTAGAAACGAGGTTATAAGGCTTAATATTGAGATTATAACAGAAAGTGACATAAAGGAGATATTAAATTATAAGGGGCAATTTAAAATTAAAACACATAATAAACTTTATAGTGCATCTGCAGTTATTATGGCTTTAGGAGGAAAGGCAAGCTCTAATTTAGGCTCAAATGGAAGCGGATACAAAATAATGGAAAAGCTTGGACATAAAACGACAAAGCTTTCTCCGGCGCTTGTACAAATTAAAACTTCTTCAGATGCTGTAAAAGGGCTTAATGGAATAAAAATTAACGCTAAAGCCTATTTATATAAAGGAAAAAAATATATTTCAAGTGAAATAGGGGAGATACTTTTTACTAACTACGGACTTTCAGGTCCTCCTATATTTCAGCTTTCTGCCCTTGCTCAAAGCGACGGTATGAGTGTTTTAATTGATTTAATGCCTGAGTATAGCTTTGAAGAAATTTATAAAATGCTTTTAGAAAGAAAAAAATTACTTTCACATCTTTTAAGCGATAGTTTTTTTAATGGAATGATAAATAAAAAAATAGGCATGATGATTTTAAAGAAATCCGGTGTTTATAAACTTAGTCTTCCTGTATGCGATATTAGCAATGAAACGCTTAAAAAAGCCTGTGAGAATATAAAGAATTTTTCATTTGATATTAAAGGGTTAAATGGTTTTGAAAACGCTCAGGTTACAGCCGGAGGACTTGAAACAAATATGTTTAATTGTAAAACTATGGAGTCTAAAATAATAAAGGGGCTTTATGCCGCCGGAGAGATATTTGATATTTACGGAGACTGCGGAGGATATAACTTACAATGGGCATGGTCGTCTGGATATATAGCCGGAGTAAACGCTGCTTTGAGTATGAGGTGATAGTATGCTTAGGATAAACAATATAAAAATACACGCCGAAAAGATTTTAAATGACAACGAAATAGAATTGAAACTATTAAGATTAAAGGCGGCCAAAGTTTTAAAAACGAAACCCGAAAAGATAAAGTCTATTGCTATTTCAAAAAAGTCAATTGATGCGAGAGAGCGTGAGAATATATTTTTTGTATACAGTGTTGATATAGATATTAATAATTGTGACAAATATATTGGACTTAAAAATATATCAAAAATATCGCATTTTAATTATACAGTAAACAAAAAAAATACAAAGGAAAATATACTTGTTGTGGGAGCGGGGCCGGCTGGTCTTATTGCGGCGCTTGTACTTTCAATGGCGGGAATTAATCCTATTGTTGTTGAACGTGGGAAGGATGCCGATAGCCGTATTAATGATATAGAAAATTTTTTTAATGACGGCAAATTAAATACAAATTCAAATGTTCAATTTGGTGAGGGCGGCGCTGGCACGTTTTCCGACGGAAAACTTACAACAGGTATAAATGATAAAAGAATACGTTTCATACTTGAGCAGTTTGTAGAAGCAGGAGCTCCGGAAGAAATACTTTACAGTGCAAAAGCTCATATAGGTACAGATAAGCTTGTTAAAATGGTTAAAGGAATAAGGAAAAAAATAATAAGTTTAGGCGGAAATATACTTTTTAATACAAAGCTTATAGATTTAGTTATAAAAGATGGAAAGTTAAATGCAGCTATTATTGAAAATGAGGGTGAAATATCTCAAATTGATACTAATAATGTTATTCTTGCAATAGGGCATAGTGCAAGAGACACTTTTGAAATGCTTTTTAGAAAGGGCGTACTTATTCAGCCTAAAGCTTTTTCAATTGGAGTAAGAATTGAGCATAATCAAAAAATTCTTGATAAAAAACGCTATGGGAAATTTTCAGAAATACTTCCTCCGGCTGATTATAAGCTTTGGACTCATTTAAAAAATGAAAGAAGCGCATATACGTTTTGCATGTGTCCGGGAGGTTATGTTGTAAATGCGTCATCGGAAGAAGGCTGTGTTGTTACAAACGGAATGAGTTATTTTAAAAGAAATGGCAAAAATGCTAACAGTGCACTTTTAATAGGTGTTACCCCAAAAGATTATAAAGATGAGCATCCTCTTTCAGGCGTTTATTTTCAAAGAGAGATTGAAAAAAAGGCGTTTATTGCAGGTGGCGGCGGATATCATGCTCCATTTCAAATGGTAGGTGATTTTTTAAATAATAGACGTACATTGGAATATGGCTGTATTAAACCTACAATAAAACCATATGCCGTAGGAAGTGATTTGAGAGAAGTATTTCCGGATTATATAATTGAATCGTTAAAACTTTCTATTGTAGAACTTAATAAAAGGCTTGACGGTTTTTCAAATCCATATGCGGTTATTACAGCGGCAGAAACAAGAAGTTCATCTCCTATAAGAATTGTAAGAGATGATTTATTTAATTCAAATATAAAAGGGCTTATTCCATGCGGAGAAGGCTGCGGTTATGCCGGAGGAATTATTTCGGCTGCTGTTGATGGTATGAAATGTGCTGAAACGCTTTTAAATTAATAAGAATTAAAATTTGAATAAAAGATGTGAAGTTTTCAAATATTTTATAGAATACAATACCAAATACTTTAAATAAATTTTTATTAATTATTTAAAAAGTTTGGTATTGTATTTATTTTTTAATTTAAAATTAAAAGATTTAACAAAACTTATTTTTAATACATTTCATTCCGAAATAAATACTAAAAAATTGAGCCATTTGTATTAGAGGAACAGCAGAAACAGTATAAAATATAAATCTATTATTAGAGCCGTTGTCTACATATATTAAAAATTCATTAAATATTGAATTAGCAATAATTAGTAAAATTATTGTAAGTATAATACCTACAACATATATAAATATATTCCACATTTTATAGTTATGTGTTTTAATACCTTTAATTGAAGCAAATAGCAAAGCTATAAAGCCTATTATCGATAAAACAAATAAAGGTATAGACATAAATGAATATACATTACTAATACTGTTTGAAATAGAAACAGGCACAATAGTAAATTTTTTACTGATATCTTGAGTTATTGTTGTATTTTCTTTACGTGTACAGCTTAATACATTATTTTCAAAGCTATTATCATTTACAGTAGCAAATAGTTTATCATTTACATATATTTGTAACGCAAAGCTGTCATTTTTATTATTATGAGTATATCTATTATTGTATATATATTCACCATTTTTCTTTTCTAATTTTATTTTATCTACAATTTGCCCTTCGTTATTATTATATAGATACATATCAATATTATCATTTTCGTTATTTACTTTTACTGTTCCTGTTATATCATAATTATATTTGTCAGCTCTTGTAGCGATAGAACCTGTCATAGCTTCTATTTTTCTTATCTGTTCATCTGTACCAGTTGATGGATGGGTTATATCTGCTCTCATATTATTATAACAAATAAGTGAAAATCCATTTTTAATAGAAAGTATAATATATTTTGGTATTTCATTTAATCTAATACCTTTTGCTTGATTTGATATAAATATTTTATCATTTTTCTTTATTCTGCCGTCATCAAAAGCCTGTAAAAGTTCATTATTAAGCTCTTCAAAAAATGCTTCTGTTTCGTAAGCGTTTTTATAATATCCTATGTCATTTGCTGCCTTTCTGATTGCCCAATGATATAAGTCTCCTTTAAATTCACCGTCTTTAAGATATGCGTCATAGGTATACATCATTTTTTCCATTTCGTTAAATACCGGACTTACAGCAGCAAACTTATCAAGAGCTGCCTTATATACCCAAACAACTGGATTATTTTCTTCTGTTTCCGAATCAATTCTCATAATATTAGAGCAAAACTTAGCAAAATTACCTTGTGTCCTGTCATTTATGTATTTTGTACCATAGTGATAATAATTAAGTTTAGATATTGTCAGATTTGAAGATATAAGCATAATTAATGGCAAAGCAAAGAGAAGTATTCTTTTTATTAGTATATAAATGGTTGTTTTATAGTACATAAAGCTATGAACTATAAGAAACGCAATGCTTACAAATAGAAATGGAAGCACCCATATAGAGTCTTCTCTTATATACCAGAAAAATATAAGCATAATACTTAAAAGCATACTCCAAGGGAATATAGACTTTATACCGTCGTTTTTTCTAATCCATATTGCAAGAAGTGATGCAAATATAGTTAAAACAGTTGGAAAAATAACAGACTGTCTGTAAAATCTTTGCACCACATTAAGTGTGAAACCAGCCGGCGAATAAAGAAGAAATAAATATAAAAGTAAAAGTACATTTTTATTTTTTATTATTGGTTTTACTGCAAAAATAGTTATTGCTGATGAAAACACATAAAAGAGGGCAAGTCCTAACATATAAGGTATAGATAACCAATTGCATAGAGATACAAAAAATGGAAAACTCATACCCTTAACAAGAGATGAACTTGTATATGTCATAGGTTTAAGCCAATTAAATGTATATATTAACTCTGTATATCTTACCATAAGAGCGTCATCTCCGCCGGCATTTCCTAAAGCCCATAGAGGAAGTTTGCTCATTAGCATTATTCTAAATAATGTAAGGGGGGGGGTAGTTAATAAAATTATTATATTTTCTATTTTTAATTTATTTTTAGTATTTTTTATCATTATAGTACCTCTTATATTTTTAAGTCGTTAGTAATTTTACAAAACGGTTATTGGTATTCATAGCCTTATTTCTTTTCAAACATATATTTTTTAATGTGTTTTACTTAATGTTTTAACCATTGTATAATCCACTTAATTACTGTTTGCATTACAGTATATTATTGCCCTATTTATCAGCTTTTGACATTAATACAACTGTTTCAACATGTTCCGTCATGCAGAACATATCTACCGGCTGTGCTTTAACAAATGTATATCCGCCTTTGCAAAGTCTTTTTATATCTCTTGCAAGTGTAGCGCAGTCGCAAGATACGTAAACGATTTTTTTAGGTGTCATATTGATAATAGTATCAATAATAAGTTCATCGCAGCCCTTTCTTGGAGGGTCAAGAACTATACAGTCGGCTTTAATTCCCTCATTATGCAGCTTAGGAATTATGCTTTCTGATTTACCCTCTATAAATTCTACGTTAAAAATACCGTTAATATCGGCGTTTTTAACAGCGTCTTTAACAGCATCGGCTACAACTTCGATTCCATAAACAAACTTTGCTTTTTTTGCAAGAAAAAGGGATATAGTTCCTATTCCGCAGTAAGCATCTATAACAGTTTCTTCTCCTGTCAGTTCGGCAAAATTAATTGCCGTATTATATAAAACTTCTGTCTGTACAGGATTAACTTGAAAAAAGGAAAGAGGAGAAACTTGAAATTTAAGTTTCCCTATATAATCTGTAATAAAATCATTTCCAAAAACACTTTTATTTTTATTTCCCAAAACGGTATTTGTTCTTTTTTTATTTATATTTATAACAATACTTTTTATATTTTCATTTTGATTAAGCAGTTTCTCAATAAGTTTATTTTCGTATGCAATCCCGTTTGAGTTAACTACAACAACCACCATTATATTGCCTGTTTTTTTTGAAGTTCGTATAATAAGATGTCTTACGATACCTTTATGTTTTTGTTCATCATAAGGAGGAATATTATTTTCAAGCATAAATTCTTTAAAACATTTTACAATTTCATTTGTATCTTTATTTTGTATATAACATTTTGGTGTTTCAATAATTCTATGGCTTCTTTTAGCATAAAAGCCTATTACAACATTATCTTCGTTTTGCCCTACGGGATATTGTGCCTTATTTCTGTAAAATAAAGGATTATCCATGCCTTTTATATCAAGTACATTTGGGTTTTCAATACCGCCTATTCTCTCAATGGTGTCTTTAACTTTTTTTGTTTTAAATTCAAGTTGCTTTTTATAATCCATATGCTGTAATGAACAGCCGCCGCATTTCCCAAATGAAGGGCATATAGGCTCTGTTCTAAATTCAGAAGGTTTAATAATACTTTCAATTTTTCCGTATCCGTAGTTTTTTTTGACTTTAAGCATTTTTATTTTAATTTTGTCTCCTATACATGCGCCTTCAACAAATACAGCAAAACCGTCTACTTTTCCGATTCCCTCACCATGTACGCCAATATCAGTTATTTCTAATATATAATTTTCATTTTTAATAATATTCATTTTATTTTATCCCTCACTAAAAGTTCTCTTATCGCCATTGCGAGAGTTTCGTTATTACTTAATTTTAAAGTTTTTTCAAGTTTTGATTCTTTAACTTCAATAGGTTTCAAATTTTTTTTATTGTCATTTAATTTATTCATAATTATTCCTCCTTTTCATATATTTTAAAATATTCAAATTTTATTAAAAGGTGAAAATTCGCATACTGTATTACGCATAAAACAGTAACGGCATTTGGCAAAATTGGAGGCAGCGTCTCCCTCTCCTGTTAAAAGCATATTTCTCATTTGACAAACTATATTAAGAGTTTCCTGACGCAGTTTATTGGTATTTTTAACAACAAACATATAATCGCTGTAAATAAGTCTTCCGCTTTTGGGCTTAATATTAAAATATTCCTCTATTATTATAAAATATGCCGCAAGCTGCATTAAATCGCCTTTTCTTGGGTAAGGTTCGTTTCCTATACTTCCGCTTTTAAGTTCGACAGGAATAAGCATACCTGTAAAAATATTTTTAAATATAAAATCAGGTTTTCCTTTTAATTCATATTCTTCACAATAAAGAATTTTTGAATAAATAACGTCCTCTTTTTTTCTTTTTACTTTTTGGTCGGTATAAATAAGTTTTGAAAAAAAAGGTTTTAAAGAAGGTTTTTTCTTTTTTATTTTTTCTGAGAATATTAGTTTAACGACTGCTGTAATAATAAAAGCAGCCAAAAACGCAAAAATATATTTCATATCCATTTCCTCAAATAATAGACTACGGCTAAAATAATTAAAATAGAAACAAATAAAAGTATTGTTTTTAATATTGTTTTTATTTTATTTTTCAAATAATAAGAATTATGAAACTTTACTCCTTTTTTTAGATTGCTTGTTGATGTATCAGAAAGTCCTAATTTTAGCATTTTTTCATTATACATTTTACGAATTTTGCTGTTTCCATAAAGCCTTTGATAATACCATTGATAAGGGCAGTAAATAAATTTGTTTATTTCGTTTGCTGAAATTTTTGGACTGTCGTTTTTCATTTATAGTCAGACTTCCTTATATTTCTGCTTAATATTTTACTGTATCCTGCCCAATTTGACTGAGTGTTATTTTTATCAATAATATCTTCAAACATTTTTAATTTTGAATCCATATTATCAGCGCAGTATAATATAAAGGCTTCTATGGTTTTAGGTCTTTTAGGTGAGCAGTATTCGTATTCTCCATGATGAGCCAATATAGAGTGTTTTAGAAGTACTTTAAGTTCTTCAGGAAATCCGTCTATATTTTCAGATTCTTTTGTAATAAGTTCTGTACAAATAACTATATGCCCTAAAAGCTGTCCCTCGTCTGTATAATCGTTGTCAGGGAAATTAGAAAGTTCAAAAACTTTTCCTACATCATGCAGCATTGCAGTTGCTATAAGAATATCTCTGTTTACATACTTATATCTTACGCTCATAAAATCACATATTTTAACAACACTTAATGTATGCTCCAAAAGACCGCCCATATAATTGTGGTGAAGTGCTTTTGCAGCAGAATGGGTTTTAAAATTTTCAGATATAGTTTTATTTTTTACAAAAATATTTTCTAAAAGTTTTTTTATATAAGGATTAGAAATAGCGTTCATATATTCCATAAGCTCATTATACAAAACAGAAATATCTTTATCTGTACATGGAATATAGTCTGCTGGTTCATATTCACCGTCTTGACTTTTTCTTATTTTTTTAACATTAAGTTGAAGTTCATTTTGATAAGTTAAAACAATGGCGTCTATTTTAATAAAATCGTTTTCCTCAAAATTTTGAATATTGTTATTAAGTTCCCAAACCTTTGCATCTATAAAACCTGTTTTATCCTGAAGTTTTAAAGACAAATAATTTTTGCCGGCTCTTGACCTCATAGATTGTTTTTGTTTGCATAAGTAATGCCCTATTACGTTTTCGCCTTCTTTTAAATCTTCTATGTATCTCATAATATCCTCCGTATAAAAATTTAATTATAATAATTATAAACCATACTTTAATTTTATTCCATACTTTACTTAAACTTATTCATATAAATAAATTTATATTTATATATTTGTTTTTATTTTAAAAGACGAAGGATTATTATGATATAATTTGTATATATAAAATAAAGGAGGGTATAAAAAAATCTTATGAAAAAGAAAATTGCTGTAAGAGCAGATGGAGGAACAAAAAACGGTTTAGGACATATTATGCGTACTATGGCATTGGCTGAAGAATTAAAGAAAGACTTTGACGTTTTTTACATATGTTCAAATAAAAATGAATTTGATGCCGGAAGAAAAACTATTTTAGAAAAGGGGTATTCTGTTTATTCAGATACAGAATATAAAACAGGTAATCTTTTAATTATAGATATGTATGGAATAGATGAAAATTATATAACAATGTACAGAAAACAGTTTGATAAAATAATGTATATTGATGATTTACACGAATTAAAATATTATGACTGTGATATATTATTAAATAGAAATATAGGCTCTGAGGATATAAAATATAATATAAGAAAAGGCGGACAAATCCTTTTAGGAGGAAAATATTGTATTTTAAGAAAAGAATTTTACCGTAGCTGCAAAACTTTTAATGAATCAGTTAAAGAAGTACTTATTACTTTAGGGGGAAGCGATGTTACAAACTCATCAGCAGAACTTGCCAAAGTCATATCAAATTTTGGTTTTAATGTATCGATAGCTATTGGAGCTGGTTTTTCATATGAAAATAAAAAAAGGCTTGAAGATATTAAATCAGATAAAATAAAACTTTATTATGAGCCTGTTATGGCTGATATGTATGAAAAATGTGATATAGCAGTAAGTGCGCTTGGAGGTTCGTTATTTGAACTTTGTGCGCTTGGTGTACCGTTTGTTGGGGTAACTGCTGCTGACAATCAAATGGAAACAGCTTATATAGGTGAGAAAAAAGGGCTGTTTAAATATGGAGGGGATTTAAGAAATTATAACAAGACTGATTTTATAAAAGCGTTTAATTTTATAGCATATAATGTTGAGGAAAGAAAAAAGGTTTATGACAGCCAGCGAAAGGCTGTTGATATAAATGGTACAAAAAATATAGTTAATTGTATTTATGCTATACTTATTTAAAATAATAAAAGGCTATAAGCAAATAATTATTTGTTTATAGCCTAAAAAATTGAATTAATATTCTTCAATTTCAGTTGTACTTTCAGTTTCGTCATAATATTCTATTCCGTAAAAAAGTTTGTTTACAAGTATCATTGTTTCGTTTTCATAGTGGTTATATGGAGTATGTCCGTCGCCGGGAAGTGTTTCCATTGTTATTTTTGAGTAATCTACTGTTTTAATATATGGTATATAATCTATGGCGTCTTCTAAACTCATGTTTGTATTTACATATTTAAAAAATATTACAGCGTATTCTATAAGATTTTCGGAAACGGTTTCGGGGTTAAAAACCTGTTTAAAAAATTCAGTTAAAAATAATTTTTGCATTTCAATTCTTTGTATATCTCCTGTAACATATTGTCTAAAGCGTACAAAGCCTTCTGCTTGTTTTCCTGTAAGAGTTTGTTTTCCGGAATAAAGGTTTATAGTTAATCCCTGTACAGGGTCTTTGTAATACATTCTTTGCGGTACATCTATTTCAATACCTCCGGCGGCGTCAACTATTTCATTAAATGCTTTTAAATTTATTTCAAAGTAATAATCTATATTTATATCTAAAAGGTCTTCTATTTGTTTTGTTAAATATTCGTTTCCATATTTTCCGGCATAGCTGTGTACGGCATTTATTTTAATTCCGCCGGAAGGAGCGTTTTGTCCTTTTTCTCTTAATTGTTCAATTCTTTCAGAAGGTATTTTTACATATGTGTCACGAGGTATTGAAATTGTGTTTATTGTGCCTTCAAGCTTGTTAAATATTCCTACAATTATTACGTCAGCCAAAGCCTCGTTTTTATCTACGCCATATATAGCAAATGTAATTCTGTTTGGAATATTATCAAAATTATTATAGGTTGTTTCTTCGGTATGTTCATTAAATTCTTTGCTGTTTAAGCTATTATTTTCAGATTGTCTGTTTTTTAAAGTCAAACGATTAACTGTATGTATTATTACGCCTAAAAATATTGCACATATTATCGTAAGAAGAATAACAAGTATAATTATAATTTTTTTTAAAAATTTATTTTCCATAATATCCTCCTAATTACAGTAAAAGCTGATTTAATAAAGTATAACATAAATAAATATTTTTTTAAATATATATATTATATATTAAAAGCAATTAAATTTTTGCTGAAAGCGAGGGTATTTTATGAGAAAGTTTCTTTTTTTAGCTATTATTTTATTAACTTTAACAGCATGTTCTCAAGAAGTTGAAACAAGTACTTATGAGAAGATACATGAAAAGCTTATGTCTATGGAAAGTTTTTCTTATAATGCGGAGGTTAAATACATATCAAACAAAGGAGAGACAGAATATGAAGTTAATATTTTAGGAAAAAGTACAGGAGAATACAAAATGGAGACAATTTCTCCTAAAAGTGCCGAGGGCAGTATTATTTTATTTGACGGGAAGATGATATGGCAGTATAATCCTAAAATAGATGGTAAAATATCTTCAGAATCGTCTGATAAACAAGCAAGAAGTGAAATACTTATTTCAAGTTTTGTTGAAAATTATATAAAAACGAAAGATGGAGCGGTAAAAAGCGGAAGTTTTGATGAGAGTAAGTGTACAGTTTTAGAAGCTGAAATTAATGGAAAAAGCAAAATTTTTTCTCAGGAAAAACTTTGGGTAGACAACGATACACTTATTCCGATAAAACTTGAAATATATGATAACGAGCAAAAAACGAGAGCGGTTGTTGTTTTTAAAGATTTTAAATATAATCCTAATATACCGGAAAATACTTTTAAGAAAACATTTTAGTAAAAATAGAAAGGCAGGTTACAAAAGATGTTTGGTTATGAGCGTGCTGTTTGCGAGGTTAATCTTGATAACATAGGGCATAATATAAGAGAAATTAAAAAAAAGGTCGGAAAATCGAAGGTACTTGCAGTTGTAAAAGCAGACGGATATGGACATGGAGCTGTTTGGGTAAGTCAAAAAGCTGTTCAAAATGGAGCTGACTGGCTTGGCGTTGCTATTACAGATGAAGGTATAAGGCTTAGAGAAGCTAAAATAGATGTACCTATATTAATATTAGGATACACTCCAGATAATGAGATAGAAGATGTTATAAAAAATAATCTAACGCAAACTATATTTTCTTATGAAAAAGCGTTAGCTTTTTCAAAGGCGGCGAAAAAGCTTAATAAAACCGCCCAAGTACATATTAAAATCGATACGGGTATGGAACGCATAGGTTTTATGCCTAATCAAGAAGGTATAAATGAGATAATGAAAATAAGCCGTCTTGATAATATAAAAATAACAGGTATGTTTACGCATTTTGCTGATTCTGATTCGGCTGATAAAACTTTTGCGTGGGAACAGTTTAATAAATTTTTATATATGACAAATGAACTTGAAAAAAGAGGCATTAAAGATATTATACGCCATGGAGCTAACAGCGGGGCTATACTTGATATTCCCGAGTTTTATCTTGATATGGTAAGAGCCGGAATAATACTTTATGGACTTATGCCTTCGAAGGAGGTTAAAAAAAGTATTGATATTATACCTGCAATGAGCCTTAAAACTTATGTAAGTTTTGTAAAAAAGGTGAAAAAGGGAACAAGCATTGGTTATGGCCGTACATTTTATACAAATAAAGATACTGTTGTAGCAACAATTCCGATAGGATATGCAGATGGATATTTTAGACTTTTAAGCAATAAATCAAGGGTTTTAATAAATGGCAAGTATCTTCCAGTAATAGGTAATATATGTATGGACCAATTTATGGTTGACGCATCAAATGCGGCTGATGTAAAGGCAGAGGACGAGGTTGTGCTTTTTGGCGAACAAAATGGGCTTGCAATTACTGTTGACGAGCTTGCGGGGCTTATAAATACAATTAATTATGAAATTGTGTGTAATGTAGGAAGAAGGATTCCTCGTATATATATTGAAAACGGTATTGTAAAAAAAGTGGTAAAGCTTATATAGTTTATGTATAAATTGCCTCAAAACTGATGATAATATTTTTATAAATTTATATTATTATGGAGCGTGAGGCGGATGATTGTTAAAAGGGGTGATGTTTTTTATGCGGATTTAAGCCCCGTTGTTGGTTCAGAACAAGGAGGAATAAGACCGGTGCTTATTGTGCAGAATGATGTTGGAAACAGATATTCTCCTACGGTTATTTGTGCCGCAATTACTTCTCAGATAAATAAAGCCAAACTTCCTACACATATTGAGATTGGCTGTGGAAGATATTCTCTTGTTAAAGATTCTGTTGTACTTCTTGAACAAATAAGAACAATTGACAAAAAAAGGCTGAGAGAAAAAATCGGGCATTTAGACCGTGAACTTATGTTAAGGGTTAATAAGGCACTTATTACAAGTCTTGGGTTGTAAATTTCTACATAAAACTGTTTTTTTATCAAAATTCTTATTGTAAATTTTGCTGCGGTCTGGTATACTTTTTAAAGATTTTTCTTTTACAAAGGATGGTTTTGCTTATGAAAATTAAAAGACCGCTGTTAAAAAAATTTATTGTTATTACATGCAGCTTTGTTGGAATTTTTCTTATTACCGCCGGACTTAGTATATTCTTTTTGGGTGGTTTTACATGTGCGTCTGATTATGACCCGGATAAACAAATAAGAGATTTAAGTCTTATGGAGGACTTAAATGAGCCTACAAGTGAAAATGAAGAAGAAAAAAATGATTTAGATAACGATAGTTCATTTTTTAATGTACCTATTAGAACAAATGTTATGATTGTAGGAGTTGACAATGAAGAAAGTTTAACGGATACAATAATTGTAGCAAGTATAGATAAAACAGATGGAAATATAAACCTTGTATCTGTTCCAAGAGACACGTATGTACGTTTTAGAGGAAGCGGCATAAAAATAAATTCAGTAAACAGTTACAGCGGCGGCGGTGAAAAAGGAATGAGAAATCTTGAGGAACAATTAGAGGAAATACTCAATATTAAAATAAATTATTATGTTAAAGTTAATCTTGAAGCATTTAGAAGTATTGTGGATTCGGTAGGAGGCATTGAATTTACTGTACCTGACGGAGGACTGCGTTATTCAGACCCTACGCAGAATCTTTATATTAATCTTAAAGAAGGAAGACAGCTTCTTAATGGAAAAGATGCCGAAGGGCTTGTTAGATTTAGAAAGGGTTATGCGACACAGGATTTAAAGCGTGCTGAAGTTCAGCAGGAGTTTTTGAAGGAATTTGCCAGACAAGTGCTTAATAAAGAGACTTTAAAGAAAAATATGAAATCTATCGCTATTGATTTTATTAAATATGTTGAGACTGATTTTAGTGTTCTTGAACTTCCTAAGTATCTTCCTCTTATTGATAAAATTAACGCTGATAATATGAAAACGGATTTATTGCCGGGAGAGGCAACTTCCATTGACGGTCTTTCATTTTATGTTTATGATAAGGCGCTTACACGAGAGTTGTCAGATGAGTTTTTTTACGGCATTGTTAAGGAAGAAGAAACAACAGAAGAAACTACGGAATTTATATATAATTCAAATATTAGAAGAAGACGATAATTGTGTTTAAAGAAAATAAAGACTATGGAATTTAATTTCCATAGTCTTTATTTTTTTAAAAATATTTAATTATATTTTACTCATTATTTGTATAAACATGAGAAAAATTAAGAACTTTTTCTAATATTTGAGCTGCATCATTAAATGTAATTTTATTATCTTTGTCAACATCAGCAAGAAATTCATATTCTGTTTTGTTTGTAACAGAAAGACTTTTAAGTGCATATTGAAGAACAGATGCTGCATCTTTTGCTGTAATTTCATTATCTCTGTCAACATCACCGAGTTCGTATTTACTTGATGGTGTAGAATCTAAATTTGCAAATGTTATATTATCAAAATAAAGAGTACCTTTGGCAGTGTGCATAAATTTAAGTTGTTTAAGTACACTGTTTCTCTCTGCGGTACAGCTTAATTTTCCGTTATATACAGGTTCTGAAAGGTTATCAGGCGAATATTTTCCGTCTGTTCCATGTTTATAAACAGTAAGGGTTAAATCGTCTTTTCCGTTTGTTCCTGTAATTGTATAATGATACCAGTTATTAGCTGTAAGAGTAAATAATTCCTTCATAGAATCAGTTTTTGTTTTTGCCTCAATATCGGAAACATCTATTGTATTATAAACTACATTTTTTAAATCCATAATATGGACAAAAGCATTATTGCTTCCCATTTCCACAGCCTGTCCTGTCTTAATGTCGTAAGGGTGAATTTCATTATCCATATAAATTCTGAAAGAGCGTCCGGCTGCGTCTGTATTATCGGTTAAAAAGTCAAAATCAATTTTATATCTTCCTGTTTGATATTCTTCTGGAATTTCAATTTGTACGGCTTTATCTTTTAATACAATTTTTTGCGTATCATTTCCTTCTTTATCTTCAATATCCTCATAACAAAGTGTTTTATTTCCATCAGAAGAAATTATCCATTTGCCTCCGCTTTCTTCGTCTGCCATAAGGAAAGATTTTTCATAACGAAAACCGTTTGCTGTTGATGAATCAACATTTTTTTCAGGAACATATGGCTCAGGTTCCTTAGGTTCGTCATTTGATGGGTCTTTAACTTCGTTTCCCTCTATTATAGTAAGTTCGCTGAATTCTGAAGATGCGAAATACGCAATAGTAGAAATAGTATCAGCGGAATCGGTGGCATATCCTATATATACTGTTTCAGGCAAATTATCAAATGTTAAAGTATAAGGGCGTCTTGTGCCGTTTATCCAGTCTTCTCCGTCTTTTGATACGTATAAATAAATTTTATTATCATATCGTACAATTCTCATATAAGGGCTTGCATCATTTTTATAATATAAACCTTTACTTTCATTATTTTCAAGAACCATACCATTTTTATCTTTAAAATATTTTGCATATGACTTTTCATTAGCTGTATCTCTTATTATAATACGTTCGTTTTCACCTAATTTAAGCCAGCTATCTGTTATCATAGCCATTCTTGCTTTTGGGTCAAGACTCTCACGGAACATAAGACCGTTTATTTGTTGGTTTTCAAATTTTGGTATTGAATCAACTTTGACTCTTATATCAAAATTTCCTTTAACCTCTTTGTAAAGGTAAGAAAAAGAGTCCGCTGAATTTGAAGCAGTATATTTAGGGTCTGATTCAGTGCCTTTATCGGCGGATGTACTCATAGCTCCTGTTGCTCCGGAACCATAAATTGTATATTTTCCATTTTCGTCTTTATAAGCGCCGCCTTTTCCGGAAAATCTTTTGGGAGTTCCTATTTCTTCAAATTTGAATTCGCCTAAATCTCCGCCTGTTTTTTTAACATATACAATTGCTGTTGTGCTTTGAGTATTTTCACCTTTTGAATTTTTAACACGGCTTGACAGATAGTGAGTTCCGACCGGAAGTGATATGTTATCGTTAATTTCTGTAACATTGCCATAATTTTTAATAAGTTCATTTCCGTCATAAAGTTCAAATTTTTCAATAGTTGTTCCCAAAACAGGTGCAGCAATTGCATGGTAATTTATTGTTTCACTTTCAGAAATAACTGCCCATTCTCCGTTATCTACTTTGTGTCCGTTTATTGTATTATTAAGTCCAGCAGTAGCCGGAGAAATAACTGTAATATCAGCGTTTGTTGGAGAGTCCTGCATGTCTGTCCATTCGTTTACATAAGCTTCAATTAAAGTATATCCTTTATATTCTCCCTCTGAAATAATATCGTTTTCATTATACGAGCTGAGATTTTTTTGAGTTATCCAATCATTAGGAATAGAAAATACCCTTGTTTCGGTTGTTTCCATGTTTAAATCAATTTCACCGCCAACTTCGGTTGTGTTGTTTATAACACGACCGGTAAGGTTTTTAACATCATTTACAATTCTTGCGTCAATGGCGTCTCTTTTTGGAAGTGTAGCGCCGACGTTTTTAAGAACTTTATCATAGGCTTCATTAGCTGTATCAGGTGTTATTTGATATTCTCCAAGATTAATTGGTTCTGAGAGCAAATTAGCTAAATCTTTATTTTTCAAACCGCCTTTTGTTTTATCAGAAAAAGAAGTTTCTTCAGAAGTTAAATTGTTATTTGTAACATTAGGGTTTCCATACACATAATTTCCGTTAATATAATAATTACCTTTACATAAATCGGGGTATTTATTATCAAATTGGAAAATACGGCTTCTAATAGAAGCTTTTGTTGAAGCGCCATAATTATAATAATTGTTTATATAGTTTACATTTGTTGGGTTTTGACTTTTATTATGCATTGAGTAAGGTTCGCCGCCGTAAGCTGAATTAGTCTGTCCCCAGTTATAAATAATATTATTTACAACTTCAGTACCATTCATTTCTCTGTCAAGACGAGGGCTTCTGCTGTCATTATGTGCAAGAAGATTATGATGATAACTTGCCACATCAGCTCCAAAAATAGCGCCGTAACCATGAGCACCTTTAAAATGACTGCTCATTCTTAAACTTTCACTTGATATACAGTTTGAAACAGTATAGTATGAGCCATGAGGTTTGCCCTCAGATTCTTTTACAGACTCATAAGAACCGGCATATAATGTAAGAAGTTCGTCTACACCCCATGAAACGCTGCAATGGTCGAAAATTATTCTTGTAGCAAATTGACCACCAAGACCATCAGGTTCATCTCCGCTTTTATCTGTCGGACGCACTTTCAAATATCGAATTATTACATCTTTTGCTCCGCCTTGAAGCTGCACATCGTAATTTGTAATTGTAATACCTTCTCCGGGGGCAGTTTGAGCTAAAATTGTTGTATTGCTCGGTACACGAAGGGTGCTGTTTAATTTTATTACTCCATCTAAATCAAATACTATAATTCTTCCTTCTTTTGAAAGGGCGTTTCTTAATGAGCCTTCGCTGTTGTCATCTTTTAAATTAGTTACATGATATACTTCAATGTCTTGACTTCCTCTTGCTCCTTTTGAGTATTTTCCGCCGCCGCAGGCATTTGGAAATGCAAGAATATTTTCAGAAACATTATCATTTGATAAAATGCCGACAGGAAAGAATGAAACTGTCATAAAAACAGAAACTGCTAAAGCTATAAATTTTTTAAATTTACCCATTTTATCACTCCTTTATATATTTTAATATGTATTTGAGAGAGTCTTTAAAGTAAAAAAACAGAAGTTAAATTATTTAAAGAATATGTTAAAATATTGTGTTTTTTTAAATAAATATATTAAATATCGTTTACTGTGGATAAAATGAGAAACGGCTTTTTATAGTTGGATTTTAAACGAAGTTTAATAAAATTTGATTTTAAGACTCAGCTCTTGTTAAATAAATGAAATTATAACATATTTAAGTGATAATTTCAATTGATTTTTATTTTATAGTCAACTTAAAAGAATTTATAAAATTAAGATTGTTGTTTCATAAAATAGTTAATGCAATACACAAAAAATAAATTAACAGCAAAATATAGACTATAAATATAGGTTGTGTTATAATTAAAAAAGTTAGATAGTAAGGTAATTATGTATTTTTATAAAATAAAATTATTATATTAGGGGGTAATTTCATGAAAAAATTTACAATCGTGTTAATTTCTGCATTAATGCTTTTTTCGTCAAATACTGTTTTTGCAAGCGACAAAAATAAAGGTATAGATTCTGATTTTTGGGCATATAAAGAAGTGATTTCAGCGTATGAGGACGGCTGGCTCACAAAAGATATTTCTGTAAATGAAACAGCTTTAAAGACAACTGCTGCTTCGGCTATATCAAATGTATTTAACAAAAATTTTTCTGCTCTTGATTTATTTGGAAGTGAAGATGGAAGTTTAAAAAGAGGTGAATTAGCTAACGCTATTTCAAAGTTTATATATACGGGAAATATTGTTTATGATGAACCTTTATTTACGGACATATCAACAAATAGCTTTAAATCTGCTATTGAAAAATGTTTTTTTGCCGGAATATTTAAAGGATATTCAGACAAAACATTTAAACCTGATAAAGAAGTAACAAATGCCGAACTTTCAGTAATTATCAGCAAAATAAAAGAAAATAATGATAATACAATTAAATTATTGGAGTCTGTAAATAAAAAGTTTAATAGTTTATCATATTTTACAATTGATTTTAAATCAGTAACTAATATGAGCATTTCAAGTATGCCTATTAATGATGTAAAAGTAACTACTGAAGGAACTTTTAAAGAAGTTATAAATGATATATCAAAACTTGATGTTGATATGTCGGGAGATATGACTGTTTCAACTAATATTGGAGATGAAACAGTAAATTTAAAAGTTTATTATTCTGATGGAAAGTGTTATATTTCATCAGATGATATGGATTTAAAACAAGAGATTGATTTTAATTCTTTTTCTTCTAATTTTGGATTTGTTGATAATGTTAATGATATTTCTTCATATAATTCATTAATTACGGGATATGTAAAGACATTATCAGATGGAGCAAAAGATATATATACTGTAATTAATACAAAAGAAAGCATGGAATTATTATCGTCAATTAATTATTTAGGTGATTATAGCGATAGTATTAATTTTAATATGGGAGATATTTCAGTTGTATACCATATTGATTCTGACAATAACATATTAGGATATGATATAAAATTTGTAATGAGTATGGAACAAAAAGGAGAAGATTTTGAATTTGATATGAATGCCCAATATAAGATAAGGGATTTTGCATAGAATTATAATGAAATTATTAAAGATAGTAAATATGACAGATATTGAAATAGATTTATAAACTATACTTATACTTACAAAAAGAATAAAAATAACAAATACGCAAGTCAATATGTGAAGGCAGTTTTGACAAAGATTAGGGGTAATAGAATATGGCAAAGGATTATATAGAAGTGAAGTCATTTGGAAAAGTATTTCCCAAAAAGGGAGCAAATGATAGAATACCATATAAACACCAAAGAGATGCGATGGAAAGTCTTGATATTATAAATGAATGTAATCAGTATAGTACTATGATAGTCTTGCCAACTGGCGGAGGCAAGACTTATACTATTTCTATGTGGCTTTTAAGAAATGCTCTTAATTATAAGAAAAAAATTCTATGGATTGCACATCGCAAAATGCTTCTTGAACAGGCAGCGGAATCTTTTCAGAAATTTGCATATTCAGAAGCAATACCGCATATTTCTTTTTTTCAATATAGGATTGTATCTGGTTCATCTTGCCATGATAGAACAATAGATATTAAAGATACTGATGATTTGTTGATTATAAGCAAAGACAGTATAGGAAGAAATATAAATTGTATTGACTCATGGCTTAATGGGGAAAAGGAAATTTTTCTGATTATAGATGAAGCACATCATTCAACTGCCAAGACATATAGAAAAGTGATTGAATATGTTAAGAAAAGAGTTTCAAATGTAAAACTAATTGGATTAACAGCTACTCCTTTTCGTACTTCTAATGATGAACAGGGACTTCTTGCAAAAATTTATGAGGATGGCTTAAAAAGCGGGAAAATGGTTCATGGAGATATTGGAATTACATATCAAATTGGACTAAAAGAGTTAATTAACCATCGTATTTTGTCAAAACCAATTTTTGAAAGTTACTATACAGATGAAATTTATGGAGATACTTTGGGCTTAAATGGCTGGGAAAGTATTCAGCGTTTAGATGTGCTGCCTGAAGATGTGGCTATACAGATGGCAGACAGTGCGGCAAGAAATAAATTAATTGTAAATACATACAAATCAAAGCAAAAAGAATATGGGCAGACAATTATATTTGCAATCAATGTAGTACATGCAATTCATTTAAGTGTATTGTTTAACAAAGCGGGCATTAAGTCTGAATTTATTGTATCAGATGTAAGAGATTCTGTTACAGGAGTAAGAATTAGCAGTGAAGACAATAAAAGAAAATTAGAAGAATATAGATTAGGAAATATACAGATACTTGTAAATGTGAATATATTGACAGAAGGTATAGATTTACCGCAGACAAAAACTGTATTTTTAGCAAGACCGACAGTTTCTACTATACTTATGACTCAAATGATAGGGCGTGCACTTCGAGGGGAAGCAGCAGGCGGAACGGCGTATGCTTATATTGTTTCATTTGTAGATAATTGGAATGAACATATTGCATGGGTAAATCCAGATAGTTTGTTTAATGGTAATAATGAATTTGCAGATAATAATATAGAGCATGTAAAACATGAATTACGCATGATTGCAATTTCAAAAATAGAGGAGTTTGCATCTATACTTGATGATTCTGTTGATACTGCTGCATTGGAAAAAGTGCCGTTTGTACAAAGAATTCCAATAGGAATGTATGCGTTTACTTATCTTGAAGAAAATGGTGTAGATTGTTCTTATCAAGTTATGGTATATGATAGTACTAAAAGTGCATATGAGGATATGATGTCTGTATTACCAAGTTTGTTTGAAAGTTTTAGCTGTGCAGATGAATATCCAACAGATGAATTGCTGGATTGTATGGCTGTACAATGCAGAAATACTTTTTTTTTAGGAGAAATGTTTCCGCCATATGAAAAAAAAGATATTATACGGATTTTGAAATACTATGCTCAATACGAAACACAGCCGCAGTTTTATTCTTTTGAAGACATAGACAGAAGTAAACTGGATGTTTCTTTGATTGCAAAACATATTTGGGATGAGGATATGGGACAAAGGCAAAAGACAGAATATGTAAACTCTTTGTGGGAAAACAACGATGATAACCTATTAAAATTATTTTTCGGAAGAAAATTGTATTTTTGGAGACAGCTTGACATTGAATTAATCAAACTATCAAATTCGCATATTTATGATGATGAAGAAAATGTACAATATGGAACAAGAAAAATTGAGGATTTATCATTGTTTGAAATAGGTAAAATAAATCCCGAATTAGAAAAAAAACTTAGAAATGCAGCATTTGAAAAATCAAAAGATGCAAATGGAAAATATACTTGTGCTTATTGTGGCAAAAGCGAATCAAACCGTATTTTCTTTCAAGTAGACCATATTAAACCAATAAATAAAGGCGGCAAAACTGTACAAGATAATTTACAGATACTTTGCAGACAATGTAATGGGACAAAGGGTGATAAAATTGGATGAATTATATTATGATTCTTTTGACTTTGCTTGTATTATCCATAGTCAGGATATTGGAATTAGAACAGCAAGTATTATGTTAGAAAAGGTGTGGAAACAAGACAATCTTTATTTGAATCCATATTATCGCACAAATTTGCGTGATTTATATTTAGATGTTCATTATTGGCTGGATTATTTATGTGACAAACCAGTTATAGATAAAGAATTTCCATCCATTCAGAAAGATTTTATGTCTTTTGGAAAGGAAGTTAATGAAAGGGCATTTATAACAGATTATTTTGATGTTGATTTATTTTTCAAGATGAAACGATTACAAATTATCTATCTTAACAAACAGGATTATGTAAGAATGAAGTTACGAACATTGCTTAAAACATATGGATATAAACGAAGAACTCAGGAATTTTTAAAATACTTTCGTGAATGTATGATGTTTTATCATATGCAGATATATCTTTGCGGAAATGAAAAATGCGATATTGGGGAAATTGGGTTAGATGATATGATAACTATTCGAGTAATTTGAGAGAAAAAGTGTATTACAGATATGTAATATACTTTTGTATGCTAAAAATGACGTTTATAGGAATTATTTATATTGTTTAATATTATAGTCAAATCACTTGAAAACCCGAACAAGTTCGGCGGCTAAAAATCCTTTTGCTCCTTTTTAAGTGATTTGACTATAAGAATTAAATTAATAGAAAATGTTATTAACTTAGAGTTCTTAAAAATTTGAAATTTGCAAAGGATATAATATATGAATATAATATCAAAAAAATTTAGTGAACTAAATACGAAAGAATTATATGAAATATTAAAAGCAAGAGCAGAAATATTTATTATGGAACAAAATATTCATTATCAAGATATGGATAATGTTGATTATAATAGTTTGCATTGTTTTTTTATGAGAAATGACAAAGTTATTGCTTATTTACGGGCTTTTTATCAATATGATAACAAAGATATTGTTAGAATTGGGAGAGTTTTAACTCTTAAACATGGAAATGGTATTGGCAGAGAGTTGATAGAGAAAAGTTTAAAGGCAATAAAAGAAAAAATGAAATGTAAAAAGATAAGTATGAATGCTCAAAAGCAAGTAGTAGGTTTTTATGAAAAATTTGGGTTTAAAGTTGTATCTGATGATTTTTTGGAAGAAGGAATAATTCATGTGGTTATGGAATTAGAGTTATAAGTTATTTAACCGCTCATTATGAGTATTTTTGCAAAGCAAAAATGCGAATAGTTTTTGACTTAGGTTTAAAGACGGTTTAAAATTATTTTAAACCGTCTTTAAATTTTTATATTGTGTTTTAGGTAAATTGTCAGTTTTGTTTATTTATTTTCCTTACTGGTCTAATGTATTTAAAATATTGTTCAGGATTATAATAAAAGTACATTATTCTGCCTTTAGAAGTATCAATACAATAACCGGAATTATTATAATCAAAATTTGCCATAGCTTTTTCAATTTTTTCCTCAACACTGTAATTTTCCTGTTCATAGTCAAAAGCGCTATGTTCAAATACGATGTATTCTGCGCATGGAATATCAATCATAAACATTTGTGATGGAATTTCCCCTTTGTAATCGAAAGGAAGTCTTACACCAAAACATTCTATACGTGGAATGCCCCAGTCACAAACTCTGCCGGCTGGGTCATTTATATATGCCATAATTTGACCGCTTCCGCAGTTAGCTTCGTTTCCGTTATTATCATCTAATTTACCCTTTATACTATCAAGTAAACCGCATATTGTTTCATAATCCTGTCCCAAAATAAGATTTTGTTTTTGCCAAAAATCCCAATACCCGTTACTCTCATAATTTTTGATATGCAAAAACTTATGTTTTGGTATGGTTATAAAATAAATTTTAATATCATCTGTGGATTTAATCATGCCAATTTCTCCTAATCCTAAAAAGTAACGGTCAAAAGGGTTTATTTTTGTGCGAAGAACAACTGGTTTAGGATTTTTTCGGTATTCAGTAGGTGTTAAACCGTATGTTTTTTTAAAAGATCTTGTAAAGACCTCATGTGATGAAAAACCGTAATCAAGAGCAATATTCAAAAGACTCTTATTACTGTCTCTAACTTCTTTTAATGCAAAGGCTAACTTCCTTTTTCTTAAATAATCTTTAAATTTCATACCTGTTATTTCTTTAAATTTTCTTGTTGTATAAAATTCAGAATAACCTAATTTTTCAGAAATAAAGCGTAATGTTAATATTTCATCGTTATAGTTTTTTATATATTTATCAATTTCATTAATTATTATTTTGATTTTTTTATGCCATTCGTACATTTATATACCTCGTTTCAACCGTTCTTTATTTATTATAAAATAATGGAATGATTGACGCTTGATTTTACTTGCGTTTTTTATGAGGGTAATGTTATATTTAATATGTTTTTTATATTATATCAAAATAAGTTTTTAATATTTACAAAATTGTAAAATGTTATTTATATAGATATGTATTTACTAATCTTATTGTATCATATCTTTTAAAGCTAATTTTTAATTTATCAATATTTTCTATATTTATAAAAAATGGTTCCGGTTCTTTTCCAGCCGTAATTAAGCCAGATGTATATAACAAGTTATCATCGCCATATATTTTAACATATGTATCATCATGTTTGGCAGAACGAGCGTTAAAATCCAATACTATTACACCTTTTAATTGTTTGTATTGACCGTTCAATTTATATACTTCCCAATTTTCATCGTAGTTTATACCTCCGATTCCGTCAGCATATACATTGCCAAGATTATCATTGACAACAGAGTGTATTTTAAATCCTCCATTTCTTCCGGAGGCGTCAAAATATTCCATTGATGCTAATGCAATTTGATTTTTTTCCTTATTTGTTTTTATTGCTGATGAAAAAACTGGATTATTGGAATCTTCATATAAAATCCAATCTACAAGACCTATGTTGTTTCTGCCTGTAACAGATACTCTAATAACTTTAATTCCGGATATATTTAGCGATATATCTATTGGCTCAATTCCCGATATAATAGGTGGTGATGTATATATAATAGAATTATCACCATATATTTTAACATAAGAATCTTTGTAGTTTGCAGAACGACTGTCGTAATTTAAAATAATACGTCCTTGCAATTCGCTATAATGAGAGTCAATGTAATAATCTTGCCAGTTTTCAGAATAACTGTTTTTTCCTATCATACAATTTGTATATTCTATACCAAGATTATCTTTTGCGTAATCTTTATAATCAAATCCGTTACCGCTTGTATTTGATGAATTAAAATAATCCAATTCATATAAGTTTACTTTATTTTTCCATTGTATATCTGAGGTTGGTTCTTTTTCATTAATATTATCAAATGATTTATAAAGCCCACAATCAACTATACGTATAGCTTTACTTCCGAAAATTACAATTTTTAAATTATCAATCTTGCTTATGTCTATATTAAATTCAACAGGCATTTGTCCTGCACTTATTAATGGTGAAACCCAAAGGGAAATATCGTCTCCGTATATTTTTACATATGAGTTATTATAATTTTGTGAACGTGAATTATAATCTAAAATAATTTTTCCTTTAAATAGTTTATATTCCTTATTAATTTTATATTCTTGCCAGTTTTCTCCATAGCCGTCAATTCCGCCGATAGCATTACTGTAAATATTTTGAGTATTATCTTTAACACTGTCATATATTTTAAATGCGCCATTATTTTCTTTTGACGATTGATAATATTCCATTTTATATAAATAGTTTATATCATTTTTTTGAACATTTTTAGAATTTATTATTTTTGTAACTTGTTTATTTTTTAGAGTGGATTCAGTTTCATTTTTCTGAACGGTTTCATTTTGTTTGTCAAAGTCTTTATCAACATCATAAAAAAAGGATAACGCTGCTATTAAAAGAGAAACGACCGCACATATTCCCGATATTTTTTTTGATTGTTTATCATTGGCAAAAAACCAAAATACAAAAAGAACAACTGATATTGCAACTAAAGATTTTGCAATTAATAACATATAATCAACTCCATTAAAAAATGAATTTTATACTATATTTTTTATAAGCAATTAAATTCAATAAATGTTATAAAATATAAATACAATTTGAATTTTAAAAACTTAAATTTACATATTATGATTTTAAATTATATTCAATTATATCATATTGTTTTGATATTTCAATATTTTAATATATAAAAATTTAAAATTTGCTATTTTTCTATATAATTTGATAATAATATTTCCAAAATTTTGAAATAACATAAATTTTCTAATACAAATAAAAAAGATATTCAAAGGTTACCTGCCTTTAAACATCTTTAATGTAATTTATTAATATACAATATGATATAATCTGAAATTTATAGAAACCGCATACGCTGTGTATATTAAAATGATAGTAATAAATCTATCTTTCTTTGTATATGCGGTGTTTTTTATTTTGCTTAAAATCGCCAAAAAACATTGAGATGATTGATAAAAATGAAACAACAAAACTATCTACGCCAAAAAATATATTTTATGACAGTTTAATTATTTTTTTCAAGCTTTTTATACGGAAAAATAATGGAACACTTTGTTTAAATCAAATTCATGCTTTTTAGGCATATATTACTTAATTTCATCGTATGTCATCTTTTTCTCTTAATTAGTCAAATTAAGTTTGTCCATATTAATATCCACATCAATATGCTTGTTTGATAGTTTTGATAATAATACAACCGTCTCAACATGATAAGTCCTTGGAAACATATCAACACATTTAATTTTTTCAATTTTATAACCATAATTTATAAAAGAAATTAAGTCTTTAGACAAAGAAGACGCCTTGCATGATATATAAATAATTTTAGGTGCGTTAAAAGATGCAATTTTACCAATTGCTTTAGGGTGTATGCCAGCTCTTGGAGGGTCAAGTACAATTATATCAGGAGTTTCTGACAATTTGTCAACTTCGTCAAGTACATCAGCACAAATGAATTTACAATTATTAATATTATTAAGTGATGCGTTTTCAATAGCAGATTTAACAGCGCTTTCAACAATTTCAATACCTATAACATTTTTAGCGTGTTGGGAAAAAATTTGTGCTATGGTACCTGTACCGCAATATAAATCAAATACAACTTTATCTTTTATATTTCCGGCAAAGTCTTTAACTGCTGAATAAAGAATTTCAGCTCCTTGAGAATTTGTTTGAAAAAATGAAAACATAGAAATTTTAAAATTTAATCCTAACAATTTTTCTGTAAAAAAGTCTTTTCCATATAAAATATTCATTTTATCCACATGTATAATATCAGCAACAGAATCGTTAACAGTATGAACAATTCCATTTATATTGCCTTCTAAATTTAATTTTGTTAAATTTTTTGTATATTTATCCAAAGATATGTTAAAGCTGCTTGTTGTAACAAGATTTATAAGAATTTGACCTGTATAGAAAGATTTTCTTACAAGAAGATGCCTTAATGAACCGGTTTTCTTTGTTTTATGATAAAATGTTTCATTAGTATTTTTAAAATACTCAAGAGTATAGTCAAGTATTTTTCTTATATCATTATGAATAATTTTGCATTTTCCGGCGTATGCAACTTCATAGTAGCTTTGTCTTTTTCTCATACCAAGGGACAAATCTCCGTCTTTAGAAGTATCGCCGAAAGAAAATTCCATTTTATTTCTATAACAGTCTGTATTAGGTGCAGCATCTATTCCAAGAAACTCGAAGTTATCAATTCCATTTTTATCAAGTAATTTTAATACGTTATTTTTCTTTATGTCAAGTTCTTTATCATATGGTATATTTCTGAATGTACAGCCGCCGCAAATACCGAATTGTTCACAATCAGAATTAATTTCATATTCAGCTTTTTTTGTTACTTTAATTAAATTTCCCTCAAATTTTCCATGTTTTTTTTTCATAAGAACAAGAGCTTTTTGTCCGGGAACAGTATTGTTTACCAATACGGTATTTCCATTATATAAGCCTATTCCATTACTGGGAAATTCAATATCATTTATATTAATTTCATCTTTTATTTTTTTACTCATTATAATCCTCCTGTAACATATCTGAAAACTATATATTATTATTTTAACCGACGGTTATGAGTATTTTTACAAAATAAAAATACAAATAGTCTTTGACTTGTGCAAATTTTAATTATCTTTATAAAACGAAAATATATTAAAAAGTTATAAAAAATAAAAACAAATTAAATTTATTTTATCATATACCAAATTCTTTCGTCAATAAATGTTATAGTATTTGAATACTTTGTTTTTAAAAACTTGTTAGTTCATTGTTACAAGGTAATTTTTAAAAGTCTGTTTTATTTACTTATATCTTTTACTTTATTTTTACAAATAAAGGTTTGACAATAACGGCTTTACGGTTTAATATTAATATGTAAGTATCTTTGCCGTTTGTTTTAATAATATGCGGCAGTCATAAAGAAGGTATAAATTTTAAAATTTAAGGAGGGAAATTTTATGAAGTCCATCAATTTATCTTTGGAATCAATCGAAAAGGTTAAGGAGTTTGTTAATTTAATTGGCACATTTGACGGTGATTTCGATTTGGTTTCTGACAGATATGTAATTGACGCAAAATCAATTATGGGTATTTTCAGTCTTGACTTGAGCAAGCCTATACGTCTTGACATACATGCTAATGTTGAAAATCCTGATGAAGTAATTAGCAAGTTTGAAAAATTTGTTGTAAAATAAATAAATTAAAAGCATCTATCAATTTTGAACCGACCCCCAAAAGTTAGACCAAAATCTAACGATTGGGAGGTCGGTTTATT